>NZ_FNSR01000001.1:618152-1236305 GCF_900104845.1 Paraburkholderia caballeronis | reverse complement strand
AAGTGGGTCAACCGCCGGTCGATCACCGATTCTGTCAGAGAGCAGGCGCTGCTTGCCGATGTGCAGAAGCGCGCGATCAGCGCGGGCGTCGATCCGTCGTTCGCGCATACGTTCTTTGCCGACCAGATCGAAGCGAACAGCGCGGTTCAGACGGCATTGTTCGAAACGTGGCGCGCGTCGCAGCCGCCAGCGGGACCGCCGCCCGATCTGTCGTCGGTGATCCGGCCGCAACTCGACCGGCTGACACCTCAACTGATCGCGGGGCTCGCTCGCGTGCAGGCGATGCGCACGGCGCCGGACTGCCCGACGCGTGTCGCACGAAGCATCTCGAACTGGAAATCGCTGACCCGTTACGACTCGGTCCGCACCGATGCGCTAACCCGCGCGCTCGGGCACGTATGCGAATCAGGCGGAGTCGGCGGCGTGGCTTGATCCGCACGCCCTGCAACGGCCGGCGCGGTTGCCGGTTTTCAGGCTGCGGTGGTGATCGCCGCACCTTCCGGCACGGCGCGCATTACCGGCTGCACCTGCAACCCGCGCGCGAGATGCGTGCGAAGGATGCGATACGTCGATAGTTCGAACGGCCGCTCCGCGTGCCGATCGGCCAGCACCGCCGCCTCCGCGGCCGTCCCGGCCTGGCCGAGATAACACCAGCCGTCTATCGCGTGGAAATGGCGTGCCGCCGTTGCGCCGTCGATTTCTTCGACGAGCACCGCACCGTCGAATGGCCACGGCGCCGAAGTCGGGTCGCTCCTCGATACGCGCGGCTGACGATTGAACGTCGGACGCAGCGCCGCAATCCATTGCGCTTCCAGCAAGAACGCGCCGACTTCGCCGCCGGTCTCGCGCCACTCGACGCGCCGCACCTGCTGCGCAAGCCGAAGCTCGCGCGCCGAACGGCGGTCGCCGGACAGATGCGCACGCACCCGCTGACGCACCCGGACACTGCGTCCGACGTAAAGCGCAGCATCCCCCTCCCCGTAAAACGCATAAACGCCATGCCCGGCCGGCGCCGTATCGAGCAGATCGTCGGTGATGTCGCCCGCGATCCGATGCCGGCGCGTCATGCGATCGATCTGCGCGCGCAGCGTGTCGAGCGGCACGATCGCGTGCAGTCGCTGCCAGAACTGCCATAGCAGATCCGCGTCCGCGAGCGCGCGGTGACGGTCCTGCGGCACCAGCGCGTGACGCTCGACGAGCGCATCGAGGCCGTGCCTTTTCTCCGCGGGAAACAGCGCGCGCGACAGACGCACCGTACACAGCACGTCCGGGCGAAACTGAAAACCGATGCGCTCGAATTCGGCACCGAGGAATCCGCGGTCGAAACTCGCGTTGTGCGCGACGAACAGCTTGCCGCCGAGCCGCTCGAACAGCGCCGGTGCGACCTGTTCGAACGTCGGCTGACCGCGGACCATCCGGTCGGTGATGCCGGTCAGTTGCTGGATGAACGGTGGAATCGGCTGCTGCGGGTCGACCAGCGTGCTCCAGCGGGACACCTCCCCATTCACGACTTCAACAACGCCGATTTCCGTAATGCGGTGCTCGCCGACTGAGCCACCGGTGGTTTCGAGATCGACGAAAGCGATCGGCGCATCGATTGCGCCGACGGTATTGGGAAGAAAGGATTCGGACATGAACGACGGATTGATGCCACAGGCGGGAAACGGGCAAAGTATGCACCACTTCCGGCGCGGCGGCAGAGTGTAGCGGGGGCGGTTTTAAGCACTTAAGTATTCAGCGGCGCTCTGGATCAATCGGCCCGCGTCGAGAACCCTGCTTATACATGCGCCTGTCGGCTCGCCCGATCGGACGCCAATAAAAAAGCCCCGGATGAACGGGGCTTTTTCTTCGTGGCAGTGGCGCTGGCGCATGAGGCACCCGCGCTGCGTCACTTCACAGCGGCTGGATGTTCGCAGCCTGCTTGCCCTTCGGGCCGACCTTAACGTCGAAGGAAACACGCTGGTTTTCCTTCAACGACTTGAAGCCATCGGCCCGAATTTCCGAGAAGTGCGCGAACAGATCGTCGCCGCCGGCGTCCGACGTGATAAAGCCGAAGCCTTTCGCATCATTGAACCATTTGACGATACCGGTTTCCATATTTCAGTTTCCCTCGAGATTTTAATGACGCGGGCTTAAACCCGTACGCCGATAAAAACTGTTCTCGGTCCAGCAGATAATACGAGCCGCGCGGGATGCGCAAACGGGCCGAAAAATCAGTGTTGTTGTTATACGGGGAACGAGTTTCGGCAGTCAAGCGAATTTTTTATAACACCTCCACTGATACGCCGATAAAGCCGGCACGCATCAAAAGACGCGTCGAAAAATGCACAAAAGCGAACAGGTTTCGTGTTTGTCGCTTATCCGTTCTGGATAGAAGTTTAAGAAAGTTTTGCTAAATGTAACAATTAGTGTCAAACGTAAGTGTTTTTACCGGTTGTTAAAGTAAAACATTCAGTTCAATATTTTTGCTATCCAGCGTAATTCGGGAGATTAGTCATGCTGACTGCCCTGCGGCATCTGATGGCCTGGGTCGTGCGAAACGATGCATCCGCGTTATCGTTCGCCGGCACCACCGGCGCAGCGGCCACTGCCACTTCGTGGCACGGCGACCACTGGCAGAACCTGCTGTGTTCCCCTATGGACGCCCGTCACTATGTAATGGAAGATTGGACCGTGCTGCCGGAACCTGAAACCGCAGCGTGCCGCAACAGTATGCGTCGCCGCTGAACGAAAACATCCAGCCCGTTCGAAAGCAAAAAAAAGCGCGGCTAGAGGCCGCGCTGACAAAGGTTTGGAGATCTTTTTCGTCAACGAAAAAGTCTGCTTCGGAAAGCAGCGTCTTAAGTATAGCGGGCGGCGTGCCGTAATATTAACTGTGCGGGGCACAATCATCTGTTACCTGCACCGCAATAATGACGCGTTAGTCGCGACGGATTGTTACCGAACGCAACTTTGCTGTAGTAATCGCACAACGCTGATCGGTTGACACCTTCGCACCGCCATCTCGATATCCCGCTCGATCCCTTTACCAGCAAGGCTTGAGCGCGATTTCAAAACAATTTCCGCAATAGAAATACTTTATTGCGGATTTCGGAATGCCCCGTTCCCGAGCGGTCTCTCTACACTTTGCCTGTCCGGAAACCGGCACGCCTGTCGGAGGGAAGTCCATCCGACGCGCATTTACGCCTCTCGCTGCGCTTGCGTAGCGGTTTCTCTACAAGCCTGGGTTTCCCCAAACCCATCCCTGTTCTCGGAGTTTACAAAGATGAAAAAGACTCTCATGGTCGCGGCCCTTTCGGGCGTTTTTGCAACGGCAGCGCATGCCCAAAGCAGCGTCACGCTGTACGGCCTGATCGACGCCGGCATCACTTACACGAACAACCAGAACGGTCACAGCGCCTGGCAGGAAAAGAGCGGCACGCTCAACGGCAGCCGCTGGGGCCTGCGTGGTGCTGAAGACCTGGGCGGCGGTCTGAAGGCAATCTTCACGTTGGAAAACGGCTTCAACATCGCCAACGGCACGTCGGGCCAAAGCAGCCGCATGTTCGGCCGTCAAGCGTTCGTCGGTCTGTCGAGCACGCAATACGGCGCCGTGACCCTCGGCCGTCAGTACGACAGCGTCGTCGACTACCTTGCACCGCTGTCGAACACCGGCACGCAATACGGCGGCACGATCGCGGCCCACCCGTATGACAACGACAACCTGAACAACTCGGTCCGCTTCAACAACACGATCAAGTACTCGAGCGTGAACTATGCGGGCTTCAAGTTCGGCGGCACGTACTCGTTCTCGAACAGCAGCGAATTCGCGAACAACCGTGCGTACAGCTTCGGCGCGTCGTACAACTGGGGTCCCCTGGCGTTCGCGGCTGGTTACCTGCAACTGAACAACGACGTGCCGGCCGGCGCGTTCGCCAACGGCAACGGCCCGGCTTCTTCCGCAGCTGGCGCGCAAACCGGCGAATGGACGTTCCTGGCTGGTCGCCAACGCACGTTCGGCGGCGGCGTGAACTACACGTTCGGCCCGGCAACGGCGGGCTTCGTGTACACGCAGACGAACCTGGGCGACACGCTCGGTGGCGGCATTTCCAGCACGCAATCGGGTAAGGGTTCCGGCGTTGCTTTCAATGGCAACAGCGCACGCTTCCAGAACTTTGAAGGCAACATCCGCTACGCTCTGACCCCGGCGATCAGCCTGGCCGGCGCGTACACGTACACCCGTGCCGACTTCGGCGGCGGCGTGAACCCGAACTACAACACGGTCAGCCTGCAGTCGGACTACGCTCTGTCGAAGCGTACCGACGTGTACCTGCAAGGTAACTGGCAGCACGTCAGCTCGAACTCGGACAACATCGGCGCGTTCCTGAACGGCCTGAGCTCGGCTTCGACGCGTCAGGACCAGGTTGCTGTGACGGCTGGTATCCGCCACCGCTTCTAAGCAACACGCAGTACCGCAGTATCGAAAAGGCGCCGCTTGCGGCGCCTTTTTTATCTTCACCGCCGCCTATTGCGCGACTGTGGCCAAATCGACCTGGCCGAGCGCTACGCGCCACCAGCCGCCGGGTACCGCACATCGAGCACGTCGATGGCCTGTGGCCCAACCGGCGTATGCAGCGTCACCTGATCGCCGATCTTCGCTTTCAGCAACGCGCGCGCAATCGGCGAAATCCAGCTGACATGCCCGCGCTCCAGATCGACCTCGTCGATGCCGACGATCGTCACCGTATGGACCTCGCCGTCCTCCGTCCCATACTCGACGGTCGCCCCGAAAAACACCTGATCGACGTTCTCCTGCCGGCTGCTATCGACGACCTCCGCCAGATCGAGCCGCTTGGTCAGGAAGCGAATGCGCCTGTCGATTTCGCGCAACCGCCGCTTCCCGTAGATGTAATCGCCGTTCTCCGACCGGTCGCCGTTCGACGCCGCCCACGACACCAGTTTCACGACCTCCGGCCGCTCGTCGTCGATCAGATGCAGCAACTCACCACGCATCCGCTGATAACCGGCCGGCGTGATGTAGTTCTTCGCGCCGGCGGGAATCTCCGGCTGGCCAGCATCGAGATCGTCGTCATCGTTGTCGGCGGATTCTTTGACAAAAGCCTTGTTCATGATCTGTGACTGCGTTGGATATCCGATGCAGATTACACGAAGTCGCCAATGTGACAAATCGCGACCCCGCTCTTCCCTTTTTTCGAAGCGCTGCTATAATCTCACTTCTGCGTGCGGCTGTAGCTCAGTTGGATAGAGTACTTGGCTACGAACCAAGGGGTCGTGGGTTCGAATCCTGCCAGCCGCACCATCTTTTCGAGGGCCTTCCTCACCGGAAGGCCCTTTTGTTTCACCGGGATGCGTAGTACCGTCTCCGGTATGCGGCTGTAGCTCAGTTGGATAGAGTACTTGGCTACGAACCAAGGGGTCGTGGGTTCGAATCCTGCCAGCCGCACCATATTGTGAAAGTGAAAGGCCTTCCTGATCGCAAGTCAGGAAGGCCTTTTTCTTTCCCGGCAGCCACGGACAAGTCAGTTCGCGCCCCTCGTGCTCAGCGCGGCGGCGACCCGATGTCACCGATGCGACCGTCCGGCGTCGGCACGTCGGCGACGTCGCCGACCGCGCTCGGCTCCGAAACCGGCTCGACGCGATCGCCGAACAGCACCTGCGGATGACGCATCATCTCGCCGACACGCTCTCCAAACCGGCTCGTCACGAACGCTCTCAGCAGCGCCAGCCGCACGCATTCGCCGTATCCGTCGACAACCCGTCCGTCACCGTCGAATTCAGCCTGGCAGCGCACCGGCTCCCCCGCGCGCCGCGCGCGGACCTCGAAGCGCGTCGCGCGCTCCAGCACGACGCCAGCCGCCTCCCACGACGTCGACGGTGTAAAACGGCCATCCCAGGGCCGGCCGCGATCGTTGCCGCGCACCGCGACCTTTGCGCCGCTGTCAGTGAAATAGATTTCGCGTACGAAGTCGGGCAGCCCGCGGGCCACCCAGTAGTCGAGCGTGATGCCGGTCAGGTCAGCTACGTTCATCGCGTGCTCCTTGCATCGGATCGGAAACGGTCAGCCTGCCGCAGCAGGCAATCGGGAATCTGACGACGCAAGAGCGGAACCCGCCGCGCGCGACGAGCGAAGCGGACGGCATCCGCCGCCCCGCCCGCTCTCGGACCTCAGTA
The DNA here is from genome assembly GCF_900104845.1 of Paraburkholderia caballeronis. Lineage (NCBI taxonomy): Bacteria > Pseudomonadati > Pseudomonadota > Betaproteobacteria > Burkholderiales > Burkholderiaceae > Paraburkholderia > Paraburkholderia caballeronis. The sequence goes on along the minus strand of NZ_FNSR01000001.1, from coordinate 1,230,134 downwards.
GTCCGCCCGCTCCCGGTCGATCCGCATGCCGCCGTCGTGACGGTGATGCGTATCGTCGCTCGGCCGCTCGCGTGCGATACGCATGACATCCGGGTTCGTCCGAACCCGACGCATCACGTTCGCGAGGTGTACGCGGTCGCTGACCTGGATCACGAAGCGCAGCAGGTTCGACTCCTGCGACAGATCCTCGTCCATCGCGATGTGGACGATGTTCGCATCGGCGGACGTGATGTCGGCCGCGACACGCGCGAACACGCCCTTCGTATTCTTCACGAGCACCTTCACCGCGACGTCGAACAGCCGGCCCGGCTGCGGCGCCCATGCGACGTCGATCCAGCGGCCCGGGTCGCGCCGGTGGATCCGCTGCGCGACGCGACAGTCGGTCGTATGGATCGCCATCCCCAAGCCGATGCCGATGTAGCCCATGATGTCGTCGCCCGGAATCGGCCGGCAGCAGGCGGACAGTTGCACCGACATCCCTTCGGTGCCGGTGATCACGACCGGCGGCGCATGCGGCGTATGGGCCGGGTCGCGCGGCGGATGGTCGTCGTCGTCCGCATCCTGGCCGTTCATCAGCACCTCGATGCGCTTCGCCATCACCGCCGCGACGCGGCGGCCGAGGCCGATGTCCGCGAAGATTTCCTGCCGGTCCTTGTTGCCGGTCCACTGCACGAGCTTGTCCCACACCTCCGGCGATACGTCCGAAAGCTGGTAGCCGTAGCCCTTCAGCGCCTGGTCGACGAGCCGCTCGCCGAGCTGCACCGACTCGGTCAGCCGCATCGTCTTCAGGTAATGGCGTATCGCCGAGCGCGCCTTGCCGGTGCGCACGAAACCGAGCCACGCCGGATTCGGCTTCGAGTAGGGCGCGGTAATCACCTCGACGATGTCGCCGCTCTTCAACTCGGTGCGCAGCGGCAGCAGTTCGTTGTTGATCTTCACCGCGACGCACTGGTTGCCGAGGTCGCTGTGGATCGAGTATGCGAAGTCGAGCGCGGTCGCCCCGCGCGGCAGCGCCATGATCTTCGACTTCGGCGTGAACACGTAGACCGCATCCGGGAACAGGTCGATCTTCACGTGTTCGAGGAACTCGCTCGAATCGCCCGCTTCGCTCTGGATGTCGAGCAGCGACTTCAGCCACTGATGCGCGCGCTTCTGCACGTCGTTCAGGTCCGCGCCGCCGTTCTTGTACAGCCAGTGCGCGGCGACACCCGCTTCCGCGATCTCGTGCATCTTGCGGGTGCGGACCTGAAACTCGATCGGCGCGCCGAACGGCCCCACCAGCGTCGTATGCAGCGACTGGTAGCCGTTCACCTTCGGGATCGCGATGTAGTCCTTGAACTTGCCCGGCACCGGCTTGTACAGCGCATGCAGCGCGCCGATGCACGTATAACATTCGAGCGCCGTCTCCACGACGACGCGAAAGCCGTACACGTCGAGCACCTGCGAGAACGACAACTGCTTGTCGCGCATCTTCTTGTAGATGCTGAAGATGGTCTTCTCGCGGCCGGTGACTTCCGCGTCGATCTTCGCATCCGCGATCGCGCGCTGCACCGCTTCGAGAATCTTGCTGACCACTTCGCGCCGGTTGCCGCGCGCGGCCTTCACGGCCTTTTCGAGCGTCGCGTAGCGATGCGGATTGAAGTTCGCGAAGCTCAGGTCCTGCAGCTCGCGATAGGTGTTGTTCAGGCCGAGCCGATGCGCGATCGGCGCGTAGATGTCGAGCGTCTCGCGCGCGACGCGCCGGCGCTTTTCCATCGGCACCGCGCCGAGCGTGCGCATGTTGTGCAGCCGGTCCGCGAGCTTCACGAGGATCACGCGGACGTCGCGCGCCATCGCGAGCAGCATCTTGCGGAAGTTTTCCGCCTGCGCTTCCTCGCGGTTGCGAAACTCCATCTTGTCGAGCTTCGACAGACCGTCGACCAGTTCCGCGACCTTCGGACCGAAACGCTCGGCGATCTCGGCCTTCGTGACGCCCTGGTCCTCGATCACGTCGTGCAGCAGCGCGGCCATCACCGCCTGCGCGTCGAGCTTCCAGCCGGCGCAGATTTCCGCGACGGCGACGGGATGCGTGATGTAAGGCTCGCCGCTCTGACGATACTGCCCAAGGTGAGCCTCGTCGCTGAAGTGGAACGCGGCTTTGACTTCCTTGATCTCGTCCGGCGACATATAGCCGGACAGCGCAGCGGTCAGATTGGCGATCGAGACGACGCCGTGCTTGCGAGGCTGCTCCGGCGTGGCGGTCGGCCCGAACAGATGGCGAAACGATTGTTCGAGGACCGCGTCGATGTAGTTGCGTGCAGGCGTCGCGGAGTCGGCTTCCTGGTCCACTTCCGTGGCGGCCGGCGAGGGTGCGGAGCTCATGTTCCCCTCCGTATCAGGTGAACCGTTGGTGAGTGCGACTGGCCTGCACGCAGTATGAATCACATGGCAGGCGAATGCGACAGGCCGTTAGTTAAACCGGCACCTTTTTCAGCATTTCGACGCCGACCTGGCCGGCAGCGATTTCGCGCAGCGCGACGACGGTCGGCTTGTCGCGGCTTTCGATCTTCGGCGTGTGACCTTGTGCGAGCTGACGCGCGCGATAGGTCGCGGCAAGCGCCAGTTCGAAACGGTTCGGAATCTGTTTCAGACAGTCTTCGACGGTGATGCGGGCCATGTCGGGTTCCTTCTTTCTCTATAGGGTTCCATTCTACCTTATGTGCCCGACACGCCGGGCTGCGGCAGGTGAATGCCAAGCTGCACGAAAAGCTCTGTATGCCGCGCATATTGCGACGCGAAACGCAGCCGCGTCGCGGCCACCACGCAGCGCAGTTCCTTCAGCGCGGTATCGAAGTGCTCGTTGATCACCACATACTCCGCCTCGGCCGCGTGCGCCATCTCGCTGCCCGCCGCGAGCAGGCGTCGCGTGATCACGTTCGGCTCGTCCTGGCCGCGCTTCTTCAGCCGCTCTTCGAGCGCATCGAGCGACGGCGGCAGAATGAAGATCTCCACGGCATTGCGGAACTGCTTCTTCACCTGCTGCGCGCCCTGCCAGTCGATTTCGAGCAGTACGTCATGGCCCGTCTTCATCTGGTCTTCGATCCACACGCGCGACGTCGCGTAATAATTGCCGTGCACTTCCGCGCTTTCGAGGAACTCGCCCACCGCGTGGCGCGCGAGAAAATCGTCGACGGACGTGAAGTGGTAATGCTCGCCGTCGCGTTCCTTCGGACGCGGCGCGCGCGTCGTATAGGAGATCGACAGGCGGATCGCCGGGTCTTCCGCGAGCAGCGCGTTCACGAGCGTGGACTTGCCCGCGCCGGACGGCGCGACCACCATGAAAAGGTTGCCCGGATAAACGCCCGCATACGGATTGCGCGGCTTCGCTTCGCTGGTCTGGCCGGTCATGTTCTGACTTCCTTATTCGAGATTCTGTACCTGCTCGCGCATCTGCTCGATCAGCAGCTTGAGCGTCATCGACGCGTCCGCGAGTTCCTTCGCCGCCGCCTTCGAGCCGAGCGTGTTCGCCTCGCGGTTCAGCTCCTGCATCATGAAGTCGAGGCGCTTGCCGACCTTGCCGCCCTTCTCGATCACGTGACGCGTTTCGTTCAGGTGCGCGGTGAGGCGCGACAGCTCTTCCGCGATGTCGATGCGGATGCCGTACATCGTCACTTCCTGGCGGATGCGCTCGGAAATCTCCTCGCGCGACACGCCACCGACGTTGCCGCTCTCGGGCGCCGCGATGCCGAGCGCCTCCTGCAAGCGCTCGACGATCTTCTGCTGATGCTTGACGATCAGTTCCGGCACGAGCGGCGTGATCTTCGCGACGATCGTTTCCATTTCCGTCACGTTCGCGATCAGCATGTTCGCGAGTTGCGCGCCTTCGCGCGCGCGCACGTCGATCAGGTCGGCGATCGCCTGCTTGCCGCAGCCGAGCACCGCGTCGCGCAAGGTCTCCGGCGCGACGCCGCTTTCGGCCAGCACGCCCGGCCAGCGCAGGATCTCGCCGGTGCGCAGGCTGCCCGCGTCCGGAAACGCTTCGAGCACCGCGCGCTCCAGCGTCGCCAGTTGGTCGAGCGCGTCGCGGTTCAGCGCGCCCGCGTTCGCGGCCTGCTCGCTGCGCTGCACGTTGATCCGGATATCGACCTTGCCGCGCGACAGCTTCGTCATCAGCATCTCGCGCAGCGTCGGCTCGCAGACGCGCACGTCTTCCGGCATCCGGAAGTTGAGATCGAGAAAGCGCGAGTTGACGGTGCGCAGTTCGACTGACACGCTCACGCCGCCGGTGCCCGACGGCGCGGCAAGCTCGCGCGTCGCGCTTGCATAGCCGGTCATGCTGTAGATCATGGTTCGTCTCGCGAAGGGGCCGCGCCGCGCCTCGACGGCGAATCGAGGCGCGGCGCGGCGAAAGAATCGAGGCGCCCGGCGCTTGGTACCGGAACGTGCCGGGACAGACATGACGCGGGGCGGAGAACCGGCATTATCCCATTTTTGAACGCGCGCCCCGCCGGGCGCGGGCGACGCCCGTCGCGCGCCGGTCCGCTCCCGGCCGCGTCCGCGCTCGCCTGTCCGCAACCGGCGGAGACGGTAAAATTGCGCTTTCCCCTCCTCGTGCCTCGCGCACAACCGACGATGACCGAATCCATCCCGCGCCCCGGCCGCCCGAGCAGCCGCCTTGCCGACCAGCTCCGCGACGTCCGCATCACGCGCCACTATACGAAGTATGCCGAAGGATCGGTGCTCGTCGAGTTCGGCGACACGAAGGTGCTGTGCACCGCGAGCGTCTCCGAGCGCGTACCCGAGTTCCTGCGCGACCGCGGCCAGGGCTGGCTCACCGCCGAGTACGGGATGCTGCCGCGCGCCACCCACACGCGCAGCGACCGCGAAGCCGCGCGCGGCAAGCAGACCGGCCGCACCCAGGAGATCCAGCGGCTGATCGGCCGCGCGCTGCGCGCGGTGTTCGACCTCGAAGCGCTCGGCCCGCGCACGCTGAACCTCGACTGCGACGTGCTGCAGGCGGACGGCGGCACGCGCACCGCGAGCATCACCGGCGCGTTCGTCGCCGCGCACGACGCGGTGTCGAAGCTGCTCGCGACCGGCCGCATCGAAAGCTCGCCGATCACCGATTACGTCGCCGCGATTTCGGTCGGCATCTACGAAGGCCAGCCGGTGCTCGACCTCGATTACGCGGAGGACTCGCGCTGCGATACCGACATGAACGTCGTGATGACCGGCGCCGGCGGCCTCGTCGAAGTGCAGGGCACCGCCGAGGGCGCGCCGTTCTCGCGCAACGAGATGAACGCGCTGCTCGACCTCGCGCAAAGCGGCATCCGTGACTTGATCGGCAAGCAGAAGGCGGCGCTGGAGATCGCGCATGGCTGACACCGTGAACGCAGCGGACGGCGCGCTGTCGCGCGTCGTGCTCGCGTCGAACAACGCGGGCAAGCTGCGCGAATTCGCGGCGCTGCTCGGCGCGGCCGGCATCGAACTCGTGCCGCAGGGCGCGCTGAACGTGCCGGAAGCGGAAGAGCCGCATCCGACCTTCGTCGAGAACGCGCTGGCGAAAGCGCGGCACGCGGCGAAGCTCACCGGCCTGCCGGCGCTCGCCGACGATTCGGGCCTGTGCGTGCGCGCGCTGCACGGCGCGCCCGGCGTGCATTCGGCGCGTTATGCGCAACTGGCCGGCGGCGAGAAGAGCGACGCGGCGAACAACGCGCTGCTGGTCGAGCGCCTGAACGCACACGCGGATCGCCGCGCGTATTACTACTGCGTGCTCGCGCTCGTGCGCCACGCGGACGATCCCGAGCCGCTGATCGCCGAAGGCCGCTGGCACGGCGAGGTGCTCGATGCGCCGCGCGGCGACAACGGCTTCGGCTACGACCCGTACTTCTTCATCCCCGAACTCGGCGCGACCGCCGCGCAACTCGATCCGGCGGTGAAGAACGCATCGAGCCATCGCGCGATCGCGCTGCGCCAACTGCTCGCGCGGCTTACGGAGGACGCGTGAGCCCCGCCCCGACGACCGGCGCCGGCGTGATCCCCGCGTTCACCATGCCGGGCCGCATTCGACTCACGGCGCTGCCGCCGCTCGCGCTGTACGTGCATTTTCCGTGGTGCGTGCGCAAGTGTCCGTACTGCGACTTCAACTCGCACGAGTGGAAAGGCGAGCGCTTCCCCGAGGACGACTACCTCGACGCGCTGCGCGCCGACCTCGAACAGGCGCTGCCGCTCGTCTGGGGACGGCAGGTGCATACCGTGTTCATCGGCGGCGGCACGCCGAGCCTGTTGTCCGCGCACGGACTCGACCGGCTGCTGTCGGACGTGCGCGCGCTGCTGCCGCTCGATGCCGACGCGGAAATCACGATGGAAGCGAACCCCGGCACGTTCGAAGCCGACAAGTTCGCGCAGTTCCGCGCGAGCGGCGTGAACCGGCTGTCGGTCGGCATCCAGAGCTTCAACGAGGCGCACCTGAAGGCGCTCGGCCGCATCCACGACGCGACGCAGGCGCGCCATGCGGTCGACGTGGCCGCGCGGACCTTCGACAACTTCAATCTCGACCTGATGTTCGCGCTGCCGCAGCAGACGCTCGCCGAATGCCAGGCCGACATCGAGACCGCGCTGTCGTATGCGCCGCCGCATCTGTCGCTGTACCACCTGACGATGGAGCCGAATACGCTGTTCGCGAAGTTCCCGCCCGCGCTGCCGGACGACGACGCGTCGGCCGACATGCAGGACTGGATCCACGAGCGCACCGCGGCGGCCGGCTACGCGCGCTACGAGGTGTCCGCGTATGCGAAGCCGCACCGGCAGAGCCGCCACAACCTGAACTACTGGCGCTTCGGCGATTACCTCGGGATCGGCGCGGGCGCGCATACGAAGCTGTCGTTCCCGGAGCGGATCGTGCGGCAGGCGCGCTACAGGCATCCGGCGACGTTCATCGAGCAGGCGCGCGCGGGAACGCCGGTCCAGGAAGAGCATGAAGTGGGGCCGCGCGATCTGCCGTTCGAATTCATGCTGAACGCGCTGCGGCTCGTCGAGGGCTTTCCGGTGCATCGGTTCGTCGAGCGCACCGGGTTGCCGATGACGTCGATCGAGCCGGCGCTTCGGGACGCGGAACGGCGCGGGCTGATCGCGCGCGACCACGAGCGGATTGCGCCGACACCGCTGGGTCAGCGGTTCCTCAACGATCTGCAGGAGCTGTTCCTGAAGGATGCGGAGTAACGCGCTCGCGACGCTGCCGGCGGCGCGGGGTTTCGGGTTACAATGCGCGCCTTCGGAGGTGTGGCAGAGTGGTTGAATGCACCGGTCTTGAAAACCGGCGAAGGGGCAACCCTTCCGTGAGTTCGAATCTCACCGCCTCCGCCAATGAAGGCAGCTGAAGCCCCGTAAGTTCAAGGACTTACGGGGTTTTTGTTTTTCTCAGCCCATCAATTAGCCCATCACCGGGCAAAGTTTCACGGCTACCCCGGCGATTTCTCTTGCCGCGTCAGGGAGCCTTCGAGCGTTCGCCACGCCGACACTTGTCGAAGCAGCATGGAACTACCGGCTGCCGGCGAGAATCGGTGAATCGCTTCAGCCTCGCTTGGAAGGCCAACCTCAATCCATCATCGAGATTGCGTGGAAAGCGCAGCTTCGGCTCTGTCACAGATTTCGCCGACTGCGGGCACGTGGTCTTCATCAGAACAAGACGTGTGCAGCCATCGCCCGCGAACTATCCGGCTTCATCTGGGACATCGGAACGCGACTGCAACCAACCTGAGCATTCAAGCAACTCCCTCATCCATCCGCTGAAATACGGAGGGGCTATTGCAGAACTGACTTCTTCCACCTGATCGGTAACGCGGCACCGGGCACGATGAGGGGAATCCTCGAGACTTTTTTGTGAGCACGCAACTGCGTGATCTCCGTTATTAAGAGCGAGGCAGCCCCGTGACGGAAAGATGAAATGCGGTAACCAGTCCGCGGATATGAGCTTGATCCATCGTCGACAAACAGCCCGTGTGCCGCGTTACCCATCAGGTCGGATACGTTGACGTTCGAGATCGCGGCAGCGAGAACGGTGCTCGTCCCGCTTGCAAAAACAGGCCATATGAAAAAGCGTTCTCCAGCGTGAGCTGACCGATCTTCGCATGTAGCTCCTTCAAATCGACTTGCGGCTCGCTCGACGCCGTGCCCCCTGCGCCAAACACGTCGGCGGCACGCTCCTGCAACTGCCGCTTCCATTCAGTGGCCTGGTTCGGGTGCACATCGAACTGCTGCGCCAGTTCGGCTAGCGTCCGCTCACCCTTGACCGCCGCCATCGCCACTTTCGCTTTGAACGCGGCTGAGTGCGTCCGTCGGCTTCTCTTCGTCATCTTCAAGGTTCCTTTGTCGGCATTATCGCCGCCTCAGGCCCCGAGCGTTCCACTTATCCGATTGTCCGAATTTGCGAGGCCACCTCTCAACCTCGATGCGGGACAACTTGCAGCGTTTCTTCGAGGCATGCAGTCTGTGCGCTCAACCGGCATCGCACATCGAAAAGGAACAGAGTACGAAAAGCTAATCGCAAAGCTAAATATCGACGACGAGAACTGTCAAGCTGAGTTCGACCTGATCCTCACGAAGTTCGCTGCGTTGTTCGATCTGTTGCTGCAGGCAATCTCGCTCGAACCCCAGCCCGCGCCATCGGACAAATAAACATGCCTCGCGAGAAGATCCTCGCCGAGGACAATTCGACTGCACGGTTTGAACCACGAACTATGCAGAGTTATCCCTTGGCCCACCGGGTGGATATTTTGCGCGACGACCGGTGCGCTCCGGAAGGCGCCATTGGATATCGAACCGCGAGCGGCCGAAACGGGTCATGACAGTCGGTTACGGCCGGCCTGGAAATGCTGGCGCACCCACTCGCACGAAAGGACAGCCGGGACAGACCGGCACGAAGCAGCCGACCCGTGATGTCGGTTTTTTCTTTTGTGATCGATATCCCAAAAACATAGGCTCCCGATGGTCTGCTAGGTTTACGCCGTCACAAGCGACAGGGGCACCGATGGGCACCGAACTCAAAACAGATTCTTGGCACCGCTACATGCTGTACCGGCGCGATGACCGATACATGGCGTTAGAACCCGAGGAGAAAAGGCGGGAAGCGGCCGAGAAGGGCAAGCAATTCACACTGGCCGCCTACCCCGACGTGTGGGCGAAGGACACCAGGCTGGTGGAGCGCGTGCGCCAGTTTCTCGGCGCGAATTTCCACTGGCATGACAGGTTGGCAAAGTCTGGCTCTGATCTCGACGTTGTACAGACGCTGCACAATATGGTGCGAGGCGGTAGTGTCGCGGTCATTCCCGAGGAGCCTGTCCGCGGCGGCATTGCATGGCCACCAAAAACGGCCGCATCCACATCGTTTTGGGGCGTGTCCGACTACGGCGAAACGTCGCCCGTGGCAGTGAAGGGTCGCTATCAGGCGCAACTCGAACGGATGAACGCCGAGCGCTCGATCTGGGCCGAGACGGTAGCGATGATGGACGGCATCAATGCGGGCTTCATGGCAAAGATGGCCGGCATCTCGCCGACGCTCGATGCGATGTTTCAGGCGGCCGGTTGGACCGAAAAATACCCAGATGCCGGGGGCGGCGCGCTGTCCCTGCTGGGCGATGCGCGGCCGTTCGAATATGCTGAAGGTGCACTGTCAGGCGACGCGATGGACCTCGCTGGCAACCTCACACCCAACATGGGCACAGCCGGAAGCTGGTTCACGAATCCGGGCAGCGGCCAAATGCGCATGTACGGCCAGGGAGGTTTTCCTGTCGTCGATTTTGATTTCGATCACGATCACGGACAAGGCATTCCACACGCGCACAACTGGGAAGACAATGGCGGCCCCTTCCCCATTCGCGGCCCCGGCGTGCGATTTTCGCCGCTCCCTTGATACCCGGCTGCGGAATCATCCATCCAGCGATCGCACCTACACCCGTACCTGGTCATCATGAAAACCCGACACAACTACCACGACGCCGAGCTCGTCGGCTGCGCATACTCTCGCGCCGATGCGGCGCTCCTGCTCAGTTTCACGTGCGCCGACGGATCGACGCCAAAGATGATGTTCTCCAACGTCACCGCCGTGCGCGTCAACGATTTCAATCAACAGAATGTTGTGTCGCGACTGCTGATCTCGCCGTCGCACACGTTCACTCCTGACGAGATTCGCACCTATGTGAGTTGGGCGAACAGCCAGCATGACTATCGAGCCTCAATGACCGACGAGAAGGCCCAGTTGATCGCGGCAACCGTTGCCGAAAAACAATCCATCCTGTTCGTGCTGGAGCCGTCAGTCGGCGCCGAAGTCGTCGCGCTATGCCAGGGTCTGCAGGAAATTGACTGAACCCGGCACGGCGAAGAGCTGCGGCGCTTGCCCACTTCTTTGCGAACAGAGCAGTTACGGCAACAGACAGGCTAAAGTTCCGTGCACGCCCCGCGCAGCAAGAATAGGACAACAACATGACATGCTCCTCTTGCAAGGGCATTGCAGATCACTGTTGCTCATTTGCGCGACGCGTGGAAGAGGTACGTGCTGTCGTTGGCAGCGTTCGGACTGTTTGTCCTCGGCGCAATTATCGGCGCGTACTGGACTCCGCTCGGCTGCTTCCTCCGGACACACGGTGTCGGTGACTTCGTCCAGAAGGTCGCACCGGGCGTCGGTGTAATTGTCGCAATCTGCGTGTTCACGTGGCAGGCAAACAGGGCGCGCTACACGATGCGTATCGACCTCATCCTGAAGCTTGAGGAGCGATTCGACTCGCCGCAGATGCGGAAGACAAGAGCGGACGCGGCCCGGGCATTACAAGAGAGCGAGGACACGGATGCTGATGCCGTGGGCGAACTGCTCGATTTCCTCGAACAGATAGGGTTCCTGGTGTCCCGGCACGCGATCGACCTGGAGGCCGTGTACGAATACTTCGATGGGTGGATCGTCCCGTACTATCAGAAAACTAGGGCGTATCGTGTGCGTTGGCGTATTGACGACGACGCGCCTGATCTGCATTCGAAACTCGAAGACCTTTTTCAGGCGCTCGTCGTCCGCGAACGGCGGACAACCGGCGGAACCCCGTACCGGACGTCTCAACAAATCAATGAGTTTCTCAAAAGCGAAGCAGCGTTATCGCCCAAACGACTTTGGCTGACGGGGCGCCGCTAAGGGTGGATACGTAGCCGGATTTGACTTCCGATGGAATGCAGGCCGCACTGTTATTTTTTGGTGGGTCGGTTGGTGGGTAGCAACACATACCGACCAGAAAACCCTTGTCACACCGGGATGATTGGCGGACACGGCCTCCGCCAGTCCTCGTTCAAGCGACCTGCCTCCGCCGTTAATCCGTTAACGGGCAAAAACGGCGACGCGGCAAAAAATCCCCAGTTGCGCCAGCCGCGCCCATTTGCATGCGTTGCGCCGCATCCGCCCCCACCGGGGACGTGATCCACATGATCGTCCTGCCATCGGCATGAAATGCGGCGGGATAAATTCTGTCGAACAACGAATGCTGCCGTGATAGACAGTTTCGGCGTCGCTCAGACACGAGCGCAACTCGCCGCTGAGACGCGCGAGACACGAAGCAAGCGACGCATGATCGCCATCGCAGCGATCGAGCGCGCGTGCATACGCGATTGCCTCCGCGAAGCGTTCGACCAGCTTGCGCACCCGCGCCTGCCGGTCTCCGTCGTCGCCGGTCCGCTCCTCATCGAGCATCACCGCGAACCGCAGTTCGCGATTGACGAACTGCCCGAACGCTTTTCGAAGCGGCGAAACGATTTCCCGCTGGAGCCCCTCGTCTTCCGGTTCGGGCAGTGCGCCCGCTTCACGCTGCATGTTGCCTGCGATCAGCCAGGCTTCCGATTCGAGATCCTCGACCGCCTGGTCGCCCCGCGTCCTGCGCGCGATGCATTCGAGTTGCGCGCGCAGCGGGGGCGAGCAATCGACGGACGAACGCCTCTTGCCGGTCTGAACGAAGACGCGCAGCTTAGGGCAACCGTACGCGCCCGAAGTTGACCTGCTCCGGATCGGCCGTCACGCGATTCGCGTTGCGCGCACACCGCGGTCCATGCCCTATCCGTTCAATTACCTAGGTAAAAACCCTAGTGTGCGGTAAAATCCCGCATCCCCGGGAAGATACTGCCATGCCTGAACGTTTCCAACTCCTTGAAAAGATTGCCTTTTCCTTCGTGTGCCTGGCCGCTGCGGTCTGCACCGCCTTCATCGCGTACGAAAGCTCGCCCGATCTGCGGCTCGAACTCGCGAACGGCAAGGCGCTCTTCCTGAAGAGCGGCGAGTATTCGTACGCGTGCGCCACGGTCGTCAACGACCCTTGCGCGCAATTCCCGGTCGAGTAAGTCGGTTCTCACTCACCTCCGCGGCCGCGTCCGCCGCGGATCGGCTTCGCGTTGTATCCGGCACCGTTTCGGCTAAGCTTCAACAGTCCCGCATTCGGCCTCGCCGGTCCATGAGCCACCCCGTTCCTGTCCGCCGCCATCACGCCAGCCCTGGCCGACACGTCACCGTCGTCGTTGCGGCAACCGTGCTCGCAGCCGCGTGCACGATCACGCCGCCGCCGCGTCCGGTCACCGGCGTGCCGCCCGCCGCCGTTCGCAGCGCCGCGCTCGACCGCTACCGCGCGGACGTCGCGCAGCGCATCCTCGACCGCAACCCGTCCTATGTACTGCACGGCGCCCCGCAGGCGATGCTGCGGTCGCTGGTCGTCGTCGCGTTCACCGTCGATCGCAACGGCCGGGTCGTCGAATCGTCGGTGTACCGGACCAATGGCGACGACGAAGCCGAAACCACCGCGCTGTCGACGCTGCGCCGCGCGTCCCCACTGCCGCCGCCTCTCCGGGCCGGCTGCTCGACGCGCGAGGCCGTCTCGAACTGATGGAGGACTGGCTGTTCAACGACGACGGCCAGTTCCAGTTGCGCACGCTCGCGACGCCACAGGCGCAGACGCTCGACTGAACGGCGCGCCGCCGCGCGAGCCCGTCGCCTTGCTGCGCGCACCGGCCGATCGTTATAATCCCCTGCTACCCCTCACGCCGGCGTCTGCCCGGCGTCGCCGGTCGTCGCGCGCCACCCGCCGTCGGCCGACCGGCCCGACCGCGAAACCCGCCGCGCCGATCCGTGCGCGGCCCGCTTCGCGGCGTATCGCGCCCCGCCCGGTCGCGTTGCCGTGCGCACGCGCGGCGTCGCGCGATGCATACTGTCGAATCGTCGCCGGCACCGGACTTCCGCGTTTCCGCCCGCAGCCGCATCCCGAAGCGAACCTCCGCGCGAGGCGGTCGCTTCGGGATGCGCCGCGAACGTTCACGCGCCGCCGGACTTCGAACCCTGAACAAAGGCGCGCGCACGCTCCACATACGACGCGCGTCACGACAACGGAGACTCCTGCATGTCCACCTCCCCGCTTTCGCCGGCCCGCGCCGACCCATCGGGCGTCGCGCGGCAGACCAGCACCGCGCGCGTGATCTTCGCGAGCTTCATCGGCACCGCGATCGAGTTCTACGACTTCTATGTCTACGCGACCGCCGCCGCGCTCGTGATCGGCCCGGTGTTCTTCCCGCACGGATCGGCCACCGCGCAGGCGCTGTCGGCGTTCGTCACGTTCGGCATCGCGTTCGTCGCGCGGCCGATCGGCTCGTTCCTGTTCGGCCACTTCGGCGACCGCATCGGCCGCAAGTCGACGCTCGTCGCGTCGCTGCTCGTGATGGGCCTGTCGACGACGCTGATCGGTTTCCTGCCCGGTTACGACGCGCTCGGCAGCATCGCGCCGATCCTGCTGTGCGTGCTGCGCTTCGGCCAGGGCATCGGCCTCGGCGGCGAATGGGGCGGCGCGGCGCTGCTCGCGACCGAATATGCGCCGGCGGGCCGGCGCGGCTGGTTCGGGATGTTTCCGCAACTGGGGCCGTCGGTCGGCTTCCTCGCGTCGAACGGCCTGTTCTTCGGCCTCGCGCTCACGCTGTCCGATTCGCAGTTCCGCGAATGGGGCTGGCGCGTGCCGTTCGTCGTCAGCGCGGCGCTCGTCGCGCTCGGCCTGTACGTGCGCCTGAAAATCGCGGAGACGCCGGCGTTCAAGGCGGCCGTCGAACGCAAGGAACGGGTGCGCGTGCCGGTGCTGACGCTGCTCGCGAAGCACGGCTGGCCGACGCTGCTCGGCTCGCTGTCGATGGTGGTCTGCTACACGCTGTTCTACATCTCGACGGTGTTCTCGCTGTCGTACGGCGTGTCCGCGCTGCACATTCCGCGGCAGACGTTCCTCGGGATGCTGTGCATCGCGGTCGTGTTCATGGGGCTCGCGACGCCGCTGTCCGCGTGGGCGAGCGACCGCTTCGGCCGCAAGCCGGTGCTGATCGTCGGCATCGTCGCGGCGATCCTGTCGGGCTTCACGATGGCGCCGCTGCTCGGCAGCGGCTCGCTGCCGCTCGTGCTGCTGTTCCTCGTGATCGAGCTGTTCCTGATGGGCGCGACGTTCGCGCCGATGGGCGCGCTGCTGCCCGAACTGTTCCCGACCAGCGTGCGCTACACCGGCGCGGGCGTCGCGTACAACCTCGGCGGAATTCTCGGCGCGTCGGTCGCGCCGTACATCGCGCAGGTGCTCGCAGCGCGCGGCGGGCTCACGTGGGTCGGCGCGTATGTGTCGACGGCGGCGTTCGTCAGCCTGATCGGCGTGCTCTGCATGCGCGAGACGCGCGACACGAACCTGATGTAAGCGCCGCGTCTGCCGATGGAAAAGCGGAGTCTCGCGAGCGGATCGCGAGGCTCCGTTTTTATTTTTGGCGTCCGCCGAGGCGGGTTTATGCTTCGCGATACAGGCAGCGAATGCGGCTCCCTCCGAACGGGCCGGCCGTCGCGCCGCCGGTCACGGGAGCCGAACATGAATATCCGTCTGGGCAATGCCGATATCGTGCTGATGATTGCGCTCGCGCTCGTCATCTCGCTGCTGCTGGCGTTCCGGCTGCGCAACGCGAGCTGGCGCAGCATCGTGCTCGAAGCGTTCGCCGCGAACGCGGCGGCGATCGCGGCCGTCGTCACGCTGGAGATGCTGCTCGCGTGAGCGGACGCACAGAAGATCAACGGTAGTAGCCGCCGCCACCGCCGCGATAGTACCCGCCGTGGTAATACCCGCCGCCGCCGTAGTAGTAGCCCGGCCCTGCCGGCACCACGACGCACCCGCCGAGCATCGACGCGAGCAATGCGCCCGCGATCAGGGTCAACGTCGGTCGTTTCACTTCATTCTCCCATCGAGTTCATGTCGTCGGTTCGGCCGCCGCGATAACCGCGGCCTCGCACGAACCGATTGAACACGATGGCGCACAGCGGCGGCGTTGCAATCTGTAAGCGGCTATTCGCCCGGTGTTACAGATCGCGCGCCGAAGCCCCGGCCAGCACGGCGTCACGGGTCCGGACGCCAATTGGCCGCGACACATTTAACAGACGTGTAATGCAAAAGGCGCGCAAAAGAGCGCTGCGGGCGTTTATGCGACCGTCATGCGGCCGTGATGAACAGCGGAACGACGTTGCCGGGCTGGGTCGAGGTTTCGTCGCGGCGGCCGTCGCGCACGCGTTCGACCGCATCGAGCACCTGTGCGACCGACGGCACGCAAACGCCGTCGCCGACGGAGATCGAGCGCCCGGGCGCGGCGACGCCGCAGTGAAACGGGGATGTCGCAACGAACACCATCACGGTCGGTTTCATCAGCGCATGCGCGAGATGCACGAAGCCGGTGTCCGCGCCGACGACCAGCGACGCGTCCTCGATCCGCCGCGCAAGCTGCCTGACGCTCAGGCGCGGCAACACGGCGGCGTCCGGCACGAGCGCCGCGATGTCCGCCGCGGTCGCGCGCTCGGCATCGGAGCCCCACGGCAGCTCGATGCGCAGCCCGCGCGCGGTCAGTTCGCGGCCGAGCGCGCCCCAGTGCTCGACCGGCCACTTCTTCTCGTCCTTCGACGTCGCATGGAACAGCAGCGCAACTGGGCCGTCGGGCGGCGGCAGCGCCGGCTCGCCGTCGCGCGGCACGCGCAGGCCGAAGTCGGGCGGCGTATCGACGGCATAACCGAGCGCCTCGCCCGCGCTCACGCGCATCCCGTGCCACGCGTCGCAGTCCGGACGCGGGCCGAAGCGGCCGTTGTACGCGAACGCCGCGCCGCGCTCGCCGAGATCGTCCGCGCGGTAGCCGAAGCGCCGCCGCGCGCGCGCGAGCCGCGCGATGATCGCGCTCTTGTACACGCCATGGATGTCGATGACCGCGTCGTAACGCTCCGCGCGCAGGTCGCGGATCGCGCGGACGATCTCCAGCAGGTCGCCGCCGCCGCGCGCGCGCTTGAAGCGCCGCAGCGGCGCGCACAGCACGCGGTCGACACCCGCGTTCCAGCGCACGACGTCGGCAAACGACTCGTCGACCGCCCAATCGACGCTGACGCCGGGAAACGCGCGGCGAATGTCGGCGACCACGGGCAACGCCTCGACGACGTCGCCCAGCGACGTGACCTTGATCACCAGGATTCGTTTCATTTCCAGCTCGCTGGTTCGGAGTGCGGTGCGAATTCTGCAATATTACCGGACGCCGACTCGCCACTACATTTCGCGGGGTGCGGCGACCGCGTCTGGCCGAGGCCTTAGGCAGCAGCCGTCCCGACGGCCGCTATAATCGGCCCTTTCCCCCGTCGATCACCGAGATGCCGGGCATGCGGCCAGACCTCCTCCCGTTCGTCGTGCGGCGCGCGCGGCGCCTGTGGCGTCAGTACGGCGTGCTCTGGCTCGGCGCGATCGCCGTCGGACTCGTTTCCGTGTTCTACGCGCGGCTGATCGACTGGGGCTACGACACGTTCCTGCGTCTGCGCCACGAGCATGCCTGGCTCCCGCTGATCGTGACGCCGGCGGTCGGGGCCGCGTCCGTCTGGCTCACGCGCCGGTTCTTTCGCGGCGCGGAGGGCAGCGGCATCCCGCAGGTGATCGCGACGCTGCATACGCGGACGACGCAGTCCGGCGCACGGCTGCTGACGCTGCGCATCCTCGCCGGCAAGATCGGCGTGTCGCTGCTCGGCATCCTCGGCGGCTTCACGATCGGCCGCGAAGGGCCGACCGTGCAGGTCGGCGCCGCGTTGATGTTCAACCTGCGCCGCCTCTATCCGCGCTCGAACGCGGCCATCGAGCGCAAACTCGTGCTCGCGGGCGCGGCGGCCGGCCTGTCGGCCGCGTTCAACACGCCGCTCGCCGGCATCGTGTTCGCGATCGAGGAACTCACGCGCAGCTTCGAGGCGCGCGCGAGCGGCGTCGTGATCACCGCGATCATCATCGCCGGCGTGATCGCGCTCGGCCTGAACGGCAACTACACGTACTTCGGCACGATCGAGATCGGCGCGCACTTCCCCGACCTGCTCGCGGCGGCGGTCGCGCTGACGGCGGTCGTCACCGGCATCGCGGGCGGTCTGTTCTGCTGGCTGCTGCTGAACACCGCGCGCTGGATTCCCGCGCCGCTGCGCAAGCTGCACGGCGAACGGCCGGTTGCGTTCGGCGCGCTGTGCGGACTCGCGATCGCGGTGATCGGCGTCGCGTCCGGCGGCTCGACGTTCGGCAGCGGTTATTCCGAGGCGCGCGGGCTGCTGGACGGCCACGAACAGCTATCGCTCGCATACCCGTTCCTGAAGATGGCCGCGATGGTCGGCTCGTATCTGCCCGGCATCCCGGGCGGGATCTTCGCGCCGTCGCTGTCGATCGGCGCGGGTTTCGGCAACCTGCTGCACAGGGTGTTCAGCGACATGCAACTGCCGATGCTGATCGCGCTCGCGATGGTCGGTTATCTCGCGGCGGTCACGCAGTCGCCGATCACGTCGTTCGTGATCGTGATGGAGATGATCGACGGCCACGCGCTCGTGATCTCGCTGATGGCGACCGCGCTGATCGCGAGCCGCGTGTCGCGGCTGTTCGCGCCGCCGCTTTATGAAACGCTGTCGCTGCGTTATACGACGCCGCCGCCCGAGCCGGAACCCGCTGCGTCGCCCGAGGTGCCCGACGCGCTCGAAGTGCTGAACCCCGGCGAAGCAGAGCCGGAGCGCGGTGAAGCTGGCGGAACGCCGCATCAGTAGATCACGGCGGACGCGGGCCGATAGGGCATGGCGATGCCCCCGGCCGACAGTCTTCGACTCATGATTGCGTCGCCCTGTAGCACCGACCGGTGTCGAGCGTAGCGTCCATCGTCATCGCCCGCATCCGATAAGCGAAAGACCCACGCGACGTGAACGCCACCAGCCATACGTCACGTCGCGCGATAGGCCACCCGCGTCGCGAACCGGCCCGCGTTACGCCCAGCGGCCGCCGACCCAGCGCCAGTTCGGGCCGGCATGCACCCAATGCCCCGGCAGCCAGTGACGCCCGGCGTGCACGGTTTCCCAATGCCCGGCGATCCACACGTAGTGGCCGCGGTCCCAGCGCCAATGCCCCCGGTCCCACACGTAACCGGCGCGCGGTCCGGGCACGACTTCGGCGCGCAGCGGCGGCGGCGCGGACGGCGCGACGACGATCACGTCGGCGAATGCGGGAGCGGCGATGGCGCCGATACCGGCGCCGACGAATGCGGCCTTCGCGAGCAGCACACGGATGGATTTGTTCATGTGGGTCACCTTTTCAGTTCGAACGAACACGCCGACGATGGCGTTATCCGCTCAATGCGCGAGCCGCGCGATGGGCTGACAAGGGCCGTATTACGAGTGGGGGTGAAGTGAAACCGATTGTTGCGAGCCGCGCCCATCGCGACGCGCACCATGCGCGACGCCGATGCAACCGGAAACCAGCCGCATCGGCGTCGATGGAAAAGGAACCGCGAACGAAGCGCCGCGCACCACACGCGCGGCGCGACGTCAGGCCTGCGGAATCTCGATCTTCACTTCGAGCACTTCGAGATCGTCCTGGCGTTCGAGACTCACCCGGATGTCGTCATCGGAGATCTTCACGTACTTCGAGATCACCGCGACCAGCTCGCGCTGCAACGCCGGCAGATAATCGGCAGGCGGATGACCGCCGGCCCGCTCGTGAGCAATGATCAGCTGCAGGCGTTCCTTCGCTACCGACGCGGATTTTTTCTTCTCGCCCAGCAAAAACGAAAGAATCGACATGACGTGCGCCTCCGTTACTTGTTGCCGAAGAGGCGCTGCAGCAGGCCCGGCTTCTGATAGTCGGTGAAGCGCAGCGACTTCTGTTCGCCGAGGAAGCGGCCGACGACATCCTTGTACGCCTCCGCGACGTCGGTGCCGTCCAGATGCACGGCCGGCAGACCCTGGTTCGACGCATGCAGCACCGCCTCGGACTCGGGGATCACGCCGATCAGCTCGATGCGCAGGATTTCCTGGATGTCGGTGAGCGACAGCATCTCGCCTTCGCTCACGCGCTTCGGGTTGTAGCGCGTAATCAGCAGATGCTCCCTGATCGGCTCCTTGCCCTCGATCGCGCGTTTCGTCTTCGACGACAGGATACCGAGGATGCGGTCGGAGTCGCGCACCGACGACACTTCCGGGTTCGTGACGACCAGCGCCTCGTCCGCGAAGTGCATCGCGAGCAGCGCGCCCGACTCGATGCCCGCCGGCGAATCGCAGACGATGTATTCGAAGTCCATCGCGATCAGGTCGTTGATGACCTTCTCGACGCCTTCCTGCGTCAGCGCATCCTTGTCGCGCGTCTGCGACGCCGGCAGGATGAACAGGTTCTCGCACTTCTTGTCCTTGATGAGCGCCTGGTTCAGGTTCGCCTCACCCTGGATCACGTTGATCAGGTCGTACACGACGCGCCGCTCGCAGCCCATGATCAGGTCGAGGTTGCGCAGGCCGACGTCGAAGTCGATGACCGCGGTCTTGTGGCCGCGCAACGCGAGGCCCGACGCGAAGCTCGCGCTCGTGGTCGTCTTGCCTACGCCACCCTTGCCCGAAGTCACCACAATGATTTTTGCCATTCCCTTACCTTGTGTTCGTCAGATTCGTCAGTTTGGTCGCCCTGCGTGCCCGTTCGAGTGTGGCACTTCAGGTAAGCCGTAGCGGTTCGATAAGCAGCTTTTCGTCGTCGTCGAGGCGGATCTGCACCGGCTTGCCGTGCACGTCGGCCGGCAGCGGGTTCTCGGTCGTACGGTAGATGCCCGCAATCGAGATCAGTTCCGCTTCGAGACACGTGCAGAAGATGCGCGCGTCGTGATTGCCGTGCACGCCCGCGAGCGCGCGGCCGCGCAGCGGCGCGTAGATGTGGATGTTGCCTTCGGCGATCACTTCCGCGCCGTTGCTCACGAGCCCGAGCACGACGACGTCGCCCTTCGCGTAGATCCGCTGCCCCGAGCGCAGCGGGCGATCGACGATCAGCGCGGGTTCGGCGCGCGCCGCACGGCCGGCTTCGAGCGCGACCGGCGCGGACGTGTCGGCGGCCGCAGCGTCGGAATCGGCGTCCACGGAAGAAAAGATGTCGGCCTGCGCGGCGTCGGCGGCGGCAACGCTTGTTGCTTCCGGCACCGCGGGTTCTTCGGCGGACGGCTTCGCCGCGTTCGCATTCGCGCGGCGGTCGCGCGCTTCGAGCAGCGGCAGCCCGGCTTCGGCCGCCCAGCCATGCTGCTCCGGGTGCGCGACGACGCCGACCGGACGCATCCGCACGCTTTCCAGCAGCTTCGCAATGTCGCCGAGCGGCACCTGTTCGCCGTCGCCGAGACGACGCACGTCGATCGCGACGACATCGTTGGCGAAAAATTCGGGCGTCGCCTCGAAACGTCGGGTCAGCTCGACGCGCATCGCGTCCAGCTCGGTCGTCTTGACCACGAACAGTAGCGTATCGACTGAACCGCTCTTCAGTTCAAAATATGGCGATTTCCTGGGCGACATGGTGCTCGGCGAAAAATTTTGCGTATTTTACAGGCGTCGCTCCGGCCGGCCATTATTTTTGATGGCGGCAACGAGCGATCACGGAGAGGACGAATGGACGCGCGGCGCGCGACGATGCGCGCGCCGCAGCGGATGAACCGGTGAATCGATGCGGGACCGGCGCGAAATCGACGCGCGACGCAACCGTAGCGCGACGCGAATGCCGGCGACGTTATTGCACCGAGGCGAGCGCCGCGCGGCCGCGGACCTCGCGCATCAGCAGTGTTTCCCACTGGTCCGGCACCTGCCGGCTGCGCGCATGGTCGCCGGTCGCGGCGAAACCGAGCCGCTCGTAGAAACGCATCGCGGTGACGTTCGCGTCCGGCACCCAGGCGTGGATCAGCGTCGCGCCTTCGCTCGCGAGCCATTCGATCGCGGTGTTCACGAGCAGCTCGCCGCCGCGCAGATGCCGCACCGCCGGCGCGACCCACAACGCCTGCACGAACGCGCGATGCGCGGCCGCGCTCTCGAAGCACGCGCTGATGAGGCCGGCAGGATGCCCTTCGGTGTACAGGATGAACGACGTGTCGGTATGGGAGACCGCGTGCTGCGCCGCCGCGGCGTCGAAGACGTCCGGGTCGTCTGACAGCGCGCCATCGTGGGTGTCGCCGAACGCGTGGGGCGCGTCCCGCAGCGAAGCAGTGCGAAGCTGACGGAGCACGGCACCCTGATCGGCGGTTATACGGCGAACGGTCAGTGACGGACTCATGCAGTCATATACCCAATAAAGCACTAACGCGTAGCTTTAACCGAACCGGCGCGAGAGTCAAATCCTTATTTAACGAAAACGGGCGCGCGCCGCGTCCGCCGCAAGCCCGTCCACCGGGCGTCATGGCGCTTCGTAGTCGCCGGTGCCGTCGGGCCATGGCGTGAGCAGTTCGTAACCGTCGTCGGTGACGGCCACCATGTGCTCCCACTGCGCCGACAGCGAGCGGTCCTTCGTGACGACGGTCCAGCCGTCGCGCAGCACGGCGGTGCCCGCGCGGCCCGCGTTCACCATCGGCTCGATCGTGAACACCATGCCGGGCTTCAGCCGCAGCCCCTGCCCCGGCTGCCCGAAGTGCAGCACCTGCGGCTCCTCGTGATAGACCTTGCCGATGCCGTGGCCGCAGTAGTCGCGGACGATCGAAAAGCCGTCCGCCTGCGCGCGGCGCTGGATCGCGTGGCCGATGTCGCCGAGCGTCGCGCCGGGCTTCACCTCGCGGATGCCGGCGAGCATCGCCTCGTAGGTCGTGTCGATCAACTGGCGGCCGACGCTGCTCGGCGTGCCGACGCAGTACATGCGGCTCGTGTCGCCGAAGTAGCCGTCCTTGATTACCGCGACGTCGATGTTGATGATGTCGCCGTCCTTCAGCACCTCGGCGCGGTTCGGGATGCCGTGGCAGACCACCTGGTTCACCGACGTGCAGATCGTCTTCGGGAAACCGAGGTAGCCGACGTTCGCCGCCACCGCCTTCTGAGTGTTGACGATGTAGTCGTTGCAGATCGCGTCGAGTTCGTCGGTCGAGACGCCGGGTTTCACGTGCTCGCCGATCATCGCGAGCACGTCGGCCGCGAGACGGCCGGAAATGCGCAGACGCTCGATGTCGGCGGCTGACTTGTAGGTAATGGCCATCGTGGACTGGAAACGGAAAACGGGAATGGCGCGGCGGCGCGAAAAGCGGGCGCCGCCGGAGTTGTCGATCCAGCGATTGTACAGAGTGCGGCCCGGAACGACGACGCGGGACGCAGCCGACGCGCGCGGCTGCGATGGCACGGCGGGGCGGCCGCACGCGGGCGGACCTGGGCGCTCCGGGCAAAGACATCGGCCGGACGGGCACCGCGCGAACCGGCACGAGGGCGACCCACTGCCGACAACTTCTTACGAATCAATAGCTTGATTAATCAGACGAAACGAGACTTGTGCCGCCCCGCTGACCGACTCGCGAGGCCCCGCGCAAGACGATCAAACCGGCGTCACCGCCCCGCCCGACCGTTGCCCCAGGCCGACGCCCGCACGCAACACGCTCCTCGCCGCGCGCAAATCGTCGCCCGTTAGAGGCCGTCATCGCCCCGGTTACGCATCAGTGTCATATGGCGCTGCAAGTATTGGGCGGCAGCGAGGCTCCGCCCCCCAAAAACGCACAGCGGCAGAGCGCCCCGACAACGACAACTCGATCACCCCACCCTGCACATCGACAAGACCATGAAACTGCGCGCACTCACGCTCGCCTGCTCGGCGGCCCTTCTGAGCCTCGCCGGCTGCGGCGGCTCCGACGACCACCCGTCGTCGTCCACCGTCACCGTCTCGGGCGTCGCCGCCCAGGGCATCCCGGTCGTCGGCGTGCCGGTCACGCTCACCGACAGCACCGGCAAGGCCGCGCAATCGGCCGTCACCGATTCGAACGGCCACTACTCGGTCGTCGTCACCGGCAAGGCGCCGTTCGTGCTGACGGTCCCCGTGACCGACGCCGACGGCACGCCGACCGTGCTGTCGTCGGTGATCGACCCGGCGTCGTCGGGCGCGGCGATCGCGAACCTGAACCCGCTCACGACGATCGTCACGCAGCGGCTGTTCGGCGCAGTGCTGACCAGCGCGCCGACCGCGACGCAGATCAGCGGCGCGAAAATCTCGTCGACCAGCATCAAGCAGGCGGCCACCGACGTGAACGGCGTGCTGCAGCCGCTGTACACCGCGTTCGGCGTGCCGGCGAACGCCGTCTCCGACCCGTTCGGCAACGCGTCGTATGAGGCGAACTCCAGCAACCCGCTCGACAACCTGTTCGACATCGCGCACTTCACCGTGCATACCAACACGGTCAACGTCGGCGTCGGCACCGGCGGCAGCAACAGCAGCACGCACCAGGCGGTGCAGTTGCCGCTGACCGGCGCGATGCCCGCGCCGCTGCAGGCCGGCCCGGTCGCGGCCGCGCTCGCGCTGAACAACGGCCCGACGACCACGCCGATCCAGCACGTGATCGTGATCGTCGGCGAGAACCAGACGTTCGACGGGCTGTTCGGCGGTTACGTGCCGCCGTCCGGCCAGACCGTGAAGAACCTGTTGTCCGAGGGGATCATCAACGCGGACGGCTCGCCCGGCCCGAACTTCTCGCGCGCCGCGCAGAACCAGGGCGCGACGCAGACCGCGTACACGATCAACCCGACGCGCTCGTCGCCGTTCTCCGTGCTGCCGCAGCCGGAGACGACCGGCATCCTGAACCCGACGACGCTGACGACGGCCGGCGGCACGCCCGACGCGCGTTTCCCGGCGAACCTGCCGAACGGCCCGTTCCAGATCAGCAAGTACGTGCCGTACGCGACGTCCGACAACATCCCGCCCGCGTTCGGCATCACGCTGTACGCGAGCACCGGCGACCCCGTGCACCGCTTCTTCCAGATGTGGCAGCAGACCGGCGGCGACAACTCGAAGCTCGACATGTTCACGTGGGTCGCGACGACGGTCGGCCAGGGCGGCGACACGGTGTCCGACGACTCGTCGCAGTTGCAGATCACGCCGCAGAACCCCGCGCAGGGCGGCGAGCTGATGGGCTTCATGAACATGTCCGCCGGCGACGCGCCGTACTTCAAGTCGCTCGCGCAGCAGTTCGCGATCAGCGACAACTATCACCAGTCGGTGATGGGCGGCACCGGCATGAACTTCTTCCAGATCGCGACCGGCGACATGCCGTGGTTCAACAGCGCCGGCGCGGTCGCGACGCCGCCCGCGAACCAGATCGAGAACCCGAACCCGTTGTCGGGAACCCCGAACTTCTATACCCAGGACGGCTACGAAGGCGGTTCGTACGTGAACTGCTCGGACGCGTCGCAGCCGGGCGTCGGCACGATCCTGAGCTACCTCGCGACGAAGAACGTGCCGAGCAACTGCGAGCCGGGCAAGTTCTACCTCGTGAACAACTACAACCCCGGCTACGAGACGGACGGCACGCCCGCGCCGATCGGCCCGAACAACTTCAACTATCCGCCGCAGACGGTGCCGACCATCGCCGAATCGCTCGCGCAGCACAAGGTGTCGTGGAAGTGGTACACCGGCGCGCGCGACGCGGCCGACGTGACCGCCGAAGCCGCGCTGCTGACGGCGCTGGCCGCGCAGGCCGGCGTGACGCTGCCGCAGGCGGCCGCGGTCGGCGAGGCGCAGGCCGCGCAGTACAACAACATCGGCGATCCGCTCGTCGCATCGACGAACGTCATCACGAACCCGGCGCTGAACGCGAACCTGAACGACCTGACGTCGCTCGACCGGGACATCACCGGCGGCACGCTGCCGTCCGTGTCGTATGTCGTGCCGAAGAACCTCGACAGCGGCCACCCCGGCTACTCGGCGCCCGCGACGCTCGAAGCGTTCCTCCAGCACGTGGTCGGCGAAGTGCAGGCGAACCCGGCGCTGTGGGCGAACACCGCGATCCTCGTGACGACCGATGAAGGCGGCGGCCACTTCGACACCGGCCCGATCCAGAACCTCGACTTCTTCGGCGACGGCCCGCGCATTCCGATGCTCGTCGTGTCGCCGTATGCGCGCACCGGGATGGTCGATCACACGTACTACGATCACGCGTCGGTGCTGAAATTCATCGAGCGCAACTGGCGTCTGCCGCCGCTGTCGAAGCGCAGCCGCGACCGCCTGCCGAACCCGGTCGCGTCGCAGCAGAACGCGTATCTGCCGGCGAACAGCACCGCGATCGGCGACCTGATGCCGATGTTCAGCTTCTGACCGCACCGGCGGCAACGACGGGCGCCGCGTGCGTGGCACGACGCGGCGCCCCGATCGATGGCGGAGCGCGGCTCCGCCATTTTCAATGCAACACGAAGCAGCCCACATGATTCGAGACGGTTTCAGGCCGGCCAGCAGATGGACCGGCATCGCCCTGGCGGCCGCGCTGGCCGCGGCGGCGGCAACCGCGCCGCTGAAGGCCGCGCAGCCCGGCGCGGCGTTCGCCGCGGCAAACGGCGCGCACCCCCACCCGCCCGCAGTCGCGCCGGTAGTCTCGGGCGGCAAGCCGCTGCAGCGCTGGATACGCTACCCGGCCGTGCCGGCGAAGCTGAGCGCCGAGGCGATGCTCGGCAAGCAGATCTTCTTCGACCCGTCGCTGTCCGCGTCCGGCAAGATGTCCTGCGCGAGCTGCCACAGCCCCGACCACGCATACGGGCCGCCGAACGGCCTCGCGGTGCAGTTGGGCGGTCCGGACCTGCACCGGCCCGGCACGCGCACGGTGCCGTCGCTGCGCTACCTGACGTTCACGCCGCTCTTCACGCGCCACTTCTACAACCCGGCGTCCGAGGACACCCAGGACGAAGGCCCGACCGGCGGCTTCATGCGCGACGGCTCGATGGCGTCGCTGCACGAGCAGGCCGCGCGGCCGATGCTCGACCCGAACGAGATGGCGAACACCGACCCGTCGGCCGTCGTCGCGAAGCTCGCGCGCGGCCCGTATGCGGACACGTTCCGCCAGGTGTTCGGCGCGGAGATCTTCGCGAACCCGAAGCAGGCGTTCGACCGGATCGGCAACGCGCTCGAAGCGTTCGAGACCGAGGACGAGAGTTTCCATCCGTACACCAGCAAGTTCGACGCGGTGATGTCCGGCCACGCGGACTTCACCGCGCAGGAACTGCGCGGTTACGCGCTGTTCAACGACCCGAACAAGGGCAACTGCGCGAAATGCCATATCGATACGCCGGGGCCGGGCGGCCGCCCCGCGCAGTTCGCGGACTTCTCGTACGCGTCGCTCGGCGTACCGCGCAACCCGGAAGTGCCGGCGACGCACGATCCGAAGTATTTCGACCTCGGCCTGTGCGGGCCGTACCGGCGCGACCTCACGAACGAAACCGACTTCTGCGGGCTGTTCAAGTCGCCGACGCTGCGCAACGCGGCGGCGCGCTCGGTGTTCTTCCACAACGGCCGGTTCCATACGCTCGAAGACGTGATGCACTTCTACGTCGAGCGGGACATCGCGCCGCAGAAGTGGTATCCGAAGCGCGCGGACGGCCGGATCGACCAGTACGACGACCTGCCGCCCGCGTATCGCGACAACATCGATCACGTCGACGCGCCGTTCGATCGCGGCGCCGGCTCGAAACCGGCGCTGAACGAAGCGGAGATCCGCGACGTGATCGCGTTCATGAAGACGCTGAACGACGGTTATTCGGCGACCGCCGGCGGGCCGAAGGTCGCAGCCCGCTGAACGGCTGCGGGCGACCGGCGGCGGGTGCCCGGCAGCGGGTGCCCGCGACGCGGACCTGCCGCCGCCTTCGGGCCAACCGGCGCACCCAGCGGCGGCGACGACAGGCGCGGCTTCGTCGCACCAGGGTCGCACCAAGGTCGCGCCGCCACCTTCCATCTCCCATTCCCCCGGCCGACTAGCCGCTTTCAAACGCGGGTTTCCTGGTAACCGCGTGTCCCTAACCCTTCAAAATTCGAGCCGCGCGGCCGTAAACCCGGATGACTTGTGGTTCGCCACATCCCTGCTTCCTGTTTTTCGACGCGAAATTCCATGCTCAGAAATCTCACCATTCGTACCCGGCTCGCGCTCGTGATGGGCCTGCTGGGCCTCATGCTCATCGTCGGCGCGGCGCTCGGCGTGACCGGCATCGCATTGAGCAACGCCGACCAGAAAGAGATGTACACGGACCAGCTCGCATCGTCGACCGCGCTAGGCAAGGTCGATTTCTTCTATGCGCGCGGCCGGCTCGTGCTCGACCGCATCGCCGCGCTGCCGTCGCGCCCCGACGCGGCCGACCTCGTGCAGCACGCGCGCGAGCAGTTCGAGATCGCGGACAAGGCGTGGAAGACGTACCGCGCGCTGCCCGCGGAAGGCGACGAGCGGCGGCTCGCGGACGAGGTCGAGACGAAGCGCGACGCGGTGATGGCCGGGCCGGTCGCGGCGACGTTCAAGGCGATCGAGGATCACGACAACGCGGCGCTCGCCGACCTGATCTCGAACCGCCTGACCGGGCCGTTCAACGAAGTCACCGACCGCACGGCCGCGCTCGAAAAGCTGCAGGCGACCCAGGCGCAGCAGCTTTACGACGCCGCGCAAAAACGCTTCCGGCTGATCCTGTGGCTCGCGGCGATCGGCCTCGCGGTCGGCCTGTTGATGGCCGCGTTCGCGTGGTACACGCTGCGCCGCTCGATTGTCGGGCTGCTCGACGAGGCGCTGTCGCACTTCCGCCGCATCGCGGACGGCGACCTGAGCCATCGGGTCGAGGTCCGCTCGCGCGACGAAATGGGCCAGTTGATGGAGGGCCTGGGCGCGATGCAGACGCGCCTGACCGACGCGATGGTGTCGGTGCGCGACGGCGCGCAATCGATTGCGACCGCGACGACCGAGATTTCGGCCGGCAACTCGAACCTGTCGCAGCGCACCGAGGCGCAGGCCGCCTCGCTCGAAGAAACCGCCGCGAGCATGGCCGAGTTGACGACGACCGTGCACCAGAACGCCGAGCACGCACGCCAGGCGGCCGAACTCGCGAACAACGCGTATGGCGTCGCGAGCCAGGGGCGCGAGGTGGTGGCCGAGGTCGTGTCGACGATGGGCGAGATCAGCGCCAGCTCGAAGCAGATCGCGGACATCATCGGCGTGATCGAAGGAATCGCGTTCCAGACCAACATCCTTGCGCTGAACGCGGCCGTCGAAGCCGCGCGCGCCGGCGAGGAAGGACGCGGCTTCGCGGTCGTCGCGGGCGAGGTGCGCTCGCTCGCGCAGCGCAGCGCGGCGGCGGCGAAGGAGATCAAGTCGCTGATCGGCGCGTCGGTCGAGCGGGTCAGCAACGGCACCGAACTGGTCGGCCGCGCGGGCGCGACGATGACGCAGATCAACGACGCGGTGCAGCGCGTGACCGCGATCATGGACGAGATCGCGGCGGCGTCGGGTCAGCAGAGCGAGGGCATCGATCAGGTGAACAAGGCGGTTACGCAGATGGACGAGGTCACGCAGCAGAACGCGGCGCTGGTCGAGGAAGCGGCGGCGGCCGCGCAGGCGCTGAAGGAACAGGCGTCGCGGATGCACGAGGTGGTGGGGATGTTCAGGTTGCAGCAGGGGTGAGTTGGCTGGCGGGGCCGGCGCGTGGCGAGGTTGGCGGCGCGCTGGTGCGGTCCGGGATACGGAAGCCCGAGCCGGGGCGGGACCTACCGCAAGCATGACTGCTGCCCGACCCGCTACCACCCGAAAAGCAAAAAGCCCTGCAAGTCATTGACTTGCAGGGCTTTTTTTAATCTGGCGGAGAGGGTGGGATTCGAACCCACGGTACGGGGAAACCGTACGCCTGATTTCGAGTCAGGTACATTCGACCACTCTGCCACCTCTCCGGGGTACTGCTTTTTACTGCCGGCAGCGTCGGAAAAACCCTTCCGCTACCGCTTCGCCAACTGGTCGCTGGCTGGCGAAGCGAAGATTATAGGATACTTGAAAAGAGAATCCAAGCCCTGTTGCAAAGAATTTTCGTGAACCGGACGATCAGCCGGCCGCCGCTTCCAGCCGCGCCACGCCGCCCATGTACGGACGCAGCGCATCAGGCACCGTCACCGTACCGTCCGCGTTCTGATAGTTCTCCAGCACCGCGACAAGCGTGCGCCCAACCGCGAGGCCCGAGCCGTTCAGCGTATGCACGTGTTCCGTCTTGCCCTGCGCGTTGCGGTAGCGCGCCTGCATCCGGCGCGCCTGGAACGCCTCGGTGTTCGAGCAGCTCGAAATCTCGCGATATGTGTTCTGCGCGGGCAGCCACACTTCGAGGTCGTACGTCTTCGACGCGGAAAAACCCATGTCGCCGGTGCACAGCGTAATCACGCGATACGGCAGCCCCAGCTTCTGCAGGATGGTCTCCGCGTGCACGACCATCTGTTCGAGCGTGTCGTACGACGTCTCCGGCGCCACGATCTGCACCATCTCGACCTTGTCGAACTGGTGCTGGCGGATCATCCCGCGCGTGTCGCGGCCATACGAACCCGCCTCCGAGCGGAAGCACGGCGAATGCGCGGTCAGCCGGACCGGCAGCGCAGCGCCGTCGACGATGCTCTCGCGCACGGTATTCGTCAGCGAAATCTCGGACGTCGAGATCAGGTACTGCGTGACGACGTTCTCGCCGCCGCCCTTCTCGACGCGGAACATGTCGTCCGCGAACTTCGGCAGCTGGCCGGTCCCGTACAGGATCTCCGGGTTCACGATGTACGGCGTATAGACCTCGGTGTAGCCGTGCTGCTGCGTGTGCGTGTCGATCATGAACTGCGCGAGCGCGCGGTGCAGCCGCGCGATCTGCCCGCGCAGCATCGTGAAGCGCGCGCCGGCGAGCTTCGCGCCGGTCTCGAAGTCGAGGCCGAGCGGCGTGCCGACGTCGACGTGATCCTTCACCTCGAAGTCGAACGCGCGCGGCGTGCCCCAGCGGCGCACCTCGACGTTGTCGCGCTCGTCGCGGCCGACCGGCACGCTGTCGTGCGGCAGGTTCGGCACGCCGAGCATCAGGTCCGACAGGCGCGTCTGGATCTCGTCGAGCTTCGCGGCCGACGTCTTCATCTCGTCGCCGATGCCGCCGACTTCCGCCATCACCGCCGACGTGTCCTCGCCCCGCCCCTTCATCGCGCCGATCTGCTTCGACAGGCTGTTGCGGCGCGACTGCAGTTCTTCGGTGCGGGTCTGGATCGCGCGGCGTTCCGCTTCGAGTGCGGAAAACGCGGCCACGTCGAGGGTGTAGCCGCGGTCGGCGAGTCGCTTCGCGACGCCGTCGAGGTCTTTGCGCAGCAGCTGGATGTCGAGCATGGGTGTGGAGAAGCTGGTTCGTTGTGTGAAACCGGGATTTTAGCGCACCGGCGTCGCGCGGCCGCCGGGCATGTGCCGCCGCCGCACGACACGACGACCGCCGGACGCGGGGTGCCGTCGTCAGCCGCCGTCGTCAGCCGCGGCGATTCTTGCCGCCGCTGCTTTCGTCGTGCTCGTCGCGCCACGTTTCATCAAGTTCCGCGAGCCGCGCGAGCTTCTCGCGGATCTTGCCTTCGAGCCCGCGCGGGGTCGGCGCGTACCACCGCGGATCGCGCATGCCGTCGGGCAGATAGGTCTCGCCGGCCGCATACGCGTCCGGTTCGTCGTGCGCATAGCGGTACTCGTGGCCGTAGCCGAGTTCCTTCATCAACCTGGTCGGCGCGTTGCGCAGATGGATCGGCACCGCGCGCGACTGGTCCTTGCTGACGAAGCGCCGCGCCTCGTTGTATGCCATGTAGCCGGCGTTCGACTTCGGCGCGACCGCGAGATAGATCAGCGCCTGCGCGAGCGCCAGCTCCCCTTCCGGCGAGCCGAGGCGCTCGTACGTCTCGGCCGCGTCGAGGGTGATGCGCGCCGCGCGCGGGTCCGCGAGGCCGATGTCCTCCCATGCCATCCGCACGATGCGCCGCGCGAGATAACGCGGGTCCGCGCCGCCGTCGAGCATCCGGCAGAACCAGTACAGCGCGCCGTCCGGATTGCTGCCGCGCACCGACTTGTGCAGCGCGCTGATCTGGTCGTAGAACGCATCGCCGCCCTTGTCGAAGCGGCGCAGGTTCTCCGCGAGCGCGCTGCCGAGCAGCGCCGCGTCGATCCCGGTCTGCTTCTGCCGCGCGGCCGCGCGCGCGACGATCTCCAGGTTGTTCAGCAGCTTGCGGCCGTCGCCGTCGGCGGAGCCGATCAGCGCCGCGCGCGCATCGTCGGTGAACGTGAGGCCGCCGAGTTCGCGGCTCGCGCGCTCCAGCAGTTCGCGCTGCTCGTCGTCGTCGAGGCTCTTCAGCACGTACACGGCCGCGCGCGACAGCAACGCGCTGTTCACCTCGAACGACGGATTCTCGGTGGTCGCGCCGACGAACACGAACAGGCCCGATTCGACGTGCGGCAGGAAGGCGTCCTGCTGGCTCTTGTTGAAGCGATGAACTTCGTCGACGAACACGAGCGTCTGCCGCCCGTGGGCGCGATGCACCTGCGCGGTCTCGACCGCCTCGCGGATGTCCTTCACGCCGGACAGCACCGCCGACAGCGCGATGAACTCCGCATGGAACGCGGCGGCCATCAGCCGCGCGAGCGTCGTCTTGCCGACGCCGGGCGGCCCCCAGAGGATCATCGAATGCGCCTCGCCGGACTCGAACGCGACGCGCAGCGGCTTGTTCGGGCCGAGCAGATGCTTCTGCCCGATCACCTCGTCGATCGAGCGCGGCCGCAGGCGCTCGGCGAGCGGGACGTTGGCTTGGGATTCTTCAAACATGGCGTTTTCGCGATAATGTCGGCTTTCCGGCGTGGCGCGGCGGCGGAACGACCGGTATCGGCCGGTGTCGGCCGTCCCCGCGAGGCTGCCGCGCGGCGTTCGCCGGCGCGTGTCGTCCGCAGTGCAATCGTGCATTATGACAGCGTGCGCGACGGCGCGAGACGGACCGGCGGCGGCGCATGCGGCTTTCGGCGCGCGCGGTTCGAGAGGCCGCGCGACGCGGGGGCGCGAAACCGCGAGCGGACATGCCGGTATGCAACGCGCGCCGCACGGACGCGATGCGGCGCGCGACGGCCTCGAAGGCCGCGCACGCATCGGTCGCCGCACCGGCCGTATTGCCGCCCGCGCACCGCGCGTCGCAACGCCACCGCCATGGACAACAACGATGCCGGCCCGCCAGGCCGGCGAACAACGACAGGATCGCTTTCCAGATGACTCAGGAATCGCTCGCCAGCGACGCTGGCCCCACCTACGCGCCGCTCGTGCCGGTGCCCGACGCGCGCCGCGAGTTCCGCACCGGCGACGCGTTCGCGCTGTGGTTCTCGCTCGGCATCGGGCTGCTCGTCGCGCAGGCGGGCGCGCTGCTGGTGCCGGGCCTCGCGCTGCCGCACGCGCTCATCGCGATCGCGATCGGCAGCGTGATCGGCGTCGTGCTGCTCGCGCTCGCGGGCGTGATCGGCACCGACACCGGCCTCGCCGCGATGTCGTCGCTGCGGCCGACGCTCGGCGTGCGCGGCGCGTCGGTGCCGGCGGTCATCAACGCGGTGCAACTGGTCGGCTGGGGCGCGTTCGAGATCATCGTGATGCGCGACTCCGCCGAAGCGCTCGCGAAACAGGCGTTCAATCTGTCGATGCCGCTCGTGTGGACGCTGCTGTTCGGGCTGCTGGCGACGCTGCTCGCGATCAGCGGGCCGCTGTCGTTCGTGCGGCGTTTCCTGCGTACGTGGGGGATCTGGCTGCTGCTCGCGGGCGCGGTGTGGCTCACGTGGAGCCTGCTCGCGCAGCACGATCTCGGCGCGCTGATGCGCCGGCCCGGCACCGGCGAGATGCCGTTCGGCAGCGCAATCGACCTCGTGGTCGCGATGCCGCTGTCGTGGCTGCCGCTGATCGCCGACTACACGCGCTTCGGCCGCCGCGCGGGCGAGACGTTTCGCGGCACGCTGCTCGGCTACGGGATCGCGAACCTGTGGTTCTATGCGCTCGGCGCGGTGTACGGCCTCGCGGCCGGCGGCGGCGACGCGCTGCTGACGACCGCGCTCGCGAAGGCCGGCGGCGGCCTCGCGCTGCTGCTCGTGCTGATCGACGAAATCGACAACGCGTTCGCGGACATCCACTCGGCCGCCGTCTCGACCGGCACGTTCTGGACGCGCGGCAGCGTGCCGTGGCTGTCGGCGGCGTTCGGCGCGCTGTGCACGCTGATCGCCATCGTCGTGCCGATGGCGCGCTACGAAAACTTCCTGCTGCTGATCGGCTCGGTGTTCGCGCCGCTGTTCGGCGTCGTGCTCGCGGATCACTTCATCGTGCGACGCCGCCGCATCGACGCGGCGGCGCTCGCGGACCTGCGCGGCACATATGGGTTCTCGGGCGGTTGGCACGTCGGCGCGTTCTTCGCGTGGGCGCTCGGGATCGCCGCGTATCACATGCTGAACCAGTGGCTGCCGAACGTCGGCGCGACGCTGCCGGCGCTGGTGGTCGGCGGTGTGTGTTATCTGCTGATCGCCGGGCGGCGGCGCGCGGCGTATGCCTGATTGAAGCGGTGAAAGCGGCGGCCTGGTGGTCGCCGCTTCGGCTCTCCGGATCCAGGCGTGCGTATTGTCGCGATGATGAATCGACGGAGCACGCGCGGGTCATCTGCGGTCCGTTGCGTCGCGATCACCGCCTGACCGCAGCCGTATCCCCTGGTTTCGAGGACAGAGATCGCGCTGCCCGCGCAACTGCCGGCATGCAATGCATGGCGACGCGATGGACGCGTCGAAACTCAACCGCATAGCGGCACAGGAACGCGAAGCTCCGTTATCCAGTAGCGCGCGTCACGCGCCGCCCGCACCGCGCACGTCGTTGCCAGCCTCGTTCCTCAACGAGACGAGGCTTCGCGGTTTCCAGCGGCGCCCACGCCGCCGAAAGCCGCAAACCCTCCGCTAACGCATCACCCGCCGCAATGCCCGCAACCGCCCTGCTGCGCCTCGGCCGGCAACTGCTGCGCGGCTTCCGCGCGAATCCCGAGCCGCGCGAGCAGCCGGCGGTCCGCCTCCGCCTGCGGATTGCCGGTCGTCAGCAACTGATCGCCATAGAAGATCGAATTCGCGCCGGCCATGAAGCACAGCGCCTGCAACGCGTCGTCCATCTGCTCGCGGCCCGCCGACAGCCGCACCATCGCGCGCGGCATCGTGATCCGCGCGATCGCGATGGTGCGCACGAACTCGAACGGATCGAGCGCGTCCGTGCCTTCGAGCGGCGTGCCGCTCACCTGCACGAGGTTGTTGATCGGCACCGACTCCGGGTACGGGTCCATGTTCGCGAGCTGCGCGATCAGCCCCGCGCGCTCGCGGCGCGACTCGCCCATCCCGACGATCCCGCCGCAGCACACGTTGATGCCCGCGTCGCGCACGCGCTCCAGCGTGTCGAGGCGGTCCTGGTAGGTGCGCGTCGAGATGATCTGGCCGTAGAACTCCGGCGACGTGTCGAGGTTGTGGTTGTAGTAGTCGAGGCCCGCGTCCGCGAGCGACTGCGCCTGGTGCGGTTCGAGCATCCCGAGCGTCACGCAGGTTTCGAGGCCCATCGCCTTCACGCCGCGGATCATGTCCTTGATCGGCTCCAGGTGACGGTCCTTCGGGTTGCGCCACGCGGCGCCCATGCAGAAGCGCGTCGCACCGTTCTCCTTCGCGACGCGCGCGGCCGACAGCACGTCCTCGACGTCCATCAGCTTGCTCGCGTCGAGGCCCGTGTCGTGATGCGCGGACTGCGGGCAATACGCGCAGTCCTCCTCGCAGCCGCCGGTCTTGATCGACAGCAGCGTCGACAGCTGCACCGCGTTCGCGTCGAAGTGCTCGCGATGCGCCTGCTGCGCGCGGAACAGCAGATCGTTGAACGGCAGGTCGTACAGCGCGACGACGTCGGCGACGCGCCAGCGCGGCGCGGCGGCGGCCGGCGTCTGCGGCGCGGTCTGGGCCGCGGCGGCGGGCTGGATGTGGGCTTGAGTCATGTCGTGGGTCCTTCGTTAGATTGAATATTCGTGAATGCAGTCGAGGTCCGGCGCGCGTTACGCGGCCCGGACCGCCGGGCCGCCGCGCAGGCGCGTCAGCAGCAGGTCGATGTCCAGATGCGCGGCAGCCGCATCGGCGCTCGCGCCGCGCAGATGCGGCACGATGCCGACGAGCGGCGCGTCGTGATGCGCGGCGAGCCGTTCGCGCAACGTTTCGACGTTCTCGTCGGCGAACGTCATCGCCGGGTCGATCCGGTTCGCGACCCAGCCCGCGATATGCAGCCCGCGCGCGGCGATCGATTCCGCGGTCAGCAACGCGTGGCTGATGCAGCCGAGCCGCATCCCGACGACGAGCACGACCGGCAGATCGAGCGCGCCCGCGAGATCGGCGGTGTCGTGCGTCGCGGTCAGCGGCACGCGAAAGCCGCCGACGCCTTCGACGACGACAACGTCCGCGCGCGCGAGCGCATCGCGATGGCACGCGACGATGTGCGCGACGTCGAGCGTCACGTGCTCCAGCGCGGCCGCGATGTGCGGCGCGGCCGGCTCCTTCAGCAGATACGGCGTGCGGATCGCGGCGGGCAGTAACACGCCCGCGGCGGCGTCCAGTTGATCGGCGTCCTCGTTGTGCCACTCGCCGTCGCGCTCGAACGCGCCGGCCGCAATCGGCTTCATGCCGGCCGCGCGCAGCCCGGCGCGCGCGAAGCCGCGCAGCAGCGCCGCGCTGACGAACGTCTTGCCGATCTCCGTATCGGTGCCGGTGACGAACAGCGAAAGCGGCGCGCTCATCGTGCGCCCTCGCGTTGCGCGTCGGCGCTCGCGCGCTGCAACGCGGCGTGCAGGCGGTCGAGGTCCGCGTGCGAGTGCGCAGCCGACAGCGAGATGCGCAGCCGCGACGTGCCTTCCGGCACCGTCGGCGGACGGATCGCCGGCACCCACAGGCCGTCGCGCTCCAGCGCGGCGGCGATCGCGAGCGTCGCGTCGTTGGCGCCGATCACGAGCGGCTGCACCGCCGTGTGCGAATCGACCGGCAGCCAGCAGGTCTCCTTCAGCATCGTGCGCGTGCGCCCGATCAGCGTTTGCAGATGCGCGCGTCGCGCGTCGCCCTCGTCGCCCGCGATCAGCTTCACGCTCGCGGACACCGCATGCGCGACCGCCGGCGACGACGCGGTCGTGAAGATATACGGCCGCGCGCGCTGCACGAGCCATTCGACGACGGTCGCATGCGCGGCGACGAACGCGCCCGACACGCCGGCCGCCTTGCCGAGCGTGCCGACCAGCACGAGGTTCGGCGAGCGCAGCGCGGCCTGCGCAAGCGCGCCGCGCCCCTCTGGGCCGAGCACGCCGAAGCCGTGCGCGTCGTCGACGACGAGCCACGCGCCGTGCCGCTCCGCGAGTTCAACGAGGCGCGCGAGCGGCGCGACGTCGCCGTCCATGCTGAACACGGTGTCGCTGACGATCAGCTTCACCGCCGAATCGGACGCGTCGAGCATCGCGGACAGCGCGTCGACGTCCGCGTGCGGATAAACCTGGATGTCCGCGCGCGACAGCCGCGCGCCGTCGATCAGCGACGCGTGGTTCAGCGCGTCGGAGAACAGCGTCGTGCCGCGTCCGGCGAGCGCGGTCAGCACCGCGAGATTCGCCATGTAGCCGGTGCTGAAATACAGCGCGCGCGGCGCATCGACGAAACCGCCCGCGAACTCCGCGAGATCGTCTTCGAGTTGCGCGTGCGCGCGCGAGTGGCCGCCGAGCAGATGCGACCCACCGCTGCCCGCGCCATAACGCTGTGCGCCTTCCGCGAGCGCCGCGACGAGGCGCGGATGCGACGCGAGCCCGAGGTAGTCGTTGCTCGCGAAGCCGATCGTGTCACGGCCGTCCACCCGCATGTGCGCGTCGCATGGCGTGTCGATGGTGCGGCGGCGGCGGCGCAGCCCGCGCGCGTCGATGTCGCGCAGGCCTTCTTCCAGCATGTCGAGCAGTTGCATCACCGGTCCTCCGCCAGGGTCGCTTCGAACGTTTCGAGCGTGCGTTCGGCCAGCAGCGTCTGCGTATCCGCATCGAGTATGTACGGCGGCATCAGGTAGACGGTCGTGCCGATCGGCCGCAGCAGCAGTTCGCGCTGTAGCGCGTTCTCGAAGAAGCGGCGCGAGAACGTGCGCGCTTGCAACGCGTCGTCGATCACCGCATCGAACGCGACGATCGTGCCGCGCTCGCGCAGGTTGCTCACGCGCGGGTGCGCGGCGAGCGGCGCGAGCGCGTCGCGCAGTTGCGCGGACTTGCGCGCGTTCTGCGCGAGCACGTCGTCGCGCTCGAACAGGTCGAGCGTCGCGAGCGCCGCGCGGCACGCGAGCGGATTGCCGGTGTACGAATGCGAATGCAGGAAACCGCGCGCGGTGTCGTCGTCGTAGAACGCGTCGAAGATCGCGTCGCGCGACAGCACGATCGACAGCGGCAGATATCCGCCGCTGATGCCCTTCGACAGACACAGCAGGTCCGGCCAGATATCCGCCTGCTCGCACGCGAAGAACGTGCCGGTGCGGCCGCAGCCGACCGCGATCTCGTCCGCGATCAGATGCACGCGATAACGGTCGCACAACGCGCGCAGCCCCGCGAGATACGACGGATCGTGCATCGCCATGCCAGCCGCGCACTGCACGAGCGGCTCGACGATCAGCGCGGCGATCTGCGCGCCGCGCGCGTCGAACAGCTTCTCGACGTCCGCGAGCGCGCGGCGCGCGACGTCCGCCGCGCGCTCGCCTGCCTGCGCGAGCCGCGCGTCCGGCGACGCGACCACGTGCGCGTGATGCAGCAGCGGGTCGTACGCATCCTTGAACAGCGCGACGTCGGTCACGCCGAGCGCGCCGATCGTCTCGCCGTGATAGCTGTTCGCGACGCAGACGAACTCGCGCTTGCCGGCCTCGCCGCGATTGCGCCATGAATGGAAGCTCATCTTCAGCGCGATCTCGACCGCCGACGCGCCGTCCGACGCGAAGAACGCATGGCCGAGCGTGTGGCCGGTCAGCGCGGACAGCCGTTCGGCCAGTTCGACGGCGGGCTCGTGCGTGCAGCCGGCGAGCATCACGTGTTCGAGCGTATCGAGCTGGGTTTTCAGCGCGGCGTTGATCGACGGGTTCGCGTGGCCGAACAGGTTCACCCACCACGAACTGATCGCGTCCAGATAACGCCGTCCGTCGCGGTCGTACAGCCACGGGCCGTCGCCGCGCGCGACGGCGACGAGCGGCAGGCGCTCGTGATGCTTCATCTGCGTGCACGGATGCCACACCGCGCGCAGGCTGCGGGCGATCCAGTCTTCGGTGGCCGATGGGTTCGAGACGATGTTCAAGACGACTCCAGAAACGACAGCGGCCCCGAGATTAGCGCGTTCGCGGCCGCAATGCACTAGCACGAAAACACCGGTTTGAACAGGGGTGAAGCGAAGTTCATGGCCGTTCGGCGCAGCACGCGACGGTTCCCGAACGAACGCCCGAAATCGACGCAGATGACGACGGCAGAGTGAACCGCGCTTATGCAAAAAATCTTGGGGAGCCGTGAGGTTCGGCAGGGTTCGGGCGGCCGGAAGCGCTCGGCCGATCCGCACGGGAAAGGTGAAAATCGCGGAAAGGAGGGAGGATTTTCGACGGATCGACAGCGTTCGAAGCCGCCACGGACAGCCGCAGGGCAGCGCGCCGATGCACGCGCCGCACCGCCGCCGCCGGGGAAAACAGGAGAGAAATCAGGAAGAAACCGGCATCACCCGCGCCGGCAGGCGACGCGCGCCGACGACGTTCAGGATCGCGCCAAAACGCCGGCGTTCGGCGACGTCACGCCGCCATCCGCTGCTGCGGACTTGTGTGCAGCCGCTACCGGCTCGCGAGCGAATGCCGAACGTCGTCGCCGCCGTCGTTGTTGCCGCTGTTGCCGTTCTGCGCGGTGGCCGTCTGGTCGTTCCAGACCACCTTGTCGTTGACCGCGTACAGCCGGCACGGATCGTCGCTGCGCTTCTCGCAGTTCGAGATCGCGACCGCCATCGGGTTGTCGCCGCCTTCGGCCCACGACCACGCGCCCGAATCGGACACCGCGAACGCGCGGGTCGGGTACTGCTTCAGGAAGTTGCGATAACCGTCGCGGCCAGCCTGGTCCAGATAGGGAACCGCGGTGACCGAGTCGATCGACGCGAAGTCGGTCGCGCGCGGCGCGGCCGGATCCGCGACGCGATATTGAACGGCGGTCGGCATGCCCTCGTGCGCGAGGAACGACTCGACGAGCGGCCACCAGATCTGCACGCCGTCGCGATCGCCGACGAGCCGGTGCGCGTCGTTCTTGTACGAGCCGAAATCGACGAGCTTCGCGGGGACGCTCGACGCCTGCGCGGGCTGCGCGTCGCGATACGCGGCGAACAACCGCGTAATCAGCGCCGCCGACCACACCGAATCGTTGTCGCCGTAGAGCCACAGCGACGGCACGCGGCCCTTCTCGCCATACGCGCCGAACGCGGCGGACAGGTTGTCCTGCCAGCCGTCGCACGCGTCCTGACGCAGACCGCCGGAGAAGTTGATCAGCGCGCGCACGCCGTGCGCGGCTTCGGTGCCGTAGGCCATCGTCGCGAGGCCGCCGTGCGACGTGCCCGCGACCGCGATGTGCTGCGCGTCCACGTACGGCTGCTTCGACATGTAATCGACGGTCGCCGCGACGTCGAGCGCCTGGCCGAGTCCGTTGCGCGTCACGTCGCAGCCGTCCTGCTCGTAGCTGCCGCCCGACTCCGCGAACCCGCGGCGGTTCGGCGCGACGACCACGTAGCCGTGACGCACGAACTCGCGCGCGAACGACATCGGATCGCTGCGCTCCTGGTTGCGCGGATCGCCGGGCATCTTGCCGTGGTTGAACACGACCATCGGGAACGGCCCCGGGCCGTTCGGGCGATAGACGGTGGTTTCGAGCGTCACGTCGCCGGACGCGTCGACCGGGATGCGGATGATCTGCTCGTTCATGTCCGCGCGGACGGTCGGCAACCATGCGTCGTCGAGCGCGAGACGCGGCACCCGCGCGCTGCCGAGCGGGCCGCTCTGATCGGCGACGGAAACGGCTGCGCGCTGCGCCGCCGGGCCGGCGCCGGAAGCCTGCTGCTGCGAATCGGCTGAGGCCGCGGCCGCGTGCGCGGCCGGCAGCAGGCAGATCGCACCTGCCGTCATCCATCCGGAAAGAAGCTTCCTGAACGCCATTCGCCACACCCGCCCTGCCGGGACCGCTGCTCGTAATTATCCGGAGCCCTTCTCTTTCGACACAACAAAACACCCGGGCGCACGCGGCAACGTGTACGCCAGTCGAACCCGTTACGGGAGAAGGAAACCGGCCGAAACTGCGCGGCGTCGGTCCGCAGACGCGGACGAGCCGCCGGCACCGCGTCCGCACCCGCCGCCATCGCTGGCCGGCAGGTCGAACCCGCTTCGCTGGCTGCATGTCTTACTGCCCGTTTACACGCAGCCGGCGAGTACCGTTGAGGCATCGTCGCACGACAAATTCAATTTGTGCAATTAAGGAGTTACCCGGCATAACGCATGCCAGCGCCGTCGAATGCGGCGCGTGGCAAGGCCGGATCGGGCTTCGCGGCGGACCGGAAAAAAGTGCTGTCGCGCGACGCCAACAGTCGTGCGGATTGCGGCTGCGTGGCCGCGTTCCGCGACGCCAACGCGCGCGCCGCGATCGCGGCCGGCGTCGGCGCGATCGCGTCAGTTCTCGTGGATGTCGCCGTCCACGTAGCGCCAGCGGCCATCGTCTCCACGCGTGAAGCGGCTCGACTCGTGCAACCGGAACGCGCGGCCGCCGGTCTTGTAGCGCGCGACGAACTCGACTTCCGCATGGGTTGCGTCGAGCACGTCGTGGCGGCGGATCGCGAGCCCGAGCCAGCGCGGCGCGCCGGGCGCGGCCGGATCGGCGTCGAGGTCCGCCGGACACGTGTGGGCCGCCCACGTCGCGCGCAGATACCCGGTGTCGCCGAGCACGTACGCGGTGTAGCGCGAGCGCATCAGTTCGAGCGCGGTCGCGGGCGCATCGCCGCCATCACCGCCGTCGATGAAGCGGCCGCAACAGTCCGCATAACGCGGCGGCTTCGCGCCGGACGCGCGGTTCGGCGCGGCGCCGCCGCACGGGCAATCGGTCGGGCGCGACGCGCGCGCGAATTCAGCGTTCATGGAATTCGAAGCAAAAAAAATCGCGGGGCGACGGCATCGCGCCGCGCCCCGCCGGGTTTGTAAGCGCCTTCTTACCAGTCGAGTTCGGTGCCGTCGTACTGGAAGAAGCGCCCGTTGAACACGTCGCGCGCGGCCGCCGCCTGCGCGAGCACGTCGCGCAGGCCGGCAACGCTGACCGACGGCTCGACCGCCGCCTGCGCGCCGCCCATGTCGGTGCGGACCCAGCCCGGATGCAGCGACACGCAGGTCGCGCGCCGGGTCTGCATCGACGTGATCTTCAGCACGCTGTTCAGCGCGGCCTTGCTCGCGCGATACAGCCAGCCGGTCGTGCCGGTCGTCTGCGCGATGCTGCCCATCCGGCTCGACAGCACGCCGAGCACGCCGTTCGCGTCCTCGACGAGCGGCAGCAGCGTCGGGATCAACTGCATCGGGCCGCGCACGTTCGCGTTCATCACCTGCGCGAAGTCCTCGCTGGTGACGGCCTCGACACCGCCGGTGCACGGGCCGTAGACGCCCGACACGATCAGCGCGATATCGAGCGCCGCGCCGTCGAGCCGCCGGCCGAGCGCCGCGATGTCCTCGGGCCGCGTGATGTCGAGCCGGTACGGTTCGGCGACGCCCATTTCGCGCAGCGCGGCAAGCGCGTCGTCGCTGCGCGCGGTCGCGAGCACGCGCCAGCCGGCCTTCAGATACTGCCGCACGAACTCGCGGCCGATGCCGCGCGACGCGCCCACGATCAACGCCGTTTTCATTTCGCCCCCTCGTCGCGACGCCTGCGATGCGCCAGTGCCGAGCCTACAGCAGTTCGACGCCGAGCGCGGTGGCCTCGCCGCCGCCGATGCACAGGCTCGCGACGCCGCGCCGGCCGCCGCGTGCGCGCAGCGCGCCGAGCAGCGTGACGATGATCCGCGCGCCCGATGCCCCGATCGGATGGCCGAGCGCGCACGCGCCGCCGTTCACGTTCACCCTGTCGTGCGGCAGGCCGTGCTCCTTCATCGCGGCCATCGTGACGACGGCGAACGCCTCGTTG
Source organism: Paraburkholderia caballeronis (assembly GCF_900104845.1). Lineage (NCBI taxonomy): Bacteria > Pseudomonadati > Pseudomonadota > Betaproteobacteria > Burkholderiales > Burkholderiaceae > Paraburkholderia > Paraburkholderia caballeronis. The sequence goes on along the minus strand of NZ_FNSR01000001.1, from coordinate 1,187,619 downwards.
ATCTCGAATAGATCGACGTCGGCCGCGCGCCAGCCGGTCTTGTCGAACAGCTTCGCGAGCGCGCCGACCGGCGCGGTCGTGAACTTCGACGGCTGCTGCGCGAACGTCGAATGGCCGGTCACGCGCGCGAGCGGCGTCACGCCGAGCCGTTCGGCGGTCGATGCGCGCATCAGCACGAGCGCCGCCGCGCCGTCCGAGATCGACGACGAATTCGCCGCCGTGACCGTGCCGTCCTTCGCGAACGCGGGGCGCAGCGTCGGGATCTTGTCGAGGTTCGCGCGGAACGGCTGCTCGTCGCGCGCGACCGTCACGTCGCCGTTGCGGCCCGGCACCTTGACCGGCGCGATCTCCCACGCGAACGAGCCGTCCTCGTTCGCGCGCTTCGCGCGCACGAGCGACTCGATTGCGAACGCGTCCTGGCGCTCGCGCGAGAAGTCGAACTCGCGCGCGCATTCTTCCGCGAACGTGCCCATCAGACGGCCCTTGTCGTATGCGTCCTCCAGCCCGTCGAGGAACATGTGGTCGAGCACGACGCCATGCCCCATGCGCATCCCGCCGCGCGCCTTCGGCAGCAGGTACGGCGCGTTCGTCATGCTCTCCATGCCGCCCGCGACGATCACGTCCGCCGAGCCCGCGACCAGCATGTCGTGCGCGAACATCGCCGCGCGCATGCCGGAGCCGCACATCTTGTTGACCGTCGTCGCGCCGGTCGCGAGCGGCAGCCCCGCGCCGAGCGCCGCCTGGCGCGCGGGCGCCTGGCCCTGGCCCGCGGGCAGCACGCAGCCCATCACGACCTCGCCCACCTGCTCGGGCGCGAGGCCCGCGCGCTGGACGGCGGCGAGGATCGCGACCGAGCCGAGATACGGCGCGGTGAAGCCGGCGAACTCGCCCTGGAACGCGGCCAGCGGCGTACGCGCCGCCGAGGCGATGACGATCGGGTCCTGCTGTGTCTCACTCATGTTTAAGCTCCTTGATGACGCCTGCGACGACCGCCGGCACGCCGCCGAGATGGACGGCGTCCGCGGCGACCACGTCGTTGTGCGCATGACGCGCGCCGCTCGCGGACACCGCCGCGACGCAACGCTCGTACGTTGCCTGCAACTCTCCGGGCGCGGCGATCGTCATGCCGAGATTGCGCATCCGGCCGTCGTGCACGCCGTACGCCCAGCCGTGCACGGTCAGCGGCTGGCCGCGCGCCCACGCATCGTTGACGATCGTCGTGCGGCACACGTTGACCACCTGCTCGATCGTGTTCAGCTCGACGAGGCGGCGATGCCGCGCCTCGCCGAGCGGCCATTCCTCCAGCAGCGCCGCGTGTTTCGCGCGCACGTCCTGCACGTGATGCAGCCAGTTGTCCGCGAGCCCGACGCGCCGGCCGTGCAGCGCCGCGCCGACGCCCGAGCAGCCGTAATGGCCGACCACCATGATGTGCCGGACCTTCAGCAGATCGACCGCGAACTGGATCACCGACAGGCAGTTCAGGTCGGTATGCACGACGACGTTCGCGATGTTCCGATGTACGAACACCTCGCCCGGCGGCAGGCCGATGATCTGGTTCGCGGGCACGCGCGAATCGGAGCAGCCGATCCACAGATACTCCGGAGCCTGCTGATGCGCGAGCCGCGAGAAGTACTCGGGATCGGCCGCGAGGCGCGCGGCGACCCATTTTTCGTTGTTCTCGAACAGGTGAGCGAGCGGGTTGTCGGCTGGATTCGTCATGAAAGTTCGGGATGCAAAAGTGTCGGGGCGACGCTTATCGGGCGCTCACGCCGCGCGCACCGACTGACCATCGGAAAGCGCAGCCGCGCCGGGCGGCGCGGGCGCGAAACGCTCCGGATAACGGATGCAGAAGCGGCCCGACGGATCGTACGGAAAGAAGTCCGGCACCTCGCCGCGCAGCAGCATGTCCTTGTTCCGCTGCCATAACTCGGGCTCGAAGAAGTCCGGATGATGCCTGAGAAAACTGCGCTGCACGCGCGGGTCGCCGAGCAGGAACGTGCGATAGGTTTCCGGGAAGATGTCGTGCGGCCCGACCCTGTACCACGGCTCGCCGGACATCTCGTCCTCCTCGTTGCGCGGCGCCGGCACGCGGCGCACGTTGCAGTCGGTCAGGTACTCGATCTCGTCGTAGTCGTAGAACACGACGCGCCCCTGGCGCGTGACGCCGAAGTTCTTGTACAGCATGTCGCCCGGGAAGATGTTCGCGCGCATCAGGTCCTTGATCGCCTCGCCGTACTCGCGGATGCCGTGCTCGACGTCCTCGTCGCTGCCGTTCTGCAGATACAGGTTCAGCGGCACCATCCGCCGCTCGATGTACAGATGGCGGATCACGAGGTTGTCGCCGTCGTATTCGATCATCGACGGCGCATGGGTTTCGAGTTCGCGGATCAGCGCGTCGTCGAGCCGCGACAGCGGCAGCGCGACGCTCGAATATTCGAGCGTGTCGGCCATCCGGCCAAGCCGGTCGTGGCGCTTCACCAGTTGATACTTCTGCTGCACCTGCTCGCGCGTGGTTTCCTTCGGCGGCGGGAAGCTGTCCTTGATGAGCTTGAACACGTATGGGAACGACGGCAGCGTGAACACGATCATCACGAGCCCGCGAATGCCGGGCGCGACCATGAACGGGTCGCTCGAATGCGACAGGTGATGCAGCAGGTCGCGATAGAACAGGTTCTTGCCCTGCTTCTGCAACCCGACCGACGTGTAGATCTCGCCCTTCGGCTTGGCGGGCATCAGCGTGCGCAGGAATTCGACGTACGCGGACGGCACTTCCATGTCGACGAGAAAGTACGAATGCGAGAAGCCGAAGATCACGAGCAGCTGGTCGCGCTTGAGCAGCACGGTGTCGAGCGCGAGCAGACCCGGCGACACGTGGCGGATCGGCACCGCGAACGGCAGCATCAGGTCGCCGTTGATGACGCGGCCGATGATGTACGCGGCCTTGTTGCGGAAGAACAGCGACGACAGCACGTGAATCTGGAAATTCGGCTTCGCGTCGAATTCGCCGAACAGGTCGGTCATCGCCTGCATCACGCAGCCGACGTCGCGCTTCAGGTCCTCGAACGGCGGTTCGAGCTGGAAGTTCGTGACGATGCGTTCGAGCGTCGCCGCGAGGCCGTCCTTACCCGGGTAATACGCGCGATAGGTCGGCTTCGCGGCCGGCTCGTCGTTCTCGATGTATTCGGTCGAGATCGCGGGCCGCACGAAGATGAAGTCGTTGCTGAAATACGACCGGTGCAGGATCTTGCAGCACACCGAGTTGAAGAACGTCTCCGCGCATTCGGGCTGGCGGTGCGTGGTCAACAGGCCGATGTAGTGCAGCTTGATCTGCTGCCACACCTCGTCGTCGATGTTCTCCGCGTCGTATTCGTCTTCGAGCGCCATCACGCATTCGTCGACGCGGTCGTCGTACGACGTGATCCGCTCGCGCGCGAGCCGCTGCAGGCCCTGCCAGTCGCCGGCCTCGAACAGCCCCTTCGCGCGCACCGCCGCGTCGCTGAAGTTGCGGTAATGGCGATTGAAGCCTTCCAGCATCGTCTGCGCGACATCGAAGCCAATCTGCGACGACAGCAGTTTCGGAAAATGATTCATGGCGATCGTGCGTACCCGCCGGCTCAAGAACGCGTCATTGTATCGTCCGGCATCTGCGGCCCTGCCGGTCCGTGGCCGCCCGCGCGTCGCGGTTCCTGGCGCGTGCGCAAGGAACCGCGACGTCCGGCGGCGTTCGTCGGTATCGCCCGGGGCCGACGCCGAAAAAGCGCGCCGCCCCCGCGAAACGCGCCGCTACTTCGGCGGCTGCGCGCCTCCATCGAGCATCGCGCGCACCTGCGCCTCGTACTGCGCGAGGTCTTCCAGCGTCGCGTCGAGATCCTCGCGCTGCCGCTCCAGCACCTCGCGATGCCGGACCACGGTCGCGAGAAACGCATGCAGTTGCGGCAGCGTATCGGTCGGCGACTCGTACAGGTCGAGCAGATCGCGAATCTCCGACAGCGTGAAACCGAGCCGCTTGCCGCGCAGCGTCAGCTTCAGCCGCGTGCGGTCGCGGCCCGAGAACACGCGCTTCAGGCCGCCCGCGCCCTCGCGGCTCGGCGCGAGCAGGCCCTGGTCTTCATAGAAGCGGATCGCGCGCGGCGTCACGTCGAATTCACGCGCGAGTTCTGTAATCGTGTATTGGGTCATGTTGGCAGGAAAGCGGCCCGCCCGTGGCGACGCAGCAGACTGCGGCGAGGGGCGATAGAATCGACGTTTACGTTATCGTCAACTCGCCGGCCGCGCAACCGCGCCGCGCGGCGACCGCGACGAACCGCATGCGCGGGCCGCCGCGCATCACGAACAACAATGGAGAAGACCCCCGCAATGAACGCCCTCGAACACCAGCTCGACTATCCATTCGCCGACACGCTGCCCGAACCCGGCCAGCCGTTCGAAGTCGCGCCCGGCCTGTACTGGCTGCGCATGCCGCTGCCGTTCGCGCTCGATCACATCAACCTGTGGCTGCTGCGCGACGAGATCGACGGAGAGGCCGGCTGGACCATCGTCGACAGCGGCATCGCGTCGGACACGATCAAGGGGCACTGGGAACACGTGTTCGACACCGCGCTCGGCGGCCTGCCGGTGCTGCGCGTGATCGTCACGCACTGCCATCCGGATCACCTCGGGCTCGCGCACTGGCTGTGCGAGGGCGGCGACAAAAAACGCTGGAATGTGCGGCTGTGGATGACGCTCGGCGAATACCTGAACGGCCGCGTGCTGGCGGCCGGCGACGGCTCGAATGCGGGCGGCGCCGGCGCGGCGCGCCACTTCGCGCGGCACGGGCTGACCGACGAGGCGTCGCTCGCGAAGCTGCGCGAGCGGCGCGGCTACTACTCGAATCTCGTGCCGGCGATTCCCACCCAGTACCGGCGGCTGCGCGAGGCGGACACCGTCACGATCGGCGCGCGCCGCTGGCGCGTCGTCACCGGCTTCGGCCATTCGCCCGAGCACTGCGCGCTGTATTCGGAGGCGGACGACGTGCTGATCTCCGGCGACATGGTGCTGCCGCGCATCTCGACGAACGTGTCGGTGTTCGACATCGAGCCGGAAGGCAATCCGCTCGCGCTGTATCTGGAATCGCTCGGCCGCTACGAGACGATGCCGGAGCGGACGCTGGCGCTGCCGTCGCACGGCAAGCCGTTTCGCGGCGTGAGCACGCGGATCGCGCAACTGCGCGCGCATCACGACGCGCGGCTCGCGGAAGTGCTCGACGCGTGCGCGAGCGCGCCGCGCTGCGCATCGGACATCGTGCCGATCATGTTCAAGCGCCAGCTGGACATCCACCAGATGACGTTCGCGATGGGCGAGGCGCTCGCGCACCTGCATCTGCTGTGGCTCGATGGGAAGCTGAAGCGCGCGACCGGCGACGACGGGGTGATCCGCTTCGCCGTGTGACGCGGTGAGGGGCATCGCGCGATGCCCGCAGGAAAGGCAGGGGAAACAGGCCGGCGGAATCGCCGGCCTTGCGCGTCGCCGCCGCAAACGGCGGCGCGACGCGCGAACGCGGCGTCAGCCGTCGATCAGGTCCGCGCCCTTCGGCACGGCGAACCTGAACTGCGACGCCGGCAGCGGCGGGTTCTTCTGGATGTCCGAGAACGTCAGCAGCGTCACGTTGCCGAACACGTCGTGCAGTTCCATCGCTTCGAGATTGCCGTCGCGAAAGCCGATGCCGACGCGCTGGAACTGCGTGTCCTTCGACTTCGGCGTCAGTTCGAGCCAGTCGATGCCGTCCTTCACGCCCGCGTCGCGCAGCGTGAAGTTCTTCTCCAGATCGTTGCTGCCGAACAGGATCGCGGCCGGGCTCGCGCCGAGCGCGCCGCCGAGCTTGCGCCGCGTGACCTGGTTCAGGTCCTTGTCGTACACGTACAGCGTTTCGCCGTCCGCCTGAAGCAGTTGCTGGTAGGGCTTCTCGTACGACCAGATGAACTTGCCCGGCCGCGCGAACACGAACGTGCCGCTCGACGTGGTCGCGGTGCGCGTTGCCGTCGCGATCGCGTCGCTTGCGTCCTTCGCATTCGGCTGCGCCTTCAGTTCGCGCTGCACGAACGTGCCGCGCGCCGCATGCACCTGCGCGACGAACTGCTTCAACTGCTCGGTGCCGCTCGCGAACGCGTGCGACGCGACGAGCACCGACGCGCCGAGCGCGACGCCCGCCGCGCGGCGCACGAGCGCGCGCCACGAGGACGAACCGGTGGAACGGGCTGAGCGGGCCTGCGGCCCGACGATCTGCTGCATCTGTGATTTCTCCGTCAACGAAGGCCGGCGCGCGGCCGCGGGTCATTCCGCTTCGCGCGTCGGCACAAGGATTTCGCGGTTGCCGTTCGACGACATCGTCGACACGAGACCCGACTGCTCCATCTGTTCGAGCAGCCGCGCCGCGCGGTTGTAGCCGATCCGCAGATGACGCTGCACCAGCGAGATCGACGCGCGGCGATTCTTGATGACCACTTCGACCGCCTGGTCGTAAAGCGGATCGGACTCGTCGCCGGTGCCGCTGGTTCCCGCGCCGGCCGAGCCTTCGTCGCCGTCGCCCGCCGTGCCGCCTTCGAGCAGGCCCTCGATGTAGTTCGGCTCGCCCTGCTCCTTGAGCTTCTCGACGACGCGATGCACCTCGTCGTCGCCGACGAACGCGCCGTGCACGCGCACCGGCAGCCCGCTGCCCGGCGGCAGGTACAGCATGTCGCCCATCCCGAGCAGCGACTCCGCGCCCATCTGGTCGAGAATCGTGCGCGAGTCGATCTTCGACGACACCTGGAACGCCATCCGCGTCGGCACGTTCGCCTTGATGAGGCCGGTGATGACGTCCACCGACGGACGCTGCGTCGCGAGGATCAGGTGGATGCCGGCCGCGCGCGCCTTCTGCGCGATCCGCGCGATCAGTTCCTCGACCTTCTTGCCGACCACCATCATCAGGTCGGCCAGTTCGTCGATCACGACAACGATGTGCGGCAGCTTCGCGAGCGGCTCCGGATCGTCCGGCGTCAGGCTGAACGGATTCGGAATCTTCTCCTCGCGCTTGCCCGCGTCGTCGATCTTGTTGTTGTAACCCGCGAGGTTGCGCACGCCGAGCTTGCTCATCAGCTTGTAGCGGCGCTCCATCTCCGCGACGGTCCAGTTCAGCGCGTTGCCCGCCTGGCGCATGTCGGTGACGACCGGACACAGCAGATGCGGAATCCCTTCGTAGACGCTCATTTCGAGCATCTTCGGGTCGATCAGGATCATCCGCACCTGCTCGGCGCTCGCCTTGTACAGCAGCGACAGGATCATCGCGTTGATCCCGACCGACTTGCCCGAACCGGTCGTGCCGGCGACCAGCAGGTGCGGCATCTTCGCGAGATCGGCGACGACCGGCTTGCCGCCGATGTCCTTGCCGAGGCCCATCGTCAGCGCGGACGATGCGTCCGCGTAGACGGCCGAACCGAGAATCTCGGACAGGCGCACGGTCTGCCGGCGCTGGTTCGGCAGTTCGAGCGCCATGTAGTTCTTGCCCGGGATCGTCTCGACCACGCGGATCGACACGAGCGACAGCGAGCGCGCGAGGTCCTTCGCGAGACCCACGATCTGGCTGCCCTTCACGCCGGTCGCGGGCTCGATCTCGTAGCGCGTGACGACCGGCCCCGGATACGCGGCGATCACCGCGACGTCGACGCCGAAGTCCTTCAGCTTCTTCTCGATCAGGCGCGACGTGAATTCGAGCGCGTCGGCGGAAATCGTCTCCTGCGCCGCGGGCGCCGGATCGAGCAGCGCGATCGGCGGCAGCGTCGAGTCGCCCGGCAGGTCGGTGAAGAGCGGCACCTGGCGCTCCTTCTCGACGCGCTCCGAGCGCTGCGGCGTCAGCACCGGCGGCACGATCGTCACCGGCTCGTGTTCCTCGATCTTCACGCGGCCACGCTCGACCTTGCCCTCGCGCGTGACCGCGGCGGCCTCGCCGAGCTTGCGGTCGCGGCCCGCCTCGCGGCGCAGCTTCGCGAACGTGACGGCCGAAATGATGCCTTCGCCGACCCGCTCCGCAACCGACAGCCACGAAAAGCGGAAATACAGCGACAGCCCGATCGCGAGCGCGAGCAGGAGCGCGAGCGTGCCGCCGGTAAAACCGAGCGCATGCGACACGCCGCGCGCGACCGCCTCGCCGATCACGCCGCCCGGCGCGCGCGGCAATTGCACCTTCAGCGACCACATCCGCAGCGCCTCGATCCCGTTGCTCGCGAGCAGCACCAGCACGAACGCGAACGCCTCCGCGATCCAGCCGTGGTCGCGCGGCGCATCTTCACCGGCGTCGTCGAGCGTGTCCTGGTTCGTGATGCGCCGGTAGTTCGCGGAGATCCGCCGCGCGAGCAGCACGACCCACCAGTACGCGGACAGGCCGAACAGCAGCAGCAGGATGTCCGACGTCCACGCGCCGACGCGGCCCGCCCAGTTCGAGATGTGATCGACCTGCGCGGCGTGCGTCCAGCTCGGATCGCGCCGGCTGTAGCTGATGAGCGCCATCACGAGGAACACGCACAGCGCGACCTGCAGAATCCAGCGGATTTCGGTAAAGAGACGCGACATGCGGTGAGGCAGAGCCTGCGCGTGCGCGGAATAGGGAGCTTTGGCCATTGAATCCTGGTGGTGCAGAAGGCCCGGCGCGCGCGCCGGAGCCGCCTTCGTCCGATCCGGCCTATTGTAAACGGGTTGATTGCACCCCGGCTGTAAATGACGGTAACGGGCAACAGCGGGGCAACAGCGCGCGAGCCTGCCGCATGGGCGCGCCCCTGGCCGACGCGCAGACGCGCCGGCTACATGGCGGCCGATCCCACGCCCGGCGGGTCTCGCGGGCCGGCCGGCTCCGACGCTATCGTCCCGATCAGGAACCTTGATGAGGCGGCCGACGCGGGCGGCCTTTATAATGCCCGGCTGATGCCCAACCTTGTGCATGAGCCCGCCGCCCCGGTCAACCGTCGCGCGGCAGATCGTCGGCCATGCGCCGCGCCTTTCCACGGATTCCGACCATGTCTGCCACCAAACACGCCAAAGTCCTGATTCTCGGTTCCGGCCCCGCCGGCTACACCGCCGCCGTCTATGCGGCGCGCGCGAACCTGTCGCCGCTCCTGATCACCGGCCTCGCGCAAGGCGGCCAGCTGATGACGACGACCGACGTCGAAAACTGGCCCGCCGATCCGTCCGGCGTGCAGGGTCCGGAACTGATGCAGCGTTTCCAGCAGCACGCGGAACGCTTCAACACCGAGATCGTGTTCGACCACATCCACACCGCGAAGCTGACCGAAAAGCCGATCCGCCTGATCGGCGACGCGGGCGAATACACGTGCGACTCGCTGATCATCGCGACCGGCGCGTCGGCGCAATACCTCGGCCTGCCGAGCGAGGAACTGTTCATGGGCCGCGGCGTGTCCGCGTGCGCGACCTGCGACGGCTTCTTCTATCGCCAGCAGCACGTCGCGGTGATCGGCGGCGGCAACACCGCGGTCGAAGAGGCGCTGTACCTCGCCGGCATCGCGAAGAAGGTGACCGTGATCCACCGCCGCGACAAGTTCCGCGCGGAGCCGATCCTGATCGACCGCCTGCTGGAGAAGGAAAAGGAGGGCGTCGTCGAGATCAAGTGGAACCACGTGCTCGACGAGGTGAAGGGCGACGACTCCGGCGTGAACGGCCTGCGCGTGAAGAACGTGAACACCGGCGAGTCGACCGACATCGCGCTGCAAGGCATCTTCGTCGCGATCGGCCACAAGCCGAACACTGACATCTTCGAAGGCCAGCTGGAGATGAAGAACGGCTACATCATCACGAACGGCGGCCTGAGCGGCAACGCGACCGGCACCAGCGTGCCGGGCGTGTTCGCGGCCGGCGACGTGCAGGATCACGTGTATCGCCAGGCGATCACGAGCGCGGGCACCGGCTGCATGGCCGCGCTCGACGCGCAACGCTACCTGGAGAGCGTGCACGAGATCACCGAACCGCACGTGATGAGCGCGGAAGCGGGCCGCTGATCGTCGATCACATTGCGGGACCGGCCGGCCGCGCGGACTGTCGCAGGCCTGGCTAGAATAGCGTCCTGAAGCCAGTCGGCGCGCCCGAAGAAGGGCCGTGGCCTGTGAGCCGCGGCCCTTTTCTTTTGCCCCCGCGCCGACCCGCGATCCGGCATGCTCACGCGCTGCCGGCGTCGCGATGTCCGTCCGATTTCTCGAACGTCTCTGTCATGCCGAAGAACGTGCCCCATCCCGGCGAGCCGAAGCGCGCCTCCACCGCCCAGCGTGCGACGCCGCGCAACGACGCCCCGCAGCCGGCCGAACCCGACGCTGCGGGCAAGCCGGTCAACGGCTTCTCCGGGCTCGGCGGACTGCGCGCCGCGCTGAAGACGCAGGCGCAGCAGCGCGAGCGCGAACGGGCCGAAGCCGCCGCCGCGCGCGTCGAGTCCGCCGCGGACAGCGAACTCTTCCGCCGCGAGATCGGCGCGGTCGCGCCGCTGACCGCGCCGCCGCGCGCGCCGAAGCGGCGCGCGCCGCCAGTGCCGCTCCCCTTGCAGACGCAGCTCGACGAACAGGCCGTGCTGCACGAAGCGATCTCCGACGACTTCGATCCCGAAACGCTGCTCGACACCGACGACTCGCTGTACTACCACCGTCCCGGCGTCAGCAGCGAGGTCGTGCGCAAGCTGCGGCGCGGCACGTGGATCGTGCAGGCGCAACTCGACCTGCACGGCCTGCGCCGCGACGAGGCGCGCGAGGCGCTGCAGGCGTTCATCCGCGAGGCGGGCAAGCGCGGGCTGCGCTGCGTGCGCGTGATCCACGGCAAGGGGCTCGGCTCGGTCGGCAAGGAGCCGGTGCTGAAGGGCAAGGTCCGCGCGTGGCTCGTGCAGAAGGAAGAAGTGATCGCATTCTGCCAGGCGCGGCCGCACGACGGCGGCGCGGGCGCGGTGCTCGTGCTGCTGCAGCCGCAGTCGCCGGGCGCGCATCGCGGTCCGGCGCCGTTGCGCTGACGGAGCCCGCGTGATCGAACATCCCGGCCTGATGCTCGCGCTGTCGATCGCCGAGCGCCTCGCGATCTTCGCGTATGCGATTTCCGGCTTCATCGAGGCGCGCCGGCGGCGGCTCGATCCGGTCGGCACGTTCCTCGTCGCGATGGCGACCGCGTTCGGCGGCGGCACCGTGCGCGACGTGCTGCTCGAACGCCGGCCGTTCTACTGGGTCGAGCACCAGAACTACGCGCTCGCGATCTTCGTGCTGTCGTTCTTCGCGCCGGTCGTGCTGAAGTGGACGTCGCGCGTGCTGTCCGACCGCGCGCTGCTGGTCGCGGACGCGATCGGCCTCGGGCTCTTCAGCATCTCCGGCACGTCGCTCGCGATGTCGGCCCAGATGCCGTGGTTCACGTCGGTCATCATGGGCGTCGCCACCGGCGTGTTCGGCGGCATCCTGCGCGACGTGCTGTGCAACGAGGTGCCGCTGATCCTGCGCGACTCGCGGCCCTATGCGACCTGCGCGTTCGCGGGCTGCGGCCTTTATCTGCTGCTCGCGCAGACGCCGCTCGACGCGGTGTACAACGTGCTGCTGTCCACGACCTTCATCCTGCTTGCGCGGCTGCTCACCTATCGGTTCGACGTGCGGCTGCCGCATTGACCGGCCTGCCCGCGCGTGCGGCCGCACACACGAAAAAGCCTCGTGCACGCACGAGGCTTTTTAACGTCGGCACGCAGACAACCCCGCCGCCCGCTTACGCGATCCGCTCTTCCGTCTGCGGATCGAACAGCACCGCCTTCGACACGTCGAACAGCAGGTCCATGTCCGTCTGCGGCAACGGGTTCGCGCCCGGGTGGACGCGGCTCACGATCCGCTTGCCGTTCACCTGCGCGAACACCAGCGTGTCCGGGCCGGTCGGCTCGATCACGTCCACCCGGACGCGGTGCGTCTGCAACTCGCCGCCGTGGCCGTCGTGCGAACTGCGCGCGTCGGTGATGCGCTCCGGGCGCAGCCCGAGCACCACCTCGCGGCCGACGTGGCCGCGCACCTTGTTCGCGTCGAACGGCAGGTTCAGCACGCCGCGCGCGACGCCGGTATCGAGTTCCATGCCGACGCCCGCGCCCTGCTCGACCAGCTTGCCGTTGATGAAGTTCATCGGCGGCGCGCCGATGAAGCCCGCGACGAACAGGTTCGACGGCGAATCGTAGATTTCCTGCGGCGCGCCGAACTGCTGGACGATGCCGTCCTTCATCACCGCGATCCGGTCGCCGAGCGTCATCGCCTCGATCTGGTCGTGCGTCACGTAGACGATCGTCGTGCCGACGCGCTGATGCAGCAGCTTGATTTCGGAACGCATCTCGATGCGCAGCTTCGCGTCGAGGTTCGACAGCGGCTCGTCGAACAGGAACATCACCGGGTCGCGCGCGAGCGCGCGGCCCATCGCGACGCGCTGGCGCTGGCCGCCGGACAGTTGTCCCGGCTTGCGGTCGAGCAGATGCTGGATCTGCAGCATGTTCGACACGCGCTCGACGATCTGCGCCTGCTCGGCCTTCGGCACCTTGCGGATGTTGAGGCCGAACGAGATGTTCTCGCGCACCGTCATCGACGGATACAGCGCGTACGACTGGAACACCATCGCGATGTCGCGATCCTTCGGCGACAGGTTGTTCACCACCTTGCCGTCGATCGAGATCTCGCCGCTCGTCACCGTTTCGAGGCCCGCGATCATGTTGAGCAGCGTGGACTTGCCGCAGCCCGAACCGCCGACGAGGATGAGGAACTGGCCGTCCTCGATGTCGATGTTGACGCCCTTCAGGACCGGCACCCCGTTCGGGTAGGTCTTGGTCACGTCGCGAATGGAAAGGCTTGCCATGCCGTGAATCTCCTTCAGTCCTGCCTTGTTTGAATGGTCAACCCTTCACCGCGCCCGCCGTGAGGCCGCGCACGAAGTAGCGGCCGGCGATCACATAGACGAGCAGCGTGGGCAGCGCGGCGATGATCGCGCCGGCCATGTCGACGTTGTATTCCTTCACGCCCGTGGACGTGTTCACCAGATTGTTCAGCGCCACCGTGATCGGCATCGAATCGACGCCCGAGAACACGATCCCGAACAGGAAGTCATTCCAGATCTGCGTGAACTGCCAGATCAGGCACACCATGAAGATCGGCAGCGACAGCGGCATCATGATCCGCGTGAAGATCATGAAGAAACCCGCGCCGTCGATGCGCGCGGCCTTCACCAGCTCGGCCGGCACGCTCACGTAGAAGTTGCGGAAGAACATCGTCGTGAACGCGATCCCGTACACGACGTGCACGAGCACGAGGCCGGGAATCGTGTTCGACAGGCCGAAGTAGCCTTGCAGCCGCGCCATCGGCAGCAGGATCGCCTGGAACGGAATGAAGCAGCCGACCAGCAGCATCGTGAAGAACGCATCCGCGCCGCGAAAGCGCCAGTGCGTGAGCACGTAGCCGTTGAACGCGCCGATGATCGACGACAGCAGCACCGCCGGGATCACCATCTTCACCGAGTTCATGAAGAACGGCTTCATGCCGTCGCAGCGCACGCCGGTGCACGCCTCGCTCCACGCCTTGACCCACGGGGCGAAACTCGGGTTCGACGGCGGCGTCAGCATGTTGCCGGTGTGCAGCTGGTCGAGGCCCTTGAACGACGTCGACAGCATCACGTACAGCGGAAACAGGAAATAAAGCGCGAACAGGATCAGCGCCGCGTAGACGACCGCGCGGCTTATCGTCATCTTAGGCTGCATTGCGCGTGCTCCTCGACTCCATGTACATCAGCGGCACGAGCACGGCCACGACGGTTGCGAGCATCATCATCGACGACGCCGCGCCGACCCCCAGTTGCCCACGGTTGAACGAAAACGTGTACATGAAGATCGCCGGCAGCGACGACGACGTGCCCGGCCCGCCCGCGGTCAGCGCGACCACGAGGTCGAACGTCTTGATCGTGATGTGGCAGAGGATCAGCAGCACCGAGAAGAATACCGGCCGCATGCTCGGAATCACGATCTTGCGGTAGATGGTCGGCAGCGTCGCGCCGTCCACCTGCGCGGCCTTGAAGATTTCGCCGTCGACGCCGCGCAGCCCCGCGAGGAAGAGGGCCATCACGAACCCGGTGGACTGCCACACGGCCGCGATCACGATGCAGAAGATCGCGCGGTCCGGGTCGTCGAGCCAGTCGAACGCGAAACTCGTCCAGCCCCAGTCGCGCAGCACCTGCTGCACGCCGAGGTCCGGATTCAGGATCCACTGCCACGCGGTGCCGGTCACGATGTACGACAGCGCCATCGGGTACAGGAACACGGCGCGCAGCGCGCCTTCGTTGCGGATCTGCTGGTCGAGCAGGATCGCGAGGAACAGCCCGAGCGCGACGCAGATCACGATGAACGGAATGCCGAACCAGCCGAGGTTCGCGGCCGACGTCCACCAGACGTCGTTCGCGAACAGCTCGCGATAACGCTCGAAGCCGGCGAAGTCGTAGCGCGGCAGCAGTCGCGAGTTGGTCAACGACAGCCAGCCGGTAATCGCGATGAAACCGTAGACGAAAACGAGGCTGATCAGGATGCTGGGGGAAAGCACCAGCTTCGGGATCCAGCGGTCTGCAAGCGCCGCCATCGGCGACGTGCGGCGGCGGGGCGCGGACGTCGATGCGTTGCCCTTTCCGCTAAGAGAAGCAGTCACTGCGCAACTCCTGGAACTGTGCGCGCCGGCGGCCGCTTCGCTGCGCGTTGCGCGGCCGCCGTTGCGCGGGGTCCGGCTCTCGTCGAGCCGCGATGCACGGCGGGCCTTCATGCGAAGGCCCGCCGCTTACTTCATGATTACTTCGTCTTCGCAGCCCGTGCGAGCGCTTCGACCGCGCTCTTCGAATCCTGCGTCGAGTTCATGAACTTCGTCACGACGTCGGTGATCGCGCCGGCGGTCGCGTCACGCTGCGCCATCCCGTGCGCGAGCGACGGCACATAACCGCCCGCCTTGATCGCGACCTGCTCGTCCGCGTACGCGCGCTTGCCGCAGTCGTCGAAGCGGTCCATCGGCACGCCGAGACGCACCGGGATCGAGCCCTTGTACAGGCTGAACTGCTCCTGGAACGCCGGCGTCATGATGGTCTTCGCGAGCGCGAGCTGGCCCGGCGTCGCCGCCTTCTGGTCCTTCTGCTGGAAGAACACGAACGAGTCGACGTTGAACGTGAACGCCTTCTCGGTCGCCGGCACCGGCGCGCAGATGTAGTCCTTGCCCGGCTGCTTGCCCGCGTTCGCGAACTCGCCCTTCGCCCAGTCGCCCATGAACTGCATGGCGGCCTTGCCGTTGATGACCATCGCGGTCGCGAGGTTCCAGTCGCGGCCGGTGCGGCCGTTGTCCATGTACGACTCGATCTTGCGGACCGTGTCGAACACGCCGACCATCTGCTGCGACGTCAGCGTCTTCTGGTCGAGATCGACGATCGCCTTCTTGTAGAAGTCGGCGCCTTGCGACAGCACCACGTCTTCCCACAGCGTCAGGTCCTGCCACGGCTGGCCGCCCGCGGCGACCGGCTGGATGCCGGCGGCCTTCAGCTTGTCGGCAACCGTGAAGAATTCGGCCCACGTGGTCGGCGGCTTCGCGCCGACCTTGTCGAGCGCGGCCTTGTTGATCCACACCCAGTTCACGCGGTGCACGGAGAACGGCGCGGCAACGTAGTGGCCGTCGGCCTGGATGATCTTGTCGATCTGCGGGGGCAGGTTCGCCTTCCAGTCGCCGGTGACCGAATCGATCGGCACCAGCACGCCCTGCTCGGCCCATTCCTGGATCAGCGGCCCCTTGATCTGCGCGGCGCTCGGCGCGTTGCCCGAGATCACCTGGGTCTTCAGCGCGGTCATCGCCGCGGCGCCGGCGCCGCCGGCGACCGCGAAGTCCTTCCAGACGTAGCCCTGCTTCTGCATGTCGTCCTTCAGGACGCCGACCGCCTTCGACTCGCCGCCCGAAGTCCACCAGTGCAGCACCGACAACGACTCGGCTGCCTGCGCCGACGCTGCGCCACACATCAGACCCGCGGCGCACAGTGCGCCCATGATCGCACGGAATTTCATTGCTTATCTCCTCCAGACACCTGAACAAATAACGAATGCCCCTGATGTCGCCAGGGTGCGGTGGTTGGTCAAACAGGCAAAACACTGGACGGTCGGCGCCGGACTGGCCTCGCGCGTCGCGCGCATGGGCCGCGTGCCGGTATCCGGCCGCTGGACGCTCAAGAGATGAGTGGTTCGGAATGCAACTGACTGTCTCCTCTTTTGATTTTCACCGGCCGCCGCTGCGCCATGCGCAACCGCGACAGGTCGAGGTGCCGCGCGCCATGCGGCTCACGCCCCCGAGCCGGCTGCCCGGCTCCTGCATGAACAGACCCGTTGTCCGTTAACATGCGAGGACGTCCCGCCCACCCGGGAGAGCCGCGCGAGAAGGCCCGTACCGCTTGCCCGCCACGCTTTTTTCGTCGAATGAACGTTACCTCTTGATTTGGATTGTAGTTAAACTACAATTCAGTGTCAAAAATATTTTTATCGCACTACGGCCGTTGCGCGCAGCAGTGGGCGGCCGTCCAAGGACTGTGACGGAGACACATGCAAACCGATTTGAGTTTCACGTTCGTTCTGTTCGGCGCAACCGGCGACCTGTCGATGCGCAAGATCCTGCCGGCTCTTTATGAAGCGCATCGCTCGGGGATGCTTGCCCCGTCGGGCAAGATCGTCGGCGTCGCGCGCCACGAGGAAACCCGCGACGACTATCTGAACTGGGTCGAAGAACATGTGAAGCCGCACGTCGCGAAGAACGGCCTCGACGAAAGCGCATGGGCCAGCTTCCTCGAACGCATCGTGTACGTGAAGCTCGACCTGTCGCGCGCGGAGGACTTCACGAAACTGCGCGACGCCGTCGAACCGCTGCCCGGCATCCGCGTGTTCTATCTCGCGACCGGCCCGTCGCTCTTCGTGCCGATCTGCCGCGCGCTCGCGGGCGTCGGCCTGAACGGCAACGCGCGCATCGTCCTCGAAAAGCCGCTCGGCTACGACCTGAAGTCGTCGAATGCGATCAACGACGCGGTCGGCGAGATCTTCGCGGAAGGCCAGATCTACCGGATCGACCACTATCTCGGCAAGGAGCCGGTGCAGAACCTGCTCGCGCTGCGCTTCGGCAACGCGCTGTTCGAGCCGCTGTGGCGCCGCGAATGGGTCGAGAGCATCCAGATCACGATCGCGGAGGAACTCGGCGTCGAAGGCCGCGGCGACTTCTACGACAACACCGGCGCGCTGCGCGACATGGTCCAGAACCACCTGTTGCAACTGCTGTCGATCGTCGCGATGGAGCCGCCGCATTCGATGGATTCGGACTCGGTGCGCGACGAAAAGCTGCGCGTGCTGCGCGCGCTGAAGCCGATCAATCCGCTCGACATCCCGAAGGTCGCGGTGCGCGGCCAGTATCATGCGGGAGTGATCCGCGGCCAGCCGGTGCCCGCGTATGCGACCGAGAAAGGCGTGAAGCCGGACAGCCGCACCGAGACATTCGCCGCGCTGAAGGTCGAGATCGAGAACTGGCGCTGGGCCGGCGTGCCGTTTTTCCTGCGCACCGGCAAGCGTCTCGCGGACCGCGTCGCGGAGATCGTCGTGAACTTCCGTCCGGTGCCGCATTCGGCGCTCGGCGCAACCGCGCTGCGGGCCGGCTCGAACCGCCTCGTGATCCGGCTGCAGCCGAACGAGACGATCCGTCTGTACTGTCTCGCGAAGCAGCCGGGCGAAGGGATGAACCTCGCGAGCGTGCACCTCGACCTCGCGTTCGACCAGTTCTTCCGCGAAGGCCAGATGGAAGCGTATCAACGCCTGCTGCTCGACGTCATCAACGGACGGCTCGCGCTTTTCGTGCGGCGCGACGAGCAGGAAGCGGCATGGAAGTGGGTCGAGCCGATCCTGAACGAATGGGCGAGTTCGCCGCGTCCGCCGAAGCCGTATGCGGCGGGCACGTGGGGACCGGCCGCGTCGAGCGCGATGCTCGCGCAGCACGGCACCTGCTGGCTCGAAGAAGAGAACTGACTTGCAAGGCGGCCCGTGCGCCACGCGCATGCGCCGGATCCCGATGGAATACACCGCAGACCAACAAGAAAGCAGGATGGAGGAGAAGTGATCGAGCTTCACGCTTTCGACGACCCGCGCGTCCAGATCGACGCGCTGGCGAGAGCCGTGGGCGACGCGCTACAGGCGTCGCTCGCCGCTCAGGCGCCCCCCGACGTGGCCGCACCGGCCGCCGCGTCCGGCCTGCCCGCACGCCGTGCAACCCTCGCCGTGTCCGGCGGCACGAGCCCGCGCCCGTTTCTCGCGGCGCTGTCCACCCACCGCCTCGACTGGCCGCACATCGACGTCACGCTCGTCGACGACCGCTGGGTGCCGGACACCGACTCCGCGAGCAACGCGCGCCTCGCACATGAAACGCTGCTGCAGAACGAGGCCGCGCACGCGCGCTTCCTGCCGCTCGTCGATACGTCGCGAACGCTGGACGAGCAGATCGCCGCGCTGAACGCGGACCCGCGCCGGCTGCTGCCGGACGTCGCGGTGCTCGGCATGGGCGAGGACGGCCACACCGCGTCGATCTTCGCGGACGCGCCCGAATGGCAGGAAGCGATCACGACCCCGCGCCCGTTCGTCGCCGTGCATCCGGCGAGCGCGCCGCATGCGCGCGTGAGCTGGTCGCTCGCCGCGCTGCGCCAGGTCGGGCGCCTGTTCCTGCTGATCGCGGGCGACCGCAAGCTCGCGGTGCTGCAACAGGCCGCAGCCGCGCCACAAAAAAACGCCATCTCGAAGCTGGCCAACGATAAGGGAGTGAAACTCGATGTCTACTGGTGTGCAAACTAGAACCGCCCCGACCGCGGGCCAGCACGCCGACGGACCGAGGCTGCTCGCCGACATCGGCGGCACCAACGCGCGCTTCGCGCTCGAAACCGCGCCGGGCGAGATCGGCCAGGTGCGCGTGTATCCGTGCGCGGACTATCCGGGCGTCGCCGACGTCATCGCGCAATACCTGAAAGACACGAAGGTCAGCCGCGTGAACCACGCGGCGATCGCGATCGCGAACCCGGTCGACGGCGACCAGGTGCGCATGACCAACCACGACTGGACTTTTTCGATCGAAGCGACGCGCCGCGCGCTCGGCTTCGACACGCTGCTCGTCGTGAACGACTTCACCGCGCTCGCGATGGCGCTGCCGGGCCTGACCGACACGCAGCGGCAACAGGTCGGCGGCGGCCAGCGCCGGCAGAACAGCGTGATCGGATTGCTCGGGCCGGGCACCGGCCTCGGCGTGTCCGGCCTGATTCCGGCCGACGACCGCTGGATCGCCCTCGGCAGCGAAGGCGGTCACGCGAGTTTCTCGCCGCAGGACGAGCGCGAAGACCTGGTGCTGCAATTCGCGCGCAAGAAATGGCCGCACGTGTCGTTCGAGCGCGTGTGCGCAGGGCCGGGCATCGAACTGATCTACCGCGCGCTCGCCGCGCGCGACAAGAAGCGCCTGCCCGCGAACCTCGACACCGCCGACGTCGTGACGCGCGCGCAGGGAGGCGAGCCGCTCGCGGCCGAGGCGGTCGAATGCTTCTGCGGGATTCTCGGCTCGTTCGCCGGCAACATCGCGGTGACCCTCGGCGCGCTCGGCGGCATCTACATCGGCGGCGGCGTCGTGCCGCGCCTCGGCGAACTGTTCACGCGCTCGTCGTTCCGCGCGCGCTTCGAGGCGAAGGGCCGCTTCGACGCGTATCTCGCGAACGTGCCGACCTACGTGATCACCGCCGAATATCCGGCGTTCCTCGGCGTGTCCGCGATCCTCGCGGAGCAGTTGTCGAACCGCGCGGGCGGCGGCTCGTCGGCGGTGTTCGAGCGCATCCGCCAGATGCGCGACGCGCTGACGCCGGCCGAACGCCGCGTCGCGGACCTCGCGCTGAATCACCCGCGCTCGATCATCAACGACCCGATCGTCGACATCGCGCGCAAGGCCGACGTGAGCCAGCCGACGGTGATCCGCTTCTGCCGCTCGCTCGGCTGCCAGGGGCTGTCCGACTTCAAGCTGAAACTCGCGACCGGCCTGACCGGCACGATCCCGGTGAGCCACAGCCAGGTGCACCTCGGCGACACCGCAACCGACTTCGGCGCGAAGGTGCTCGACAACACCGTGTCCGCGATTCTTCAACTGCGCGAGCACCTGAACTTCGAGCACGTCGAACAGGCGATCACGCTGCTGAACAGCGCGCGCCGCATCGAGTTCTACGGGCTCGGCAACTCGCACATCGTCGCGCAGGACGCGCACTACAAGTTCTTCCGCTTCGGCATTCCGACGATCGCGTACGGCGACCTGTACATGCAGGCCGCGTCGGCCGCGCTGCTCGGCCGGGGCGACGTGATCGTCGCGGTGTCGAAGTCGGGCCGCGCGCCCGAACTGCTGCGCGTGCTCGAAGTCGCGATGCAGGCCGGCGCGAAGGTGATCGCGATCACGTCGAGCAACACGCCGCTCGCGAAGCGCGCGACCGTCGCGCTCGAAACCGACCACATCGAGATGCGCGAGTCGCAACTGTCGATGATCTCGCGGATCCTGCATCTGCTGATGATCGACATTCTCGCGGTCGGCGTCGCGATCCGCCGCGCGTCGCCGGACGCCGACGTCAGCGACGCGGTTGCGCGCGCGAAGGAGAACGCCGACGACGATGCGACCGCGGTGCTCGACTGGCTGAGTCACGGCGCGTCGTCGACGACGCGCGACTGAGCGTCGTCGACGGGAGGCCGCGCGGTGCGACGCGCGGCCGACGCTTCAACCCGTATCGACTGTCGACCAACCCCGCGTTTTTCGGAACGTGGGGTTTGTTTTTTTGAAGCGCGGCCAGGCTGAACCGCGCAAGCGACAGGCAGGCCCGTCAGGACGACACCGCGTTCGCTTCGCCCGGCGCGGGCCGGCCGTGCCAGCGCACGACCATCATGCGGCCGACGTAGCACAGCACGCCGCAGACGCCGATCGTCCAGCCCATCCCGACCGGCGAGATGCCGGGCCACAGCCCGACGGCGACGCTCGCGAGCGCGCCGAGGCCGAGCTGCGTTGCGCCGAACACGGCGGCGGCCGCGCCCGCGTTACGCGGATAGCGGTACATCAGGTCGGTCGCGCAGTTCGCGGACAGCACGCCGACCACCGCGACGACGAAGAACAGCCCGACGACGATCGACCACAGCCCGCCCCACCCGGTCACGCACATCAGCGCGACGAACAGCGACGCGACGCAGCTGATCGTCGATGCAATCGACACGAGCCGCAGCGCGCCGAGCCGGCCGACGAAACGCGTGTTCAGGAAGTTGCCGGTCATGATGCCGAACACGTTCAGCCCGAAGAACAGCCCGTAGTGCTGCGGCGACACGTGGAAATACTGGATGTACACGAACGGCGTCGCGGAGATATACGTGAACATCGACGCGAACGCCATCCCGCCGCACAGCATGTGCCCCCAGACGATCGGGTCGCGCAGCAGCCGGCCATACGCGGCGAACGACTTGAGCACGGCCGAACTCGCGCGCTTCTCGGGCGGCCACGTCTCCGGCACGCGCAGCCACGCGGCGACCACGCACGCGACGCCGAACAGCGTCAGCACGACGAACACCGTGCGCCAGCCGCCGATCAGCAGCAACTGCCCGCCGATCAGCGGCGCGAGCAGCGGGCCGACCGAGGTGACGAGCGCGACCATCGACAGCACCTTCGCGGCGTCGGACGGCTCGTGCGCGTCGCGCGCGATCGCACGCGCGAGCACCGACGCCGCGCCCGCGCCGAGCGCCTGCAGGAAGCGCATCACGATCAGGTTGCCGATCGAGAACGACAGCCAGCACGCGATGCTCGCGACGATGAAGAGCGCGACGCCCGCGAGCAGCACCGGACGGCGGCCGTAGGCGTCGGACACCGGGCCGTACAGCAGCATCCCGATCGAGAAACCCGCCATGAAGCTCGTCAGCGTCGCGGCGGCGGCCGCAGCGGATACGCCGAACGACTGCGCGATCGACGGCAGGCTCGGCAGATACATGTCGGTCGCGAGCGGGCCGCAGGCGGCGAGCGCGCCGAGCAACAGGATCAGCCGGCCATCGGGCCGGCGTCGGGTCGAGTGAGGCATCGGGAATCCGCGGAAGCCGTCCGGCCGCGCGGTCGATGTTCGCGCAACCGAATCTGAATCGGTTTATCGGCCGCTTCGCGAGGCGCTCGCGAAGCGGCCATGAGTGGGTCGCATTGTACCCGACGCCCGGCGGCCCGACTGCGCCTCGCGCCTCCCCGTCGCGGCACGCGCCGGGACGCCGCGCGGCCCGCCGCAGCCAGGGTAAGCTGCGGGCTTTGCCCTTTCGACGCCCCGCGCCGCCGACCTCGATGACCGCCTTTCTGCTGATCTGGAGCCCGAAGAAGTGGCCGTGGCCCGAACTGCCCGACTTCGCGCGGCGCGTGAGCGCGGGCGACGCGGTCGCGGACACGTGGGGCTGCGGCTTCGCGCGCGGCATCCTGCCCGGCGACCGCGTGTTCCTGCATCGCGTGTCGTCGGCGCCGCGCGGACTGTTCGGCTCCGGCTACGTGACGCGCGCGCCCTACGAGGTGCCGGACCCCACGTACAAGCGCGGCTACCGGCTGTGCATCGACTTCGTGTACGACTGGCTCGTCGATGCGAACCGCGAAGTGGTGATCGCGCGCGACGACCTGCGCGTGCATCCGTTCTCGGTGCAGACGTGGGACGCGCAAAGCTCGGGGACGACGATCAAGCCGATCGCCGAAGGCGCGCTGGAAAAACGCTGGATGCAACTGGTCGGAAAACGGCCGATGCCGGCGCTGCCGGTCGCGGGCGGCGGCTTGACGCAGCAAACCGCGATGGAGTCGCCCGCGCCGGCATCTGCACCTGCACCTGCATCTGCACCAACGCCAGCGCGACACAGACGCGCGCCGCGCAGCGCGTAGCGAACGGCTGCACGGCCGCGTGGACGTCGCCGGCAGGTCCGGCCGTTGTCGATCCGGCCGCCGGTCGGGTCGCGCCTGCGGCCGCCCTGCCCGCGTCAACGATTCGGGTTTCCGGCACGCGTCCCCTTCGATGCGCGCCGCATCCGAACGCCTTGACGTTCGAAACGCCGCCCCGCTGGAGGAACCCGGCGTTCGGAGCGTTCTTTTTCCAGGGCGTTCTGGCGGCAAACCCACCCGACGCACGCCCCGGAACCGTCCCATCGCCCGCCCCCGCGCCGCTCCGGCCGCCCCGGCCCGATTCCCGCCAGTCCGGTACAATTTCAGCCGAAACCTCCCGTCGCCGCGCCCCGCGCCCGCCGTTTGGCCCGTCCATCCGCGCCCGCAGCGCCCGCCGCGCGTCATCACTCACGGTCCTGCTCTCATGTCCCTCATGTCGAACACCCAGTCCCGGAACCAGCTTCTTTTCGAGCGCGCGCAGCGCACCATCCCCGGCGGCGTCAACTCGCCGGTCCGCGCGTTCCGTTCGGTCGGCGGCACGCCGCGCTTCATCGAGCGCGCGCAAGGCCCGTACTTCTGGGACGCCGACGGCAAGCGTTATATCGACTACATCGGCTCGTGGGGGCCGATGATCGTCGGCCACGTGCATCCGGACGTGCTCGCGGCCGTCGAGCGCGTGCTGTCGCAGGGCTTCTCGTTCGGCGCGCCGACCGAGGCCGAGATCGAGATCGCCGAGGAAATCTGCAAGCTCGTGCCGTCGATGGAGCAGGTGCGGATGGTGTCGAGCGGCACCGAGGCGACGATGAGCGCGCTGCGCCTCGCGCGCGGCTTCACGAAACGCGACCGGATCGTCAAGTTCGAAGGCTGCTATCACGGTCACGCGGACAGCCTGCTCGTGAAGGCCGGTTCCGGCCTGCTGACGTTCGGCAACCCGACGTCCGCCGGCGTGCCGGTCGACATCGCGAAACACACGACCGTGCTCGAATACAACAACGTCGAAGCGATCGAGGAAGCGTTCAACGCGTTCGGCGACGAGATCGCCGCGGTGATCGTCGAGCCGGTCGCCGGCAACATGAATCTCGTGAAGGGCTCGCCCGACTTCCTCGGCGCGCTGCGCCGGCTGTGCACGAAGCACGGCAGCGTGCTGATTTTCGACGAGGTGATGTGCGGGTTCCGCGTCGCGGTCGGCGGCGCGCAGCAGCTGTACGGCATCGAGGCGGACCTGACCTGCCTCGGCAAGGTGATCGGCGGCGGGATGCCGGCGGCGGCGTTCGGCGGCCGCCGCGACATCATGGATCATCTCGCGCCGAACGGCGCGGTCTATCAGGCCGGCACGTTGTCGGGCAACCCGATCGCCGTCGCCGCCGGCCTCAAGACGCTGCAACTGATCCAGGCGCCCGGCTTCTACGAGCGCCTCGGCGCGCAGACCGCGCGCCTCGCGCAAGGCCTGACCGAAGCGGCGCGCGAAGCGAACGCGCCGTTCGTCGCCGATTCGGTCGGCGGCATGTTCGGCCTGTATTTCGCGGACAACGTGCCAGCGCGCTTCTCCGACGTGACGAAAAGCGACATCGCGGGCTTCAATCAGTTCTTCCACCGGATGCTCGACGCGGGCGTCTATTTCGCGCCGTCCGCGTACGAAGCGGGTTTCGTGTCGAGCGCGCACGACGACGCGGTGATCGACGAAACGATCGCGGCCGCCCGTCGCGCGTTCGCCGCGCAGGCCGAATAAGCCGCACCGCGTCGCGCGGCATTCGCCGCGCGATTGCGGCCCATTCCGAATCCGTCATCAGCAGAAGAGCCCGATGTTTTCGCAGACCGATTTCGTCCATATGGAACGTGCGCTCGCCCTCGCGGTGCGCGGCCTTTACACGACCGATCCGAATCCGCGCGTCGGCTGCGTGCTGGTGAAGGACGGCGCCGTGATCGGCGAAGGCTTCACGCAGCCGGCCGGCCAGGACCATGCGGAAATCCAGGCGCTCAAGCACGCGCGCTCGCGCGGCCACGACGTGCGCGGCGCGACCGCGTACGTGACGCTCGAACCGTGCAGCCACTTCGGCCGCACGCCGCCGTGCGCGAACGCGCTGATCGAAGCGAAGGTCGCGCGCGTGATCGCCGCGATGGAAGACCCGAATCCGCAGGTGTCCGGACGCGGGCTCGCGATGCTGCGCGACGCGGGCATCGAGGTGCGCTGCGGGCTGCTCGCGAACGAGGCGCGCGAACTGAACATCGGCTTCGTGTCGCGGATGACGCGCAACCGGCCGTGGGTGCGGATGAAGATCGCCGCGTCGCTCGACGGACGCACCGGCCTGCCGTCCGGCGAAAGCCAGTGGATCACCGGCGACGCGGCGCGCGCGGACGGCCATGCGTGGCGCGCGCGCGCGTCGGCGATCCTGACCGGCATCGGCACCGTGAAGGAAGACAACCCGCGGATGACCGTGCGCGCGGTCGATACGCCGCGCCAGCCGAAGCGCGTGCTGATCGACAGCCGGCTCGACGTGTCGCCGGACGCGCAGATTCTCGTGGGCGCGCCGACGCTCGTGTTCTGCTCGTCGCTCGACGAACGCGCGGCGGAGCGCGCCGACGCGCTGCGCGCGCGCGGCGCGGAGCTGGTCGCGCTCGGCAACGAGCATGGCAAGGTCGATCTGCCCGCGATGCTCGCCGAACTCGCGCGGCGCGGCGTAAACGAACTGCACGTCGAGGCCGGGTACAAGCTGAACGGATCGCTGCTGCGCGAAGGCTGCGTGGACGAACTGCTGATCTACGTTGCGCCGTCGCTGCTCGGCACCGACGCGCTCGGGATGATCGACCTCGCCGCGCCCGCGTCGCTCGACGCGCGCACGCGGCTCACGTTCCATAGCGTGGATCGCGTCGGCGACGATCTGCGCATCCTCGCCCGCTTCGCCGCGGCGAACGCCGCGCGATGACTCTTTTTCGAACGCACTGAACTGAAGGGACAGCACGATGTTTACAGGAATCGTCGCGGCCGTGGGCCGCATCGAATCGGTCCGCCCGCTCGGCGGCGATGCGGACGCGGGCGTCCGCCTGACGGTCGGGGCCGGCGCGCTCGGGCTCGACGACGTGCAACTGGGCGACAGCATCGCGATCCAGGGCGCGTGCATGACCGTGATCGAAAAGACCGCGACGACGTTCGACGTCGACGTGTCGCGCGAGAGCCTGAACCGCACGGTCGGTCTCGGCGAGCTGGGCGACGTGAATCTGGAGAAGGCGCTGCGCGCGCACGACCGGCTCGGCGGCCATATCGTGTCGGGCCATGTCGATGGGCTCGGCACGGTCACGCGTTTTGCGCCGGTCGGCGAGTCGCACGAACTGCGGATTCTCGCGTCGCGCGACATCGGCCGTTACCTCGCATACAAGGGTTCGGTGACGGTGAACGGCGTGAGCCTCACCGTGAATTCGGTGGACGACCGCGCGGACGGCTGCGAGTTTTCGATCAACCTGATCCCGCATACGGTCGAGGTCACGACGCTCAAGCATCTCGCGGCGGGCAAGCAAGTCAATCTGGAGATCGATCTGATCGCGCGCTACGTGGAGCGGATGCTCTCGACCTCCGGCGACACGCCGGGCACGCCGCGCTGACGAGCGCCGCGCCCGGCGCTTCAGCGGCGCTCACCCGCCGCTGCGACGACAAACGCTATATGCTGGCGCCTGCCGCGATGCAGGTGCTTTTTTTCGTCCATCGCCGTCTGACCGATACAGGACAATCACAATGAAACGCACGACGGTCGCACTCGCGATTCTGTTGTCCGCAACGGGATTCCTCCTGGCCGACGGCGCGGCCGCGCAGACCGGCGAACTGATCGCGCTGCCGAGCCGCGACGGCGTCACGCAGCCGATCTACGTCGAAACATCCACGCCGAACCCGCCATGGGTCGTCGTGCTGTTCGCCGGCAACGACGGCGACCTGCATCTGAACGCGGACGGCCCAACCTCGCTGAAGGGCAACTTCCTGATCCGCTCCGCCGGCTACTGGGTCCGGCACGGCAACGCCGCGGTGCTCGTCGATACGCCGTCCGATCACGCCAGCGGCTCCGAAGACCTGTTCCGGCTCGGCAAGGAATCGCTCGCGGACACCCAGGCGATCGTCACTGCGCTGCGGCAGCGTTTCCCGTCGTCGAAGATCGCGCTCGTCGGCACGAGCCGCGGCACCGTGTCGGTCGGCAATGCGCTGCAACGCGATCCGGCGCTCGCGGACGCGTACGTGCTGACCTCGCCGGTGTCGGTCTCGCAGCGCGGCAGGCCCGGCGTGTCGGGCCTCGACGCGGACGGCACAAAGGCCCGCGTGCTCGTCGTCGCGAACCGGCACGACGGCTGCGCGGCGTCCGCGTTCGCGAGCGGCAGCGCGCTGGCCGAACGCAATCACTTCGCGTTCGTCGCGGTCGATTCGACCGAAGGCGGCGGCGACGCGAAGGCCGAGTGCGGCGGACACTCGCCGCACGGTTTCCTCGGCATCGAGCGGGAGGTGCTCGACGGCATCGGCAACTGGCTGGACGGACGCGCGCCGCAGTCCGCCGCCGAATGACGCGCTTGCCGTGAGAAGCCCGCGCACGGGAAAACACCCCGCCGCCCGGCTTTACGCACGGCTTGTCGCGCAAACGAAGTCCTTACCAAAGTTACGCGTTATTTCGGCTTTATACGAAAACGACGTATATCGGGGTCCCAAATACATCGCATCCGGCATTTGTTCCGGAATAGGCATGGGTTCACCCCTTTGCTTCACGCGTTGCGCGGCGCCGTCCGTTGATAGCCTGTCGTGATCGCCTCTCCCTCGTCCGCGGAACGTCCGGCGGCCGACCGACGGCTTTCGACCCACGGATGATGACCCCCAACGCCCTGAACTTCTCCGGCGGCCCCGGAGCCCTGCCGCCCATCGTGCTGAACCAGACGCGCGACGCGATCGCCGCGCTGCCCGAAACGGGGCTGTCGGTGCTCGGCATGAGCCACCGGTCGGACTGGTTCCGCGCGATCCTCGACGAAGCCGAGCGCAACATCCGGCAACTGCTCGGCCTGTCCGACCGCTACGCGGTGACGTTCGTGCAGGGCGGCAGCAGCCTGCTGTTCGCGACGATCCCGATGAACTTCGCAACGGATGCGTATGCGCCGCCCGAATACGTGAACTCGGGCTACTGGAGCAGCCGCGCGACGGCCGAAGCGGGCCGCGTCCGCGCGTGCCGGATCGCATGGGATGGACAGCGCGGCGGTTATCGCGAGCTGCCCGCGCTGGATCGGCTGGACGTCGCGGCCGATGCCGCGTATCTGCATTACGTGACGAACGAGACCGTCGAAGGGTTGCAGTTCGCGGAGCCGTCGCGCGCGCCGTCGGTGCCGCTCATCGCGGACATGTCGTCGGACTTCCTGTCGAAGCCGCTCGCCGCCGACCGCTTCGCGATGATCTACGCGCACGCGCAGAAGAACCTCGGCCCGGCCGGCGTCACCGTCGCGCTGATCGACCGCGAGATGCTCGCGCGGATTCCCGGCGACCTGCCGCACATTCTCGACCTGCGCACGCAGATCGCCCATCGCTCGAACTACAACACGCCGCCGGTGTTCGCGATCTACGTGCTCACGCTGGTCACGCGCTGGCTGCGCGACGACATTGGCGGACTCGCGGCGATGCAGCGCATCAACGAAACGAAGGCGCAGCGTCTGTACGGCACGCTCGACGCGCTGCGGGACGCCGTCGCCGTGCATGCCGCGCTGCCGTGGCGCTCGCGGATGAACGCGGCATTCACGTTCGGCGACGAACGGCTCGACCGCGCGTTCGTCGACGCGGCCGGCGAACGCGGGATCGTCGGCCTCGAAGGCCACCGCTCGCTCGGCGGATTGCGCGCGTCGCTGTACAACGCGGTCACGCCGGAAGCCGTCGAAACGCTGTGCGAAACGCTGACCGAATTCAGCGTGCAGCGGGTTTGACGCCGAATCCGACCCGCCCAGGACATCAGATGACGCCCACCGACGAATCTCCCGCGCCCGACGCGTCCGCGAGGTCCGATGGATCGCCTCAACAGGAAACGCAGCAGCAAAGCGATGCGATCGAACGGCTGTCGCGCGCACTCGACGCCGCGCCGCTCGACGCGACGCTGCATGCGCGGATGATCGAGGCGACGCACGCGGCGCGCGACGAAGCGGGTTTTACCGCGCATCGGCTCGCGCTCGCGGCGCTCGCCGCGCTCGGCAATGCGCCGCCCGAACAGATGGCACTGGTGCTGTACAACGTCGCGACCGTCTATGCGATCAAGGGCCGGCGCGACGACGCGATCCGCTGGTATCTCCACGCGCTCGGCGTGCATCCCGATCTCGCGATCGCGCATCAGAACCTCGCGGCCGTGCTCGAAGCGGCAGGCGACAAACGCGGCGCGCTATCGCATCGCGACCGCGCATACCGGCTTCAGCGCGCGTTCGTCGAGCCGGCGGTCCGTGACGAGCGGCGGCGCGTGCTGATCCTCGGCGTCGGCAAAGGGACCGGCAACGTGCCGATCGACGCGATGCTGTCGTTCGAGACGACCTCGCGCATCCGTTATGCGATCGACTACGCGGACGATGCGGAAGATGCGCGGTTGCCGCCGTACGACGTGGTGTTCAACGCGATCGGCGATCCGGACATCGCGCAGCCGTTGTCGCCGCGCATCGCGCGTTTCGCGCGCCGGTGCGGACGTCCGGTGCTCAATCCGCCCGATGCGATCGAGCGCACGTTTCGTCATCGCACCGCCACGCAACTCGCGCCGGTGCGCGACGCGATCGTGCCGCGCTGCATCCGGCTCGACGCGAAGCCCGCAAGCGCGGACGCGCTCGCCCGGCAACTCGCGCAGCATGACGTGACGTTCCCGCTGCTGATGCGGCCGCTCGCGGTGCATGGCGGCGAGCAGCTTGCGCGGCACGCGTCGATCGACACGCTATGGCCCGCGCTCGTCGCACTCGATGCGCCGTGTTACCTGACCGCGTATCACGACTTTCGCAGCGCCGACGGCTACTTCCGCAAGTACCGCGTGATCTATGTCGATCGCGAGCCGTATGCGTATCACCTCGCGATCTCGCCGCAGTGGATGGTCCACTACTTCTCGGCGGAGATGACCGACACCCGCTGGAAGCTCGAAGAAGAAACGCGCTTTCTCGCCGACCCGCGCGCGGCGCTCGGCGCACGCGCGATGGACGCGATCGTCGAGATCGGCCGGGGGCTCGACCTCGATTACGGCGGACTCGATTTCGCGCTCACGTCCGCGCAACAGGTGCTCGTGTTCGAGGCCAATGCGACGATGCTCGCGCACCGCGAAGCGCGCAACGGGCCGCTTGCGCACAAGAACCCGTTCATCGAGCGCATCGCCGCCGCGTTCGAACGGATGCTGGATGCACGAGGCGGCCGCATGGATTCACCGCTCGCTTCGCCGCTTTCGTCACCGGTTGCGCCGGCGTGACGGCGAACCCGCTCGTCGCCGAAGCCCGCGCGCGCCATCTCGCCGGCGATCTGCACACCGCGCGAACGCTTTACGAAGCCGCGCTCGCCAACGGCCTCGACGTCGCGGAGATCCGCTTCCGGCTTGGCATCCTCGAATGGCAATGCGGCAATGGCGTCGGCGCGTTGGCGCAACTGGACGACGCGCTCGCGACCGCGCCGGATGACCTTCGCTGCCACTTCGTGCGCGCGCAGGTGCTGCACGGCCTGAACCGTTTCGCGGACGCGGCCTCGGCATGCCGCGCGGCGCTCGCGCTCGATCCCGCGTCGGCGGATCTGCACTGCTCGCTCGGCAACGCGTTGCAGGCGCTCGGCGATCACGCCAATGCGATCGACGCCTATACGCAGACGCTTGCGCTCGACCCGGCCCACGCGGACGCCGCGAACAACCTCGGCATCAGCCATCGGCAAAGCGGCGCGGCCGACGCGGCCGAACGCGCGTATCGCGCCGCGCTCGCGGCGCAGCCTGCTCACGCGAGCGCGCTCACCAATCTCGGCACGCTGCTGCGCGAACAGGACCGGCTCGATGAAGCGATTGTGCTGCTGCGCGACGCGGTGCGCGTCGATCCGCGAGCGACCGCGAATCTGATCAATCTCGGCGTCGCGCTCTGCGACGGACAGGCGTTCGCCGAAGCCACGCAATGGCTGGCGCGCGCGGCGGAACTCGATCCGCACGACGCGCAAGCCGCGTACAACCTCGGCAACGCGCTGCACGGCGCGGGTCGCCATGCGGAATCGGCCGCACAGTTCCGGCGCGCGGTCGCGCTCGATCCGGCGCACGCGGACGCGTTCAACAACCTCGGCAGCGTGTGCAAGCGGCTTGGCGAATTCGGCGCGGCCGCCGATGCGTTCGACGCGGCATTGCGCCTGCGCCCGGACTTCATCGCCGCGCGCAACAACGCGGCGAACCTGCTGCGAGTGCTCGGCCGGCACGACGACGCGGAAGCGCATTTGCGGATCGCGCTCACGTACGATCCGCGACATTCGGCGACGCTGAACAATCTCGGCAACGTGCTGAAGGACGGCGGCGCGCTCGACGACGCGATCGACTGCTACCGTCGCGCCGTCGCCAGCGATCCGCGGAACGTGGTCGCGCACAGCAACCTCGTTTATGCGCTCGGGTTCCAGTCGGAGACGGCCGGCCCGGTGCTCGCGGAGGCGCTGAACTGGTCGGTGCAGCACGAGGCGCCGCTGCTGGCGTCGCAGCCCGACGCTCATGCGCGCGTTGCCGCAAGACCGATGTCCGTATCCGGCCGGCGGCTGAGGGTAGGCTACGTCGGCGCGGACTTCCGCGACCATTGCCAGGCGCTGTTCCTCGTGCCGCTGCTCGCGCATCACGACCGCGAGCGATTCGAGATCGTCTGTTATGCGAACGTCGCGCGCCCCGACGCGATGACGCGACGGCTCGCCGGTTATGTCGACCGGTGGCGCGACGTGCGCGACCTCGACGACGCGAGCGTCGCGCAACTGATCCGCGACGATG
Organism: Paraburkholderia caballeronis; assembly: GCF_900104845.1. Taxonomy (NCBI): domain Bacteria; kingdom Pseudomonadati; phylum Pseudomonadota; class Betaproteobacteria; order Burkholderiales; family Burkholderiaceae; genus Paraburkholderia; species Paraburkholderia caballeronis. Next base: position 1,155,695 of record NZ_FNSR01000001.1, on the reverse strand, counting down.
GAATCGACATCCTCGTCGATCTGACGATGCACATGGCCGACGGACGCCTCGGCGTGTTCGCGCGCCGGCCCGCGCCGGTGCAGGCGAGTTGGCTTGCGTATCCGGGCACGTCGGGGCTCGCGTCGATCGACTACCGGCTGACCGACCCGCATCTCGACCCGGCCGGAAGCGACCGCCATTACCGCGAACGCTCGCTCCGCCTTGCCGATTCGTTCTGGTGCTACGCGCCGCTGGCCGATGGCCCCGCGGTGAACGCGCTGCCCGCGCTGGCGACGGGCCGGATCACGTTCGGCTGCCTGAACAACCCCTGCAAGCTGACCGATCGCACGTTGCGATTGTGGGCCGGCGTGTTCGATGCGCTCCCCGCCGCGCGGATGGTGCTGATGGTGCCGCCCGGCGCGAGCCGCGCGCGCATCGCGCAGCGCATGCACGCACAGGGGCTGGACGCGGCGCGGGTGGACTTCGTGTCGTTCCGCCCGCGTGCGGCCTACCTCGCGACCTATCACACGATCGACGTCGGCCTCGACACGTTTCCATATAACGGCCACACGACGAGCCTCGACGCGTTGTGGATGGGCGTGCCGGTGGTGACGCGCGTCGGCGGGACCGCGGCCGGCCGCGCAGGCTTGAGCCAGTTGGCGAATCTCGATCTGCTGGAACTGGCCGCGCACGACGACGCCGCGTTCGTCGAAACCGCCGTTGCGCTCGCGCGCGACGTGGACCGGCTCGCGGCGTTGCGCGAGAGCCTGCGCGCGCGTCTCGAACGTTCGCCGCTGATGGACGGCGCACGGTTCGCGCGGCAGATCGAAGCCGCGTTCGACCTGATGGGGAATGGCCGGAGCAGCTAACCCGCGCAGCTAACCCGCTGCCCGCCGCCACGCCCGGTCAAACGAAACACGCCGCGCCGCCGCTCACGCATGCGCCACGTGCGGCTTGATCCGCGCGAGCACGTCGCGCAACTGCTCGCTGGCAAGCTCCGTGTCGTAGTGAGCCTGCAAGTCCATCCAGCTGCGCGCGTCGGTGCCGAAGAAAACGGCGAGCCGCACGGCGGTGTCCGCGGTGATCGCGCGCTTGCCGAGCACGATCTCGTTGATGCGGCGCGGCGGCACGCCGATCGCCTTCGCAAGCGCGTACTGGCTGATGCCCATCGGCGTCAGCCACTCTTCCGACAGGATCTCGCCGGGCGTGGCGAGCGGTACTTCCCGTGCCATGTGAGTGCTCCTCAGTGGTAGTCGACGATTTCGACCTCCGTCACGTCGCCGTCGTCGAAGCGAAAGCAGATGCGCCATCGCGCGTTGATGCGAAGGCTATAGCGCCCGGCGCGGTCGCCGTCGAGCCGTTCCAGCCGGTTGCCGGGCGGCACCGCGAGGAACGACAGCGTGGCGGCGGCATTGAGCTGCTGCAGCTTGCGGATCGCGGCTGTTTCGATCTGGACGAACCGGGCGATGCGGCGCCCCGCGAAGAGCGCCGCGGTATCGCGGCATGCGAACGAAGAAATCATGGTGATAGTAACGCCTCACGTTAATAACGTCAACCGTTACTATGGTGCCTGTTGTATCGCGCGCCGCACAGTTGGCCGTTCGGCCGACCCGGCGTGCGGTGCGCGGCGGACCGTGCAGCATCCCGGGCATCCCGTGCGCCCCGGGCAACCGGCCGCCGCCGCGCCGCGCACGGTCGCGACGGCGACGCGCCCGCCCGCGTGGCGTAAAATGTGCGCTTTCCCGACAGAAACCCGACATGACGCTCGCCTCCACCCCAGAGATCATCGCCGAACTCAAAGCCGGCCGGATGGTGATCCTCGTTGACGAAGAAGACCGTGAAAACGAAGGCGACCTGGTGATCGCCGCCGAATTCGTCACGCCGGAAGCGATCAACTTCATGGCCCGCTACGGCCGCGGCCTGATCTGCCTCACGCTCACCCAGGAACGCTGCAAGCAGTTGAACCTGCCGCTGATGACCTACCGCAACGGCACGCAGTACGGCACCGCGTTCACGGTCAGCATCGAGGCGGCCGAAGGCGTGACCACCGGCATCTCGGCCGCCGACCGCGCGCGCACGATCGCCGCCGCGGTCGCGCGCGACGCACGGGCCGAGCACATCGTGCAGCCGGGCCACGTGTTTCCGATCATGGCGCAGCCGGGCGGCGTGCTGGTGCGCGCCGGCCACACCGAGGCCGGCTGCGACTTCACCGCGCTCGCGGGCCTCACGCCGGCCGCGGTGATCTGCGAGGTCATCAAGGACGACGGCACGATGGCGCGCCTGCCGGACCTGATCGAGTTCGCGAAGGAACACGGGCTGAAGATCGGCACGATCGCCGACCTGATCCACTATCGCAGCCGCACCGAATCGATCGTCGAGCGCGTCGCCGAACGCACGATGCACACGGCGCACGGCATATTCCGCGCGGTGATGTACATCGACCAGCCGACCGGCTCGCCGCACATCGCGCTGGTGCGCGGCACGCCGTCGCCGGAGCGCGACACCGCCGTGCGCGTGCACGAGCCGCTGTCGGTGCTCGATCTGCTCGAAGTCGGCGCGTCCACGCACTCGTGGACGCTCGACGCCGCGATGAAGGAAATCGCCGCGCGCGATCACGGCGTGATCGTGATGCTGAACTGCGGCGACACCAAGGAACATCTGGTCGACGTGTTCCGCGCGTTCAATCAGAAGGAGCGCGCGGAGGCGCTCTCCCGCCGCCCGGTGGATTTCAAGACCTACGGCATCGGCGCGCAGATCCTGCGCGAACTCGGCGTAGGCCGCATGCAGGTGCTGTCGAACCCGCGTCGGCTCGGCAGCATGTCCGGCTATGGCCTCGAAGTCACCGGCTTCGTGCCGATGCCGGGCGGCCAGACCGAAGCGCCGTGCCCGGCCGAGACGGCAGGCAGCACCAGCACCGAGTCGCACGCGTAATCTGCACGCGTAATCCGCGCGCGGCCCACCCTCCGCGCCACCCGCTCAACCGACACTACGGATCCACCATGGAAATCGGACAATACCAACCGAACCTCGACGGCGACGGACTGCGCATCGGCATCGTCCAGTCCCGCTTCAACGAACCCGTCTGCAACGGCCTTGCTGACGCGTGCATCGAAGAACTCGAACGCCTCGGCGTCACCGGCGAGGACGTGCTGCTCGTCACCGTGCCGGGCGCGCTCGAAATCCCGCTCGCGCTGCAGAAGCTCGCCGAAAGCGGCCAGTTCGACGCGCTGATCGCGCTCGGCGCGGTCGTGCGCGGCGAGACCTACCACTTCGAACTCGTGTCGAACGAAAGCGGCGCGGGCATCTCGCGCGTCGCGCTCGACTTCGGCGTGCCGGTCGCGAACGCGGTGCTGACGACCGAGAACGACGAACAGGCCGTCGCCCGGATGACCGAGAAGGGTCGTGACGCGGCCCGCGTCGCGGTCGAGATGGCGAACCTGACGGTCGCGCTCGAACAGCTCGACGGCGACGACGACGAAGAAGAAGACGAGGAAGAGGAACGCCAATGAAGAGCGCGCGCCGCCGCTCCCGCGAACTGGCCACGCAGGGGTTGTATCAGTGGCTGCTGTCGGGCGTGCCCGCCGGCGAAATCGACGCGCAACTGCGCGGCGCCCAGGGTTACGACAAGGCTGACCACGAGCATCTCGACGCGATCCTGCACGGCGTGATCCGCGAGTCGGACACGCTGTCCGCCGCGATCGCGCCGAGCCTCGACCGGCCGATCGACCAGTTGTCGCCGGTCGAACGCGCGGTGCTGCTCGTCGCGACGTACGAGTTGAAGCATCACGTCGACATTCCGTACCGCGTCGTAATCAACGAGGCAGTCGAACTCGCGAAGACGTTCGGCGGCTCGGACGGCTACAAGTACGTGAACGGCGTGCTCGACAAGCTGTCCGTGCAGTTGCGCGCCGCCGAAACGCAGGCGGCCCGCCGGTCGTGACAGCCGGGCGCGGGCCGCTTCACCCGTCCGCGCCCCCGCTTTTCCGACGCGCGCCACGGCGTGCGTCGTCCGGCGGCGCGGTTTGCCCGCGCCGGCCGGCCACCCTCCCCGCTACCACCGGAAGCACCGCATGAACACCGTTGCCGAGCCGCTGCTGCGGCTTGCCGCCCGCGTCGACGCGATCCAGCCGTTCTACGTGATGGAACTGGCGAAGGAAGCCGCGAAACTCGAACGCGCGGGACGCGACATCATCCACATGGGCATCGGCGAGCCCGACTTCACCGCGCCGGAACCCGTCGTCGAGGCCGCCGCAGCCGCGCTGCGCCGCGGCGTCACGCAGTACACGAGCGCGCTCGGCATCCCGGCGCTGCGCGAAGCGATCGCCGCGCACTACGCGCACGCGTACGGCCTGACGATCGATCCGGCGCGGATCGTCGTCACCGCGGGCGCGTCGGCGGCGCTGCTGCTCGCGTGCACCGCGCTCGTCGATCGCGACGACGAAGTGCTGATGCCGGACCCGAGCTACCCGTGCAACCGCCACTTCGTCGCGGCGGCCGAAGGCAAGCCGGTGCTCGTGCCGAGCGGCCCGGACGTGCGCTTCCAGTTGAGCGCGGCCGACGTCGAGCGGCTGTGGACGCCGCGCACGCGCGGCGTGCTGCTCGCGTCGCCGTCGAACCCGACCGGCACGTCGATCGAGGCCGACGAGCTAAAGCGGATCGTCGAGGCCGTCCGCGCGCGCGGCGGCTTCACGATCGTCGACGAGATCTACCAGGGGCTCAGCTACGACGCGCCGCCGGTGTCCGCGCTGTCGTTCGGCGACGACGTCGTGACCGTCAACAGCTTCTCGAAGTACTTCAACATGACCGGCTGGCGGCTCGGCTGGCTCGTGGTGCCGCCGGCGCTCACCGGCGCATTCGAAAAACTCGCGCAGAACCTGTTCATCTGCGCGTCGGCGCTCGCGCAGCATGCGGCGCTCGCGTGTTTCGAGCCGGACACCCTCGCGATCTACGAGGCGCGCCGGCTCGAATTCCGCCGCCGGCGCGACTTCATCGCGCCGGCGCTCGAATCGCTGGGCTTCTCGGTGCCGGTGATGCCGGACGGCGCGTTCTACGTGTACGCGGACTGCACCGGCGTCGCGCACCCGGCCGCCGGCGACAGCGACGCGCTCACGCGCGCGATGCTGCACGAGGCCGGCACGGTGCTGGTGCCGGGGATGGACTTCGGCGTCGCCGCGCCCCGGCAGTACGTGCGGTTGTCCTACGCGACCGCGTATGAGCGGCTCGAAGAAGCAGTCGAGCGGCTGCGCGGGCTGTTTGGCCGCTGACGCGGCCAGACACTGTTTCGTTTCGGGCAGGTTGCTCAACCGGCCCAATGAAAAAAGGCACCTCGCGGTGCCTTTTTCGTTTTGCGCCGATAGCGGCGCGGCGGCTGCCCGCCACTGTCCGTCGTCAGACGCCCATCTCCGACGCTTGCGCGTGCTTCTGCGCAGCCGTGCTCGCGTCGTCCTGCTCCGATGCGGCCTTCGCCGGCGACGACGCGGTCTTTTCGGTCAGCGGATGCGCGCCGTCGAGCGTCACCTGCACACGACGCCCATCGTGCTGTGGCACCGGCGTGCTGACGGTGGTCGCAGCCGGGGCCGGCGTCGGCGTCGGCGCCTGCGGCGCGGTGATCGACACGCGACGGCCGCGCGCGACGTCGCGCAGACGGCCGCGCTCGGCCATTACCTTCGCGCCGTAGCCGCCATCGTCCTGCGACGTCGAGCCGACGTACAGCCGCAGCCCGCCCGGCACCGAACCGCCGCGCGCGATGCAGTCCTTCAGCACCAGCGCGCCGACCTTGATGTTCGCGAGCGGATCGAGCGCCGCGCTCTGGCCGCCGAAATACTGGAACTTGTCCGAGTGGACCTTGGACATCACCTGCATCAGCCCCTGCGCGCCGACGCCGCTTTCCGCGTACGGGTTGAAGCCCGATTCGATCGCCATCACGGCGAGCAGCAGCAGCGGATCGAGGCCGACTTCGCGGCCGGTGTCGAACGCGGCCTTCACCAGTTCGCCGACCGGCTCCTGCGCGACGCGATAGCGGCGCGACAGGTAGGTCGAGACAAGCCCTTGCTCGCGCTCCGACACGAGCACGCGGTCGTCGCGCGCGTCGGGCGTGATCCGTTGCGACGGGATCATCCGTGCGAGCGCGCCGACGCTCGGCAGCGCGCGCGGGTCGAGGCCGTTCAGCGTAACCGCGTCGAGCGTCGTCGCTCCCGCGACGTTGCCGCCGGCTGCGGCCGTACCCGCATCCGCGAGCGTGGCGGTCGGCGTCGGGCCGCCGGCGTTGTCGGCGAGCGAGTCGTCGTCCGGCTTCGCGCCAGACGGCGCGAACGACGGCAACGGATTACCCTGCAGCAGCCGCGCGGGACCGGCCTGCACGGCGGCCGACACGAACGGCATCACGCGCGCGGCGAGCGTGCCGCGCCACGAAGGCAACAACCAGACAGCGAGTGCGAGCATGACGGCGCAACCGCCGACGATGCTGAACAGGTGGTGGCTCAGTCGCGTCCCGCGACGCAGCAACGCGCGCAGCACCTGAGCGATACGCTCGTCAGCACGCCACCACGATAACCAGGTGTTCATCTACAGATCTCCCATGTTGCATGATCCGTGGAGCGGCAGCCTGACAATGAAGCCGGCAGCCTTTCGCGGGATCACGACGCCTCGCGCCCTGGCTTAAGCAGCAGCGACGTCGGGAATACGGCAAATACGCCGTGCGCGGAGTCTCTCGGGACAGAAAGTCAGCATGCCAAGGGGCACGCGCCGAGACTCTCGCGCGGAAAAACCAGCGCAGGGGCGCTGGCGAGGACAGCAAAACTAGACCGTACTAGGCCGTGCAGGAAATCGGCAAAACGGCGACGCGTTGCGTCTGAAGGACCGGGACAATGGTTAAAAATTTCAAGCCCTGCAACCAGTGTGGACGGATTCTATCAGGGTTTTATAGATCGTCAACACTATAACAAAGCAAAGTCATAACTAATTGTAATTATGAACAGTGTTCAGTCCGATCAAACCCGCGCGCCATGCGCGTTTCCAGCCGGTGTGCATAGTGGTCGCCAGCGTGTGCCAGCCAACACAGGTAAAATCGACAATCGTTTGCGCATGCGGCCCGCCGATTCCGCGGTCCGCGGCGTCCCCCGTTTGCCGCTTCGCGCGGCCTCAATCCGGTCCTGATGAAATATAAAGATCTGCGCGACTTCGTCGGTCGCCTGGAGACGCTCGGCGAACTGCGCCGCATCGCGCAGCCGGTGTCGCCGGTGCTCGAAATGACCGAGCTGTGCGACCGCGTGCTGCGCGCCGGCGGTCCCGCGTTGCTGTTCGAGAATCGCGAACGCCATGCGTTCCCGGTGCTCGGCAATCTGTTCGGCACGCCGCGCCGCGTCGCGCTCGGGATGGGCATCGATGCGCCGGAAAGCGCCGGCGACGGCGCGGCGCTCGAATCGCTGCGCGACGTCGGCCGGCTGCTGTCCGCGTTGAAGGAACCCGAGCCGCCGCGCGGGCTGAAGGACGCCGGCAAGCTGCTGTCGCTCGTGAAGGCGGTCTGGGACATGGCGCCGAAGACGGTCGGTTCGCCGCCGTGTCAGGAAATCGTCTGGGAAGGCAATGACGTCGACCTCGCGAAGCTGCCGATCCAGACCTGCTGGCCCGGCGACGCGGGTCCGCTCATCACGTGGGGGCTCACCGTCACGCGCGGCCCGAACAAGACGCGGCAGAACCTCGGCATCTACCGGCAGCAACTGATCGGCCGCAACAAGCTGATCATGCGCTGGCTCGCGCATCGCGGCGGCGCGCTCGATTTCCGCGAGTTCGCGCTGAAGAATCCGGGCAAGCCTTACCCGGTCGCCGTCGTGCTCGGCGCGGACCCGGCGACGATCCTCGGCGCGGTCACGCCGGTTCCGGACACGCTGTCCGAGTACCAGTTCGCCGGCCTGCTGCGCGGCGCGCGCACGGAACTCGCGCAATGCCTGACGCCGGGCGTCGATACGCTGCAGGTGCCGGCGCGCGCGGAAATCGTGCTCGAAGGCTTCATCTACCCGCAGCAGGGATCGCCGGAGCCCGCGCCCGCGGGCGCGCCGCCGCGTCCTGTGAAAGGCGCGAGCGCCGCGTACGAACACGCGCTCGAAGGACCATACGGCGATCACACCGGCTACTACAACGAACAGGAGTGGTTCCCGGTGTTCACGGTCGAGCGGATCACGATGCGCCGCGACGCGATCTATCACTCGACGTATACCGGCAAGCCGCCCGACGAGCCCGCCGTGCTCGGCGTCGCGCTGAACGAGGTGTTCGTGCCGCTGCTGCAGAAGCAGTTTCCGGAGATCACCGACTTCTATCTGCCGCCCGAAGGATGCAGCTACCGGATGGCGATCGTGCAGATGAAGAAGAGTTATCCGGGCCACGCGAAGCGCGTGATGTTCGGCGTGTGGAGCTTCCTGCGGCAGTTCATGTATACGAAGTTCATCGTGGTCGTCGACGACGACGTGAACATCCGCGACTGGAAAGAAGTGATCTGGGCGATCACGACGCGCATCGACCCCGCCCGCGACACGGTGCTGGTCGAGAACACGCCGATCGACTATCTGGACTTCGCGTCGCCGGTCGCGGGGCTCGGCTCGAAAATGGGTCTGGACGCGACCAACAAATGGCCCGGCGAAACGACCCGCGAATGGGGACGCGCGATCCAGATGGACGACGCGGTGAAGCAGCGTATCGATCGTCTGGCCGGTGAGCTTGGGCTGGGTTGACCGCGGGATTCACCGATCTTTTTAATACGGCGCGCACCGGGTCGCGCCGCCGCTTCATCCGAATAAAAAGCTGTCCGCATGTCTCACTTGTCGCTGCTGTCCGATGGATTTTTCCTGTCGCTGTCGTTGTGTCTCGATATCGGCCTCGTCAATGTCGCGATCATCTCGCTGACGCTGTCGCACGGTTTCCGGCCCGGTTTCTGGCTCGGCCTCGGGTCATGCTTCGGCGACCTGACCTATGCGGCGCTCGCGCTGGCCGGGATGGCCGCGCTACTGCAATTCAGCCCGGTCCGCTGGGTCGTGTGGATCGGCGGCGCGGCAATCCTGTTGATGCTCACGTGGAAGATGGCCCGCGAGGCGCTTAATCCGGCGGCCGCGCCGCCGGTCGAGGGCGAAGCCGATGCGGCGTCGCCGAACCTCGATGCGTCGCGCGGCTTCCTGCGCGGCGCGCTGCTCGCGCTGTCGTCGCCGACGGCGATCCTGTGGTTCGCGGCGGTCGGCGGCGCGCTGATTGCGAAGTCGGGCGCGACGACGGCGGGCACGGCCCTATTGTTCCTCGGCGGATTCTTCCTCGGCGGGCTCGCATGGACGATCTTCCTGTGCGGCCTCGCAAGCCATGGACGCAAGCGGGCTGGCGCAGGACTGCTGCGCGGCTGCCATGTGCTGTCCGCGCTGCTGTTTGCGTATTTCTCGTACAGCGTGATCGTCCACGGCTACCGGGATCTGATCGTGAACGGCGCGAACGCCGCCGGCGCGCTGTAACACACAACACGAACTTCACCGGAAAACAAAACGGCGCAACCCGGCGGATAGCCGGCGTTGCGCCGTTCTCGCATTCGAAGGTAGCCGACGGCCGCCTGCCCGCTCAGCGACGATAGTAGCCGCGATAACCGCGATAGTAGCCGTGATGCCAGTACGGACGGCCGTAATAACCGCCGACCACGACAGCCGGCGGAGGCGCGTACACCACCGGCGGCGGAGCATAAACGACCGGCGGCGAGTACACGACCGGTGGCGCTGCGACGACCGGATAAGCCGGCGCGATCGGCAGGCCGATGCCGATCCCGACCGAAACATGGGCATCTGCCGCGCTGACAAGGCCGACGGCCAACGCCGCGGCGACGATATACGGAACGCTCTTGTTCACTTCTCTTCTCCTCGCGGCCGGCAACCGTGCCGCACCGCATGACGAATACTGCCTACGCGTACCAATGTATCGAAAAGGCAGACCGGCGGAGAAGACCATTTGTTGCAAATTGCAATTCACAAAAAGAACGACTCGGCGCGGCGGTCGGCCGCGATTCCACCATGCGGCATTGCCCGGCTGGAAATTCCGACGAATCAAGGCTTCTGGAGAGCCACTCCGCCGCAGCGGGCGTTTTTACCGGCCATGCGGCCGCCCGGTCGCATCGGAACGGTAATGTTTAATTACAAATTGCCTGAGCGACGCCGTCAGGCCTTGGCGCTCCGTAAACGCGCGATGCCCGGCACATACCGGGCATCCACTCATGCGCGCGGTTCGTCGTCCGCCGCGGGCGTCCCGCACTATCCGACCTTCACGTACGTGAACTCGCGGGTGACGCTCGGCGGCACGTATGCGCCGCTGATCTGGACTCTCGGGGACAGTCGTTTCTTCTGATCCCACCAGCGGCGACGCTGAATGGGGGTCAAGAACCGCAGATGCTTTCGGTAAGCGAAGATGCTCATTGTGAACTCCCGAATCGGACAACCGGACAGGAAAAACCCACTTCCGCAACCACAACGGCAAACCGGAAAAGCTGACGGCCTATTGTGCTCAATTTTGGCCGCGCTGGCGGCAGTGTTGCGCGAGCGCCGCACGCCGCGGCGACGTTAGCAATCGCCGTACCCGCGCCGGCAGGACCTCGCGCGGTTCACCGCGCCGATTCTCCACCGCCTCGTGTTCGTTCGCGATTGCGCCCGAATACCCATCGACTTATGGATGCGCGATACTCCGAGGCTGAATCCTGTCCAGCCGGGGAGCCCGTCATGTCCGCAAACCCGCCGCCGCGCATCGGCTTCATCGGTGCCGGGCGACTGGCGTCGTGTCTCGCGCACGGCTTTTCGCGCGCCGCTTATCCGGTCGTCGCGGTCGCGAGCCGCACGCCGGAATCCGCTGCCGGGCTGGCCGGTCAGATTCCCGGCTGCGCCGCGTATGCCGATCCGCAGCAGGTCGTCGATAACGCCGATATTGTCTTTCTAGCGGTGCCTGACGATCGCATCGGTACGACAGCGAACATTCTGCGCTTCGCCGCGCCGGCAGCGACGAACGAGAGCCACGGCGCATGGGCGCTCGTCCATTGCAGCGGTGCGTCGCCGGTCGAGTTGCTCGATCGGGCGCGCGAGCAGGGCGCGGCAACCGGCGGGTTTCACCCGCTGTATCTGTTCGGCGGCAGCCAGGCGGACCTTGCGCGCATCGCCGGCTGCTCGGTGACGATCGAAGCCGACGGCAAGCTAAAGGAAGTGCTCGTCGCGCTCGCCGGCGCGCTCGGCTGCCATCCGTTGTCGATTCCGCGCGGCTCGCGGATGCTGTACCACGGCGCCGCGCATTACGCGGCCAGCTTCGCGCTGTGCGGCCTCGCCGAATGCGTGCAGTTGTGGCGGGACGGGCTGGGCTTCGACGAAAATGACGCGCTGCGCGCGCTGCTGCCGATGCTCGCCGGCACGATCGAAACCGCGCGCGACAACGGCCTCGCGGGCGCGCTCGCCGGACCGGTGTCGCGCGGCGACGGCGGTGTGGTCGAAAAGCAGTTGGCGACGATGGAGGCGCTCGGCGGCGATCACGCGATGCTGTACGCGCTGATGACGCGTCGCGCGGTGGCGCTCGCGCGGCAGCGCTCGCGTCCGCCTGCGTCGCTCGACGCGATCGGCGACGCGGTCGAAGCGACGCTCGCCCGCGCGGCCCATGAAATGGACTCCCTGCCGAAGGATGCAGGCAACGCGTAAGCCATGATAATGTGACGACCGGCGCACGCCAGCCGCGTGCGCCCCACGCTTCGGGACCCTCGACGAGAACGCAAAATGAGCAAGGTCAGCATCCTGTATCGGTATCGCGGGAGCCGCCTCGACGGCGTGTCCCGCGCCGCGCCGCGCCTTTGCGGCAATCACTCCGGATCCACGAACCACGGCGCCCGTGCGATGCCAGCCGGCGCGCCCCAGGTGTCGTGCTGATTCGCGCCGCACGGATGCCGTTCCGTGCGCGCACCCTCCCCTGTCCAGCGCCGCGCGCTATCTGAAGGAAAAAGGAAACCCGATGTTCGGCGAGATCGCCCGCTTTCTGCTCAATACCGTTTTCACGCTGTTCGGCGCCGCGCTGCTGCTGCGCGCGTGGCTGCAGTTCGTCCGGATGCCCGCGTACAACCCGGTCTCGCATGCCGTGCAGCAGGTCACGAACTGGCTGGTGCTGCCGCTGCGGCACGTGATTCCCGGCGTGCGCGGCATCGACTGGGCCAGCATCGTCGCCGCGCTGATCGCCTCCGTCGCGTATGTGCTGCTGATGGTGACGCTCGCCGGCGTCGATCCGCTCGGCGCGCTGCCGACACTGCTGATCGTCGCGCTGCTCACCGTGATCAAGTGGGCGCTGAACCTCGCTCTGTGGCTCACGATCCTGATGGCGCTGCTGTCGTGGCTGAACCCGAATTCCCCGGCGATGCCGGTCCTCTATCAGTTGACCGCGCCGCTGCTGAATCCGCTGCGCCGGATCGTGCCGCAACTGGGCGGTCTCGACCTGTCGCCGATCCTGCTGTTCGTGATCGTGCAGATCCTGCTGATGGTGGTCACGCGCGCGGCGGTGTCGCTGACGCTGTTCGGGATCTGAGCATCGGCGCCATTGCCGCCGACGCTGCCGCCATCGCGGCGGCAGCGAGTGCAATCAGACGCTGCATCGGCTGCATCACCGATGCAGCGGCGACTGCCTGCTGCGATAGCCATACGGCTCCGCCCGATACTTGTCCTCAAGCGCCGACACGCAGTCCACGAGCAGATAGCGGAACACCGGCGAATTCTCGTCCGTCGGCGCCGTCCCTTCCGACGTGATGGTCCAGTCCGAACCATCGCGCGTCGCGGCGACGTCGAATACCATGCCCGAGCCGCGCTCCAGCACGACGACTTCGTTCACGTCGCCCTGCGGCGTGCGGATCGTCGCCGTGCACGCCTGCCGCCGCCCGGACTGGCCGCCCGAGTCGTACATCCGGAAGGACAGGAACGTATCCGGCATCGACGCCTCGACGAACTGCTCGTCGGAACTGGAAACCCCGTTGCAGCCGCTCATCAGGCACGTGATCGATGCCAGCGCAGCAGCAAGACAGAAACCGCTTTTCATATCGTTGTTCGATGGGTGGATTGCTCGCGTGCCGGCCCGTTGCCCCGAACGCTGGGCGCCGGCACCCGTGCAACGCTCGCCTGCCTGCGGGACGTCGCCCGCAAGCCCAATTAACCTTAACCTCACCGCACGCCGTTACGCGTGCGTCCGTCGTCGTTCGCCGTTCGCCGGTCGTTCGGACGGCGGCGGCTACCGCCGATCTTTGCCTGCCAAATAGATAACGGCAGGCGAACCTGCTGCGCGATTCGCCTGCAGTCGACGCCTGTCCCCGGCACGCGAGAATCCCGATATACCGACGAGCAAAGTTGAAGCTCCAGTGATATAACGGCACGCTGAAACGTTTGCTGAATAGCCGCGCGCATTCGATTCGCGGAAAACATCACTACGGGGACTACTGCATGACGTCGATGGAGCCTGCCGCCGCTCTGCGTGCGGGTGAGCCGGAGCGGGGACGACTGGCGCGTAGCGGGTCGCGTCCGGCAACGCGGAACGTGCTTCAAATAGAGGCGGCGCACCCCGCGCAACCGGACCGCAGCGAGCCGCCGATTGCAAAATCACCCCAAAGCCGCGTAAAATGGCGCGCTCTGCGGGCGTCGTATAATGGCCATTACCCCAGCTTCCCAAGCTGGAGACGTGGGTTCGATTCCCATCGCCCGCTCCACACCGGCTTGCCGGCCTCGGTCAGAGGCTTCGCGCAGGCGCAGCGCACCGGATCCCTGCTGGTTCTTTCACTTCCCGTCGCCGGCTCCGGACGGGTCGATCGGCTCCGGCGGCACGGCAGTCGAGCCACCAGCGCATGCGAACGCCCGGTACCAACCCGTTTCACTCGCCTCCCGTCAGCGCGGATGCCATAAATGGAACGATTCTTCATGCCTCGCACGCGCGCCATCGCCCTGATCGTGACTGCGCGCAGGACGATGCTCGCGCACGCCGACGAGCGCCTTCCGGCGGACGCGCAGCGGATGCGCGATGGCGCAATCGCGCTGGAGCGTCTGCTCCTCGACGTGCGCGCCGGACGCGTCGATTCATTCGAACTGATGCACCCGACGCCGATCCACGTGACGGTGTCGTCGGAATCGGAAAGCTAGCGGATGCTGCGCGGCCGGCGCGACGCGCCGAACCCGCATAACCGCGCTGCTATAATGCGCGACGCTTCTGGCAGGCCTCGCGCGGCCTTACGACCAACGTTGCGGCCAGTTGGAGCGACACGTTCAACGGCCAGCGCGGTGCAGCAGCTGCAAAAGGCCGTCGCCGCCACAGAGGCGGGCGGCCCACGCACACTACGCCGCGTCACGAACAATCGAGCCACACCCGAGCCACACCCCCGCGCGTCCCGACGCGCAAGCGCACCACCCACACCCCGTAGTCCCGACGATGATTCACGACCCGAACGACTCCGCTTCGCACGACTCCACGCCATCCGCCGCCGCCGACGCGTCAGCCGCCCCCGACGACGTGCTGCACCGTCGCCGGATCCGCAGTTTCGTCACGCGCGCCGGACGGGTATCGACCGGCCAGCGCCGCGCGCTCGACGAACTGGGGCCGCGCTTCGTCGTCCCGTACGCGGAAACGGAGCCGGACTGGAGCGCCATGTTCGGCCGCAGCGCGCCGCGCGTGCTGGAGATCGGTTTCGGGATGGGCGCAAGCACCGCGGAGATCGCAACGCGGCGGCCGGACGACGACTTTCTCGGCGTCGAGGTGCATGAGCCGGGCGTCGGCGCGCTGCTGAAGCTGATCGGCGAACACGACCTGACGAACATCCGGATCATCCAGCACGACGCCGTCGAAGTGCTGGAGCGGATGATCGCGCCGGCGAGCCTCGACGGCGTGCACATCTTCTTCCCGGACCCGTGGCACAAGGCGCGTCATCACAAGCGCCGGCTGATCCAGCCGAAGTTCGTCGCGCTGCTCGTGTCGCGGATGAAGCCGGGCGCGTATCTGCACTGCGCGACCGACTGGCAGAACTACGCGGAACAAATGCTCGACGTGCTCGGCGCGGAGCCGGCGCTCGAAAACACCGCCGCGGATTACGCGCCGCGCCCCGACTACCGGCCGGTCACGAAGTTCGAGCGCCGCGGGCTGCGGCTCGGCCATGGCGTGTGGGACCTCGTGTTCCGCCGCCGCGCCGACTAAGGCTCGCAGGTGAAATGCCCGGCTCCCCGCCGGGCATCGCGTCGGGTCGGTCAGGTCGGAATGTCCCAGCCCAGTCCGCCGCCGTAACCGAACAGCAGGATCACCAGACCGAACGCGATCCGGTACCACGCGAACGGCACGAAGTCGTGCGACGCGACATAGCGCAACAGCCAGCGCACGCAGGCAAACGCGCTGACGAATGCCGCGACGAATCCGACGCCGAAGATGCCGAGCCAGTCGGTGGACAGCGTGTGCCACGCCTTGTGCAGCTCGTATACGGTCGCGCCGAAGATCACTGGAATCGCCAGAAAAAACGAAAACTCGGTCGCGACGCGCCGTTCGAGGCCGAACAGCATCGCGCCGATGATCGTCGAACCGGAACGCGACATCCCCGGAATCAGCGCGAAGCACTGCGCGAAACCGACCTTCAGCGCGTCGACGACCGTGATGTCGTCGATCGACTGCACGCGCGCCGTCTGCGCCAGCCGCGCGTCGCCCGACGCCTGGCCGGTGCGCCGCCGCGACTCGACCCACAGGATGATCACGCCGCCCGCGACGAGCGCGAACGCGACCGGCACCGGCGCGAACAGCACCGACTTGATCGCCCTTTCGAACAGCAGCGCGAGCACGATGGCCGGCACCGTCGCGACGATCACGTTCAGCGCGAAGCGCCGTGCGTCCGGACGGGTCGGCAGCCCCGCGACGACGCGGCCGATCTTGCGGCGAAATTCCCAGCAGACCGCGAAGATCGCGCCAAGCTGGATCACGACGTCGAAAGTCTTCGCGAACTCGCCGCTGAAGTTCAGCACGCTGCCCGCGATGATCAGATGCCCGGTGCTCGACACCGGCAGAAACTCGGTCAACCCTTCGACGACGCCGAGAACCAGCGCCTTGCAGATGAGGATCCAGTCCATCCGTGACCTTTCTTGTCGTGAGTGAAGGTTCGGGCCGGACGGGCCAGTACCCAGGCACGCGGCCCTCCGACGGCCGCACGCGCCGGCATCGTCACTTTTCGACGATCTGCGCGCGTATGCCGTTTGTAAGGATGGTGATTGTACCGGGTTCGTAGTTCACCCCGGCAAACTGCAGTTGGTCCGGCTTGAACGTGTAGACCGGATAGTTGTTGAGCAACTGCGTCGCGACGAGCGCCGCGACCGCATTGATCTGCTGCGCGTAGGGCGCCGCGTCGCCGTCGACGTCCACGCGATCGACCGACGGCGAGCGCAGCACCACCGAGCGGCTCGCGCTGTCGTACGCGAGTTCGCTCGACAGCATGAACGCGCCGTTGACCGGCTGGCGGATCAGCGGGCTCGTGAGCCGCACGTCGAGCCGCACCGACACGCGATTGCGCTCGGGCAGCAGCTCGACGACCGGGTTCGTCAGCGAGACGTCGAAGAGCTGCGACACCGACCGCTGGTACGGGAACTTGCGCTGCACCGCGTCCTGCACCTGCTGCCGCGAAAACGTGTAGTGGTCGGGAATGAACGGAAAAGTCCCCGTCGCGCACGCTCCCAGCGACACGCTCGCGCCGGCCGCGGTCAACGCGGCGAGCAGGAAGGTGCGCCGGGAAATGCGCGTTGCGGATCGGGTCATGCGGTATCTCCGGTGAGCGGCGACTAGGCACCGTGGACGAATGCGGATCGAGTGTCGTCGGATGCTAGCATTCTTCGCTCACCGGGCCAGATAACGTCCAGCCGGAGAAGTCCGTTGCCTGCCGCAGCGGCTACGAGCCGTCAGCGCCGCCATCCGGATGCGCCGGCGCGGTGACCGTCTCCACGTAACCCAGCCAGCGCAACGCCTGTTCGCGGTTATCGCCGCACATCACCGGATCCGGTTGCAGCGACGCGCAGACGGCGGGCCGGTCAGGGTGTCCGAAAATCATGCACCGCTCGTTTTCGTCGAGCTGGACGCACCTCGTTTTCGCCGGCTTCCCGAACGGCATCCCGGGTATCGGGCTCGAAATGGACGGCGCGATGCAGCACGCGCCGCAGCCGGGGCGGCACGCGTAGCCTTGCGCGTCGGACGGGGAACCTGAACTCGCCATTTGCTTCCTGCCAGTCTGTGTTTCGGGCGCACGGCGGTGCGCGAACCGCATTGTGCCATCAAGCCGCTGCGGCCTTTTTACGCAATCGGCTGCGACGACGCTCCCGTACACTGGCCCGACCTGCGCTGTCAGATCCAGGCCGTCCGGCCGCAAACGGGTGATCCGCACGGCGCGTCCCCGACCCAGACAGCCCTCCATCATGACCACCGCCGACATCCTGTTCCGCCCGGACCTGCTCGCCAAGTACAGCGCGAACGGCCCGCGATACACGTCCTACCCCACCGCGCTGCAGTTCCGCGACGACTTCGACAGCGAGCATTACGCGCGCGCCGCCGCCGACCCCGGCGCGGCCGAAACCGACCTGTCGCTGTACTTCCACATTCCGTTCTGCGACACCGTGTGCTTCTACTGCGGCTGCAACAAGGTCGCGACGAAGAACCGTTCGCGCGCGAAGCCGTACCTCGAACAGATCCGGCGCGAAATCGAACTGCAGGCGCAACTGTTCGACACCGCGCGCCCGGTGTCCCAGCTGCACTGGGGCGGCGGCACGCCGACCTTCCTGTCGCTCGACCAGATGTCGGAGCTGATGGCCGCGACCCGCGACCATTTCCGGCTGCGGCCGGACAACGAAGGCGAATATTCGATCGAGATCGACCCGCGCGAAGCGTCCGCCGACACGATCGTGCATTTGCGCGCGCTCGGCTTCAACCGGCTGAGCCTCGGCGTGCAGGACTTCGACCCGATCGTGCAGCAGGCGATCAACCGCGTGCAGCCGCTGGAACTGACCGAGGACGTGATCGGCGCCGCGCGCGCGAGCGGCTTCCAGTCGGTCAGCGTGGACCTGATCTACGGGCTGCCGCATCAGACCGTCGGGAGCTTCGCGCGCACGCTCGACACGATGCTGTCGCTGGCGCCGGACCGGCTGTCGGTGTTCGGCTACGCGCACATGCCGCATCTGTTCAAGATGCAGCGGCAGATGGATGCCGCCGCGCTGCCGTCGCCGCAGGAGCGGCTCGCGCTGCTGCGGCTCGTGACCGAACGGCTGACCGCCGCCGGCTATGTGTACATCGGGATGGACCACTTCGCGCTGCCGACCGACGAACTCGCGCGCGCGCAGGCGCAACGCACGCTGCACCGGAACTTCCAGGGCTACAGCACGCGCGCGGACTGCGACCTGATCGGCTTCGGCGCGTCGTCGATCGGCAAGGTCGGCGACGTCTACGTGCAGAACGCGAAGGACCTGCCCGGCTACGCCGCCGCGATCGGCGGCGGACGGCTCGCGCTCACGCGCGGCGTGCGCCTCACCGCGGACGACCGGCTGCGGCGCGACATCATCACCGAACTGATGTGCAACCTCGAACTGCGCTTCGACGAGGTCGAAGCCGCCCATTGCGTGCATTTCCCGACCGCGTTCGCGCCGGAACTGGAGCGGCTGCGCGAGTTCGAGAAGGACGGACTCGTGGCTCGCAGCACGAACCGGATCGAGGTGCTGCCCGCCGGGCGGATGCTGGTGCGCAACATCGCGATGGTGTTCGACCGCTATCTCGGCGCGCAGCGGGCCGAACGGTTCTCGCGCACGGTCTGACCGGCGACCTGGCGGACGAACCTCGTCCTGGTTGCCCGGCCAGGGGATTTACGTCATAATTTGCGTTTGCTCGCGCCCATGGCGCGGATAAAACGTCGTCGAGCACGACGATGCCGGAAATGCCTCGGTGGTGAAATTGGTAGACGCGCCGGACTCAAAATCCGGTTCCGAAAGGAGTGCCGGTTCGATTCCGGCCCGAGGCACCATTAGGTTATCAAACGTTGCACAAGTTTCGCCAGAAAACCCCGCCAGATAAGCCTGAGCGGGGTTTTTTGTTTCTAGGGTTCACTAGGTTTCACCAGTGACAGCGAGGGGTATTAGGGGGTATTTTTAGGGGTATCTCCGGCGAGCGCTGCTACCGCGACTAAAAAATACCCCCACGGATACCCCCATGCCCCTCACAGACACTGCAATCAGGAACGCCAAGCCCGCAGACAAGCCGCGCAAGCTCTTTGACGCTGGCGGCCTGTTCCTGCTGCTGACGGTCGCCGGACAGCGTTACTGGCGGCTCAAATACCGCTTCGCCGGAAAAGAGAAGCTGCTGGCGCTCGGCGTCTATCCCGAAGTGTCACTGGCTGCGGCACGC
Organism: Paraburkholderia caballeronis; assembly: GCF_900104845.1. NCBI lineage: Bacteria > Pseudomonadati > Pseudomonadota > Betaproteobacteria > Burkholderiales > Burkholderiaceae > Paraburkholderia > Paraburkholderia caballeronis. The sequence continues at coordinate 1,136,303 of NZ_FNSR01000001.1, read as the reverse complement.
AAGCGCCGCGAGGAAGCCCGCGAGAAGCTGGCGGCCGGCATTGATCCGGGCGAAGCCAAGAAAGCCGATGCACGTGCGGCACGGATCGCCGCCGCCAATTCATTTGAGGCCGTCGCTAACGGATGGATGGAGGAACGCCAGTCCTACGTGGAGCCCGCGCAGTACGAAAAGACGCTGGCACGCTTCAAAAACGATGCGCTCCCCTGGCTCGGCAAGCGACCTATTTCCGAGATCGACGCGCCGGAGATTCTGGACGTGCTCAAGCGCGTGGATAGCCGGGGCGCACGGTTCACAGCCCATCGGTTGCGTGGTGAAATCAGTCGCGTTTTCCGATTCGGCATCAAGCACGGCTTCTGCCGTCACGACCCGGCCGCCGACCTGATAGGCGCAATCCCGCCGTCCCAGACGAAGCATTTCGCGTCGATAACGGAGCCCATCAAGGTGGGAGAAATGCTGCGGGCTTTCGACGGCTTCAGCGGTACGTTTCCGGTGCTATGTGCGCTCCGGCTCGCGCCGATGCTGTTCGTGCGGCCCGGTGAGCTGCGGCAGGCCGAGTGGTCAGAGATAGATCTGGACAGGGGCGAGTGGCGTTACCTCGTCACAAAGACGGATACACCTCACCTCGTGCCGCTGGCACGACAAGCCGTCGCGATCCTGCGCGAGCTGCACGAGCTCACTGGGAACGGGCAATACGTGTTTCCCGGTGCGCGCGACCGTAAGCGACCAATGAGCGAGGCGGCAATCAATGCCGCCCTGCGCCGCCTCGGATACGATACGCGCACGGAAATTACCGGGCACGGATTCCGGGCGATGGCGCGCACGATCCTGCATGAGGAACTGGAGCAAAAGCCGGAGGTCATTGAGCACCAGCTCGCGCACGCCGTTCCAGACGCGCTTGGCGGAGCATACAACCGCACGCGGTTTATCAAGGACAGACGGGCGATGATGCAGATATGGGCGGACTATCTCGACCGCCTTAAGGCCGGGGCCAAGGTGATTCCACTGACGGCCGCGCGATAACCCGCACACGTGACCACCTGACTACCCGACCACCCGAAGCGACCACCTGACTACCCAAGGTAGTCACCCGGCAACGGCCTGCCCAGAATAGCGAGCGCGCCATTTCGTACGAAAGCGGCGCGGCGCGGGCACTTTTCGCGCCGCTGGCGGGCGAGCGCGGTCGGCTTGATGGCAGAGTACGTCCAGACGCCGGAAGCGCACCAGAGCGCGGGATTGGGATGGCGGACGCCCAATGACCACCCAAGTGACTACCCATAAAAACACTGGCGACCGCGCATGTAACGAGGCTCGAATTACCCCTGCTCGAAAAGTCGCCGGGAGGACCCGCGACAATCCCGCGTGAACATAGGTGAAAACCCCTAAAAACCGGGCTCAGCGGGTGAGTGCAGGCCGACCCCATAAGGGTTTCCCCTTGATTCAACCTGTCCGCCATGCCGACACCGTACTATTACAACCCCCACCCCTCGCGGGGTTAGTACAAAAAGGACGGGGCTCGAATTACCCGCATCCGTCGTCGTTCTCAGGGTCCCCCGCTACTGATGGCCGCCAGCTCGGCAGCGACCGACACGCGGCTACAACCCCCTAGCCCGCGCTGTCCGTACAAACGGAACGGGGCTCGAATTACCCGCGTCGCCTTTTCTCAATTTGCAATGATCGGCACCCGACGCCGGACTGCCGTAGCCTCGCCTTAAGCCACGTTTTCTTGTACCGAATTGCCCGCAACGCCCGCCATTATTGGCATACCCTGTCTGTGCAATGCCCTTGCTCCCTTCCCTCCATATCATTTTTTACTGGGAACATGGGGAACATGCCTTTCAAATAGCCTGTGTAGCAATACAGGAAAGGCTTCCAGCGTTCCCGTTAGAGATGGGAACAGACGGCAGGGAATTTGGGAACAAGTAACCAAACGCCTTACTAGAGAAGGATTACGGCTGTACCCACCGAGAAAAGGGCGTTTGGGAACAGGTCAGTCAATTGTTACGAATATCGCACAGATAAGCACCAGCGATAAGCCGCTGAATCACTCGCTGGAGCATTCATCCAAAGTGACTTTGAACGCGGCCGCCGGCAGATTGACGCGCAAATGAAAGGCCCGCGCCGCCGCCACGGCACGGGCGCGGTCAATCAATATCGAGAGAAAAGATTGATGACTGGATACGGTACGCGCGCATCAAGCCAAGGGAGCCAATGCGGACCTTGCAGTCCTGACGGCCGCCGCCTTCAACCTTCAGCACGCCAACATCCGCCAGCAGTTGCGCAACGGCACGATGGTCGTATCCGTTGCAGACTTCCTTGCGGAACGGCTCCGTCAGCACAAGGTATTCTGTATCGCTGCGTTCGGCATCGGCGGCTGACATTTTTTCCCCATATTCAGCCATGTATTCCCGGTCCGAATTCACGGGTCTGTCGGCCGACATGGGGCGCTTGAATCCGGCCCGGTGCATTGTCTTGCCCGCATGGTCATCATCGACACGCTGGACCCACGTGAAACGCGCGTCGCCGTGCGCCTCCAGAAAGCCGCGCACCTGCCGAATGATTGCCGTCGATTCGGCGTTACCGACACCGCCTCGCTCACGAACCCAGGCATCGAAACACGCCCGCGCGGCCTCGACCGCATAGCCCTCGCCCCATCCCGTGCAACCGGCAGCGCCCGCAATCTCGCCAGCCGCACCCACAAGCGCGAACCGCTGCGCGACACGGGAAACCTGTCCATCCGCATCTTGCGGAACCCACTCGCCGACGAGCTGCGACACCATGCGGCTGACCGTATCCGGCATTCCCTCCGCGTACCCCGAAACGTACCGGATAAACTCCAGCCCGGCCACGCCGTGATACTGGCCGGCGGCATGCGTCAGGCGATCCGCCAGCTCTTTCGCAGACGCGAACCCGTGCAACTCTTCGAACATGCCGTATCCGCGCCCCGCATCCGCCGGCACGGTTGCGAGGCGAACGTCCTGCCCGGCCTTCGCGGTCTTATTCGCTTCGCCCATGATCGCCGCCAGCGTTTTCTCGCCGCTCGACAGGAACAGCAACCGCCACGTGAGCACCGGCTTTGCCGTCGCGTTCCGCGTGGCGCGGCCCTTGCCAGCCTCATTGCCGATCATGTAGACGATATCGCCCACTTCCTTCGGCTCGACCTGCCCGATTTCATCGAGAATCAGCAGCCCGTCGCTATGCTGCGCGGCTGTCGATTCCATCGCGTTCGACGTGGCCCGCCAGCTCCGCAGGTAATCGCGGCCGCCGAACACCGAGGCGGCGGCCCGCAGCGCCGTTGTCTTGCCGACCGTGCTGTTACCGACGAGATGGAAGCCCCCCGAACCCTGCCCGGAGAACCGCAGCAGCGCACCAGCGAAGGCCGCCGACACGCAGAACATGACGCGGCTGTTGCCAACGCACAGCGCCGCCAGCTCGCGCTTCCAGTCATCGAGCGTACCGCTCTGCCGGAAATGACTTTCGATGCTGCCGTCCGTCTGGAAAATCGTCAGATCGTCGCCCATGCCGATGGTCTGGTCCGGCAGAACGAATGCGTTTCCATGCCAGCCGACGCGGCTTGTGCAGCGCGCACGCCCATCGCTGCGCGCATTCTGGATATAGCTCGCGAGCCGCTGTTTCGCTGACGACGACGGGTCGATGTTTAGCCCCATGTCCATCAGGATCGCGCGATACTCCGCACCGTCGCCCGCCAACATCCGGCGCGGCATCGCCCAACGCTTCGGATTACCGTCGCGGTCCGCGAATTCAAGCAGCACGCCCCATTCCGTATTGGCTTCGTTGCGGGTCTCCGCGCCGATTTCCAGCGGATCGCAGATCCATTGCGGCGGCAGCCTGTTACCTTCGCGGTCATACCCCTCGTACCAGACACCACGCCCATCCACGCGAAAGCGCGACCGGCCGTCGCTCGCGTGGGTCGTTTTCGGCTTTCTGGCGGCCTTCGCTGGCGCGGCTGACGCTCCGCCCTTGCCGGACGCCTCCGGGCCTCCCACGGCCTCCGCAGCGCGCACGCACGCGGCTACCACATCCAGCCCAAGATGCGCGCCAAGGTCATTAAAGTCTTTAGCGGTGTCGGACCGGTCATTGCCGAACCGCGGAATCGCGAGCTGGCCGCCAACCGCCACGGCGGCCGCGCGGGCGTTCGTGACACCCGGATTGCCCTTTGTCTTGTGGTCGTCGTCGGCGCACAGGATGATGCGGGCGGCCGGATGCCGCCCACGCAGTGCCGTTGCGACCGCAAGCAGGTTGCCCGCGTCGAATGCGACGGCCGCCGGCAGGCCCGTGGCGGCCGCGAGCGTGGTGCACGTAGCGTAACCCTCGCCAACCAGCACGGTATCCGTGACCGGACCGCCAATGAGCGTAAAGCCGCCGGACTTGCGGCCCTTCGGCAGGTACCGTTTCTGACCATCCTCCAGTATGAATTCCAGCGTCCAAAGCTTGCCGGCTGCATCGAACGCCGGCACGAGTAACGCACCGTCGCACGCTGCCGTGCCGATCCGCATCGGGCCGCGATAGATGCGCAGCGCACCCGCGTCGATCCGCTTGCAGACAAGATATGGATGATCGGCTGGCGCGGGCGCGGCTGCCAGCCAAAGCCGCTCCGCCTCGCTGGCGGCCTCATCGTGACGCTTCGCCATCGCCTCGCGCTCGCTGGCTTCGCGTGCCTTGCGTTCGTCGTCGCGCTTCTGCCGTTCGGCCGGCGAAAGTGACTTTGCCTTGTGCGCTCGCGGATCGAAGCCGCCAGCTTTCGCGAGGTGGTACAGCGTGCGGATGGTTATCCTGCTGCCCTTGAACGACTTCCAGACGTCCCGCGCGTCGCTTTCCTTGTAGCTGCTGGCGGCGCGACTCCACTCGTTCCAGAGGGCGAATCCTTCCTCGCCGAATTCGGCCTTTAGCGCCATCCCGGCCTTACGCCACGTTTCGCGGTCATCCGGCGGAACATGATCGAGCGCGATCCGTGCGCGCTCGTATTCTGACAATGGTGTATCCGGCATATTTCCTTGCCACGTTATGGCCGGACTGGCATGCGATTAGTAGTGCAAACCGCACCGCCAGCTACCCGGCTAATCAACCCTGTTGATACGGCTACTCGATGCGCTTCGGTTTCGCCTGCATGTCGTGGGCGCAGCGGTAAAGACCCATCGCGTCACCAATCAGGGCGTCGATTGCGGCCGTTACGTTGTGCAGCAGTGCCACGCCATCGTCATTGAGCACGTCGATAGAGCACATCGAATCCGCCAGCCCGCGCGCCAGTTCGGCACGGGATACCGCCTCCGCATAGACATCGCGCGCATCACTGCACCTGATACGCAACACGCTGTTTTTTTCCTCGCGGAGCGGCACCATGTCAGCGTTTTGCATGGCTCCCCCTTAATGCGTTACGCGCTCATCGCGCGTGACCATGCCGAGCGCCGCCAGCAGGTGCTGCTGCACCCGCCCCATCATCCCGGCCGCGAACGCCTGACGGCTCACAGCCAGCCGGTGCGAGTCGAATTCGCCCGCTTCGTGCATCGCGCCCGACAGGCCACGCGAGAACGCATCCGCCTGATGCGCGGCGTAGTCGTGCAGGCGCACAGTGCCTTTCAGTTCCAGCCAGGCATCGGCACAGGTTGCACCGAGTTTGACGGCGAATTGCAGTTCGAGCGGTGCGCCGGTATCGAGCGCGGGAGCGTTATCGACAGCTTCGAGGACGGCCGTGCGGATTGTCGTGCTAGTCATGGTTGACCTCGCTTTTCGTGAGCGCGTCGCACAGGTCATCGAGGCGAACCGCAGCGCAGTTGGTCCCGTCAATGAGGGGTTGCAGTATCCGGATGGACAACTCGCAGAAAGCTTCCATGTTGTCGAAGGCGTGCGACGCTGCCCACTTAAGGGCATGGAGGCCGCCATTGACCTGCATGATTTCGTCCTGGATTTTCTCCATCATTTCGATGATGGATGTCTGCGTGTCAGCATTAGCCATGGATCGCCTCCGGCTTCTGCGTGGACATGTCCGGCGTGTCGCCGCGCAGCGGCATCAGTGACGAGTCGTAGAACATCGTCTTGTTACCGAGGATCGGACTGCCAGTGACAAGCGCGAAACCGAAGAAAGGCTCACCCAAGAGCGTCACATTCCAGCGGTCGTGCGCGCCCCATGCCTCGACGAACACGATTCGCCCGACAAGAGCCGGATAGATCGACTCGATCACCCGCGCCAGATCGCCGGGGCGGCAACGAAGGGACTTTGCCTTAGCCATGGCGCACCTCCGTACGGACGAGTGCCGAGATAGCGACGAGCGCCGCGCCGGTTGCATCGAGCGCGGATTGATACGTGTCGGCGGTTGCTGCGGCGCACAGGGCGTCGCGGATGACGGACTGAATGAGGATGGGGTTTTGCCCGGTATGGGCGTGCGTGAGTTGGCGCATGGTGCGGCCTCCAACGTTTGGTTGAAAGCCCGCTTCCCACTTCCAAATGGGGTGAGCGGGCACATGGCAAGGTTGGAAGGCCGGAACGTTGGCACCGGCAGGGCCGAAGCCCTCCCCACCAAGGCCCGCCCATTGATCGTAAGGGCGCGCGAAGGCGTACGGACGTAAAAAAACCGCACAGCGGCGGTTGTCCGCCAACATTTTCGGGCTTCCAAACCCGGCCGCTGTTGTCTCAGCGGCTATCTCAGAATAGCGTGCGCCGCCGCTTCGCGCAACCAGCCCCGTCTGGAACGTTCCAGCGAAGGGACTGGCGGCGCGAACCGGCGACGCCGGCACGTGGATAAAGTGACTTTGGCCGCGCGTCATGCCGGGGCCTTCGGATCGAGCATGAAAACCGCGTGTTTCAGCAGCTCGACGGCCCGCTTTGCCCGCGTCGGCATCCGCTTCGCGTCATTCTCGAACACGGCCGCAGCCACGCAGATGCCGCGCGCTGCTTCCTGTCGTGCGCCGTCGGAACAGCGGCTATACGCGGCGGCGTAACGCTCGCGCTGGCGGGCAATTTGAGCTGCGTAGAGCGCGGCATCCGCCGCTTTCTTGTCCGCGTTCGCTACGTCGCGCAGCGATGCGGCCTCCTTGATGGGGTCGGCCATCACTGCACCTCCGCCGCTAACAGGCGCTCGATGATGCACAGCACGGCGATAGCGGCCCGCCCGTGTTTGTCGTCGCCGCGATACCAGAACACCTCCGCGACCTCATCGAGCGGCCGGATATCCTCCGCCAGCTCGTCGCTGTCGCCCATCTCGTACCCGATAGCACCGTTCACGTCCGATCGAGCCTCGCGGAGATACGCGTTCGTGCCGCACGACAGCTTGACGGGCTGGACGGCCAGCATTGCGAGCTGGGCGGCGCGCACGCTGGCCGCGACGTTTTCCGGGCCGCCAGCGGTCCAGAGCTGGCTCGATGCCGAACGCAGTGCCGAACCCATCCGCCGGGCGTGCGGGTCTGTGCAACGGCGATACGCCCCCGAGTAGGCGAGCGTGAGGTTATCGAGCTGAGCGCGTTTCGTACCCTCGTTGCAGGTGAATTCGATCATGCGGCCTCCCCGATGATGTCGCTGGCGCGATAGTTCACGGGGTCCGCCAGCCATCGGTGAATTTCCCTGTTCGGCCAGACCGTGCAACGCTGGGTGATCTTTTGGTGACGCGGAAAGCGGCCCGCCAGCTCGTGCTGGCGCACCGTTTCGCGGGACACGGGGATGAATCTCTGCAAATCGCTCCAGCGCGAGAAGCCGTCCAGAGGTAATTCTCTGGCGGCGCGCATGGCACGTCGGTTCGGTGGGGTCATATTCGCTCCTAGCTGTCCTAAGCCGACTTTGGGCATAGGTTGGAGCGAAGTTTCAGCGCACCGCGAGGCATCTCAAAACAGCATGTCCGCGTTTGTGGAATGTCACGTGGTTTGAATGTCCGCAGCCAAGCGCTGGATTTCGTCGCCGGCACCGTCGAGAACACGTCGCGCGTGTCTTGGTGACACGCCGGCTTTCTTGGCGATGATCGCTGTATCGGCCGAAGCAAGCGTGCCGTGCTCTGCGATGATTTTGGCGGCGGCGGCGTGGACTTTGGCGCGGGTCCTGCTGCCCTTGATCGCGTTTGCGTCTCTACCGGTTTCGCCACGCCTTTTTTTCAACGACGACGTGGTGGCATCGGAATTCGCTGTCTCGGTAGACGGCGGACAGGGTGCCGGCAATGCCGCAGCTATTTTTCGGCAGGTCGTATCGTGCTGGCGGGACATATGACTGTAGACCAGAGCGAAAACGCGGTATGAGCGCTGCATGACGCTGCATTGACCGGTTACCGCGTACTCAATAGCACCGTCGATATCGTCACCGAACTGCCGGATCTTTCGCAGGGCAGCGGCGACTTCGGGCGGGGGTGCCGTAAGCGCCACGCCTTCTTGTGCTGCGCTCGCTGCGGCCTCGGCAGCGCAACGCATGACAGCGGCCAACAGGTTCGCACGGTCATACTTACCGGGCCCGCTCTCTGCCACTGCGACGGCCAGCGCATCTATCTCGAATGGTCGCGTTTTGGTGGTGAGGTAAAAGAAAAATATCCGCTGGTTATCGACGTATCGCCGGTCGAAATGATCGCGCTCCAGCACGGCAGCCCTTTCAGCAGCCTGCGCGGTGTCGCGTCTCTCACGCGCTTCGCGGTTTATCTCCCGCGCCTCGCGCAACCATGCCGGAGCTTCGACCGAAATTGAGGTGATGGCAGAGCGCGCGCAGCGCGCGCGAAATTTGCCAAAAGTCCGCTTCTTGCCTTGCTCTATCGTGCTGGCCTGATTGCGCATGGCAGCGATCGCGTTGACGTTCGCGCGCTCCATGCTCCGGACAAGCTCATGCAGTGTTGGCGGGGCGGGAATTGGTGCCGTCGTCGAGGCCGTATCAGCCTCCGAAATATCCGCTGCACGCAGACGCGGATCAAGTCGCAGTTTGAATGCCATATCCACCCTTCACGTGGACCTTCATGAAGCGTCGAGCCAGCCGGTGAAGGTATCCGGTTTTCGGGTGGCCGCCCTAGGCTCGACGGTCGATATTTTCGCAGGATTGAGCGCGGGTGGCGGCGGTTGTCGGATATGTCCGAAACCGAACCCTTTTAGACATACCTTAATCAACATGTACGGAAATAAGGGTTGCACAGTTTCGTACACTACCTATAATTCGTACATCCTTTTCGTACACATCGGAGCTGATATGTCCCGCACGTTCGCCTATGTCCGCGTCAGCACGTCCGACCAAACTACCGCCAACCAAGTCCGCGAGATTGAGGCGGCAGGCTTCGCGGTCGACAAGCGCCGCGTCGTGTCCGAGAGCATCAGCGGGAGCGTGAGCGCGGAACAACGTCCGGGTTTCGCCAAGCTGCTCGACCGCATGGAGGAAGGCGACGTGTTGATCGTGACGAAACTGGACCGCCTCGGCCGCAATGCTATGGACGTTCGCACGACGGTCGAAGCGCTGGCGGAACGCGGCGTGCGCGTTCATTGCCTCGCCCTCGGCGGTGTCGATCTGACCAGCGCGGCGGGCCGCATGACGATGCAGGTTCTAAATGCCGTCGCTGAGTTCGAACGCGATCTACTCATCGAGCGCACGAATGCGGGCATCGCGCGGGCCAAGGCTGAAGGAAAGGCAATGGGCCGCCCCACTGCCCTCTCGGAGCAACAGCGAACCGAAGTGCTGCGTGAGCTGGCGGACGGTAAGAGCGTGGCGGCGCTCGCGCGTCAATATGGCACGAGCCGCCAAACCATCATGCGCGTGCGCGCGACGGCGTGACGCCTCTACATCCAAAAGTCACTTTGCACGGGCCGCAAGGCCCGTTTTCGTTCGCGGCCCGAAGGGCGGCGGCACGGGCAATTCTTTTGCGCGTAGCGTTCCAGAGGCGGGTAGCTCAACGCGATCAGGCCAGAACGATCCCCCAGCCAAACTATACGTATGCTGGCGATTGTTCCCAATTTGTTCCCATATATATGAGTGTTTTGGGAACAACTTGGGAACAAAAAAATCATTGAAAATCATCCGTCTACCTGACCTGTTCCCGCTGTTCCCACGCGTTTTCAGCTTCCGGCTCTGTCGTTTCAATGTCCGGCACCGAACCAAAGTCGCATCGTCATATGGGGGTATCTACGGGGGTATGTGAAACCACAAAAAAGCCAAAAACTCCATTGCATAAGGCTTTGCCGGAAGAGTTTTATTCCGGCCCGAGCACCAAAGAATATTCCAGCAAGTTCCACGGAAGTACAGAAACCCGCGATAGCACAAGGCTTCGCGGGTTTTTTGCTGCAAACGCCCGGGCGTCCGCGGCCGGCACCCGGCGCTTTAAGCGTTCATCGGGCGTGGTCCGCGCCGGCGTGCGTCATCGCGCAAGATGAACGACGGCGAGCAGCGACGCGTCAGGCCGTCGTATCGACGTTGGAACCAACGCTCGACGTCTTGCCCGACAGCAGATTCGCGAGCGACGACTCCGCGATGCTCAACGCGGCCTGAATGCTCGACGCCTGCTGTTGCAGCGCGGCCGTCTGCGCCTGCGCGTCCGGCTCCCCCTGCCGGTTCCGGTTCGCAAGTTCCGCCAGTCGCGCTTCGATGGAGCGCAACTGCTGCTGAAGCTGTTCGATCAGCTTCTTCAGTTCCTGCACGGCAAGCTCCGTCGACGCCGACGTGCTCGACGAACCGGACGGCTGAACCGCCCCGCCGCCGCCCGCGCCGGTAGCGCCGCCCTTGTTCGAAGACGACGCCGCGCTGGAGCCGGAACCGGCACTGGCATTGCCCGACGTCTGACCGGACGCGGTCTGGCTCGCGTCGGTCGACGCATTGGAAACCACCGGCGTTGCGCCGGACAGAGGCGAGATCGTCATGGGCATCGTGAGCGGATGTGAGCGACATCGTGGTTATCGGCACGTAAGCGGAAAGATTGATGGGTGAAAGCGTGTGGACGCGCCGGCACGGAAATCCGCCTGCGCACGACGCGAATGCGAAGCCGCCCTTTGCCGCTGCGTTCACGGCGTCCCGCGATGTTCGGGCCTAAAATAGCCGCTCCGTCGCGAGCCCGTCGCGCGAGCCGTGCCTGCTCCGCGTCGCGCGACCTCACTTCAGAGCCTTTGTCTATGACCGCCAAACTCCATCGCGTCGCGGTGATCCCCGGAGACGGGATCGGCCGCGAAGTCATGCCCGAAGCGCTGCGCGTGCTCGACGTCGTGAGCCGCCGCTTCGGCGTGCAGCTCGACTATCGCCACATCGACTGGGCCAGCTGCGACTACTACGTGAAGCACGGCAAGATGATGCCGGACGACTGGAAGGAACAGCTCGCGGACGTCGACGCGATCCTGTTCGGCGCGGTCGGCTGGCCGGACACCGTGCCCGACCACATCTCGCTGTGGGGCTCGCTGCTGAAGTTTCGCCGCGAGTTCGACCAGTACGTGAACCTGCGTCCCGCGCGCACGTTCGACGGCGTGCGCTCGCCGCTCGCGAACAGCAACGGCATCGATTTCCTGATCGTCCGCGAGAACACCGAAGGCGAATATTCGTCGGTCGGCGGCACGATGTTCGAAGGCACCGAGCGCGAGTTCGTCGTGCAGCAGTCGGTGTTCACGCGCACCGGCACCGAACGCGTGCTGAAGTTCGCGTTCGATCTCGCGCGGCGGCGCGAGCGGCATCACGTGACGGTCGCGACGAAGAGCAACGGCATCGCGATCAGCATGCCGTGGTGGGACGCGCGCGCGGCCGAGATCGCCGCGCAGTATCCGGACATCACGTGGGACAAACAGCACATCGACATTCTGTGCGCGCGCTTCGTGCTGCATCCGCAGCGCTTCGACGTGGTCGTCGCGTCGAACCTGTTCGGCGACATCCTGTCGGACCTCGGTCCCGCGTGCACCGGCACGATCGGCATCGCGCCGTCCGCGAACCTGAATCCGGAGCGGCGCTTCCCGTCGCTGTTCGAGCCGGTGCACGGCTCCGCGCCGGACATCGCCGGCCAGCAGATCGCGAATCCGGTCGCGATGATCTGGTCCGCCGCGATGATGCTCGACTTCCTCGGCCATCACGAAGGCGCGGAGCGCGATGCGCACGACGCGATCGTCGCGGCGATCGCCGACGTGCTGAAGCAGGGTCCGCATACGCGCGACATGGGCGGCAGCGCATCGACCGGCGACCTCGGCGATGCGATCGCGAAACGCGTCGCCGACCACGCGGGTTAAGCACGCATCCGCATCGGGCGTCCATCACCCGCGCGTCATCGCGAACCCGATGCAACGGTTCGCGATGACGCTTGCCCCGCTCAACGCAGGTTCGTCGCCGCCAGCTCGATCACCTCGTCGCCGCGCCCGCTCAGCACCGCGCGCAGCATGTAGAGGCTGAACCCTTTCGCCTGCGCCCATTGCAGCTTCGGCGGCATCGCGAGTTCATGCTTCGCGGTCACGACGTCGACGAGCGCCGGCCCCGGATGCGCGAACGCGCTTTGCAGCGCCTCGTCGACCTGCGCGGACGTCTCGACGCGCACGCTGAAAATCCCCGCGCTGCGCGCGATCGCCGCGAAGTCGGTCGGGCTCAGGTCGGTGCCGGTATCGAGGTAGCCGCCCGCCTTCATCTCCATCGCGACGAAGCCGAGCGAACTGTTGTTGAACACGACGATCTTGATCGGCAGGTCGAGCTGGCGCGCGCTCAGCAGATCGCCCATCAGCATCGACAGCCCGCCGTCGCCGGAGAGCGACACCACCTGCCGCCCTTTGCTGGCCGCCTGCGCGCCGAGCGCCTGCGGCATCGCGTTCGCCATCGACCCGTGATTGAACGAGCCATGCAGACGGCGCTTGCCGTTCATCGTCAGATAACGCGCGGCCCACAGCGTCGGCGTGCCGACATCGACCGCGAAGATCGCGTCGTCCGCCGCGAGCGCATCGACGCGCGCGGTCAGGTATTGCGGATGAACCGGCTTGCCCGCCGCCGACGGCCGCGCGAGTTCGTCGAGTCCCTTGCGCGCATTCGCGTAGTGCTCGCGCGCGCGTTCGATGAAGCGGCGATCGGTCTTGCGCGTGAGCTTCGGCGTGACCGCGCGCAGCGTCTCGCGCACGTCGCCGACGAGCCCCAGCGCGAGCGGCGCGCGCTTGCCGAGCGCGGCGGGGTCGCTGTCGATCTGCACGATCTTCGCGTGCGGCGGATAGAAGTTGCGATACGGGAAGTCGGTGCCGAGCATCACCAGCGTGTCGCACGACATCATCGCGTGATAACCGGAGCTGAAGCCGATCAGCCCGGTCATCCCGACGTCGTACGGGTTGCTCCATTCGACGTACTGCTTGCCGCGCAGCGCATGCACGGTCGGCGCGCCGAGCGTGTCGGCGAACGCGACGACGTCGTCGTGCGCATCCTTGCAGCCGCTGCCGCACAGCAGCGTCACGCCGCCCGAATGGTTCAGCAGGTCCGCGAGCCGGTCGATGTCCGCGGCCGGCGCCGCCGCCGCGGGCCGCGCGGACTGCGTCCACGACGGCGTTTCTTCCGGCGCTTCGAGCAGCGCGACGTCGCCCGGCAGCACGATCACCGCGACGCCGCTGTCGTCGATCGCGGTGCGCAGCGCGGTCGCGAGCACGCGCGGAAACTGCGATGCGTTCGTCACCAGCTCGACGTAGTGGCTGCACTCCTTGAACAGCTGCTGCGGATGCGTCTCCTGAAAGTAGCCGAGGCCGATCTCGGTGGACGGAATGTGCGCGGCGATCGCGAGCACCGGCACGCGATTGCGATGGCAATCATAGAGCCCGTTGATCAGATGCAGATTGCCCGGCCCGCAACTGCCCGCGCACACCGCGAGCCGACCGGTCGAAGCGGCGTCGGCGCCCGCGGCGAACGCGGCGACCTCCTCGTGCCGCGTATGCATCCAGCGGATCGTGCCGAGCCGGTGCAGGCTGTCCGAAAGGCCGTTCAGGCTGTCGCCCGTCACGCCCCAGATCCGCTCGACGCCGGCGGCTTCGAGTGTCTTTGCCAGAAAGTCCGCGATTGTGTTGGCCATACAGTCCTCCGTTTGCTACGGGTTGCTAACGGGATCGGACGCGACGATGTCGGCGTGCCGGCGGACACACCACGCATGCACGCGCCGTGCTGGAAACCGGAAGAAAGGCGCGGCGAATGCCGCTGAAGGGAAGCTTGCGATTGGCGCGCGCGGCCTTGCGGGCCGCTGACTGCGTGCGCATCGAACCGCACGTCGCTACGTTACGCCATCGCGGCGATACGTGCTGGAAACCAGACCGTGCAGGAAGGGACGCGCGCCGCGCCGGTTAGAATGCTGCGGTTTGCCGCGCATCGCATGCCATGAATCTCGAAAGCATCCTCTTCACGCAGGGCTTCGGCTCCCGCCGGCAGTGCCGCGCGCTGATCGCCGACGCGCGCGTCGCGATCGGCGGCGCGGCCTGCACCGATCCGCTCGCGTCGTTCGACACCGACGGGCTCGCGTTCACCGTCGACGGCGAGGTCTGGCCGTTCCACGAGCACGCGTATCTGATGCTGAACAAGCCCGCCGGCTACGAATGCTCGCGCGATCCGCAGCATCACCTGAGCGTGTTCCATCTGCTGCCGCCGCCGTTCGCGGCGCGCGGCGTGCAGTGCGTCGGCCGACTCGATCAGGACACGACCGGCCTGTTGCTGCTGTCCGACGACGGACAGTTCGTGCACGCGTTCACATCGCCGAAACGCAAGGTGCCGAAACTGTACGTCGCGACGACGCGCCATCCGCTCGACGACGCGCAACTGCACGCACTGCGCGACGGCGTGCTGCTGCATGGCGAACGCGAGCCGAGCGCGGCCGTCGCGGCGCGCGCACGCGGCGAGCGCGAACTCGAACTGACGGTGCTCGAAGGCAAGTATCACCAGGTGAAGCGGATGGTCGCGGCGGCCGGCAATCGCGTCGACGCGCTGCATCGCGAGCGCATCGGCGGCTTCGCGTTGCCCGCCGATCTCGCGCCGGGCGCATGGCGATGGCTCGACGCGGAACAGCTCGCCGCGCTGCGTAACGGGTAAAAGGGGTAAACGCGAAGCCACCCGCCGTGCGCGTGGGCCGGCGCACGCTGACGCAGGAAATGCGGCCGTTTGCGCCGCGCCGCAGCATGCCGTTGCGAACGACCCGCCCTATACTCGCTGAAACAACCACAAAAACCGGGCTGGAGGGCGATCATGATCATCAATGGCACATTCGGGATTTCGTACTGGCTGATCGCGTTCGTGGGGCTTGCCGTGTTGCTGATCGGCGGGCTGCTCGTCGGCATGCGTGCGCGGCGCCAGTATCGACCGGACCTGATCGGCGCGCTGATCGGCGCATTGTTCTGCTTCCTGCTGCTCGAAACATTGCCCGCCCTGCTTTGAAGCCGCGGGACGCGACGCGTATCGCGGCGGCCGCGCTCCGTCGTCACGCGCGCGGCGGCAGCGTGCGCAGGAAATCGTCGACGGTCGGATAACGCAGGCGCACGCGCAATTCGCGTTTCAGCCGCCGGTTCGACAGCCGGCGCGATTCGCGCATGAACGACAGCAGCATCGGATCGATCTGCCGTTCCGCATCCGCGCGGCTCACGCGGGGCGCGCGCGCGATGCCGAACGCATCGGCGACGCGGTCGAAATACGCGCCCATCTTCAGTTCGCTGTCGTCCGACGCGTGAATCACGCGCGACGGCCGGCCGTGCGTCGCGAGACGCACGAGGATCGCCGCGAGGTCGTCCGCGTGGATGTGGCTCGTGTACACGTCGTCGGCTTGCGCGAGCGCGGGCGTGCCTTTCGCGAGACGCGCGAGCGGCAGCCGGTCCGCCGCGTAGATGCCCGGAATCCGCGCGATCGTCGCCGCCAGCGCGCCGCGCGCGGTCGCACGGCGCAACCGCCGTTCGGCCGCTACGCGCCGTCGCGCGCGCGGCGTGGCCGGCTGCACCACCCGCGTTTCGTCGATCCGCGCGCCGCCGCAGTCGCCATACACGCCGGTCGTGCTCGCATAGACGATGCGCAAACGCGCCGGCAGGCGGCAGGCGGGCGCGAAAGCCCGCTCGGGTACAATAGCGGACGCTTTGCGGCGGCTCGCCGCGCGGGCGTCAGGCCGGGTCGATAACGCGTGCCGCGACGGTCCGGTAGCCGCGCCACCGTGTATCGCCGGGGGCGGCAGCGACCCCGGCGTCGTCGTGCTGCGCAGTCGTCCGATGGCCCCGTAACCGGTCGAAGGACGCGACGGCGCACGGCGCCGCGCGGTCAGCGCCGCGATCAGCGCCTGCGTGCGGCGATCGTCGTCGCCGGCCTTCTGCGGCGGCGCGAGATGCAGCACGACGGGCGCGAGCCCGGCGAGCCGCGCGAGACTGCCGCGCACGTCGAGGTCGCCGACCAGTGGCAGCGTGCCCGCATCGCGCAGCGTCGCACGGCGCGACGGCTGGCTCGTCAACGCGAACACCCGCGCACGGCCACGCAGCCGCTCGACGCAACGCAGACCCACGTCGCCGCAGCCGACGATCAGGATGCGCGGACGGCGCAGGGTTCGTGTGACAGTCATGGTGCACGCATTTTAGCTGCGAGGAACCCCTTGCGGGCGGCCCTTCCGGATTCCAGATTACAGACACTCGCTTCTTCGAACATGGCATTCAACGTAACGCTCAAGCAAAGCGGCCGGCAGTTCCAGGTCGAGCCGGACGAACCGGTCCTCAACGCGGCCCTGCGCCAGGGCATCGGCCTGCCGTATGGCTGCAAGAACGGCGCATGCGGCTCGTGCAAGGGCTCGGTCATCAGCGGCGACATCGAGCAGCGCGCGCATGCGGCATCCGCGCTGTCGAACGACGAAAAGACCCGCGGCATGGCGCTGTTCTGCTGCGCGACCGCGCAGTCGGACCTCGAAATCGACATCCGCGAAGTCGCGGGCGTCGGCGACGTGCAGGTGCGCAAGCTGCCGTGCCGCGTGAACGCGATCGAACACAAGGCCGACGACGTCGTCGTGCTGAAGCTGCAACTGCCGGCGAACGAGCGCCTGCAATATCTCGCCGGCCAGTACCTCGAATTCATCCTGAAGGACGGCACGCGCCGCTGTTATTCGATGGCGAGCGCGCCGCACGACGAAGGCCCGCTCGAACTGCACATCCGCCACATGCCGGGCGGCAAGTTCACCGACCACGTGTTCGGCGCGCTGAAGGAGCGCGACATCCTGCGCTTCGAAGCGCCGCTCGGCACGTTCTTCCTGCGCGAAGACTCGGACAAGCCGATCGTGCTGCTCGCGTCGGGCACCGGCTTCGCGCCGATCAAGGCGATCGTCGAACATGCGATCCACAAGCAGATCGCGCGCCCGATCACGCTGTACTGGGGCGCGCGCCGCCGCAAGGACCTGTACCTGATGGACCTCGCGGAGCAATGGGCGAAGGACGTGCCGAACTTCCGCTTCGTGCCGGTGCTGTCCGAGCCGGACGCGGCCGACAACTGGACCGGCCGCACGGGCTTCGTGCATCGCGCGGTGATCGAGGATCTTCCCGATCTGTCCGGCCATCAGGTGTATGCGTGCGGCGCGCCGGTGATGGTCGAGTCCGCGCAGCGCGACTTCTCGCAGCATCACGGACTGCCCGAAAACGAGTTTTATGCGGACTCGTTCACGAGCGCGGCCGACCTCGCGAATCCGGTCTGAAATCGCGGCCTGAAATCGTTTCGAATCGCGCATCCGCGCGAGTGCGCACACGCGGCCGGCGAAAAAATTGTCGGCCGCGCGCAATTGATGGTTTACACCGGCGTTCGCCTTATCGTATTCTTGCGCGCATGAACCGCACCCTGTCCGCCCTCCGACGTCGCCGCTCGCCCCTTCCTTAGGGCCAGGCTTGGTCACGGACGTGCGTTCTGCCTTCGGCGCACATGCAGTTCGAATCACTAAAGCCACGGTCCTCCGTGGCTTTTTTGCTTTTCCGGGCTCGTCGTTGTCGAGCCGCTTCTTTCAACCGTTATCGCAGTCCCCGCGTGGAGCCCCCCATGAATTTCTCCGAGTACCCGATCGAGTCGCTGATGTACATCACCAACCGGCCCGAAATCGTTTTCACGCACGGCAAGGGGTCGTGGCTCTACGACAACGAGGGCAAGCGTTATCTCGACTTCATCCAGGGCTGGGCGGTGAATGCGCTCGGCCACTGCAACGAAGGCATGATCGAGGCGCTCGACAGGCAGTCGCGACTGCTGATCAATCCGTCGCCGGCGTTCTACAACGAGCCGATGGCGAAGCTCGCCGAACTGCTGACGACGCATAGCTGCTTCGACAAGGTGTTCTTCGCGAACAGCGGCGCGGAAGCGAACGAAGGCGCGATCAAGCTCGCGCGCAAGTGGGGGAAGAAATTCCGCGACGGCGCCTACGAGATCATCACGTTCGACCACAGCTTCCACGGCCGCACGCTCGCGACGATGTCGGCCAGCGGCAAGCCCGGCTGGGACACGATCTACGCGCCGCAGGTGCCGGGTTTCCCGAAGGCGGACCTGAACGACATCGCATCGGTCGAGAAGCTCATCACCGGCAAGACGGTCGCGGTGATGCTCGAACCGATCCAGGGCGAAGGCGGCGTGATTCCGGCGACGCGCGAGTTCATGCAGCAACTGCGCGCGCTGACGAAGAAGCACGGCCTGCTGCTGATCGTCGACGAAGTGCAGAGCGGCTGCGGCCGTGCGGGCACGCTGTTCGCGTACGAACTGGCGGGCGTCGAGCCGGACATCATGACGCTCGGCAAGGGCATCGGCGGCGGCGTGCCGCTCGCGGCGCTGCTGTCGAAGAAAGAAGTCACGGTGTTCGAGGCCGGCGACCAGGGCGGCACGTACAACGGCAATCCGCTGATGACGGCGGTCGGCTACTCGGTGATCTCGCAGCTGACCGCGCCGGGTTTCCTCGAAGGCGTGCGCGCGCGCGGCGAGTATCTGCGCGACAAGCTGCTCGAACTGTCGGCGGAGCGCGGCTTCGAAGGCGAGCGCGGCGAAGGTCTGCTGCGCGCGCTGCTGCTCGGCAAGGACATCGGCCCGCAGATCGTCGAGAAGGCGCGCCTGATGCAGCCGGACGGCCTGCTGCTGAACGCCGCGCGGCCGAACCTGCTGCGCTTCATGCCGGCGCTGAACGTGACGAACGAAGAAATCGACCAGATGATGGCGATGCTTCGCACCGTGCTCGACTCGCTGTAAGCGCAACGAGGCCGACGCGATGACCCACATGCCGCACATGCCGCAGGCACTGGACGCGCCGCTCGCGATCCGCGGTTTCGTCGCAGCCGACACCGACGCGGTGATCGCGTTGTGGCAGCACGCGTTCCCCGAGTACCGGGAGCCGGGCAAGCCGCATCGCGACCCGCGTCTGTCGATTGCGAACAAGCTCGCCACGCAGCCCGATCTGTTCTTCGTCGCGACGCGCGACGCAACGATCGTCGGCACGGTGATGGCCGGCTACGACGGACATCGCGGCTGGCTGTACTCGCTCGCGGTCGATCCGGCCGCGCGCCGGCTCGGCATCGGCACGCGGCTCGTCGCGCACGCGGAAGCGGCGCTCGTCGCGCGCGGCTGCCCGAAGGTGAACCTGCAGGTGATGCCCGACAAGCCGGACGTAATGCGTTTCTACGACGCGCTCGGCTATCGCGCCGATCCGGTCGTGAGCCTCGGCAAGCGGCTCGAAGCGAAACAACCGGAGCCGGTTGCGGAAAGCTGAAACGCTCGCAGGCCGAGACCATGAAAAAAGCCGCATGTGCGTCACGCACATGCGGCTTTGTTTTTATGGCGCTGTTATCGCGTCATGAAGCGGGGTTTATTCGCCCAGATAAGCGGCCCGCACCTTCGGATCGTCGAGCATCTGCTTCGCGTCGCCTTCCATCGTGACCAGGCCGGAGTCCATCACGTACCCGCGATTCGCCGCCTGCAACGCGAGCCGCGCGTTCTGCTCCACCAGCAGCACCGTGATCCCCTCCTTCGAGATCTCCCGCACCACCTCGAAGATCTTCTCCACCATGATCGGCGACAGCCCCATCGACGGCTCGTCCAGCAGCAGCAGCTTCGGCTTGCTGATGATCGCCCGCGCCATCGCCAGCATCTGCTGCTCGCCGCCCGACAGCGTGCCCGCCAGCTGCGCCGCGCGCTCCTTCAGCCGCGGGAAGAACCCGAACATCCGCTCGACGTCGCGCTTGATGCCGTCCGTGTCGTTGCGCAGGTACGCGCCCATCTGCATGTTCTCGACGATCGACATCCGCGCGAAGATGCCCCGCCCTTCCGGCACCATCGCGAGACCCCGCTTGAGCAGCTCGTGCGCCGGCACGCCGCGGATCGACTGCCCCATGTACTCGATGTCGCCCGCCGAGTACGGTTTGAGCCCCGTGATCGCCTTCATCGTCGTGGTCTTGCCCGCGCCGTTCGCGCCGATCAGCGTGACCAGCTCGCCCTCGTCGACCTGCAGGTCGACGCCCTTCACCGCCTGGATGCCGCCGTAATTGACCTGCAGGCCCTTGATCTTCAACATCGCCGTTGCCATCAGTGGACCCCCGCGCCCAGATATGCCTCGATCACCTTCGGGTCCTTCTGCACGTCCTGCGGCAGCCCCTCGGCGATCACCTTGCCATAGTCGAGCACTGTCATCCGGTTGCACAGGCCCATCACCAGTTTCACGTCGTGCTCGATCAGCAGGATCGTCCTGCCGTCCGCCCGGATCTTGTCCAGCAGGCGCGTCAGCTCGACCTTCTCGGTCGCGTTCATGCCCGCCGCCGGCTCGTCCAGCGCAAGCAGCTTCGGATCGGTCGCGAGCGCGCGCGCGATCTCCAGACGCCGCTGGTGGCCGTACGACAGGTTGCGCGACGTGTAGTCCGCGTACTGCGCGATGCCCACGTAGTCGAGCAGTTCGAGCGCGCGCGCCTTGATCTCGCGTTCTTCCCGGCGCTCCGACGGCGTCTGCAGCACCGCGCCGATCAGCCCGTGCTTCGTGCGCACGTGGCGGCCGACCATCACGTTTTCGAGCGCGGTCATCCCGCCGAACAGGCGGATGTTCTGGAAGGTGCGCGCGATGCCCGCCTTCGCGACCTCGTGCACCGCGGTCGGCGTGTACGGCTCGCCGTCCAGCTTGAACTCGCCCGAGTCCGGCGTGTAGAGGCCGGTGATCACGTTGAAGAACGTGGTCTTGCCCGCGCCGTTCGGGCCGATCAGCCCGTAGATCGTGCCCTGCGCGATCTGCAGGCCGACGTCGGACAGCGCCTGCAGGCCGCCGAAGCGTTTGTTCACGCCCTTCACGGACAGGCGGATGGGTTGGTTGCTCATGTTGTGTGTTCTCCCTTACGCGCGCACCGGCTTCTTGCCCGCGCGCTTCGCCACCTTCGCGATACGGTCCTCGTGCTTCGGCGCGGGCCACAGGCCTTCCGAGCGGTACAGCATGATCACGACCATCGCGAGGCCGTACAGCAGCTGGCGGATCACTTCGGTGTCGACGATTTCGTGGCCGAAGATCGCGTGCTGCAGCGGACCCATCGTCGAGCGCAGGAACTCCGGGAAGATCGCGAGCAGCACCGCGCCGAGGATCACGCCCGGAATGTGGCCCATGCCGCCGAGCACGACGCACGCGAGCACCACCACCGACTCCCAGAACGTGAACGATTCGGGCGACACGAACCCCTGGAACGCGCCGAACATCGAACCCGACAGGCCGCCGAACGACGCGCCCATCGCGAACGCGAGCAGCTTCACGTTGCGGGTGTTGATGCCCATCGCCTTCGCGGCGATCTCGTCCTCGCGGATCGCGGCCCACGCGCGGCCGATGCGCGAGTGCTGCAGACGGCTGCACACCCAGATCACCAGCAGCGAGCAGACCACGAACGCGTAGTAATACAGGTACACCGACGTGAACGTGAAACCGAACAGCGTGTGCGACTGCGAGAGATCGACGCCGGCCACGCGCAGCGGCGCGACGCCGGTGATCCCCTGCGGCCCGTTGGTGATGTTCACCGGCCGGTCGAGGTTGTTCATGAAGATCCGCACGATCTCCCCGAAGCCGAGGGTCACGATCGCGAGGTAGTCGCCGCGCAGACGCAGCGTGGGCGCGCCGAGCAGGATGCCGGCGAGCGCCGCGAGCGCCATCGCGACCGGGATCACGATCCAGTACGGCGTATGCAGGCCGCCGGGGAACAGGTTCGCGATCCATGCGAACTGCGTGGTGAGGTGCGGCGACGTGAGCAGCGCGGCGGTATAGGCGCCGACCGCGTAGAACGCGATGTAGCCCAGGTCCAGCAGGCCGGCGAAGCCGACCACCACGTTCAGGCCGAGCGCGAGCATCACGTACAGCATCGCGAAGTCGAGCACGCGCACCCAGTAGTTGCCGCCGGCCGCGCCGACGACCAGCGGCGCGGCGATCACGAAGATCGCGGTGAGAAGGCCCACCGCGACGGTCTTCGTGGTGTTCTTGTCGGAGATGAGCGTCGTGGACGGCTCGACAGGTTGAATCGAAGTCATTTTATGTGGCTCCCCGGATCAGGCGCGATCCGCGACACGTTCGCCCAGCAGCCCCGACGGACGGAACACGAGCACGATGATCAGCACGACGAACGCGAACACGTCCTGATAGTTGCTGCCGAATACCCCGCCGGTCAGGTTGCCGATGTAGCCCGCGCCGAGCTGCTCGATCAGGCCGAGCACCACGCCGCCGACCATCGCGCCGCCGAGGTTGCCGATGCCGCCGAGCACCGCGGCGGTGAACGCCTTCATGCCGGGGATGAAACCCATGTAGAAGTGCGCGTTGCCGTATTCGGAGGCGATCATCACGCCGGCGAGCGCCGCGAGCGCGGAGCCGATCATGAAGGTCGCGGAGATCACGAAGTTCGGGTTCACGCCCATCAGGCTCGCGACGTTCGGGTTCTCGGCGATCGCGCGCATCGCGCGGCCGAGCTTGGTCTTGTGCACGAGCAGCAGCAGGCCCGCCATCACGAGGAACGCGACGGCGATGATGACGATCTCGGTGGGCGAGATCACCGCGCCGGGATTGTTCTCGCCGGCCTGGATCACGTTGAGCGGGTTGGTCGAGATGAGCTGCGGGAACGGCAGCGGGTTGCGCGACCAGATCATCATCGCGAGCGTCTGCAGCAGGATCGACACCCCGATCGCGGTGATCAGCGGCGCGAGGCGCGGCGCGCGGCGCAGCGGCCGGTATGCGATCTTCTCGATCGTGTAGCCGACCACCGCGCAGACCGCCGCGGCGATCACCAGCGCGATGATCAGCGTCGGGATGTTGCCCAGCCCCGGAAAGTGGTTCTGCAGCACCGTGATCGCCGACAGCGCGACCATCGCGCCGACCATCAGCACGTCGCCGTGCGCGAAGTTGATGATGCCCAGAATCCCGTACACCATGGTATAGCCCAGTGCAATGATGGCGTAGATGCTGCCAAGCACCAGCCCATTCAGGATCTGCTGGATGAAGATATCCATTTAATGCTCCTTAGCCCGTGCGACCGGATTCGTGCTCGTCACCGCCGGTGGGCGATGGTTCGCGGAACCGCAACGACACTCTCGGGTACTGATGTAAAAGACCGGTAACGGTTGACCGCCGCCTGATCGCATCGCCGCCGGGTTACGGCAGGACGCTCACGGGAAGCGGATGCAAAAACGGCACCGTCGGATGGTTCGGTGCCGTCGGGTTGGACTTCCTGTCACTGCACGGCGCGCGCATCGCGGACCGCCTGACGGCTGCCCCGGAATGCGCGACGCGAAATGACCCCCTCATCAGGGCCGCACCCGCCGCCAGCGGCGAACGGGAACGACACCTGGCTGCGTTCGTGCACCGCCGCTTCCGTACATGGCTGGAACGCCGGTCGCTCGATCCCGTGCGGGACGGCGGCGAATCCGGCCGAGCCGGCCAGTGCGGAAGCGGCGCGAACGCCGGCGCTTTCGCAAGCAATCCTTATGCCAGATTGCGCTGCGAACGGAAGGCGGACAGCGCCGAAGTCCTCTGGGCGGGCCGCCACAGGCGGCGCGCCGTTTTCTTTGTCATCTCCGGAGAGCACATCGCTGCCAGTCCATCGCGCCGCCCGCACTCCGGCTGCGCGCATGCCCGGACCGCCACTGCGGTCCGCACGCACGAAGTGCGTCGCAACCGCAGCCGCGTGACACGCGGCATCAGCAAACTCGACTTGCATTAATAAGGTCTCCTGCGCCTTCCGAAATCCCTTGCTACAAGGCTGTCCAGCCTTCAGGACGCGCGCATTGTAACTCCAATAACGCCCCGGGCAATATGTTGAGCCGGCAGGGTTTTCCTGCATTGCAACCGAATTTTGAGAGGCATCCCGGATTGGGTTGCACCCATGGTTGCGCCGCTTTTATGTGCGCTGAATGCACCAGTTATGCCCCATGCTGCACCGCGAAGAATCTTGCAGCAACGCTGGAATGCACTGTCAGCCGGAGTTTTCGATGATTTCGTCTCGCGAGACGACGCCCCTGATCCTGCGCACCGGGTTAGTGCAGCAGTTTGGAGCGGATAGCGGGTATCGTCAATTAATAGGGGACATATCTACTGCTACCGCAGGGTGTTGGCGCCTAGGCAGCCCCATTGCGGCAAAAGGGGCACCTGCCACAGCAGGTTGCAACTATGATATGGCACTTATATTTTCACGGTCCGCGATCGCCAGATAACAAAAAAGCGCGCCATCTGGCGCGCTTTTTAACGGTCGATTCAGCGTTCCCGGTAGACCCGCTCAGGCCGGCAATCCCAACCCTCGCGGCAACGGAAACGCGATGTTCTCCTCGATGCCGTCGAGCGCGCGCACATTGCGCACGCCGAGTTCGTGCAGCCGGCGGATCACCGCCTGCGCGAGCGCCTCCGGCGCCGACGCGCCGGCCGTCAGCCCGATGCGCCGCTTGCCGGCGAGCCAGTCCGGATCGATCTGGTCTGGCGCATCGACCATGTACGCGGGAATGCCGCGCTTCTCGGCGACTTCGCGCAGCCGGTTCGAATTCGAGCTGTTCGGGCTGCCGACGACGATCACCACGTCGCACTGCGGCGCCATGAACTTCACCGCGTCCTGGCGGTTCTGCGTGGCGTAGCAGATGTCCTGCTTCTTCGGCTCGCGGATGCCTGGAAAACGCGCCTTCAGCGCGGCGATGATCTCCGCCGCGTCGTCGACCGACAGCGTCGTCTGCGTGACGAACGCGATACGGTTCGGGTCGCGCAGCTGCAGCGCCTCGACGTCCTCGATGTCCTCGACGAGGTACATCCGCTCGCCGACCTGCCCCATCGTGCCTTCGACTTCGGGGTGCCCCTTGTGGCCGATCATCACGATGTCGAAGTCCTCTTCGCGCATCTTCGCGACCTCGACGTGCACCTTCGTGACGAGCGGACAGGTCGCGTCGTACACGCGCAGTCCGCGCGCCTCGGCGTCGGCGCGCACCGCCTTCGACACGCCGTGCGCACTGAAGATCACCGTGTTGCCGGCCGGCACTTCCTCCAGCTGCTCGATGAAGATCGCGCCTTTCTTGCGCAGGTCCTCGACCACATACGCGTTGTGGACGATCTCGTGGCGCACGTAGATCGGCGCGCCGTGCAGCTGGATCGCCCGCTCGACGATCTCGATGGCGCGATCGACGCCTGCGCAGAAGCCGCGCGGCTGGGCCAGCAGGATTTCGGCGTCGGCGAGAAAGGACGTGTCCGTGGTGCTCATGGGTTTACAGGATTCCGATGATCTTCACTTCAAACGCGACCGCCTGGCCGGCGAGCGGGTGATTGAAATCGAACAGCGCGGAGGTTTCGTTCACTTCCTTCAGCACGCCCGCGTAGCGGCTGCCGTCGGGCGCATTGAACTCGATCAGGTCGCCAGGCGTGAAGTCCTCGCCGACCATCGCGTTTTCGCGCAAAGTCTTCATCGACACGCGCTGGATCAGCTCCGGGTTGCGCTGGCCGAACGCCTCGCCCGGTGCTAGCTGGAAGGTCGAATGGTGCCCGACCTTCAGGCCCCGCAGAATGTCTTCCAGCGGCGGCGCGAGTTGACCGGCGCCCAGCAGCAGCGTGGCGGGCCGATCGACGAACGTATTGACGATTTCGGTGCCATCGGCGAGCGAAAGCCGGTAATGAAGCGTCACGTGGGAACCGGGTTTCACCTCGGAGATGTCAATGATGCTCATGCGGGACTCATTCCATCTGAACGCGCTCGTCGCGCGTGCGCGCCGCGTGGCGCAGGACAGGCCGCGACCGCGCGGACTGAAAACCCGTATTGTAAGCCACATATCCGGCGGCGGTCGCCGGGCGTGTCGGCGCACCGGGGCGCGGCGGGCGGGCTGTCCGCTGCGCCCCGGCTCGCCCCCAGGAGGTAAGCGATGAATGACATTGCCTGTCGGACGACACGCGGGCCGGCGCGCGAAACCGACACCCGATCCGGCGGCGCGTCCGCCTCGGCCACGTCCGCGGCGTGCGCCGAGGTGGAGCCCCGGGCGTGCGACATGCCGCGCGAACGGCTGCGTGATGCGGGACCCGGCGCGTTGTCCGACGTCGAGTTGATCGTGCTGCTGCTCGGCACCGGCCTGCCGGGCCACAACGTATTCGACGTCGCCCGCTCGCTGCTCGCGCGCTTCGGCTCGCTGCGCGCGATGCTCGACGCGCAGCCCGAGGAGTTCGCGGGCGTGCGCGGCATCGGCCCGGCGAAGGCCGCGCAACTGCTCGCGGTCATCGAACTGGCGCGGCGCGCGTTATCCGAAAAGCTGCGCGAGCGCCCGCTCGTCGATTCGCCGGGCGCCGTCGAGGACTATCTGCGGCTGCTGATCGGCGGACGGCCGCACGAGGTATTCGTGTGCCTGTTCCTCGACACGCGGCACCGGCTGATCCGCTCGGAGGAAAGCTCGCGCGGCTCGCTGACGCGCATGGCCGTCTATCCGCGCGAAATCGTGCGGCGCGCGCTGACGCTGAACGCGGCCGGCCTGATCGTCGCGCACAACCATCCGTCCGGCGCGGTGAAGCCGAGCGCGAGCGACCGGCGCCTGACCCGCGTGTTGCGCGACACGCTCGCGCTCGTCGACGTGCAGTTGCTCGATCATCTGGTGATCGGCACGCACGAGACGTTCTCGTTTGCCCGCAACGGCTGGGATTGAGTGCATAATGCCGCGCTGAAGCCGACACGCCGCCTGGCGGCGTGTCGGTGCGAAGCAAATCGCGTTTGATTTTCCTGCAGTTTTTCTGCTAGAATCGCGGTTTGCCTCTTTCCAACCCTGTTCCGAAGCCCATCACGGTGTTTCGGTGTTGGCGTCGAGTCGGTTCAGTCCACATCCATACGTGCGGATCACGAACCACCGCCTCGCCTTCCCTGAAACCTCAGCGGCGTTCGAACTCAGAATTTAAGCGTATTAGGAGTGCTCTCATGGCACGCGTATGCCAAGTAACTGGGAAAGCGCCGATGAGCGGCAACAACGTTTCCCACGCGAACAACAAGACCAAGCGTCGTTTTCTCCCGAATCTGCAAAACCGCCGTTTCTGGGTTGAAAGCGAAAACCGTTGGGTGCGCCTGCGCGTTTCGAACGCTGGCCTGCGCCTGATCGACAAGAACGGCATCGACTCCGTGCTCGCCGACCTGCGCGCACGCGGCGAAGCGTAAGGAGTAAATCATGGCAAAGGGCGCCCGCGACAAGATCAAGCTGGAGTCGACCGCTGGTACGGGTCACTTCTATACGACGACGAAGAACAAGCGAAACATGCCGGAAAAAATGTCGATCAAGAAGTTCGACCCGGTTGTTCGCAAGCACGTCGAGTACAAGGAAACGAAGATCAAGTAATTGATCGGTCTCCAGGCCTGACGAAGACAGGAAAAGCCCCGCCTCGCGCGGGGCTTTTCTTTTGGGCCGCCGCCGCGCGAATTTCCGCGTCGGCCTTTCGTACTGCTTTTCCTGATGCGTGTCACGGGAGTATGCTTGCCGCTTCATCGGTGGACGCCGGCCGGCGCACCGCCACGACTCAACGGATGAGACGGAGAAGCAGCACCATGAATTTCGATGTGGCGATCGTCGGCAGCGGGCTGGCAGGCCTGAGCGTCGCGCTGAATCTTGCCCAGACGCGGCGCGTCGTCGTGATCGCGAAGCGGTCGATGCTGGAAGGCGCGAGCGATCGCGCGCAGGGCGGCATTGCCGCGGTGCTGGACTCGGCGGACAGCGTCGAGAATCACGTCAGCGACACGCTGATCGCGGGCGGCGGCCTGTGCGACGAAGCCGCGACGCGCTTCATCGTCGAGCACGGCCGCGAAGCGATCGAATGGCTGATCCGCCAGGACGTGCCGTTCACGAAGGACGCCGCCGCCGAACTCGGCTTCCACCTGACCCGCGAAGGCGGCCACAGCCATCGCCGGATCATCCACGCGGCGGACGCGACCGGCCACGCGGTCGTGCAGACGTTGAGCGAGCGCGTGCGCCGCCACCCGAACATCACCGTGCTCGAAGACTACCAGGCGATCGACGTGATCACGTCCGACCGTCTCGGCCTGCCCGGCCGCCGTTGCCACGGCCTCTACGCGCTCGACCTGAACAACGACCGCACGGTGACGATCGAGGCGCCGCATACGGTGCTCGCGACCGGCGGCGCCGGCAAGGTCTACCTGTACACGACGAACCCCGACACCGCGACGGGCGACGGCATCGCGATGGCGTGGCGCGCGGGCTGCCGCGTCGCGAACATGGAGTTCATCCAGTTCCATCCGACGTGCCTGTTCCACCCGCACGCGAAGTCGTTCCTGATTTCGGAGGCGGTGCGCGGCGAAGGCGGCGTGCTGCGCCTGCCCGACGGCACCCGCTTCATGCCCGCTCACGACGAGCGCGCGGAGTTGGCGCCGCGCGACATCGTCGCGCGAGCGATCGACTTCGAGATCAAGAAGCATGGGATCGACTGCGTGTATCTCGACATCAGCCATCAACCGGCGGCGTTCCTCGAAGAGCACTTTCCGACCATCCTCGCGCGCTGCCGCGAGTTCGGCATCGACATCACGAAAGAGCCGATCCCGGTCGTGCCGGCGGCGCACTACACGTGCGGCGGCGTCGTCACGGACCTCGCGGGCCGCACCGATCTCGCGGGTCTGTACGCGGTCGGCGAGGCGTCGTACACCGGCCTGCACGGCGCGAACCGGCTCGCGAGCAATTCGCTGCTCGAATGCCTCGTGATCGGCCGTTCGGCCGCGGAAGCGATCGAGCAGGAAGGATTCGGCGCGGCCGCGCACGCGCCGCTGCCCGACTGGGACGAAAGCCGCGTATCGGACTCCGACGAGGAAGTCGTCGTCGCGCACAACTGGGACGAACTGCGCCGGCTGATGTGGAATTACGTCGGCATCGTGCGGACCGACAAGCGGCTCGCGCGCGCGCAGCATCGGCTGTCGCTGCTGCGCGACGAGATTCACGAGTATTACGCGAATTTCCGCGTGAGCCGCGATCTGCTGGAATTGCGCAATCTGGTCGACGTCGCGTCGTTGATCGTCGAAAGCGCGCGTTCGCGGCGTGAAAGCCGCGGCCTCCACTACAGCCGCGACTGGCCCGGTTCGCTGCCGAAGGCGCTGCCTACCGTGCTGTCGCCGGAACGGGTGCGCAACCGGAACGTGTGATTGCCGGGCATGTGAAAACAAGGAGGCCGCCGTGTAAGCCGGCGGCCTCCTTGTTTCCGGGCCGCAACGGGTGCGGCCCACGCGTCGTCAAACGATCCGCATTGAGAAATCGGTCGCCCGCACGTCCTTCGTCAGCGCGCCGACCGACACGCGATCGACACCGGTTTCGGCAATCGTGCGCACCGTGTCCAGATTGACGCCGCCCGACACTTCCAGCACCGCGCGCCCCGCCGTCACGCGCACTGCGTCGCGCATCGCATCGAACGAGAAGTTGTCGAGCAGGATCGACGTCGCGCCGTGCGCGAGCGCCGTTTCGAGTTGTTCGAGCGTCTCGACCTCGATCTGGATCGGCACGCCGGCATTCAGTGCAAGCGCGGCATCCATCGCCGCGCCGACGCCGCCCGCCGCCGCGATGTGGTTCTCCTTGATCAGGATGCCGTCGTACAGCGCGAGCCGCTGGTTCGCGCCGCCGCCGACGCGCACCGCGTACTTCTGCGCGAGGCGCAGCCCCGGCAGCGTCTTGCGCGTATCGAGCACACGCGTCGTCGTATGCGCGATCGAGTCGACGTAGCGCCGGGTCGCGGTCGCGACGCCGGACAGCAGTTGCAGGAAGTTCATCGCGTTGCGCTCGGCGGTCAGCAGCGAGCGCGCCGGCCCGCGCAGCGAACACACGGCGGTACCCGCCGTCATCCGGTCGCCTTCGCGGTAGTGCCAGCGCACGTCGATGCGCGAATCCACGCGCCGCACCACTTCGTCGAACCACAGCACGCCGCACAGCACCGCGTCCTCGCGCACGACGATGCGCGCATCGCGCACGTCGTCGGCCGGCACGAGCCGTCCGGTCTGGTCGCCCGCGCCGACGTCCTCGGCCAGCGCATCCGCGACGTTGCGCGCGAGCGCCGCGTCGAACGCCGCGCCGTACTGCGCGCGCACCTCGTCGAGCAGCGGCGACGCCGCGCCGACGCCGATCAGTTCCCGTGCGCCCATCACGCGGCCCCCACCTGCGAAAACAGCGAGGCGTCGCGCGCGAGATCGCCGCTCGCCTGCACGCGCCGCTTGTGCTCGGCGGCGAACGCGAGCATCCGGTCGATCGGCACGCGTGCGCGCTCGCCGATCGACGGCTCGACGAAAATCTCGTTATGCCCGCGCTCCAGCACGTCCGCGAGGTTCGCGAGACCGTTCATCGCCATCCACGGGCAGTGCGCGCAGCTCTTGCAGGTCGCGCTGTTGCCGGCCGTCGGCGCCTCGATGAAAGTCTTGCCCGGCGCCGCAAGCTGCATCTTGTGCAGGATGCCGAGGTCGGTCGCGACGATGAAACGCTGCGCGTCGAGCTTCACGGCCGCATCGATGAGTTGCGTGGTCGAGCCGACGACGTCCGCCAGCGCGACGACGCCTTCCGGCGACTCCGGATGTACGAGCACCTTCGCATCCGGATACTCGGCGCGCAGCAGGTCCAGTTCGACGCCCTTGAACTCGTCGTGCACGAGGCACGAGCCCTGCCACAGCAGCATGTCCGCGCCGGTCTTTTTCTGGATGTAGCTGCCGAGGTGGCGGTCCGGCGCCCAGATGATCTTTTCGCCGCGCGCATGCAGATCGGCGACGATCTCCAGCCCGATCGACGACGTGACCATCCAGTCCGCGCGCGCCTTCACCGCCGCGCTCGTGTTCGCATAAACGACGACCGTGCGGTCCGGATGCGCGTCGCAGAACGCGGAAAACTCGTCGGCCGGACAGCCGAGATCAAGCGAGCAGGTCGCGTCGAGGTCCGGCATCAGGATGCGCTTGCCCGGACTCAGGATTTTCGCGGTCTCGCCCATGAAGCGCACGCCGGCGACGACCAGCGTCTGCGCGTCGTGATCGCGGCCGAAGCGCGCCATTTCGAGCGAGTCGGCCACGCAGCCGCCGGTCTCGTCCGCCAGTTCCTGCAACTCCGCATCGACGTAATAGTGCGCGACGAGCACCGCCTTCTCGCGCTTGAGCAGCGCGCGAATACGTTCCTTCAATGTCGCGCGCTCAGCCGCGGCCGGCGCGTCGGGCACCCTCGCCCACGCCTCGCCGACGCGGCACGTCGCGCCCTGCGGCCGGTCGTATTCGACCATCCTGATCGCCTGACTCATGATCCCCTCTGCGCTGCCGTTCGCCGCGGGAAACGCACACTTGCGTTCGCACGGCCTGAAAACAAAAAACCCCGCCAACGCGGGGTTTTGTGACGTAACACGATTTTAATGGATTTCTTTCCGGGTCATGCGTATCGCCGCAGGCGCATCGAGAATTCCTGCAGCGCCTTGATCCCGCTTTGTTCGGCGCGATGACACCAATCCTGAAGCTGCGCGAGCAGTTGTTCGCGCGACGCGCTCGAACGCTCCCAGATCGCGGCCAGTTCGTTGCGCAGTTCGATGAACGTGCGCAGTTTCTGGCTGTCCGCAAAAATTTGCGGCAACTGGCGCTTCTGCGGCTCGTCGAGGCTCGCCTCTTCCTTGTCGAACCACTTGCGCGCGCCGCGCATCAGCTGGTATTTCTCGCGCGCGCCGACTTCCTTCAGATGCGCCAGCTCCTGCCGGTACGCCTGCTTCACGGCCTTCGCGTAACGCGCCATCACTTCGTAGCGGTTCGACAGCACGGCCTGCAGCGTCTCGTGGTCGGGCACGGCCTTGCCGGCCGTCAGGCGCGGCGTCGGCGCGACCTTCTTCACTTTCGCGAGGCCGACCGCCGACATCAGGCGGATGTACATCCAGCCGATGTCGAACTCGTACCACTTGTTCGACAGCTTCGCGGACGTCGCGAACGTATGGTGGTTGTTATGCAGTTCCTCGCCGCCGATGATGATGCCGATCGGGAACAGGTTCGTGCTCGCATCCGACGAGTTGAAGTTGCGGTAGCCCCAGAAGTGGCCGAGCCCGTTGACGACGCCAGCCGCCCAGAACGGGATCCAGACCATCTGCACGGCCCACACCGTCAGGCCGACGATGCCGAACAGCGCGACGTCGATCACCATCATCAGCGAGATGCCGAGGATCGGGTACTTCGAGTAGACGTTGCGCTCCATCCAGTCGTTCGGCGTGCCGTGGCTGAAGCGGCGCATCGTCTCTTCGTTCTTCGCTTCGGCGCGATAGAGTTCCGCGCCTTCGAGCAGCACCTTCCAGATGCCGCGCGTCTGCGGGCTGTGCGGATCCTCTTCGGTTTCGCACTTCGCGTGATGCTTGCGGTGGATCGCCGCCCACTGGCCGGTCAGCATGCCGGTCGTCATCCACAGCCAGAAGCGGAAGAAATGGCTCGCGACCGGATGCAGGTCGAGCGCGCGGTGCGCCTGGCAGCGATGCAGATAGACCGTCACGCCGACGATCGTGATGTGCGTGGCGATTGCGGCGAACAACAGGATCTGCCACCACGAGAAACGCAGCAGCCCGTTGGCGAGGAAATCGAGCAGGGAATTCAACAAGGTCATATACCCGTGTAACCAGAACGCCGGCTCGCGCCGGCAAACGCCGATGTCAAGAAAGTGAAAGCGTCGGCAAGACTGGACGGCATTCTACTAGAACCGCTCCAAGTGTTTGTAACAAATGGGGATTTTTTTCGTCGCGGCACATCTGTGCGACCGCGCCACGACGGTTCCGTTCCCCGCCTTGGACCATCTGCCGCATATGCCGTTCTCCGTGCAGAATCGACCGCCTCCGCCCGTCCCGGTGGCCGCTACGCCGCCGCCGTGCCGGGCGCGTCGTTCGCCGGCGGCTCCTTGACCGGCGCGGCGCCCACCGCCATGGCAACCGTCGCCGGGCCGCCCGGCAGGATCGCGTCGCCGCCGTCCGCGCCGATGATCCGCACTTCCCGCTGCGCGAACGGAATCGAGATCCCGTGCTCGCCGTAGAGCCGCCAGATGTTCAGGTTGACCGCCGAGCGCACGCCCGCCGTCCCGTTCGCCGCGTCGGCGATCCAGAAACCGAGTTCGAGGTTGATCCCGTCCGCGCCGAAACCCGCCAGATACGGCGTCGGCGGCGGATCGGCAAGCACCCGGTCGACGCCTTCCGCCGCCTGCGCGAGCAGTTTCATCGCGAGTTCGAGGTCCGACGTGTACGCGACCTGCACCGCCGCCTTCGCGTAACCGCGCGTCAGGAACGACGACTGGTTCTGCACGACGTCGGTAATCAGCTTCTCGTTCGGAATCAGCGTCTCGATCCCGTCGAGCCCGCGCACCACCGTGTAGCGGGTGCGGATCTGCGTGACCTTGCCCTGCAGGCCGCTCACGTTGATCGAGTCGCCGAGGTGCAGCGACCGGTCGAGCAGGATGATGAAGCCGGACACGTAATTGCTCGCGATCTTCTGCAAGCCGAAGCCGAGGCCGACGCCGAGCGCGCCGCCGAACACGCCGAGCACCGTGATGTCGATGCCGACGAGCGACAGGCTGACCAGCACCGCCGCGAGCATCAGCAGCGCGCGCCCGACGCGCGCCAGCACGACGCGCAGGTTCGCGTCGAGCGTGGTGGCCCGCATCAGCCGGTCTTCGAGCGCGCCGCCCGCCCACGTCGCGACGACCATCGTCACGCAGACCCACAGCAGGCCGTTCGCGAGCGACAGCAGCGTCACGTGGACGGTGCCGATCCGCACCCGCACGCTTTCCATCCATGCGAGCACGTCGTCCTGGATGCCGAGCACGGTCAGCACCATGCCGACCCACACGACGAGCGACACGACCCGCTCGACGAGCGACAGCCACGCGCGCGTCTGCCCGCTGCGGCCGAACACGCGCCGCGCGAGATAGAACACGATGTAGATCAGCCCGATGCCGAACAGCGGCACCAGCGCGAGGTCGAGCAGCCACGTGTGGATGAAGCTGCGCGCGATGTCGCGCGCGAGCCAGACGAACACCGCGCCGATCAGCGGGAAAAACGCCTTGTTCAGGCTTTCCGCGCCGAAATGCGGCCGCCCTTCGTGGCGGGCCTGACGGCGCGCGTCGAGCGCGCGCCGCACGAATCGCGCGGCGAACCACGCGAGCACCAGCGTGCCGATCAACACCGCCGCCTGCCAGAGCATGACCGGCTGGCCGTAGTCGCGAACGACGCCGCCCAGCATGTGAGAGAGCAACCGGTTTTCCATGGTCCTGTGAATTGCACGCGCCGCGCGGACGGTTTCCGACCGGAGTCCGGACCGCCCGCGCGGCGCTTTTGCTTCCTGCTTCTATCCTGCTTCTACTTCCTGCCCGTCACTGGCCCGGCTCAGCGGGCGCGTCGGCCAGCGCGTCCGGCAGCGCCGCCGCTTCCGTCTGCTCCGCGGACGGCTTCGCGTCGCCGCGGCGCTCCAGCACCGCCGCGAAAAAGCCGTCGGTCGCGTGCCGGTGCGGCCACAGCGACAGATACTCGCCGGTGTCGAGGTCGATCCGCTGTTCCGCGAGCACGTCGCGCGCGCTGACCAGCACGAACTCCGGATGCGCGTCGAGGAACTGCTTCACGACCGCCTCGTTTTCGGCTTCGAGGATACTGCACGTCGCGTACACGAGCCGCCCGCCGCGCTTCACGAGGCGCGCGGCGCTCGTGAGGATCGAAAGCTGCTTCGGCGCGAGTTCCGCGACGGAATCCGGCGTCTGCCGCCACTTCAGGTCCGGATTGCGGCGCAGCGTGCCGAGGCCGCTGCACGGCGCGTCGACCAGCACGCGGTCGAGCTTGCCCGCGAGCCGCTTGATCTTCGCGTCGTGCTCGCTGTCGATCAGCACCGGGTTCACGTTCGACAGCCCGCTGCGCGCGAGGCGCGGCTTCAGTTTCGCGAGCCGCCGCTCGGACACGTCGAACGCATACAGCCGGCCGGTCGAGCGCATCGCCGCGCCGAGCGCGAGCGTCTTGCCGCCGGCGCCCGCGCAGAAATCCGCGATCATCTCGCCGCGACGCGGCGCGACGAGCGAGCACAGCAGTTGACTGCCCTCGTCCTGCACCTCGAACCAGCCGTTCGTGAACGCGTCGAGCTTCGACAGCGCCGGCTTGCCGTCGATCCGCACGCCGTACGGCGCGAACGTGGTCGGCGCGGCGTCGATGCCGGCCGCCGCGAGCGACTTCAGCAGTTCGTCGCGGCTCGCCTTGATCGGGTTCGCGCGCAGGTCGAGCGGCGCCGGATAGTTCAGCGCGGCCGCGAGCTGCGCGAGTTCCGCCGGCTCGAAACGGGTTTCAAGCGCGCGCAGGATCCAGTCCGGCAGATTCATCTGCACGCGCAGCGGCAGGCTCGCCGGATCGATCTTCGACACGTGTTCGAGCCAGCCCGCTTCCGCGTCCGACACGAACGGCCGCACCGCCGAGCGGCCGGCCGTCTGCATCAGCCCGAGCAGCGCGAGACGCCGCGCCGGGCTGCCGCTGCCGCTCTCCGCGAGATGCGCGAACTCCATCCGGCGGCGCAGCACCGCGAACACCGCCTCGGCGATCACGCCGCGCTCGCTGTGGCCGAGCTTCGGGTGTGCGCGGAAGAACCGGCTCGTCACCGCGTCCGCGGGACCGGTGAACTTCAATACGTCGGCCAGCAACGTCTCGGTCTGTCCGATCAGAAAACCATGTAGCCTCATGCGCCCTCCCCGGCGGTGTGTCCAGCTCTGTTTGCTTCGTCAAGGAAGAGCCATTGCGGCCCCGATTGGTCCGGCGACGGGTCCGGCGATGCCGGCGATCCCGCTTGCTGCGCCGGCGCGAGCGTCACGCGCATTCCGTCGGACGCGAGGCGCCCATCGACGAACCAGCGCACCGCCCGCGGATAGATCAGATGCTCGGTTTCGAGCACGCGGGCCGCGAGCGTCGCCGCGTCGTCGCCCGGCCGCACCGGCACCGCCGCCTGCGCGACGATCGGCCCGTGGTCGAGGCGCGGCGTCACGAAGTGGACCGTCGCGCCGTGCACCCGCACGCCGGCGTCGAGCGCCTGCTGGTGCGTCTTCAGTCCGGGAAAACTCGGCAGCAGCGACGGATGCACGTTCAGCATCCGGCCCGCGTAGCGTTCGACGAACCCGTCGGTCAGCACGCGCATGAAGCCGGCGAGCACGACGAGGTCCGGCGCGAAGCGGTCGATTTCCGCCGCAAGGGCCGCATCGAACGCCGCGCGGTCGGGATACGGGCGGTGATCGACCACCGCCGTGGTTATGCCATGGGATGCCGCGAACGCAAGGCCCGCGGCGTCGGGCCGGTTCGCAATCACGGCGGCGACGCGCGCCGGCCAGCGTTCGCGCTCGCACGCGCGCACGATGGCTTCCATGTTGCTGCCCCGTCCCGAAATCAGGATCACAAGATTTTTCATCCGCGGATTTTATCATCGCGGCCTCCCCCCGCCGCGGCCGCGGCGGCGGTCGCCCCGCCGAGCGTTTATAATCTCCTGTTTCGTTGCGGCCCACCCGGAATGCGGGCCGCGCTTTCGCTCTGCGCAATCCTGGTCCCGCTATCGTGAGAGTCTTCCGCGGTCTTCCCAATGCCGAAAGCCGCGCGCCGTGCGCGCTGACGATCGGCAATTTCGACGGTGTCCACCGCGGACATCAGGCGCTGCTCGCGCGCGTGCGCGCGGCCGCCGACGCGCGCGGCCTGCCGGTCTGCGTGATGACCTTCGAGCCGCACCCGCGCGAGTTCTTCAACCCGGCCGGCGCGCCGCCGCGCATCGCGATGCTGCGCGACAAGCTGGAGTCGCTGCGCGTGAACGGCGTGGACC
Source organism: Paraburkholderia caballeronis (assembly GCF_900104845.1). Classification (NCBI taxonomy): domain Bacteria; kingdom Pseudomonadati; phylum Pseudomonadota; class Betaproteobacteria; order Burkholderiales; family Burkholderiaceae; genus Paraburkholderia; species Paraburkholderia caballeronis. The sequence continues at coordinate 1,099,166 of NZ_FNSR01000001.1, read as the reverse complement.
GCGTCGTCGTCGAGCATTTCAACCATACGTTCGCGAGCCAGTCGCCGGACGCGTTCGTCGAGCGGATCATCGTCGGCGGGCTGCACGCGCGCTGGATGATGATCGGCGACGACTTCCGCTACGGCGCGAAGCGCGCCGGCGATTTCTCGTCGCTCAAGGCAGCCGGCGAACGTTACGGCTTCGAGGTCGAGCAGATGGCGACCGTCGCGGATCCGTCCGGCGCGCGCATCTCCAGTTCCGGCGTGCGCGCGGCATTGCAGGCGGGCGACCTCGACGCGGCGCGCGCCGCGCTCGGCCGCGGTTATGCGATCAGCGGCCACGTCACGCACGGCATGAAGCTCGGCCGCGACCTCGGCTTCCCGACGCTGAACCTGCCGATCGGCCACAAGCGGCCGGCGCTCGCGGGCATCTTCGTCGTGCAGGTGCACGGCCTCGCGGACAGCCCGCTGCCCGGCGTCGCGAGCCTCGGGCTGCGGCCGACCGTCGACGACTCGGGCCGCGTGCTGCTCGAAGTCCACCTGCTCGACTGGCACGGCGACGCATACGGCAAGCTGGTGCGCGTCGAATTCCTGAAGAAGCTGCGCGACGAGGAGAAGTTCGTCGACCTCGAAGCGCTCGGCGCGGCGATCGCACGCGACGTCGCGAACGCGCGCGCGTGGTTCGCTGCGTCCGGCGCTCACGCGGGCAGCCGCTCGACCGGCTTCGCCACGTCGGCCACCGACCGAATTAGATGACCTCGCGGCCCGTGCGCGCCCGACGCCGCACGGACCCGCCGCACCCTGCGCCGACGCCGGCGCGCGACGCGACGGCTGCGCGGCCCCGCCTGCCGCGCCCGGCGCCCTGCCTCCCCGAATTCACCGTGATCTCACCATGAGCGACAAGAAAGCCAGTTCCAAACCCGGCAAGACCGAGTCGAAATATCCCGTCAACCTGCTCGACACGCCGTTCCCGATGCGCGGCGACCTGCCGAAGCGCGAGCCCCAGTGGGTGAAGGAGTGGCAGGACAACCGGATCTACGAGAAGATCCGCGCGGCCTCCAAAGGCCGCAAGAAGTTTATCCTGCACGACGGCCCGCCGTATGCGAACGGCGACATCCACCTCGGCCACGCGGTGAACAAGATCCTGAAGGACATGATCGTGAAGGCGCGCAATCTCGCGGGCTTCGACGCGGTCTACGTGCCCGGCTGGGACTGCCACGGCATGCCGATCGAGATCCAGATCGAGAAGCAGTTCGGCAAATCGCTGCCCGCCGCCGAGGTGATGAAGAAGGCGCGCGAGTACGCGGCCGGCCAGATCGAGACGCAGAAGGCGGGCTTCCGCCGCCTCGGCGTGCTCGGCGACTGGGACAACCCGTACAAGACGATGAACTTCGTGAACGAGGCGGGCGAGATCCGCGCGCTCGCGAAGATCATCGAGAAGGGTTACGTGTTCCGCGGCCTGAAGCCGGTGAACTGGTGCTTCGACTGCGGCTCGGCGCTCGCGGAAGCGGAAGTCGAGTACAAGGACAAGACCGATCCGACGATCGACGTGATGTTCCCGTTCGCGCAGCCGCAGGAAACCGCGGCCGCGTTCGGGCTCGCGTCGCTGCCGCGCGCCGGGGGTGACAACGCAGGCGGCATCGTGATCTGGACCACGACGCCGTGGACGATCCCCGCGAACCAGGCGCTGAACGTGCATCCGGAGATCGTGTACGCGCTCGTCGACACGCCGCGCGGCCTGCTGATCCTCGCGGAAGAACGCGTCGAGGCATGCCTGAAGGACTTCGGCCTGGAAGGCTCGGTGATCGCGACGACCCCGGGCGAAAAGCTCGCGAACCTGCGCTTCCACCATCCGCTCGCGTCGCTGCATCCGGCGTACCGCCGCACGTCGCCGGTCTATCTCGGCGACTACGTGACGACCGATACCGGCACCGGCATCGTCCACTCGGCGCCCGCGTACGGCGTCGAAGACTTCGCGTCGTGCAAGGCGCACGGGATGGCCGACTCTGACATCCTCGGCCCGGTGATGGGCGACGGCCGCTACATCGAATCGCTCGCGCTGTTCGGCGGCCTCACGATCTGGGCCGCGAACCCCAAGATCGTCGACGCGCTCGAAGAAGCCGGCACGCTGCTGCGCACCGAGAAGTATCTGCACAGCTACATGCACTGCTGGCGCCACAAGACGCCGATCATCTACCGCGCGACGTCGCAGTGGTTCGCCGGCATGGACGTGACGCCGAACGACGGCGGCAAGACGCTGCGCGAAACCGCGCTCGAAGGGATCGAGGCGACGGCGTTTTATCCGTCGTGGGGCAAGCAGCGTCTCTTCGCGATGATCGCGAACCGGCCGGACTGGACGCTCTCGCGCCAGCGCCAGTGGGGCGTGCCGATGGCGTTCTTCGTGCACAAGGAAACCGGCGAGCTGCATCCGCGCACGCTGGAACTGCTCGAAGAAGTCGCGCAGCGTGTCGAGAAGGCAGGCATCGAGGCATGGCAGACGCTCGATCCGCGCGAACTGATCGGCGACGACGCGAACCTGTACGAGAAGAACCGCGACACGCTCGACGTGTGGTTCGACTCCGGCACCACGCACTGGCACGTGCTGCGCGGCTCGCACAAGGACGAACTGCAGTTCCCGGCCGACCTGTATCTCGAAGGCTCGGACCAGCATCGCGGCTGGTTCCACTCGTCGCTCCTGACCGCGTCGATGCTCGACGGCCGCCCGCCGTACAACGCGCTGCTCACGCACGGCTTCACCGTCGACGGCGAAGGCCGCAAGATGAGCAAGTCGCTCGGCAACGGCGTCGATCCGCATGAAGTGTCGAACCGCCTCGGCGCGGAAATCATCCGGCTGTGGATCGCATCGACCGACTATTCGGGCGAACTCGCGATCTCCGAGGAAATCCTGAAGCGCGTGACCGAAGGTTATCGGCGCATCCGCAACACGCTGCGTTTCCTGCTCGCGAACCTGTCCGACTTCGACTACGGTCAGCACGCGCTGCCGGTGGCCGACTGGCTGGAGATCGACCGTTATGCCGTCGCGCTGACGGCCGGCCTGCAACGCGACGTGCTCGCGCACTACGACCGCTACGAGTTCCATCCGGTCGTCGCGAAACTGCAGACGTTCTGCTCGGAAGACCTGGGCGGCTTCTATCTGGACGTGCTGAAGGACCGCCTGTACACGAGCGCGCCGGATTCGCGCGCGCGCCGCGCCGCGCAGACCGCGCTGTATCACATCACGCACGGCCTGCTGCGCATCCTCGCGCCGTTCCTGTCGTTCACCGCCGAGGAAGCGTGGAAGGTGTTCGAGCCGCAGAGCGACACGATCTTCACCGAAACGTATCACGCGTATCCGGACGTGCCGCAGGCCGATGCGCTGGTCGACAAGTGGACGCTGCTGCGCGCCGTGCGCGGCGACGTGACGAAGGCGCTTGAAGAAGCGCGCGTCGCGAACCAGATCGGCTCGTCGCTGCAGGCCGAAGTGCGGATCCGCGCGAGCGGCGCGCGTTACGACGCGCTCGCGAGCCTCGACGACGACCTGAAGTTCGTGCTCATCACGTCGGCGGCGGAAGTCGCGAAGGTGGACAGCGCCGACGACGAAGGCATCGATGTGATCACGTCGAAGTACCTGAAGTGCGAACGCTGCTGGCACTACCGCGAGGACGTCGGCGCGGACGCCGCACATCCGACGCTGTGCGGCCGCTGCGTCGCGAACCTGTTCGGCAGCGGCGAAACGAGGAGCGCGGCATAATGGCCAAGGCTCTGACGAAGCAGCGTGGTAGCGGCGCGGGCGGTTCGCTCGCGCCGTGGCTCGGCGTCGCGCTGATCGTGATTCTCGCGGATCAACTGACGAAGATCGCGGTCGCACGCGTGTTCAGCTACGGCCAGGTCCGCGAGATCACGTCGTTCTTCAACCTCGTGCTCGTGTACAACCGCGGCGCGGCGTTCAGCTTCCTCGCGGCGGCCGGCGGCTGGCAGCGCTGGGCGTTCACCGTGCTCGGCGTGGTCGCGGCGCTCGTGATCTGCTACCTGCTGAAGCGCCACTCCGCGCAGCGGCTGTTCTGCACTGCGCTCGCGCTGATTCTCGGCGGCGCGCTCGGCAACGTGATCGACCGGCTGGTCTACGGCCACGTGATCGACTTCCTCGACTTCCACGTAGGCGGCTGGCACTGGCCGGCGTTCAACGTCGCGGACAGCGCGATCACGATCGGCGCGGTGCTGCTGGTGTTCGACGAGCTGCGCCGCGTGCGCGGCTCGCGCTGAGGGGTGGAGTGGCGGTTGAATGGCCGGCGCGGGTTGGTGTGGGGCCTCGCCGGGCGCTAACGACAAGCCTTGCATGGGGCCGCACTACGCGCTAAAGCACCAAGTGCGGCCGACAGCTTTGCATGGGGCCGCTCCAGGCGCTAAAGCGCCAAGTGCAGCCGACAGCTTTGCATGGGGCCGCTCCAGGCGCTAAAGCGCCAAGTGCGGCCGACAGCTTTGCATGGGGCTGCTCCAGGCGCTAAAGCGCCAAGAGCGGCCGACAGGAGACGTCACTTGAGCACCGCAGAACTCGCTGGAAAACACCTGGTCCTCGGCATGACGGGCGGCATCGCCTGCTACAAGATCGCCGAACTGACGCGCCTGCTGACGAAGGCCGGCGCAACCGTGCAGGTCGTAATGACCGACGCGGCAACGCAGTTCATCACGCCAGTCACGATGCAAGCGCTGTCCGGACGCCCGGTCTACACAAGCCAGTGGGACGGCCGCGTGCCGAACAACATGGCGCACATCGACCTGTCGCGCGGCGCGGATGCGATCGTGATCGCGCCCGCCTCCACCGACTTTCTCGCGAAACTCGCACACGGCTTCGCCGACGATCTGCTCTCTACACTGTGCGTCGCGCGCGACTGCCCGCTGCTCGTCGTGCCAGCGATGAACCGGCAGATGTGGTCGAACCCGGCGACGCAGCGCAACGTCGCGCAGCTGCGCGCCGACGGCATCGAAACGCTCGGCCCCGACTCCGGCCCGCAGGCGTGCGGCGAGATCGGCGACGGCCGGATGCTGGAGCCGGCAGCCGTCTACGAAGCGATCACCGCGTTCTTCACGCCAAAGACGCTCGCCGGCCGCCGCGTGCTGCTGACCGCCGGCCCGACGTTCGAGCCGATCGATCCGGTGCGCGGCATCACGAACCGGTCGAGCGGCAAGATGGGCTTCGCGCTCGCGCGCGCCGCGCAGCAGGCCGGCGCGGACGTGCATCTGGTCGCGGGGCCGGTCGCGCTCGATACGCCGTGGGGCGTCTACCGCGAGGACGTGCAGACCGCGCAGCAGATGCACGACGCGGTGATGCGCGCAGTGCCCGACTACGACGTGTTCATCGGCGTCGCGGCGGTCGCGGACTGGCGCGTCGACCACGTGAGCGCGGAGAAGATCAAGAAGACCGCCGACCGGCGGATTCCGGAATTCGCGTTCGTCGAGAACCCGGACATCCTCGCATCGGTTGCCGCGCTGCCCCATCCGCCGTACTGCGTCGGTTTCGCGGCCGAGAGCGGCGACCTCGACGTGCACGGCGAGGAAAAGCGCGTGCGCAAGAAGGTGCCGCTGCTGATCGGCAACCTCGGGCCGCTGACGTTCGGCCTCGACGACAACGAAGTCATCCTGTTCGAAGCGGGCGGCCGCACGAAGCTGCCGCGCGCCGACAAGCAGTCGCTCGCGCGCGCGCTGGTCGCCGAGATCGCGCGGCGTCTGCCGGACCAGAGCATCATCTCGTGACGCGCGCCCAGCGCGGCGCGCAGTCCGAACGGAACCCCGGAGCGGTACTGCCATGACGCTACTTTCCGTACTCGACCAGTCGCCCGTGATCGCCGGGCACACGGCGGCCGACGCGATCGCCGCGACCGTCGAACTCGCCCAGCTCGCCGACGACCTCGGCTACACGCGCTACTGGTGCGCCGAGCACCATGGGCTGCTCGGCGTCTGCAATCCGTGTCCCGAGGTGATGCTCGCGCGGCTCGGCAGCGTGACGAAGCGCATCCGGATCGGCTCCGGCGGCGTGATGCTGCCGTACTACAGCCCGTTCAAGGTCGCCGAGCAGTTCATGATGCTCGAAGCGCTGTTTCCGAACCGCGTCGACCTCGGCGTGGGCCGGGCGCCGGGCGGCGACATGCGCACCGCGCAGGCGGTCGCGGCCGGCGAATACAACCGCGGCGATATCTTCGCGGAACAGGTGCGCGACCTCGTCGGCCTGATGGAAGGCAAGCTGCCCGCCGACCACGTCGCGCACGGCGTCGTGCTGCAGCCGCAGATCGACACGCGCCCGCAGTTGTGGGTGCTCGGGTCGAGCGACTTCGGCGGCCTGCTTGCCGCGCAGTTCGGGTTGCGCTTCTCGTTCGCGCATTTCATCAACGCGCACTTCGGGCATCTGGTCGCAGAAACGTATCGCGAGCGCTTCACCGCCGGCCACGAGGCGAAGCCGTATCTGGCCGCCGCCGTGTTCGCGATCTGCGCGGACACCGAAGCCGAAGCCGCCGAACTCGAAAAAGCCGTCGACCTGCGCCGCGTGCAGATGGCCTACGGCCTCAACGCGCCGATTCCGAATATCGCGCAAGGGCTCGCGCAGGAATACGGCGAACGCGAACGGCTCGTGATCGACCGCGAAAAACCACGCAGCGTCATCGGCACGCCGGAAATCGTCACCGAACGGCTCGTCGCGTTGCAGGAACGCTTCCAGGCCGACGAACTGATCGTGCTGACCGTCGCCGGCAGTTATGCGGCGCGGCTGCGCTCCTACGAACTGCTGGCCGACGCGTTCCAGCTTCCCCGCTCCTGATTCCGTCCGTACCCGCAACGACTCAATGAAAATCGACCTGAAGATCCTGAACGAACGCATCCGCGACCAGTTGCCCCATTACGCGACGCCGGGCAGCGCCGGGCTCGACCTGCGCGCATGCATCGACGCGCCGCTGACGCTCGAACCCGGCCAGACCGCGCTCGTGCCGACCGGCCTCGCGATCCACGTCGCGGATCCGGGTTATGCGGCGCTGATCCTGCCGCGTTCGGGGCTCGGCCACAAGCACGGCGTCGTGCTCGGCAATCTGGTCGGGCTGATCGACTCCGACTACCAGGGCGAACTGATGATCTCGACGTGGAACCGCGGACAGACGACGTTCACACTGAATCCGTTCGAACGTCTCGCGCAACTGGTGATCGTGCCGGTCGTGCAGGCGCAGTTCAATATCGTCGAGGATTTCGACGCGAGCGAGCGCGGCACTGGCGGGTTCGGCAGCACCGGCAAGCATTGACGGAGTGCGTCGAGGCGTTCGTGTCGCGTCATTCGGCGAACAGCGGCGGTTCTAACCCGCCCTCACCGTTGGTCGCCATTGCCAGCGTGGCGTCATTGCGCGATGCCGTTACGGCGACGGCCGCCGAACCCAGGGCCGCCGCGTAACGTCGGCTTGCGCATTGCTCTCATGCCTCGCGCTGCGTAGTGCGGCCGCCGGAACCGAAATTCGCATGGCGCGCCCGGCGCGAAGCGATATATCGCCGGACGGGTCAGCCATAGCATCTGCATCGCTACAGCCCGCGAAAAATCAAAGCCCCGCGCGCGACGCCTCTTTCTCCGCGGCGACAATCGCGCGCCGGCGATACCACACTGCATAAGCCACGACGAGCGCGACGACGAACGCCAGCCCATACGCGAGCGTCATCCTGAACTCGCGCGTGAACGCGGTCGTCACCAGAATGCCGGCCATCAACAGCGCGCCGAGCACGCTGCCGAACGGATGCCCCCACATCCTGAACGCGGGCGTCGGCCCCGCGTAGCGCCGGCGGAAAAACAGGTGCGTGACGAAGATCATCAGCCACGTGAACATCGCGCCGAACATCGCAATCGACATCATCAGCGTGAACGCCGTCTGCGGATACAGCGCGTTCAGCACCGCCGCGACCGCGATGCCGATCGTCGAAAGCGACAGCGCCGCGGTCGGCACGCTGCTGCGCGTGAGACGCCCGAACACCGCCGGCGCATAACCGGCGCGCGACAGGCTGAACATCATCCGCGTCGTGATGTACAACTGGCTGTTCATCGCGGACAGCGCGGCGACCAGCACGACGAAGTTGATCGCGCCGGCCGCATACGGCACGCCCGTTTCGGCCATCACCTTGACGAACGGGCTCTGGTTCGCGCCCGCTTCGGTCCACGGCACGATCGCAAGCATCAACGCAAGCGTCAGCAGATAGAACAGCACGAGACGCAGGATCGTGCCGCGAAACGCGCGCGTGACGGCGCGCTGCGGGTCCTGCGCTTCGGCCGCGGCGACCGCGATCGTCTCGACGCCGAGATAGCTGAACAGCGCGACGATCGTGCCGACCCACACGCCCCACCAGCCCTTCGGGATCAGCCCGCCGTGCGCGGTGTAGTTCGCGAAGCCGACGCCCGAGCCGGCCGGCGCGCGCCACACGTACCACGCGCCGAGCAGGATGAACGCGACGATCGCCGCGATCTTCAGGCTCGAAAACAGATATTCGATCGTGCCGTACGCGCGCACGCTCATCGCGTTCACGGCGATCAGCGCGGCGGAGAATCCGACGATCCACCACAGCCCCGGCACGCCCGGGAACCAGAACTTCATGTAGACGGCGATCGCCGCGACTTCGGTGCCGACCGCGAGCACGTACGCGGACCAGTACGCGTAACGGACCACGAAACCCGCAAGCGGCCCGATGTAGTGCTCCGCATACGCGCCGAACGACCCGGATGTCGGATGCGCGACCGTCATCTCGGCCAGCGCGCCCATCAGCAGCAGCGCGATCAGCGCGCCGACAGCATACGACACCAGCACGCCCGGCCCGGCGAAGCTGATCGCGAAACCGCTGCCGAGGAACAACCCGGTGCCGACCGCGCCGCCGATCGCGATCATCGTCATCTGGCCGGCGCTCAAGCCCCGGCGCAACCCGCGCTCGCGCTCGACAATCGAATCGAACGCGTGTTTCTTCTCTATTGCCAAAACCAGACCTCTGCGCCGTGCGCGCCAGCGCGCACGCAAAAAAGCGAAACGGCGCGGACCCGAAAGTCCGCGCCGTTTCGCTCGGGATGAACCTGAAACGAAGCCGTTATTCTACTTCGACTGCTTCCGGGTTCGGATTGCGCGGCGCCGGGTTCTCGTCGAACGTCAACTGGATCTTGTCGTTCTCGTCCACATCGACCGTCACGCGGCCGCCGGTAATCAGCTTGCCGAACAGCAGTTCGTCGGCCAGCGCACGACGGATCGTGTCCTGGATCAGACGCTGCATCGGCCGCGCGCCCATCAGCGGATCGAAGCCGTGCTTCGCCAGATGCTGGCGCAGCGCGTCGGTGAAGACCGCGTCGACCTTCTTCTCGTGCAACTGGTCTTCGAGCTGCATCAGGAACTTGTCCACGACGCGCATGATGATTTCCTCATCGAGCGCGCGGAAGCTGATCGTCGCATCCAGACGGTTGCGGAACTCCGGCGTGAAGAGCCGCTTGATGTCGGCCATTTCGTCGCCCTGCTCGCGGCGCGTCGTGAAGCCGATCGTCGACTTCTGCATCGACTCGGCCCCCGCATTCGTCGTCATGATGATGATGACGTTGCGGAAGTCCGCCTTGCGGCCGTTGTTGTCCGTCAGCGTGCCGTGGTCCATCACCTGCAGCAGCACGTTGAAGATGTCCGGATGCGCCTTCTCGATTTCGTCGAGCAGCAGCACGCAATGCGGCTTCTTCGTGACGGCCTCGGTCAGCAAACCGCCCTGGTCGAACCCGACGTAGCCCGGCGGCGCGCCGATCAGCCGGCTCACCGCATGACGCTCCATGTACTCCGACATGTCGAAGCGGATCAGCTCGATGCCGAGCGTGAACGCGAGCTGCCGCGCCACTTCGGTCTTGCCGACGCCGGTCGGGCCGGAGAACAGGAACGAGCCGATCGGCTTGTCGGTCTTGCCGAGGCCCGCGCGCGCCATCTTGATCGACGCGGCGAGCGCGTCGATGGCCGGGTCCTGGCCGAACACGACCGCCTTCAGGTCGCGATCGAGCGTCTGCAGCTTGCTGCGGTCGTCCTGCGACACGCTCTGCGCCGGCACGCGCGCGATCTTCGAGATGATCTCCTCGATCTCGCCCTTGCCGATCGTCTTCTTCTGCTTCGACTTCGGCAGGATGCGCTGCGCCGCGCCCGCTTCGTCGATCACGTCGATCGCCTTGTCCGGCAGATGACGGTCAGTGATGAAGCGCGCCGACAGTTCGGCGGCCGCGTTCAGCGCGCCCGACGAATACTTGACGCCGTGATGCTCCTCGAAGCGCGACTTCAGCCCGCGCAGGATCGCGACGGTCTGCTCGACGGTCGGCTCGATCACGTCGACCTTCTGGAAGCGCCGCGACAGCGCCGCATCCTTTTCGAAGATGCCGCGATACTCGGTGAACGTCGTCGCGCCGATGCACTTCAACGTACCCGACGACAGCGCCGGCTTCAGCAGATTCGACGCGTCCAGCGTGCCGCCCGACGCGGCGCCCGCGCCGATCAGCGTATGGATTTCGTCGATGAACAGGATCGCGTGCGGGCGTTCCTTCAGTTCCTTGAGCACGGTCTTCAGACGCTGCTCGAAGTCGCCGCGATACTTGGTGCCCGCGAGCAACGCGCCCATGTCGAGCGAATACACCTGCGCGTCCGCGAGGATGTCCGGCACCTCGCCGCGCGTGATCCGCCACGCGAGGCCCTCCGCGATCGCCGTCTTGCCGACCCCGGCCTCGCCGACCAGCAGCGGATTGTTCTTGCGGCGCCGGCACAGCACCTGCACCACGCGTTCGACTTCCGATTCGCGCCCGATCAACGGGTCGATCCGGCCATCCTTCGCCATCTGGTTCAGGTTCTGCGTGAACTGCGCGAGCGGCGTTTCCTTCTGCGCGGCCGCGTCTTCCGCTTCCGGATTCGCGTCGCTCGCCTTCGCAGCGTCGCCGCTGCTCGTCTTCGCGATGCCGTGCGAAATGAAGTTCACGACGTCGAGACGCGTGACGCCCTGCTGCTGCAGGTAGTACACCGCGTGCGAGTCCTTTTCGCCGAAGATCGCAACCAGCACGTTCGCGCCGGTCACTTCCTTCTTGCCGTTCGATGTCGATTGCACGTGCATGATCGCGCGCTGGATCACACGCTGAAAACCGAGCGTGGGCTGCGTATCGACATCGTCCGTGCCGGGCACGGTGGGGGTGTTGTCGTGAATGAAGTTGCGCAGGTTCTGACGCAGGTCTTCAATATTCGCGGCACACGCGCGAAGCACCTCCGCCGCCGTCGGATTGTCCAACAGCGCGAGGAGCAGGTGCTCGACCGTGATGAACTCATGCCGCGCCTGACGTGCTTCCATGAACGCCATGTGCAGGCTGACTTCCAGTTCCTGGGCAATCATGCTTCCTCCATCACACACTGCAGCGGATGCCCGGCCTGCCGTGCATGGGTAACGACTTGCTCAACCTTGGTCGACGCGATATCCCGCGTATAGACCCCACAAACTCCCCTGCCCTCGCGATGCACCTTCAGCATGATCTGCGTTGCGGTCTCGCGGTCTTTGTTGAAATATTCCTGCACTACCATCACGACGAATTCCATCGGCGTGTAGTCGTCGTTCATCAGCACGACCTTGTACATGGAGGGCGGCTTGGCCTTTTGCTCCTGCCTCTCCAGTACGGTGCCGTCCTGCTTGTCCGGGATAATCGCCATACGCCCATTCTAAACAACTCGGACAGGCCCGCAATCCTGCCGAAACCCGACCGGCCGGCCGGTGTCGCCGGCGCGAAAATCCTGCGGCAGACCTTCGCGCCCTTCCCTGTCGCGACGGCCGGCTGCGGTGCCGGCCGTCGATATTGTCAGCTTCCGGCAGCGCCGCATGCCCCACCGGTCGAATCGAGTATCGCACAACCGGCGCGCCGCCGCCGGACCTCACCGTTAGCCGTATCACGTAACGTGCCAGCCCGGCCGGTGTGGCGGGGGAGACTCCCATCTGCGTCGATTATGCGACTTTTCAAGATGGACTGCTTGTACGTGTACGCACAAGAAAAGGCGGAAAAACCCTGGAAATGGGTTCTTTACAACGCGTCACCGGGCATCTCAAAATATTCTTGACAGCAGAATAAAGAGCCTCAACAATCAAGCTGGCACTTTTTTCAACCGCCACAAATTCGAAAAAATGCCGTTGGTGAGCTGGTGAAGGGTAAGCGGTCGTTTTCCGCGATCATTCGACTCTTCGTACGTGCTCGTAGTGACATGAGTGTTACAGGGGAAGTTGGTATGGCAACCGGTACGGTCAAGTGGTTCAACGATGCGAAAGGTTTTGGCTTCATTACGCCGGATGAAGGCGGCGAGGACCTGTTCGCTCACTTTTCGGCTATCCAGATGAATGGCTTCAAGACGCTCAAGGAAGGTCAGAAAGTGAGTTTCGAAGTCGTCCAGGGTCCGAAGGGCAAACAGGCATCGAACATCCAGGCGGCAGCCTGATCCAGTTCGGTACCCGTACTGAGAAAACCCGGCCCGTGCCGGGTTTTCTTTTTTCTGCAATATGCGCGTGATAATGCGCGGTTAAACCACTCGCAGCGTGCCCATCATTCCGAGCGATTCGTGCTCCAGAATGTGGCAGTGAAACATGCGGTCCCCCGCCTCGCGCTGAACCACCGCAATCCGCACCGATTCGCCGGGCCGCACGTTCACCGTGTCGCGCCACGCGAGAAACGGTTCCGCCGCCCGCTTGCCGTCCGCTTCGCGCGAGATCACCTGGAACTGTGCGCCATGCAGGTGAAACGGGTGATCCATATCGGTGCGATTCTCGATCGTCCAGTGCTCGACTTCACCACGCCGGCTCGTCAGCGTGATGCGAGCCGGATCGAACACGCTGCCGTTCACCATGAACTTCATGCCGCGCGGCATCCCGCCCGCCGACGCGCCCGGTTGATGCATCGCGTGCATGTCCATCGCCTCGTCGAACACGACCGACCGCTGCGCGGCCGCCGGCCCGAACGGCACGATCGTGCGCAGCCGCGCGGGCAGTTCGCGCGCGTCGGCCGCCGGCGTCAGGCGAATGTCGGCCAGCACGCGGTCCGCGTCCGGCGGCACGAAACGGCCGCGCGCCATCGTCATCTTGCGCCGGTCGTACTGCGCGTCGATCAGCGACACCTGCGCGGGCTGCGCGCCGGCGCGCACGATCAGTTCCACACGCTCGGCCGGCGCGAGCAGCAGTTCGGTGAGCCCGCGACGCGGCGTCTGCAGCAGGCCGCCGTCGGTGCCGATCTGGTCGAACGTCTGTCCGACGCCGAGCGTGAGCCGCAGATAACGCGCGCTGCACGCGTTCCATACGCGCCAGCGTTCCGTGCCGTTCACGTCGAAGCGCGGCCGCAGCGCGCCGTTGACCAGCACGAACTGGCCTTCGCGCCCGTTCATCCAGTCCATCATGCCGTTCGCCGGGATCGTGCCGTCGGCCGACAGCTTCAGGTCGGACACGAGCAGATGACGCTCGGGCCAGCCGGCGAGCGGATCGTCGGCCGCGCGCACGACGATCGGCCCCGCGAGTCCGCGAAACACCTGCTCGGCGGCGAGCATGTGCGGATGCGGGTGATACCAGTAGGTACCCGCGCTGCCGGCCGGCAATGTGAAGCGGTACACGCGCGTCGCGCCGGGCGCGACCGGATCGGACGGATTGCCGTCCTGGTCCGGCGGCACCGGCAGGCCATGCCAGTGAATCGTCGACGGCTGCGGCAGGCGGTTCACGAAACGGATCTCGACCGTGTCGCCTTCGTTCACGTCGATCAGCGGTCCGATCACCGGGCCGCCATCGTCGTCGCCGTATTGCCAGAACTGCGTCGCCGGCTGACCTGACAGCAACTGACGCACGACCGGTTGCGCCACGAGCGTCGCGCGGAACAAACCGGGCTCGCGGCTTTCGTTCGCGAGCCTGCGCAGCGCGGGCAGCGGCGCGCCGGACGGCAACGCGTCGGGCGCCGCGAGCGGCGACTGCATCGACATGCCGCCCGACATCGACGCCATATCGTGCATGTCGTGCATCCCGTGCATCGGCATGTCGCCCATCGGCATCGACTGCGCGGCGGCCTGCGCGAATACGCTGCGCGCGAACATCGACGCGGCGGCCGCGCCGAGGCCGCGAACCAGAAATTCTCTGCGGATCATCGAAAGTTTCCTCATGCTTGCGTGCGCGCGTGTGCCAACCGCTGATGGATGGAGAGGGCTGGCCGCGCACGCGATCGTTCGTTGCTGCGCACACGTCGGCGCGTCGTGGTGCGACGCGCGGCGGGCGCAGAGTGAAAGCGAAAAGACGTGACTCCGTGAAATGCGGAGTCGCGCGCGCTCAAACGATCGGGGGAGGAAGCAGTGGTGCGCGCACGATGCTCGCGCGACGTGTTTCCGCAAACACTGGCGGCGCGCCGCGCTGCGGACCGCCGACATCGAAGACGACCATGGCGGACAGCGGCCCGCAATGAGACCCGCAGCCGACGCAGCAGCCGGCATGACATGCCGCGGACCCGCCTTGCGGGATCGAACCACGATGCGCGCATTCCTTCGACACCGATTGCATCGCGTGATGACACGCGGCCGGCATCGTCGCCGCGGCCTGCACGGGCTCGCATGCGAACGCACCGCGCAGCAGAAGCAGCGCGAACGCGAGTGCGGCGAGGATGCGTAACGGGACGGTCATATGGAATCGAATTGACGCGGACGACAGATGTCCGGAGATGATAGCGCAACGATGCGGCACGAAGAACGGCGCGCAGCGACCGCGCGATTCCGACGCAGTCCGTCAGCGCACGATTCCGCGCGCCGCGCATCGACATAAGACAAACCGCAAATAAAAAACCCCGGCGAACCATCGGTCCGCCGGGGTTTGCGATGCGAGCCGTAACGGCCCGCATCGTCTCGTGCTTACATATTCTCGATCAGCACCTGACCGAAGCCCGAGCACGACACTTGCGTCGCGCCTTCCATCAGACGCGCGAAGTCGTACGTGACGCGCTTCTGCAGGATCGACTTCTCCATCGACGCGATGATGCGGTCGGCCGCTTCGGTCCAGCCGAGGTGGCGCAGCATCATTTCAGCCGACAGGATTTCCGAACCCGGGTTCACGTAGTCCTTGCCCGCGTACTTCGGCGCCGTGCCGTGCGTCGCTTCGAACATCGCGACCGAATCCGACAGGTTCGCGCCCGGCGCGATGCCGATGCCGCCAACCTGTGCGGCCAGCGCGTCCGACACGTAGTCGCCGTTCAGGTTCAGCGTCGCGATCACGTCGTACTCGGCCGGACGCAGCAGGATCTGCTGGAGGAACGCGTCGGCGATCACGTCCTTCACGACGATCTCGTTGCCCGTCTTCGGGTTCTTGAACTTCATCCACGGGCCGCCGTCGATCAGTTCCGCGCCGAATTCCTTCTGCGCGAGTTCATAGCCGTAGTCGCGGAACGCGCCTTCGGTGAACTTCATGATGTTGCCCTTGTGGACGAGCGTCAGCGAACGACGGTCATTGTCGATCACATACTGAAGCGCCTTGCGGACCAGACGTTCCGTGCCTTCGCGCGAAACCGGCTTGATGCCGATGCCCGACGTTTCCGGGAAGCGGATCTTCGTCACGCCCATTTCTTCGCGCAGGAACTTGATGACCTTCTTCGCGCCTTCCGAGTCGGCCGCCCACTCGATGCCCGCGTAGATGTCTTCCGAGTTCTCGCGGAAGATCACCATGTTGGTCTTTTCCGGCTCGCGCACCGGCGACGGCACGCCCTTGAAGTACTGCACCGGGCGCAGGCAGACGTACAGGTCGAGCTGCTGGCGCAGCGCGACGTTCAGCGAGCGGATGCCGCCGCCGACCGGGGTCGTCAGCGGACCCTTGATCGACACGACGTATTCCTTCAGCACGTCGAGCGTTTCGTCCGGCAGCCACACGTCCGGACCGTAGACCTTGGTCGCCTTTTCGCCGGCGTAGATTTCCATCCAGTGGATCTTGCGCTTGCCGCCGTATGCCTTTTCGACCGCCGCGTCGACCACCTTGATCATCACCGGGGTGATGTCGAAGCCGGTGCCGTCGCCTTCGATGTAAGGGATGATCGGCTGATCGGAAACGTTGAGCGAGTAATCCGCATTGACGGTGATCTTGTCACCGCCCGTCGGAACCTTGATGTGCTGATACGGCATGATCGACTCCAGTGAAGGCTTTGCAGGGGGAAGCGGGTTTGGAACTGGGGAACCGGGTCTGCCCCGACGCGGCGTATGCCGGCTGCGTTTCCCGGCATGGCCGGGTTCGCGGCGGGCTCGCCAGCGGCGGACCGTTGCGCGCTGCGGCGACGCCGCGCGCCGTCGGCTGCGCGGTCCGCCCGCATCGCGGACAGGCCGCTATTCTAGCCCACGCCGGCCCGCGCGCGCCGTGGATCCGGACACGCCGGATGCTGCGTCGCAGCAGCGATGCGCCGTGTCGGCGGCGATCCGGTTCAATCTTAGGTCTTATATAAGACAAAAGACTTGCCGTTTCGTATTATGCATTAAGATCTCGCCATTTGCCATAGGATCGCCCTGCCCGCACGGCCTTCCAGCCCGCTCTCCACCCGTCATGCGCCTCATTGCCCTCAACAAACCGTTCGGCACGATCTGCCAGTTTTCGCCGCACGAAACGCGCGCTTCGCTCGCGGACTGGGTGAAGACGCCGGGCGTCTATCCGGCCGGCCGTCTCGACGCGGACAGCGAAGGGCTGTTGCTGCTCACCGACGACGGCGCACTCCAGGCCCGCATCGCGGAACCGCGCCGCAAGCTCGTCAAACGCTACTGGGCGCAGGTCGAGGGCGAACCCGATCGCGCGGCGCTCGACGCGCTCGAACGCGGCGTCGATCTCGGCGACTTCGTCACGCAGCCGTGCCGCGTAAAACGCATCGGCGAACCCGACGCGTTGTGGCCGCGCGATCCGCCGATCCGCCATCGCGCGTCGATCCCGACGACATGGATCGAACTCGCGATCAGCGAAGGCAAGAACCGCCAGGTGCGCCGGATGACCGCCGCGGCCGGATTTCCGACGCTGCGTCTCGTGCGCGTCGCGATCGGCGCGCTCGACATCTTTACGCTCGGCCTGCAACCGGGCGACTGCGTCAACGTGCCTCCCGATTCTCCGTGGCAGTCGCGCGAAGCCATGCCGCGCGCGCTCAAGTGACTGTCGCGAAAGCGCTTTTCGAATTCATCGCGTAACTCATGAGCAGGCGGAGCGTTTTGCGTTATTCGATGTTCGTCGATGCAAATGAAAACTTCGCGTCAACCACGTCGCAATACGGCGCGTTATCGGACGCAGATGCCGCCCGAAGCTATCCGGCATTCAGCCTTCAGGTTCCCATGCACTGTGCGTCATCGCATGCGCGTGGTCCCGACCGCTGGCAGGAGCAAGCGCAATTTGTCGTCTGCGACTGTCAACCGAAAGGTGGATGGCACGTTTACCGACCTGACTCAATAACCGGGTCACTTGGTTAAATTAACTCAAGCTGAGGATTCACAACATGAACAAACTGATCGCTGCTCTGGTCGCTGGCCTGTTCGCAACGGCTGCATTCGCACAAGCATCGGCTCCGGAAGCCGCTCCGGCTGCTGCCGACGCTGCTTCGGCACCGCACAAGGCTGCTCACAAGAAGGCCCACAAGAAGGCAGCGCACAAGAAGGCAGCGAAGGCTGACGCCGCTTCGGCAGCTTCGGAGTAAGCGCTTCGTAAGACGTAGGCAGGCAGCGGCATCCGTCGTTTCCTCCGCGTTCGAAAGGCAGGTCACCGCAAGGCGATCTGCCTTTTTCTTTTCTGCTTCTGCTTTTTTGCATTCCCGCTTTTTGCGCTTCGTTCTCCCGCATCCACGATCCGTTTCTCGCATGCGAACGATGCTGCGTTTTTGACCCGCGCCAACGGACTCGCGTAACATGCGCGGGTCAATTTCCGAAGGAGTTCATTCGTGCGATTTTCCCTGCGCTCGCTCATCGCGCGCTGCGCGCTGGCTACCGTCCTGCCGCTCGCCGCTCTCTCGTTCGCGGCCGGCGCCGCGCATGCGCAACAGATGCCGCCCGGCGCGAAGCAGCCCGGCGAATTTCCGCGCGTGAAGCTCACCGCCGGCATGTTCGTGATCGACGCCGCGGTCGCCGCGAACGACGCGGATCGCGAACAGGGGCTGATGTACCGCTCACAGCTCGCGCCGAACGAAGGGATGCTGTTCGTGTTCGGCGAAAACGCGGTGCACTGCTTCTGGATGAAGAACACGCTGATCCCGCTGTCGATCGCGTTCATCCGGGCGGACGGCACGATCACCGACATCGACGAGATGCAGGCCGAGACGACCGACAACCACTGCCCGCGCAACAACGGCGTGTATGCGCTCGAAATGAGCAAGGGCTGGTTCGCCGCGAAGGGCATCAAGCCCGGCACGAAGATTCAGGGTCTGCCGCCGGCGCAGTGACGCGGTCGCGGCGCGATGCGGAACATCCGCCGCGCGCCGCGTTCACCGCGGTGATAAAACGCGCCGGACTTCGCGCCGCGATCCCAGCCCGACTGTCCGCTTTTCCCCGCCGCCGTCACCGCCGCTTCCCACTCCGGACGAAAGCCGCTGCCGCCCTGCGCGCAGCGGCTTTTTTCGCGCCCGGCGCAACGCCTGCACAACGCGCGCACCCGACCGGCGCGCGTCCAGCAAAAGCGCCGCGCCCGCGCTATGCTAGAGGCCGCAGAATGCGGCGCGGCGGCTTTCCGGCCGTGCGCCGCGCTTCGCCGGGCGGCTCGCAGCACGCGCCGCGAGCCGCCCGGCGCCCGTTTCAGGCGCGCCATTCCAAGGAGATCAACGTGCCCCGCAAGACTCCCATCGAGCGCTATCGCAACATCGGGATCAGCGCCCACATCGACGCCGGCAAGACCACGACGACGGAACGCATCCTGTTCTATACCGGCGTGAATCACAAGATCGGCGAAGTGCACGACGGCGCCGCGACCATGGACTGGATGGAGCAGGAACAGGAACGCGGCATCACGATCACGTCCGCCGCGACCACCGCGTTCTGGCGCGGGATGGCGAACAACTATCCGGAGCACCGGATCAACATCATCGACACGCCGGGCCACGTCGACTTCACGATCGAAGTCGAACGCTCGATGCGCGTGCTCGACGGCGCGTGCATGGTGTACGACTCGGTCGGCGGCGTGCAGCCGCAATCGGAAACCGTGTGGCGCCAGGCGAACAAGTACAAGGTGCCGCGCATCGCGTTCGTGAACAAGATGGACCGCGTCGGCGCGGACTTCTTTCGCGTGCAGAAGCAGATCGGCGAGCGGCTGAAGGGCGTCGCGGTGCCGATCCAGATTCCGGTCGGCGCGGAGGATCACTTCCAGGGCGTCGTCGATCTCGTGAAGATGAAGGCGATCGTCTGGGACGACGAAAGCCAGGGCGTGAAGTTCGAGTACGCCGAGATCCCGGCGAACCTCGTCGACCTCGCGCACGAGTGGCGCGAGAAGATGGTCGAGGCCGCGGCCGAAGCCGACGAGACGCTGCTCGAAAAGTACCTCGACGATCACGAGAGCCTGACCGAGGAGGAAATCAAGGGCGCGCTGCGCAAACGCACGATCGCGAACGAGATCGTGCCGATGCTGTGCGGCAGCGCGTTCAAGAACAAGGGCGTGCAGGCGATGCTCGACGCGGTGATCGACTATCTGCCGTCGCCGATCGACGTGCCCGCGATCCTCGGCCACGACGAGCACGACCGCGAGATCGAGCGCCATCCGAGCGACGACGAGCCGTTCTCCGCGCTCGCGTTCAAGATCATGACCGACCCGTTCGTCGGGCAGCTGATCTTTTTCCGCGTGTACTCGGGCGTCATCGAATCGGGCGACACGGTGCTGAACGCGATCAAGGAGAAGAAGGAACGGCTCGGCCGGATCCTGCAGATGCACGCGAACGAGCGCAAGGAAATCAAGGAAGTGCGCGCGGGCGACATCGCGGCGGCGGTCGGCCTGAAGGAAGCGACCACGGGCGATACGCTGTGCGATCCGGCGCACGTCATCATCCTCGAAAAGATGATCTTCCCGGAGCCGGTGATCTCGCAGGCGGTCGAGCCGAAAACGAAGGCCGACCAGGAGAAGATGGGCATCGCGCTGAACCGGCTCGCGCAGGAAGACCCGTCGTTCCGCGTGCAGACCGACGAGGAGTCCGGGCAGACGATCATCTCCGGGATGGGCGAGCTGCACCTCGAAATTCTCGTGGACCGGATGAAGCGCGAGTTCGGCGTCGAGGCGACGGTCGGCAAGCCGCAGGTCGCGTATCGCGAGACGGTGCGCACCAAGGTCGAGGACGTCGAGGGCAAGTTCGTCAAGCAGTCGGGCGGCCGCGGCCAGTACGGCCATGCGGTGATCTCGCTCGAACCGCAGCCGCAGGGCAAGGGTTACGAGTTCGTCGACGCGATCAAGGGCGGCGTGATTCCGCGCGAGTTCATCCCGGCCGTGGACAAGGGCATCGTGGAGACGCTGAAGTCCGGCATTCTCGCGGGTTATCCGGTCGTCGACGTGAAGGTGACGCTGACGTTCGGCTCGTACCACGACGTCGATTCGAACGAAAACGCGTTCCGGATGGCCGGCTCGATGGCGTTCAAGGAAGCGATGCGGCGCGCGAAGCCGGTGCTGCTCGAACCGATGATGGCGGTCGAGGTCGAGACGCCCGAGGACTTCATGGGCAACGTGATGGGCGACCTGTCGAGCCGCCGCGGCATCGTGCAGGGGATGGAGGACATCGCGGGCGGCGGCGGCAAGCTGGTGCGCGCCGAAGTGCCGCTGTCCGAAATGTTCGGCTACTCGACGTCGCTGCGTTCGCTGACCCAGGGCCGCGCGACGTACACGATGGAGTTCAAGCACTACGCGGAAACGCCGCAGAACGTCGCGGATGCGGTGATCAACACGAAGCGGTCGTGATGCGCCGATAGCCGGTTCCGGCAACCGCGCCTGAAAAGCCCGTTCGCGCCTCACGCGAACGGGCTTTTTGCATGAAGCGCCGCGCGGCGGCGCATTTTTGAACGTGCCACAATAGGCGGCCCGGCCGCATGGCGCTCCCGGCCGCACGGTGTCGCCGCTTCGATCTAACCCGCGAACCCGCGTCCCGCGGCGGCCGTCCGTTCACGTTCCTCCCATGTTGAGCCCGCGCGCGCACAAAAATCCGCCGCGCCGTCAGGAGACGCAATGAGCCACGATCCAGACCATTCGCACGACGAGGACGAGGCCGGCGATCACGCCGAGCCCGACTGGCGCGAGCACGGCGTGAAGGTGATCCGCGGCGACCAGCTCGACGCGAACACCGCGCAGACGCCCGGCATGAACCGCGCGGCCGCGATCAACGCCGCGCGTGTCGGCGCGCAGAAGCTGTGGGCCGGCACGGTGACGATTCATCCGAACGCGAAGACGGGCGCGCATCATCACGGCGCGCTCGAAAGCGTGATCTACGTGGTGCGCGGCCATGCGCGGATGCGCTGGGGCGAGCACCTCGAATTCACCGCCGAGGCCGGTCCCGGCGACTTCATCTTCGTGCCGCCGTACGTGCCGCACCAGGAGATCAACGCGAGCACCGACGATCCGCTCGAATGCGTGCTCGTGCGCAGCGACAACGAGGCGGTCGTCGTGAACCTGAACATCGACGCCGTCGAACAGCCCGAAGCCGTCTACTGGGTCGATCCGATCCATCGCCATCCGCACGACCATTGAGCCGTCCCTGCGCCCTCTGCCCATGAAGCCCGCCTTGTCGCTCCGCTCCCGCATCGTCCCGCTGTATGCCGGCCTGATTCTCGCCAACGTCGCCGCATGGGCGTGGGCGCTGATCGCGTTCCGCCACTATCCGCTGCTGCTCGGCACCGCGCTGCTCGCGTACGGCTTCGGGCTGCGCCATGCGGTCGACGCGGACCACATCGCCGCGATCGACGCCGTGACCCGCAAGCTGATGCAGCAGGGCAAGCGGCCGCTCGGCGTCGGCCTCGCGTTCTCGCTCGGCCACTCGACGATCGTGATCGCGGCGACCACCGGCATCGCGCTGACCGCGCTGTCGCTGCACGGCCGCTTCGACGAATTCCACGCGGTCGGCTCGACGATCGGCACGCTGGTGTCGGCCAGCTTCCTGCTCGTGCTCGCGGGCGTGAACCTCGTGATCCTGCGCGACGTGTGGCGCCGCTACCGTCAGGTGCAGCGCGGCGGCGACGCGGCGCTGGCCGCCGCGACGGCGCCCGCGCCGGCCGGCCTGCTGTCGCGCGCGCTGCGGCCGCTGTTCGCGCTGGTCACGAAAAGCTGGCACATGTACCCGGTCGGCGTGCTGTTCGGGCTGGGCTTCGACACCGCGACCGAGATCGGGCTGCTCGCGATCGCGGCCGCCGAGGCGGGCAAGGGGCTGCCGCTCTATTCGATCCTCGTGTTCCCCGCGCTCTTCACCGCCGGCATGACGCTCGTCGATTCGACCGACAACGTGCTGATGGTCCACGCGTACGGCTGGGCGATGGACGACCCGAAGCGCAAGCTGTACTACAACGCGAGCATCACGTTCGTGTCCGCGCTCGTCGCGATCGCGATCGGCGGCGTCGAGGCGCTCGGGCTGCTGTCCGACAAGCTCGGCCTGAGCGGCGGCGCATGGAGCGTCGTCGCGGACCTGAACGACCGCTTCGGCGAACTCGGTTATGGGATCGTCGCCGCGTTCATCGCGTGCTGGATCGGGTCGGTGCTGTTCCATCGCTGGCGGCGGCCGGCCAGCGCCACTACGCGCTGACACGCCGCCGCGAGGCGAGGCTTCGTCACGCGCGGGATACCCGGCAACCACTCGGTCTCCGCCACGCGCCGGCTATCCGGCATATGCCCAGACATCCGGCACACGCCCCATCGCCGGCGCGCGCGCAGCGACGCCCGGCGCCCGTTCGAGCTTCGCGTCGGCGAGCACGCTGAAACTCCGCCCGCACACGTTCCGCCGCCAGTCAGCCGAACCGGCTGACGCACGCCCTGCCGCGGTCCCATCCGCGAAAGCCTTGCTGCGGCGACAGACTCGCGCCGCCGCCGGGTTCCCCCTGCGCCCATCCAGTCCCCCGTTCGCCCCGCCGCGCCGAATCGCTTACACTGGACCCGCATTCGTCGCCTGCCGCACCGCACGTCGCCGTCGCGCCCTCGCCGCTTCTCTGCCGGCACCGGGCGCGCAAGCCAACGGAACCGCCCGGAACCCGCACCGATGAAACGTCCGCCGTTCGATCTGCCCTGCATCGAAGCCTTGCGCGCGCGAGCCGGCGCGCACGGCAACCCTGCGATCGACGCGTTCCTCGCCGGCCGCGTCACGCGCCGCGAACTGCTGCGGCACGCGAGCGTGCTCGGCCTCGCGCTCGCGGGCAGCGGCCTCGCGTCGACACCCGCCGCACAAGCCCAAACACAGCAGCAGCAGCCGACCGACCAGACGATCCGCGTCGCGCACCTGATGCCCGCCGGCGCGATCGACCCGCTGACCGTCACCGACGCGGGCGGCCTGTGCCTGCTGAACCAGACCGGCGAATTCCTGCTCAACGACGACGCGGACAACCAGCTTCAACCGGCGCTGGCGCTGTCGTGGCAACCGAACGCGAAAGCGGACGTCTGGACGTTCCGGCTGCGGCCCGGCGTGAAGTTTCACGACGGCCAGCCGTTCGGCGCGCGCGACGTCGTCGCGACGTTCGACCGGCTCGCGGACCCGGCGACCGGCTCGGCCGCGCTGTCGGTGCTGAAGGGCGTGCTGTCGAAAGGCGGCACGCGGGCGGTCGATGCGCATACGGTCGCGTTCCATCTCGACGCGCCGAACGGCAACTTCCCGTACTACGTGTCATCGGACAACTACAACGCAGTGCTGCTGCCCGCGAACTACGCGGGCGATTACGAAAAGACCTTCATCGGCACCGGCCCGCTGCGCTTCGAGAGCTACCGGGCGCGGCGCGGCGCGAGTTTCGTGCGCAATCCCGACTACTGGGGCGACAAGGCGCTGCCGCAGCGCGTGCAGTTCACGTTCTATGCCGACGAGCAGGCGCAGTTGCTCGCGCTGCTCGGCAACGACGCGGACGCAATGGGCACGTTCACCGTGCAGGGCGGCATCGGCATCCTCGACGATCCGCACTTCAAGGTGCTCGGCGTGCGATCGAGCGCGCACCGGCAGATCCACATGCGCAACGACGTGCCGGCATTCCGCGACAAACGCGTGCGCCAGGCGCTCGCGCTCGCGATCGACCGCGACGTGCTCGCGCGCGGGCTGTTTCGCGGCCGTGCGTCGGTCGGCAACGACAGCCCGTTCGCGCCGGTGTTTCCGTCGACCGCGACCGACGTGCCGCAACGCCGGATCGACGTCGCGAAGGCACGCCGCCTGCTGGCCGAGGCGGGCGTCGCGAACGGCTTCGACGTGACGCTGACGACCGAGAAGTACATGGAGATACCGGAGCTTGCGGTGATCGTGCAGAACGCGGCGAAGGCGATCGGCGTGCGCATCGGGCTGCGCATCGAGAGCCAGGCGCAGTATTACGGCGCGGGCGCCTACGGCCGGTCGGACTGGCTCGACGCGCCGCTCGGCATCACCGATTACGGCCATCGCGGCGTGCCGAACGTGTTCCTCAATGCGCCGCTGACGAGCGGCGGCACGTGGAACGCCGCGCACTTCAGGAATCCGCAATATGACCGGCTCGTCGCGCAGTTCGTCGCGGCGCTCGACCTCGTCGAGCAGAAGCGCATCGCCGCGCAGATCGAAACGCTGCTGCTCGACGAAACGCCGGTCATCATCCCGTACTTCTACGACCAGTTGATCGCGCAGCGCGCGGCGCTGCAAGGCGTGCGCTTCACCGCGCTCGCGCAGCTGTATTTCGACCGCGCGGTGCTCGCGGCCTGACGCCATCCACTGTTTCTCGCGCGCAAGCGAACCGGGAGTCCGATGCCGACCACTGCCACCCGCCCCCCGCTGTCCGGCGACCCGTCCGGCCGCGCGGACGCGCTGCGCGTCGCGCGCTTCGTCGCCGCGCGTTTCGCGTGGGCGCTGTTCACGCTATGGCTGCTGTCGGTGCTCGTATTCGCGGGCGGCCAGTGGCTGCCCGGCGACATCGGCCGCGCGGTGCTCGGCCCGCTCGCCGACGCGCGCGCGGTCGCCGCGCTCAACCATCAGTTGGGCGCGGACCGGCCGCTGCTCGATCAATACGCCGCGTGGATTGCGCATGCGCTGCGCGGCGACTTCGGCCAGTCGTGGACGTATCGGCAGCCGGTCGCGCCGTTCGTCGGCGACGCGCTGCTGCAATCGGCGAAGCTCGGGCTGCTCGCGTTCGTCGTGGTCGTGCCGCTCGGCATCGCGGGCGGCGTGTTCGCCGCGCTGCACGCGGACCGCTGGCCCGACCGCGCGATCAGCACCGGCGGCCTGTGCGCGAGCGCGGTGCCGGAGTTCGTGTCGTCGATCGTGCTGATCCTCGTGTTCGGGGTGTGGCTGCGCTGGCTGCCGATTGATGCCGGCGCGCCGCCGGGCGCGGGCGTCGGCGAACAGTTGCGGCATCTGGTGCTGCCGGTGCTGCCGCTCGTGCTGGTGTTCTTCGGCTACCTCGCGCGGATCACGCGCGCCGGCATGATCGACGCGCTCGACGCCGACTACACCCGCACCGCGATCCTGAAGGGGTTGCCGCGCCGCGTCGTGATCGTGCGGCACGTGCTGCGCAACGCGCTGCTGCCGACCGTCACCGTCGCCGCGACGCAGCTCGGCTACCTGATCGGCGGACTCGTCGTGGTCGAGACGCTGTTCCGCTATCCCGGCATCGGCTCGCTGATCTACAACGCCGCGCAGGCGAAGGACTTTCCGCTGCTCGAAGCGGGCGTGCTCGCGGTCGGCGCGGTCTATACGCTCGCGACGCTCGCCGCCGACGCGCTGCACCGGCTGCTCGACCCGCGGCTGCGCCTCACCGGAGAACGCGCATGAGCACGACGCTGCCCGACTCCGCCGCCGAAGCGGCCCCCGAACCGCGTTTCGCGACGCTGCGGCTGCTGCTGCGCTCCCCGTCGTTCGTCGCGGGCGCGCTGATCGTCGCCTGGTGGATCGTCTGCGCGATCGCCGGCCCGTGGTTCGCGCCGCACGATCCGTATGCGTCCGATCCGCTGAATTCGCTGCTGCCGCCCGGCCCCGGCCACTGGTGCGGCACCGACGAGATCGGCCGCGACGTGTGCTCGCGCGTGATCGTCGGCGCGCGCGACATCCTCGGCGTCGCGCCGCTCGCGACCGTCGTCGGCACGCTCGCCGGCGCGGCGCTCGGCCTCGTGACCGGCTATTTCGCGGGCTGGGCCGGCACGCTCGTCGCGCGCGCGCTCGACGCGGTGCTCGCGCTGCCGCTCGTGATCGTCGCGCTGTTCGTGCTCGCGGCGGTCGGCGGCTCGACGCCCGCGATCGTGCTGGTGATCGGCATCACGTTCGCGCCGCTCGTCGCGCGCACCGTGCGCGCGGCGGTGCTGACCGAGCGGCATCTCGACTATGTCGCGGCCGCGCGGCTGCGCGGCGCGCGCGCGCCGTACGTGATGTTCGCGGAGATCCTGCCGAACGTGTGGCCGCCGATCGTCGTCGAGGCGACCGTGCGGCTCGGTTATGCGATCTTCGCAGTCGCGACGCTGTCGTTCCTCGGCTTCGGCATCCAGCCGCCGTCCGCGGACTGGGGGCTCGCGCTGTCCGAGTCGTACACGCTGCTCGCGGGCGGCGCGTGGTGGACGGTCGCGTTCGACGCGGCCGCGATCGCGTCGCTCGTCGTCGGCGTGAACCTCGTCGCGGACAGCGTGCGCGAGGCGCTCGCCTCATGAGCGCGCCGCGCGCCGCCGCCCGCTCCACGTTCCCGGCGTTCGCCGCGCCGCGCGACGGCGAGGCCGATGCGCTGACGCTCGTCGGCCTCACCGTGTCGTATCGCACGCGCGGACGCGACCGCGACGTGCTGACCGACGTGTCGCTGCGCATCCGCCCCGGCGAAGCGTACGGGCTCGTCGGCGAGTCGGGCTGCGGCAAGTCGACGGTGGCGCTCGCGGCGCTGCGCTGCCTGCCGCGCAACGGCCGCGTGCGCGCCGCGCGGCTCGCGGTGACCGGCGAGGACGTGCTCGCGCTCGACGCCGAAGGGTTGAGGACGCTGCGGGCGCACGCGGTGTCGATGGTCTATCAGGACCCGGCGAGCGCGCTGAACCCGTCGCTGACGATCGCGCGCCAGGTCAGCGAGGCGTTCGAGGCGGCGGGCGCGAGTCCCGACGACGCGCTCGCGCGCACGCCCGCGCTGCTCGAACGGGTGCGCATCGCGGACCCGGAGCGCGTGATGGCCGCTTATCCGCATCAGTTGTCGGGCGGCATGCAGCAGCGCGTCGTGATCGCGATGGCGCTCGCGCCGAACCCGTCGCTGCTGATCCTCGACGAACCGACGACCGGGCTCGATGCGACCGTCGAGGCGGAAATCCTCGCGCTGATCGCGCAGTTGCGCGCGGAACTCGGGATGGCGGTGCTGCTGATCAGCCACGACCTCGCGGTGATCGGGCGGATGTGCGAGCGCGTCGGCGTGCTGTATGCGGGACGCCTCGTCGAGGAAGGGACGACGCGCGACGTGTTCGCCCGGCCACATCATCCGTACACGGTCGGGCTGCTGCGCTGCCTGCCCGCGCCGGGGCGCAGCAAGGCGGCCGGGCCGCTCGATACGATTCCCGGCGAACTGCCCGCGCCGGGGGTGACGCAACGCGGCTGCGTGTATACGCCGCGCTGCCGGCTCGCGGACGAACGATGCGTGCGCGACGCGCCGCCGCCGCACCGGATGAACGCGGCGCACGGCGAGCAGATGGCGCGTTGTCATTATCACGAGCGCGCGATCGAGTTGCCGTTCGGGCCTGGCGACGACGATGAGCGGCGCGTCGGGCATGCTGCGCGCGATGGGCGCGATGGGCGCGATCCGGCCGATGATGAACGCGCCGCCGGCCCACGCGGCGCGCTGGACGCGACGTCGTTGCCGGACGAACCCATCGATGCCGGCATCCGCGACGCCGATGCGACCGTGGGCGGCGACGCGGAGGAAGTCATTCGCCGCGAGGAGGAGCCTGACGCCCCTTCTGCCGAAGAAGCGCACGCTGCCGGCTCGCGCGACGCCGACCATGACGTCCCGGCACATGACGAACACGGCGGTCAGGCAACAGTCGATCGACGGGACGACGCGGAAGTCGATCCTCCAAGCGACGAACGCATTGCACCCGCCCCCGAAGTGCCCATCGTGCTGCGCGCGATCGACGTCACCCGCACGTTCGGCCGCGGCTCGCGCGCCGTGCGCGCGGTCGATCGCGTCTCGCTCGAACTGCGCGCCGGCGAAACGCTCGGCCTCGTCGGCGAATCCGGCAGCGGCAAGACGACGCTCGCGAAACTGCTGCTCGGCCTTATCGAGCCGGACGCGGGCGGCCGCATCGAACTCGACGGCGAACCGCTCGCGCCGCGCGTCGCGCAACGCACCGCGCGGCAACTGAAGGCGCTGCGGCTGGTGTTCCAGAACCCCGACGCGTCGCTGAACCGTGCGCTCGCCGTGCGGCAACTGGTCGAACGCGCGCTGCCGGGCGAGTCAACACAGTCGTCGCCTGCGCGCCCCGATGACGACGCAACGCCCCGCGATTCGCGCATCGCCGCGCTGCTTGACGCGGTGCGCCTGCCGTCGCGTTATCTCGCGGCGCGCGCGCGGCAACTGTCGGGCGGGCTCAAGCAACGCGTCGCGATCGCGCAGGCATTCGCCGGCGAACCGCGCGTCGTGGTCTGCGACGAGCCGACTTCCGCGCTCGACGTGTCCGTGCAGGCGGCGATCCTGAACCTGCTCGCACGGCTGCAACGCGAACACGACGTCAGTTATCTGTTCATCTCGCACGACCTCGACGTGGTCCGTTATCTGGCGGATCGCGTCGCGGTGCTCTACGCGGGACAGGTCGTCGAAAGCGGACCGGCCGGCGCGGTGTTCGGCGGTCCGTGTCATCCGTACACCGAGACGCTGCTTGCCGCGTCGCGCGACGGCAGCGTGAGCAACGAGACGGATGACGAACGGACGCCGGCCGACGCGCAACGACGCGGCTGCGTGTTCCGCGCGCGATGCCCGCACAGGCTCGGCGCGATCTGCGACAACGAGCATCCGCCGTTCGCCGACGCGGGCGAGGGTCACTCGATACGCTGCCATATCCCCGCTGCCGAGCTACGCGCACTGCAATCCGCCAAGGACGACGCCGCGCAACGATGAACGGCTTCCATAGATCGACCCGCATACGGCGGCGCTTCGTTGCGGCGGCATCCGATAGATCGCCGTTCACGCCGGCTCCCGCTTCATACGCGCGGTAGACCCACGCACCTCGACTCGCGCACGTCTGCAACGGCTCGACCCCTTCATAACGGCCCGCGTTTCATCGTCGAAACGTTTTCACGGTGTTTTTTCGCTCGCCTGAAACAGCCGCGCCGGGAACGCCGCGTCGAACGCCAATGGCATGGAACTCGCTAAACAGACGCCAGGCATCCGGCTCGACGACAGCCGGCGCGATCTCGCGGGTGATCGCGCCGGCACGCGGAAACCGGCCGCGCGACGCACCTGGATTCGCCCCGTCTGCCCACGCAGACGACGACGGATCGCATGCGACGCCGTGCGCGCCGGTGGACGTCGCCGTGCCCGGGTGCTGCGGATCACGCGAACGCCTGCACGCAGCGCGGGCCGCACGTCGAGTGCGGCGCTAGCCGGCATGAAGCGGAACCGACCATACGGGGAGCGGCCCACACGCCCGGCGACGGCGTGGCGCCGCGCACGAGGAGCGCGAGAGACGGCGGCGTCGCCATGCCGCCGTGTCCCGGGAGAACGAAATGAAGAACGGGGCAGTCGATCCGTACTGCTATCGATGGGCTCGGGGAATGGCGACGCTCGCTGTCGGAGTCGGCATGCTGCTTCCGGGAATCGCGGCCCATGCGGGGGATGACGGCAACGTCATCCCCGGTTGGGTGCTCGACGCAGCCCCGCCGCTTGCCGCGAGCGGGGCGTCGGCGACGATGCTCGCGCAGGCGGACATCGACGCATCGCCGGCTGCGACCGAACGCGACGTGTCCGCGGTGTTCATGCTCGCGACGTGTCCCGGCGACGGCGGCAACTGCGGCGCGCAGCGTCACGGCGGGTCGGGCAACGCGGGGGCCAGCGGTGGCGGAAGCGGTGGCGTATCGGGCGGCAGCAGCGGGCCGGGAGGGTCGTCCGGAGGCAGCAAAGGCACGAGCAACGCGTCGGGTGGGTCGAAGGGGTCGGGCGGATCGAGTGGTCCGGGTGGTCCGGGTGGTCCGGGTGGTCCGGGTGGTCCGGGTGGTCCGGGTGGTCCGGGTGGTCCAGGGGGTCCGGGCAGCGGCTGTAGTTGCAGCGGCGCGCACGGCGGCCCCGCGGGTCCATCGGGACACGGTTCCTCATCCGGCAGCGGCTCATCCGGAGCAAACGGCAACTCTGGAAGCGGATCGTCAGGTGGGTCGTCCGGCGCTCACGGCAGCAGCGGCCATGGCGGCGGTTTTGGCGGTGGAGGCTTCGGAGGCGGCTTTGGAGGCGGATACGGCAGGGGTGGTTCGTCGGGTGGCCCGGGCGGCGGGTACGGCGGCGGCCACGGTGGCGGCAGCGGACGTTAACAAGCGTACGCATCGCGGCGCTTGATCCATGCGCCGCGGGGCCATTCCGGCTTGACGCGACGGCCGGTCGCGTCAGTCCTGGCAGGTCCGGCGGCGGTCCCGGTCCCCCGGCCGGAGCCGCCGCCGACGCCCGGATCGCATGCGCACGGCATCGATCACAGGCATCGCGCAGGGCTCACGCATCAGCCGACGCACCGGTTCACGCGTCGGTTCGCGCCGTCTGCGGAACCATTCTCCGGCCGCGCCTCTCCTAACGGTTCACCCCCGACAGGAGAACAAGAAAATGATGCACACCATCCCTCGTGTTGTCCTGCGCGCCGTCGGCGTCCTCGCCGCCGCGTCGCTCGTCTGGGCGGGTGCGGCGAACGCGCAGACCGCCGCGCCGCAAACGGCCGCCACCGCGCAACCGGCGCCCCCCGTCGATCCCACCTTCTCCGCATGGTCGCTCGCGCAACTCTGCCAGCAACAGGGCGACAACGTCGCGCAAGGCCAGTGCGTCGGCGCGGTGCGCGGCATCATCCACGGTTATCAGTACGGCGTGCTGTTCCTCGGCCAGCGCGCAGCGCCGCCGGCCGGCGAGATGCAGCGCGTGTCGCTGTGCCTGCGCGACGTGCCGGTCGCGACGATCGTCCAGGAATTCGTCACCGACGCGGGCCAGGTAAGCCCCGACGCGCTGAAGGCGACGCCCGCCGAAGTCGCGCTGCTCGGCTCCGTGCATTCGCGTCACGCGTGCACGTAACTCGACCGCTCCGTCGCGCGGCTACAGCATCTCCAGCGCACGCTTGCTGCGCGGCGGCCTGAAAAACGCATCGAGCGCCGCGTAGTCGGCGTCGCTCAACACGAGGTCGAGCGCGGCGTGGTTGTCGCGCACGTGCTCGACCCGCCCCGCCTTCGGAATCGCCAGTACGCCCGGCTGTCTCAACACCCACGCCAGCGCGACCCGCCATGCGGACACCCCATGCGCCGCGCCGATCTCGTCGAGCGGCGAACGCTTCGGCAGCCGCGCATGATCGACCGGGCTGTACGCCATCACCGGCATCCGGTGCGCGGCGCTCCACGGCAGCAGGTCGAACTCCGGCCCGCGCCGCGCGATGTTGTACAGGATCTGGTTGGTCGCGCATTGATCGCCGCCCGGCGTCGCGAACAGCTCGTCCATGTCCGCCGTGTCGAAGTTGCTGACGCCCCAATGGCGGATCTTGCCCGCGCGGCGCAACGCGTCGAATCCTTCGATCGTCTCGTCGATCGGCACGCCGCCCTGCCAGTGCAGCAGATACAGGTCGAGCCGGTCGGTGCCGAGCCGCTTCAGGCTCGCTTCGCACGCCTGCTGCATGGCGCGCCGGCTCGCGTTGTGCGGATACACCTTGCTCACCAGAAACGCCTGATCGCGCAAACCGCGCAACGCCTCGCCGACCAGCGTTTCCGTCGCGCCGTCGCCGTACATCTCGGCGGTGTCGATCAGCGTCATCCCGAGCGCGATGCCTTCGCGCAACGCGGCGATCTCGTCCGCGCGGCGCGCGGGCCGCTCGCCCATCTCCCAGGTGCCGAGCCCGAGCTTCGGGATGCGTTCGCCGTCGGGCAGCGCGACAGTTGCAATACCGGTGGTCGTCATGGCTTCTCCTCCCTGGGCGGCGCGTCGTTTCGCGAAACGGCCGGCGGCCAGTGTAGCGTCTCCTGCATCAATACGCCGGCCGTCGCGCGGGACCCTGCAATCACCTGTCGATATAGAATTGCCGTTCGCCTTCCCAGCCGCCACTCCATGAACGCTCCTACGGAAGACCGCTGGCGCGACCTGCGCCCGGACCCGGACAACGATACGCCGCTCTACCTCCAGCTCGCGCGCAAGCTGAGCCAGGCCATCCACGACAGCCGCTGGCACGCCGGCGAGGCGCTGCCGTCCGAACGCGTGCTCGCGGACGCGCTCGGCGTCTCGCGGATCACCGCGCGCAAGGCGATCGCGCTGCTCGTCGAACAAGGACTGATCCGCCGGACCCAGGGCGCGGGCAGCTTCATCACGCCGCGTTACGAGGACCCGCTGTCGCGCCTCACGAGCTTCAGCGAGATGCTGCGCCAGCGCGGCTTCACGCCGAGTTCGCAATGGCTGTCGCGCGAGATCCAGCCGGCGAGCCGCGACGAGGTGATCCAGCTCGGGCTGTCGCCGGCGGCGGCGGTCACGCGATTGAAGCGACTGCGGCTCGCGGACGGCATCGTGATGGCCGTCGAGAACTCGACGTTCCCGGCCGCGCTGATCCCCGATCCGCAGGCGATCGGCGATTCGCTGTACAGCTTCCTCGACCAGCGCGGGCTCGCGATCGTGCGCGCGCTGCAACACTTCCGCGCAGTCAACGCGACCGACGAGATCGCGCGGCAGATGGGCCTCGCGCCGAACGAGGCGCTGCTGCTGATCACGCGGGTCGGCTACACCGCCGATCAGCGCGCGATCGAACTCACCGACACGTACTGCCGCAACGACTACTACGACTTCGTCGCGGAACTGCGCAAGTAGCGGGTTCGCCACGCGCGCTGCGCGGCAACGGCCGCGCAGGCCGCGAACCCCGAACGGCGATACGCCAACGAAGCAGCGCGCTACGCGTCCCAGCGCGCCGCATCGGTGCCGACCGGCACCGGCGGGCGCGCGTAAAACGCGGGCGTCAGCGACAGCCGTTCCGCCGGCCCGATCGCGCGGACCGTGCCGAACGGCGACGCCGTTTGCTCGATGCAGTCCGCGACGTCGGTTAGCCCGACGTCCGGCGCGCGCCAGCCGTCCTCGATCTGTCCCATCGTCTGCAGCCAGCGCCCGGTCTGCGCGAGCGACACGCGCACGTGCCAGCTTCCGCCCTCCTGCGCCCGACGCGCGAGCGCGACCATCGCGCCGAACGCCGCGAGATATCCGGTGCCGTGATCGAGCGCCTGGCACGGCAGATGGCGCGGCGCGCCGAACGGCCGGCCGTCGCGCGCAGGCGACGCGGCGCTGCTCTCGTTCCACACGATCCCGCTCGCGGACTGCACGAGGCTGTCGAACCCTCTGCGCCCGGCCCACGGCCCGCGATGCCCATACGCGCACACCGACACGCAGACGATCCCCGGCCGCAGTCGCGCGAGTTGTTCCGGCGCAAACCCGCGCGACGCGAGCGCGCCCGGCCGGTACGCCTGAAGGAAC
The DNA here is from genome assembly GCF_900104845.1 of Paraburkholderia caballeronis. Taxonomy (NCBI): domain Bacteria; kingdom Pseudomonadati; phylum Pseudomonadota; class Betaproteobacteria; order Burkholderiales; family Burkholderiaceae; genus Paraburkholderia; species Paraburkholderia caballeronis. The sequence goes on along the minus strand of NZ_FNSR01000001.1, from coordinate 1,065,400 downwards.
ACGTCGGCGTCGCGCGCGAGCGAACGCAACTGCTCGCACGCGGCCGCGTCGCGCAGGTCGAGCGTCGCCGACCGCTTGCCGCGCCCGTTGTCGATCACGAGCGGCGCGATGTTCGGCAGATGCGGGCCGTTGACCAGCAGCACGTCCGCGCCGTGATGCGCGAGCGTGCGGCCCGCGACCGGCCCTGCGATGATCCGCGTGAGGTCGAGCACGCGCACGCCGTCGAGCGGCCGCGCGGCGTCGCGCGTGGTGATCGACGTGATCGACGCGATCGGCTCGGGCGGCGCGTCGCCGATCCGCTCGATCTCGAACAGCGGCAGGCTCGCGACCGCGCGCGCCTGATCGAGCGCCGCCCATTCGCGCGGCGAGCGCACGAGCGCCGCGCACAGGCCGGCGGCCGCGAGCGCGTCGTCGAGCGCCGCGCCGTCCCATTCGCGGATCGCGGCGGCGACCGACGCAGGGTCGTCCGCGCAGCCGAGCACGTCGACGATGCCCTTCAGATGATGCGGGAAGTTCGCGTGCAACTGAATCCAGCGGTCGTCGCGCGTCGCGAAGAAGCCGGTCACCGGATGCCGAAGCTCGATCGGCGCATCGCCGCCGACGCGCAGGTAACGCTCGCTGCGAAACGCGGCGAGCGCGCGCCGCACGTCGATGTCGACGCGCTGCCGGCGGCCGGTCCGCACGCGAAAACATTCGGCCGCCGCGAGCCCGGCCGCGCCGATCGTCGCGGCGGCCAGCGTGCCGACGCGATAGATCGACGGCAGGCCGGGATCGTCGCCGGCGACGTGCAAATCGTCGAGCGCGGCCGGGTTGCAGTCGGCCAGCATCCACAGGTGTTCGAGCGCGCCGCGGGGAGTCATGATCGGCAAGGTTCCATGAACGAGGTGCTTCGAGTCTAGAAGCCGGCCTTGCTTCGATCAATCTTGATTGGAATAATCAACATAGATTGATTTCTCCGTTCAGCGAGCAGGCGCCACCCATGTCCAGCTATATGACCGCGGCCGAGGCCGCCGAGGCGCTCGGCATCAGCCGCGCGACGCTCTATGCGTATGTGAGCCGCGGGTTGCTGCGTTCCGCGCCCGGCGTCGATACGCGGCAGAACCGCTACCCGGCCGCCGACGTGCGCCGGCTCGCGCGCCGCAAGGCCGACGGCCGGCGCGCGGGCAAGGTCGCGCAGAAGGTGCTGGACTGGGGCGTGCCGGTGCTCGAATCGTCGATCACGCTGATCGCGGACGGCAAGCTGTTCTATCGCGGCCACGACGCGGTCGAACTGGCGCGCGACGCGACGCTCGAAGACGTCGCCGCGCTGCTGTGGGAATGCGCGCCGCGCCGGATCGCGGATGCGCCGGCCGCGCCGATCGCGTCCGCGCAATGGTCCGCGTGGCTGAAGCTATGGAGCGCACACACGCCGCTCGAACGCGCGCTGGTGTTGCTGCCGGCCGCCGCCGCGCAGATTCCGCGCGTGTGGGCGCAGGGCCGCGATGCGCAACTCGACAGCGGCGCGATGCTGATGCGGCTGCTCGCGGCCGCGTTGATCTCGGCCGCGTCGTCGAACGAACCGCTGCATCGCCAGTTCGCGCACGCATGGGGTCTGCGCGGCCGCGCGGCGGCCGACCTGCTGCGCGCGGCGCTCGTCCTGTGCGCGGACCACGAGCTGAACGCATCGACGTTCACGGTCCGCTGCATCACGTCGACCGGCATGCATCTGTTCGGCGCAGCGTCGGGCGGGCTCGCGGCGCTCGGCGGCCCGCGCCACGGCGGCGAGACGATGCGCGTCGCCGCGCTGCTCGACGACGCGTCGCGCGCGCCGGACCTGCATCGTTTCCTCGCGGAACGCCTCGCGCCGGACGAGCGCGGCGCGTCGGACCGAAGCGCGCCGCTGCCGGGCTTCGGGCATCCGCTGTATCCGGACGGCGATCCGCGCGCGCGTCTGCTGCTCGATCTGCTCGGCCAGCGCGGCGCCGCGCGTTCGGCAATGACCGGAATCGACGCGCTGATTCAGGCGGTGATGGAGACGACCGGCGCGCGGCCGACCGTCGATTTCGCGCTCGCGTCGCTGGAGCGCGTGCTGAACCTGCCGCGCGGCGCGGCGTTCGCGCTGTTCGCCGCCGCCCGCGTGACCGGCTGGATCGCGCACGCCCTGGAACAGACCGCCGACGGCCGGCTGATCCGGCCGCGCGCGCGATATGTCGGCGAGTTCGACGCCGGCGCATGAAACGCCGCGCCCCCGCGACGGCAACGCTTCAACCTCACGCGGCTCTCGACGACCACGGCCAGCGCGCCGTCCATCCGGCCGTCGCGAACGCGCGCGCCGCATGGCGCTCGCCGATCGCGGCGGCCCGCGCCGACGCCGACGCGCCGCCCAGCGCGAGCAGAAACCGCGCGCCCGCGCGGCCCGCGCTGACCCACACCTTCGCCCGCGCCGGCAGCGCGCACGACTCGCCGTTGCGCAGCCAGTAGTCGCCGGCGTCCCCTTCGATCGTCAGCCAAAGCTCGCCTTCGCTCACCTGCAGCCGAAGCGGCTGCGCGGGCCGCCAAAGCTGTGCCGGCTCGTCGTGCGCCAGCTCGAAAATCCGGATCTCACGCATTGCAGTGCTCCTTGAACCCCCTGTTCGGTTCGAGCATTATTGCGAGCGGCGCGTCCCGTTCCCATGCACAGTTCCGAACAGTTCGCGCAGAACTGTGCAGTCGAAAAACCGGACAGTCGGCATCACCGTCGCATGCCCTCCATACGATCCATCCGCCCATCGCGAGGCCCGCATGAAACTCGAACTCGACCGCGCGAGCGCCGTGCCGCTCACCGACCAGATCGTCGCCGGCGTGCAGGCGTGGATCCGCTCGCGCGCCGCGCATCCGGGCGCGCGGCTGCCGTCGATCCGGCAGTTCGCGGCCGACTACCGGATCAGCCGCTTCCCGGTGATCGAGGCATACGACCGGCTGGTGTCGCTCGGTTATCTCGACTCGCGGCACGGTTCGGGTTTCTACGTGAGCGAGCACGCGCGCGCCGACGCCGGCAGCAGGGGCGCGTGCGACCTCGCGCGCGCGGCCGACGAGTCGGTGCACATCCTGCGGCAGCTGAACCGGCCCGGCGAGATGCTCGAACTCGACAGCGGCTCGATCCCGCAGTCGTGGCGCGACATCGATGCGCTCGCGCAGGCGATCCGCCACGTATCGCGCACCGATCCGTCGAGCCTCGTCGACTACGCGCCGCCGTTCGGCGACCCGACGCTGCGCGAGCATCTGCGCAACCGCCTCGCGCCGCTCGGCATCGTCGCGGACGCGCAGCAGATCCTGATCACCGAAGGCGCGAGCGAAGGGCTCGACCTGCTGATGCGCTACCTGCTGAAGCCCGGCGACACCGCGTTCGTCGAGGACCCCGGCTACTACAACCTGTTCGGCCTGCTGAAGCTGCACGGCGTGCAGCTGGTCGGCATTCCGCGCAACGCGGACGGCCCCGACCTCGAACGGCTGAACGCGATGCTCGCGTTGCACCGGCCGCGCGTGTTCTTCGTGAACCCGGTGTTCCACAACCCGACCGGCACGACGATCGCGCCGCCGGTTGCGTTCCGGCTGCTGCAACTCGCGCGCGAGCATCGCTTCACGATCGTCGAGGACGACATCTACGCGGACTTCCAGACCGACGCGAGCGACCGCCTCGCGGCGCTCGACCAGTTCGAGCACGTCGTCTACGTGGGCGGGCTGTCGAAGACGCTGTCGTCGTCGCTGCGGGTCGGCTACGTGGTCGCGGACCCGGCGATCACGCGCGATCTCGCGTCGATCAAGGCGTTGACGAGCATCAGCGGATCGCGCTTCGCGCAGGCGGTCGCGGTCGCGCTGCTGGAGCGCGGCGCGTATCGCAAGTACCTCGACCGGCTGCGCCGGCGCATCGGCGACGCGCTCGGCGCGGCGATCGCGACGCTCGAAGACCACGGCTGGGAACTGTTCGCGCGGCCGTCCGGCGGCAAGTTCGTCTGGGCGCGGGTGCCGCACGTCGACGACTCAGAGCGGCTTGCCGCGTGCGGCGAGCCGCTCGGCGTCCACGTGTCGCCGGGCGGCTACTTCCGCCCGGACGGCGGCCCGAGCCCGTGGATCCGCATCAACGCAGCGTTCGTGAACGACCCGCGCGCACAGGCGTTTTTCGCGGCGGCGGTCCGGCTCGCCGCCTGACGACGCATCGAAAACGCGCCGACGATGCGCGCCGGGCATGCCCGATGCGCCGCCCGCGAACTGCGCCGCGCGGTCGTTTTCCCTACAATGGCGGCTGCCAGTGACCCGGCCCTTGCGACCCTTCGTGCCCATGCCCGCTTCCACGCCGTCCCCCGCCGCCCCGCCTTCGTCCCGTTCGCTCACCGTGATGCTGTGGCTCGTCGCCACCGGCTTCTTCATGCAGACGCTCGACGCGACGATCGTCAACACGGCGCTGCCGGCGATGGCCGAGAGCCTCGGCGAACGGCCGCTCAGCATGCAGTCGGTCGTGATCGCGTATTCGCTGACGATGGCGGTGATGATCCCGGTGTCCGGCTGGCTCGCGGACAAGCTCGGCACGCGGCGCGTGTTCTTCAGCGCGATCCTCGTGTTCACGATCGGCTCGCTGCTGTGCGCGAACGCGCATACGCTCACGCAACTGGTCTGGTGGCGCATCGTGCAGGGCGTCGGCGGCGCGATGCTGCTGCCGGTCGGCCGGCTCGCGGTGCTGCGCACGTTCCCGGCCGAACGTTATCTGCCCGCGCTCGCGTTCGTCGCGATCCCGGGCCTGATCGGCCCGCTGATCGGCCCGACGCTCGGCGGCTGGCTCGTGCAGATCGCGTCGTGGCACTGGATCTTCCTGATCAACGTGCCGGTCGGCGTCGTCGGCTGCGTCACGACGTTCGTCTACATGCTCGACAGCCGCAACCCCGACACGCCGAAGTTCGATCTGCCAGGTTACCTGCTGCTCGTGATCGGGATGGTCGCGATCACGTTCGCGCTCGACGGGCGCAGCGAACTCGGCATCCAGCACGCAACCGTGCTCGTGCTGCTGATCCTGAGCCTCGCGGCGTTCGTCGCGTACGGGCTGCATGCGGTGCGCGTGCCCTATCCGATCTTTTCGCTCGATCTGTTCCGCATCCATACGTTCAGCGTCGGGCTGCTCGGCAACCTGTTCGCGCGGATCGGCAGCGGCGCGATGCCGTATCTGATTCCGCTGCTGTTGCAGGTCGCGCTCGGTTACTCGCCGTTCGAAGCGGGCCTGATGATGCTGCCGACCGCGGCGGCCGGGATGGGCTCGAAGCGGCTCGCGACCACGCTGATCGTGCGTTACGGATATCGCCGCGTGCTGGTCGCGAACACGGTGCTGGTCGGCCTCGCGATGGCGAGCTTCGCGCTGACGACGACGGCCGAGCCGCTGTGGCTGCGCATCGTGCAGCTCGCGCTGTTCGGCGGCGTGAACTCGATGCAGTTCACCGCGATGAACACGCTGACGCTGAAGGACCTCGGCACCGGCGGCGCGAGCAGCGGCAACAGCCTGTTCTCGCTCGTGCAGATGCTGTCGATGAGCCTCGGCGTGACCGTCGCGGGCGCGCTGCTGCAAACCTTCACCGGACTCATCGGGCATACGACGTCGGCGAACGTGATCCCGGCGTTCCACGCGACGTTCCTGTGCGTCGGCATCATCACGGCGGGGTCGTCGTGGATCTTCGCGCAGTTGTCGTCGGACGTGCGGCGGCCCGCGAAGAAGATCGATCCGTCGGAGCGGACGTAGCGGCGGCGTAGCGGAACGATCGCCGCGCGGAGGCACGCGACGGAGTTCTCGCGCGCGTCGTGGTTTCGGACAACGTGCGTTCTGTTTGGCGCTGACGTGCCTTTTTCCCCCGGCCGCCGCGCCCTGCCTGCGCCGATGTGCAAGCGTCGCCGTACCCGTGCTGCCGCCCCCTCCGTTGCGCGCTGCCGTCCTCGCATCGCCTCGCCCGCCTTCCGTCCCACGGTTGCGCACCACGCACCGCCGGAGTGCAACCGGCGATCGCGCGGTGCGCGCCGCGCATTCCGCCGCTCCGTTTCGTCGACGCGCCGCGCGGTTCGCGACTGCGGCCCACGCCGCTCATGCCCCGCGACGCGGCGCAGATACAACGGCCGCCCCCGCCCGCGACCGCCACTTGCATGCTTCTTGCTGCCCTATCCTGTAAACTTGACGCACCCGCGTGCCGTCCGCGCCGCGCGCCACCCACCGATATGACGAGCATGATCGATCTCGATCCCCCCGGCTTCCAGTCCCGGCCGGTCGCCGGAGAACAAGGCGCCCGTCGCACCGTGCTGTACGGCGGCTACACGGTATTCAGCGTGTTCCAGCCCGTGTTCTCCGTCGCGCACCGCCGCGCGATCGGCTATCACGCGTCGCTGCGCGCGCACGACGAGCACGGACACCACGTGCCGTCGCAGGAAGTGTTCACGCAGGCCGCGCGGCGCGGCGACCTGCTCGAACTCGGGCGGCTCGCCGAATCGCTGCATCTCGGCAACTTCAACGCATTCGACTGCCAGGACGAATGGCTCTTCCTGAGCCTGCACCCGGCCGCGCTGATGGACACCAGCTACGGCGACGCGCTGCTCGCCGGCCTGAAGGCGCTCGGCCTGCCGCCGCAGCGCGTGGTGCTCGAAGTGTCCGAGCAGGCGGGCGGCGAAAACACGCGCTTCGCGGAGATCATCGACGGCCTGCGCAAGTCCGGCTTCCTGATCGCGCTGGACGGCTTCGGCGCGAAACATTCGAACATCGACCGCGTGTGGCAACTGCGGCCCGACATCGTCACGATCGACCGCAGCCTGCTCGCGCAGGCGAGCCGCCATCCGCACATCGAGCGGGTGCTGCCGGGCCTCGTGTCGATGCTGCACGAATCGGGGCAACTGGTGCTGATGGGCGGCCTCGCGACCGAGCGCGACGCGCTGATCGCGCTCGAATCGAACGCGGACTTCGTGCAGGGCGCGTATTTCGCGCGGCCGGACGTGGAGCCGGTGAAGCACGAGGTCGCCGCGCATCTGATGGAGGATCTGTCCGCGCGCGAACGCGAGCGCGTCGCCGCGCGCGAACGGATGCAGGCCGAACGGCTGGCGCCGTACGTGCGCGCGCTCGAAGCGGCGAGCGCGAAACTCGCGGCGGGCGCGACGATGGGCGACGCGACGCTGCCGCTGCTCGGCCTCGACCAGACCGCGCGCTGCTTCCTGCTCGACGGCTCGGGCCGCCAGATCGGCGACAACGTGCTGCCGGACGGCCGCACGACGCAGCGCGCGAAACGCTTCCGGCCGCTGCTGCATTCCGAAGGCGCGAGCTGGGAACGGCGGCCGTATTTCATCGAGGCGATGCGCGCGCCGGGCCGCGTGCACGTGACGCCGCCTTATCTGTCGATCAACGAGGCGCACCTGTGCGTGACCGCGTCGATTGCCGCGCAGGGCGCGCATGGGATGCAGGTGCTGTGCGTCGACATCAACTGGGACGTGGCCGCGAAGCAGCGCAGTTGAGCGGCAGTCGCGGCGCGCGGATGGGTGCGCCGACGTCAACGGGCGCGTGACCGCGAAGCGGCGCAGTCGAACGCAAGCCGCGCCGTGCGTGGCTGTGACCGCGTCGATCGCCGTGCACAGCGCGCACCCGACATCACCGGGAACGTGCCCGCAAAACAGCACAGATGAACGTAAGCCACGCGGTGCGTGACCGTAACCGCGTCGATCGCCGCGCACGGTGCGCGGATGCGGCGCCTCGACATCGACGGGAACGTAGCCGCGAAACAGCACAGTCGAACCTGAGTGACACCCTGCCGACGCGGGGTATCGCGGCCGATGCGCCGCTATGCGAATGCTACAGCGTTCGTGCTGCTGACGACCGGCGTGCCGATTGCCGGCCCGCCGGCGGCGATACCCGCCAGTAGCCGCCGAACAGCGCGGCCGCCGAAACGGCGATTCGCACGCTCGACCGTCGATGTGTCGGCCGCGACGGCCACGCAGACGAACGGCTCGCCCCGCTCGTCGCGGACCACGATGAAACGCAGCCACGCCGCCAGTTCGCCATCGGGCGCGAACAGCGCGACGCCAGGCTCGCCGTCGAGCGTGAGCGCATCGGCGCGCATCGACGGCGTTTGCGCTTCGGCATCGAGCGGAGCCGTTCGAACGCGATGCGCGGCAACGGCCGTCTCCGCGCCGAACAGTTGCATCAATCCCGCGCGGTCCTGCGCATCCAGCACCTCGCGCAGACGCTCGACCGTCTCCTCGTGCCGCACCGGATCGCCGGCCGGCTCGCGCGCCGCATCGCGCGCGAGCCGCTCCTTCGCGCGATGGACGATCTGCCGGCAATGCGCGGGTTTGCAGCCGGTCAGCGCGGCGATCTCCGCATAGTCGCAATCGAACGCGACACGCAGCACGAACGCGGCCTGCTCGACCGGCGTCAGCCGGTCGAGCAGCAGCCGCAGCCCGTCGGAAAGCCGCGCCGCGCGCAGGCCGGCCTCCTCCGCCGACGGCGCCGCGCCGTCGAGCCACGGCTCGACGAAACGCGCGAACGCGTCGCCGGTCCGCTCGCGGCGCAGCCGCCGCAACCGGTCGATCGCAAGCCGCACCGTCACCGTCGCGAGCCACGCCTGCGGCGCGCGCAGCGCGTCCGCATCGGCGGCCTGCCATTTGAACCACGCGTCCTGCACCACGTCCTCCGCTTCCGCGCGGCTGCCGAGCACACGTGCCGCCAGCGACAGCAGCCGCCCGCGCAGCGCGTCGAACAGGGGGGTCCGGTCGTCGGATATCTGCGTCATTCGTCCCGCTCCTTCGTATTGCGCCTGTTGGCCGTTCTTCGCTAGACGCGCGGCGTCGCCGCGATGTGACAGCCGCTGCGAAAAAAGATACTCGCAATCCGTGTCGCGGGTCGGCGTGCGTGCGTCGTCGCGGGACTTCACCGTTGCGTGCCGGAGTGGCCATCGATTCACACGATCGCCGCGCACTCACGATTCACCTGCGGCCGCTGTCACATCGCGAGGCCGCCGCGCGTCTTGATCGCGACGTGCGCCGCGAAACTCTCGCCGCGCACCGACCCGACGCACTCCACCATCGCGAGGCCTTCATGCATCCGTCCCATCCGTATCCGTCCTTCCTGCCGCCGTCCGCGCTCAATCTCGTGCCGACCGTGATCGAAACGTCGAGCCGCGGCGAGCGCGCATACGACATCTATTCGCGGCTGCTGCGCGAACGCATCGTGTTCCTCGTCGGACCGGTCAACGACCAGACCGCGAGCCTCGTCGTCGCGCAACTGCTGTTTCTCGAAGCGGAGAACCCGGAGAAGGACATCAGCCTGTACATCAACTCGCCGGGCGGCTCGGTGTACGACGGCCTCGCGATCTACGACACGATGCAGTTCGTGAAGCCGGCCGTCTCGACGCTGTGCACGGGTCTCGCGGCGAGCATGGGCGCGATCCTGCTCGCGGCCGGCGCGCCGGGCAAGCGTTATGCGCTGCCGAACGCGCGGATCATGGCGCACCAGCCATCGGGCGGCGGCCAGGGCACGGCCGCCGACGTCGAGATCCAGGCGCGCGAGGTGCTGTATCTGCGCGAGCGGCTGAACGCGGTGCTCGCCGAACGCACGGGACAAAGCATCGGGCAGATCGGCCGCGACACCGACCGCGACCATTTCATGTCCGCCGAAGCAGCCGCCGCATATGGGCTGATCGACCGCGTGCTGACGTCGCGCGGGGAAGCGTTCGAACCAGACCGCTAACCAGACCGTTAACCGAGCCGCGCGGCGAGCCAGGCGGCCAGCACGCCCTTGTATTCGGCGACGAGCAGCCTGCGCTCCTTCGGCTTCGCCGCCGCGTACAGCGGGTTGAGGCTCTTCACGACCTGCAGCATCACCTCGGCGATGCGGTACGCGTCGTCGGCGGACAGCGTGTCGTTGTAACGGCGGAACAACGCGGCGAAACGCTGGCGCAGCCGGTTGCGCACGGCCGCGTCGCGCCGGAACCCGAGCGGCACCGACAACAGCGGCAGATATGCGGGATACGCGCCCATCAACTCGACCATCATGTCGAACAGACGCCCGACGAGTTCCGGCAGCGGCAATGCGTCGTGCGCCTCGATCAGCGCGCTCCAGCGCGCGTCCATCTCGTCGCCATAGCGACGGCGCAGCTCGAACGCGAGCGCCTCCTTGTTCGGGAAGTACTGATACGCGGCGCCGATCGACACGCCTGCCTGCTGCGCGATCTGCGTCATCGTCGCCGCGTCGAAGCCGCGCTCCGCGAACGCATCGCCGGCCGCGGCGAGCAGCGCATCGACGGTGCGCGCCGCACGTTCCTGGCGCGGCACGCGCCGCGCTGCTGCGGGATCCGCCATATCTGAAAACGTCCTCATGTTTTTGGTATCATGATGTGAGCCCATCCTCACATACAGGTGACCCATGACGCAAGCCCTTTCACTCGACCCGAGCACGACCGCGCTCGTGCTGATCGACCTTCAGCACGGCATCGTGAGCCGTCCGCTCGCGCCGTACAGCGGACCGCAGGTCGTCGAGAACGGCGCGCGCGTCGCCGCCGCGATGCGCACGAAAGGCGCGACCGTCGTGTACGTGCGCGTGCCGCTGAACGAACTGCTGCATCTGCCGTCCGATGCGCCGATGCGCGCGCCCGATGCGCCGCCCGCGCCCGAGCAGGCCTCGGAACTCGTGCCGGAAGCCGGCGTGCAGCCGGGCGACCTCGTCGTCTCGAAGCGCCAGTGGGGCGCGTTCTACGGCACCGACCTCGAACAGCACCTGCGCCGCCGCGGCATCCAGACGATCGCGATCTGCGGGATCGCGACGAACTTCGGCGTCGAATCGACCGCGCGCCACGCGTTCGATCTGGGCTACAAGCTCGTGTTCGTCGAGGACGCGACGACCAGCATGAGCGAAGAGTGGCACCGCTTCACGGTGGACAACGTGTTCTGCCGCATGGGACACGTGCGCACGACGCAGCAGGTGATCGACGCGCTCGCATAACGAAAGCCGCGCGCCGCGCCAACAAAAAAGCCCTCGACAGCGATGCCGAGGGCTTTTTGCATGGCTGCGCGCATTGCATCACATGATGATGCCTGCGCGCGGCGACGACGCTCAGGCGAAATTCTTCGCGGCGAAGTCCCAGTTCACGATGTTCCAGAACGCTTCGACAAACTTCGGACGCGCGTTGCGGTAGTCGATGTAGTAAGCGTGTTCCCACACGTCGATCGTCAAGAGCGGCGTCGCATCGGTGGTCAGCGGCGTGGCGGCGTTGCTGGTCGACACGATGTCGAGCGAGCCGTCCGCCTTCTTCACGAGCCACGTCCAGCCCGAGCCGAAGTTGCCGACCGCGGCCTTCGAGAACGCTTCCTTGAACGCGTCATACGAACCCCACTTCGCGTTGATCGCGTCGCCGAGCGCGCCCGACGGTGCGCCGCCGCCTTGCGGCGACAGGCCGTTCCAGAAGAACGTGTGATTCCACACCTGGGCTGCGTTGTTGAACACGCCGCCCGACGACTTCTTGATGATCTCTTCGAGCGACAGCTTCTCGAACTCGGTGCCCGGAACCAGGTTGTTCAGGTTCGTGACATACGCCTGGTGATGCTTGCCGTAGTGAAACTCAAGCGTCTCTTCCGACATGTGCGGGACAAGCGCGTTCTTCGCGAACGGCAGCGGCGGGAGCGTAAATGACATGATGCGGTTCCTTCTGTCGTGTTATGGGGGGAGTCAGCGTATCAGCGTAATAACCGGCATGGAGCAATGGATTGTAGGCGACTTGGAATAACCCCGCAAACGACCGGCCTTTATGCGGAGCGCGAGGTTCGCCGCCGCGCATCGCCCACGGGGAGCGGGCTGCGCGCTGCATCGGCGGATGCGCTGCTGCGTTGTCAACAGACCGTCATGCACAACGCGATCGACGCAGACCGCGCGACGTCGACCGGCACGCGCGCACGTCGCTACAGCCTCACCATCCGATGAACCGATACGCGATGCGATGCCGGCCGCGCGACGGTCCAGCAAGCGCCGAGCCCGCACGCGTGCAGTGGTCGCGCATGCAGGCCAATCGTCAGAATCCGTCCGCGAGACGCGGCTGCACGTCGCTCAGTGCGACGTCCGCGCTGCCTTCCGCGAGATGCACGGTCAAGCGCCGGCCCGGCTTCAGCGTCGCCGGCGAGCGCACCGCCGCGCCGGTCTGCACGTCGAGCAGCGCCGCATAACCGCGCTCGAACGTGCGCTGCGGACTCAGCACTTCGAGCCGCGCGGCGAGTTCGGAGATGCGCGCGCGCTGACGTTCGTGCTGCCGCGCGAACGCGTCGTCGAGGCGGCGCGACAGCGTATCGATCCGCGTGCGCTGCGCGGCCGGATCGGGACGCGAGCGCTGCCAGCGCATCTGCAGCACGTTGAAGCGCGCACGCGCGTCGCTTGCCGCGCGCGTGCCGGCCGACGCGAGCCGCAATTGCAGTTGACGCAGATGCGTGCGCTGCTGCGCGAGCCGCTCGGCCGGCGACACGAGTCGCCGCGCAAGCCAGTCGAGCTGCTGCGCGCGGCGTTCGATGATCCGGCCGAAGCCGCGCGCGAGCGCCGCGTGACGCTGGTCCAGATCGCGCAACAGCAGCACGCGCTGCGGGCTCACCAGTTCGGCCGCGCCGGTCGGCGTCGGCGCGCGCAGGTCCGCGGCGAAATCGGCGATCGTGAAGTCGGTTTCGTGACCCACGCCGCTGACGACCGGAATCCCGCTCGCCGCGATCGCGCGCGCGAGCCCTTCGTCGTTGAACGACCACAGGTCCTCGATCGACCCGCCGCCGCGGCACAGCACCAGCACGTCGACCTCGGCGCGCGCGTTCGCGGTCTCGACCATCGCGGTCAGCTTCTCGGCCGCGCCCGCTCCCTGCACCGGCGCCGGATAGACGATCACCGGCACGTGCGGCGCGCGCCGGCACAGCGTCGTCAGCACGTCGCGCAGCGCGGCCGCCTGCATCGACGTGATCACGCCGATCGCGCGCGGATGCGTCGGCAGCTCGCGTTTGCGCGCGGGGTCGAACAGCCCTTCCGCTTCGAGTTGCGCCTTCAGCCGCAGAAACGCCTCGTACAACCGCCCCTGGCCGGTGCGGCGCACCGCCTCGACGTTCAGTTGCAGTTCGCCGCGCGGCTCGTACATCGTCACGAGCGCGCGCACCTCGATGCGGTCGCCTTCGCGCGGCGTGAACTCCGCGTACTGCGCGCGGCCGCGGAACATCACGCAGCGGATCTGCGCCTGCGCGTCCTTGATCGAGAAGTACCAGTGGCCGCTCGCGGCGCGCGTGAAATTCGACACTTCGCCGGACACCCACGCGAGCGGAAACGACCGTTCGAGCATCGCGCCGATGGCGCGGTTGAGCGCCGAAACCGGCACGACGACGTCGCCGCCGCCGGACGGACCGGAGGCGAAAGGTGACGCAGAGAAACGATCGGAATTCATCTGATGGATGCAAAAAAGCTGGCCGGACAGACGATAGACCGAGCGGCCAGCCGCCGTCCAGCGCGAATTGGCGGGCGTCGCGGCTCGGTAGAAGTGTCCACATTGTGCGCAGAAGCCGCGAAAGCCGTTCCCGGCTGCAGCGGGAACGGCCAATTTCTTCATAACCTCATGATTTTTATAAGATTTAACAGATTCAAAAAATCTATTGCGCCGATAGAAGCCCGGTCTGCCGGCCTTTGAGCGGACGCGGCCGAGGCTTTCTCCACAAAGTTATCCACAGGACAATTCCGAAATGGAACAATTCGCCAACGTTTGCGGAGAACAGGCCACGCCTGACGAACGGCTTGCCGCGCGAGCGGCTCACGCGCTAGAGTGCCGGGTTCGCGGCTAGCCGCCGTGACCGTTGCATGACCGTTGCGGCGGCCTCGCGCGAGCGCCTCGGCTGCTTCATTGCTGCTTGATTCCCGCTCGATGCGCCGGGGACGACGCAACCGCGACTGTCTCGCAGCCTGCCGTCCGAAGCATTTCCCGTCCATCGCCAGGAGAACCTCGCCGATGCCTGCCTTGCCCGACCGCCTGACCGGTCTCCCCGGCGACTTCAGCCGATGAGCGGCGCCCTCTCCCGCATCGAGGCGCGGCTGACGCAGGAATGGCGTCGGCGCGGCCCGCTCGCGTGGGCGCTCACGCCGCTCGCGGCCGTGTTCGGCGCGGTGACCGCCGCGCGCCGCGCCGCGTATGAGGTCGGCTGGCTGAAGTCGGTGCGGGTGCCGGCGCCGGTCGTCGTCGTCGGCAACGTGACGGTCGGCGGCACCGGCAAGACGCCGACGGTGATCGCGCTCGTCGAGGCGCTGCGCGCGGCGGGCTTCACGCCGGGCGTCGTATCGCGCGGCTACGGCGCGAAGGTCGAGCGTCCGACGCCGGTCACGCCGGCCACCCCGCCACGGGTCGCCGGCGACGAGCCGCTGCTGATCGCGCGGCGCACCGGCGTGCCGGTCTGGGTGTCGCCCGACCGCGTCGCGGCCGCGCAGACGCTGTGCGCCGCGCACCCGGACGTCGACGTGATCGTCAGCGACGACGGCCTGCAGCATTACCGCCTCGCGCGCGACGTCGAACTCGTCGTGTTCGACCATCGGCTCGGCGGCAACGGCTTCCTGCTGCCGGCCGGTCCGCTGCGCGAGCCGCTGTCGCGCCATCGCGACGCCACTCTGATCAACAACCCGTTCGAACGCACGCTGCCGGCGTGGCCGAATACGTTCGCGCTGCGCGTCGAATCCGGCGACGCATGGCATCTGTCGAACCCGGCGCTGCGCCGTCCGCTCGCGCAGTTCGCGAGCCAACGGGTCGTCGCGGCGGCCGGGATCGGCGCGCCGGAGCGCTTTTTCGCGATGCTGCGCGCGGCCGGCCTCGCGCCGCAAACGCTCGCGCTGCCCGATCACTACGCGTTCGCGACGAACCCGTTCACCGACGTCGTCGCCGATGCGATCCTGATTACCGAAAAGGATGCAGTAAAATTGGGCGCCTGGAACGACGCGCGGATCTGGGTTGTCCCGGTCGCCGCCGCGCTCGATCATCGCCTCATCACCCTGGTTGTGGAGAAACTCCGTGGACGCCCGTCTGCTTGAAATCCTGGTCTGCCCGATCTGCAAGGGCCCGCTCAGCTACGATCGCGCCGCGCAGGAGCTGATCTGCAACGCGGACAAGCTCGCTTATCCGATCCGTGACGGCATCCCGGTGATGCTCGTCGACGAGGCGCGCCAGACCGTCGAAGGCACGCCGGTCGATCCGGCCGGCCCGGCCGCCTGAGCTTCGCGCGCGCTCGCCGCGCCGCAACGTCTTTCCTTTTCGCGCCGGCTAGCCGGCGCGTTTTCCTTTCCGCCGATACCCGCGATGACCGCTTCCGTTCCTCCCTTCATCGCCGTCGTGCCCGCGCGCCTCGCGTCCACACGGCTGCCGAACAAACCGCTCGCCGACCTCGGCGGCAAGCCGATGGTCGTGCGCGTCGCCGAACGCGCGCGCGCGTCGGGGGCGCAGCAGGTGCTGATCGCGTCGGACGCGCAGAGCGTGCTCGACGCCGCGCGCGAGCACGGCTTCGACGCGGTGCTCACGCGCGCCGACCATCCGTCCGGCACCGACCGGCTCGCGGAGGTCGCGCAAACGTTCGGCTGGAGCGACGACACCCTCGTCGTCAACGTGCAGGGCGACGAACCGCTGATCGATCCGGCGCTGGTGTGCGACGTGGCGTCGCACCTTGCCGCGCATCCGGATTGCGCAATCGCAACAGCCGCACACCCGATTTCGGCTCCGGAAGAGATCTTCAGTCCGAACGTCGTGAAGGTCGTGCTCGACGCGCGCGGCGTTGCGCTGTACTTCTCGCGCGCGCCGATTCCGTGGGCGCGCGACGCATGGCTGCCGCACTGGTCGCCGGAACGTCTCGATCTCGCGCAGATGCCCGCGCCGCCTGCACCGGCGGTCGTTTACCGGCATATCGGCCTGTACGCGTACCGCGCGAAATTCCTGCGCAGCTATCCGTCGCTCGAACAGTCGCCGATCGAGCACGTCGAGGCGCTCGAACAGTTGCGCGCGATGTGGCACGGCGAGCGGATCGCGGTGCGCGTGACTGCCGAAGCGCCCGCGCCGGGCGTCGATACACCCGCCGATCTCGCCCGCGTGCAGGCGTTGTTCAGGCCATAGTCCGGTCCTTAATTCCGGTCGTACGCGCGGGAAGCCATGGCATAATCGGTTGCTTGCGCGAGCCTTCCGGAGCCTTTACGAGCCGGGGTCTCTCCCGTTCGTTGCAGGCATTGTCCGCTGCGCCGTCCCCCCGGATGCTGCCGCGCGGAACACACCGCCCGCTGCCCATGCGTCGTTCGCCGGCGGCCGCGAAACGCGAAGGAGACTCCCGGCGCCGCCGATGCTGCTCGCTTCCCGCAGCCGCCGCGCCGCAAGAATTCACATAGATCGGAGATTGGTCACATGCGTTTGATCCTGTTGGGCGCCCCGGGCGCGGGCAAGGGAACCCAGGCAAACTTCATCAAGGAGAAGTTCGGCATTCCGCAGATCTCGACCGGCGACATGCTGCGCGCGGCGGTGAAGGCCGGCACGCCGCTCGGCGTCGAGGCGAAGCGGTTCATGGATGCGGGCGAACTGGTCACGGACGAGCTGATCATCAATCTCGTGAAAGAACGCCTGCAGCAGCCGGACTGCGCGAGCGGCTATCTGTTCGACGGCTTTCCGCGCACGCTGCCGCAAGCCGAAGCAATGAAGCAGGCCGGCGTCGCGATCGACTACGTGCTGGAAATCGACGTGCCGTTCGACGAGATCATCGTGCGGATGAGCGGCCGTCGCGTGCATGCCGCGTCGGGCCGCACGTATCACGTGAAGTTCAATCCGCCGAAGAACGACATGGTCGACGACGTGACCGGCGAGCCGCTGATCCAGCGCGACGACGACAAGGAAGAGACGGTGCGCAAGCGCCTCGACGTGTACGTCGCGCAGACCAAGCCGCTGATCGCGTATTACAGCGACTGGGCGAAGCGCGGCGAAGAAAACGGCCTGAAGGCGCCGCAGTATCGCAGCATCTCCGGCCTCGGCACCGTCGACGAAATCCGTTCGCGCGTGTTCGACGCGCTGAAGTAAATCCCTCCTGCGCCGGCAGGCCGGAATCGTCCGGCGCTGTCTGTCGGCGCAGCACAACCGGCCCCTGCGGATCGCGTGCGGGATGGCGGTCCGCCGGCTGGCCTGGCCGGCGTCGTTGCACCAACGTTGCATACGGCGCTCGCCTGCGCGGCGGCCTCCAGCTTGCCCGCATCACTACAAGACAAGAACAAATCCGCAAGGAGCAAGAGACATGCAGATCCGTGACAGCGTATTCCTGATCACCGGCGGCGCATCGGGCCTCGGTGCGGCCACCGCGCGCCTCGTCGCCGCGGAAGGCGGCAAACCCGTGATCGCCGACCTGAACGAAGACGCGGGCCGCGCGCTCGCGCAGGAACTCGGCGGCGCGTTCGTGAAGTGCAACGTCGCGAGCGAAGAGGACGGCGCCGCAGCGGTCGCCGCGGCCACTGCGCTCGGCACGCTGCGCGGCCTCGTGAACTGCGCGGGCGTCGCGCCCGCGTCGAAGACGGTCGGCAAGGACGGCCCTCACCCGCTCGATCTGTTCTCGAAGACCGTGTCGGTGAACCTGATCGGCACGTTCAACATGATCCGCCTCGCGGCCGCCGCGATCGCGAAGAACGAGCCGAACGCACTCGGCGAACGCGGCGTGATCGTGAACACCGCGTCGGTCGCGGCGTACGACGGCCAGATCGGCCAGGCGGCGTATGCCGCGTCGAAGGGCGGCGTCGTCGCGATGACGCTGCCGGTCGCGCGCGACCTGTCGCGCAGCGGCATCCGCGTGATGACGATCGCGCCGGGCATCTTCGAGACGCCGATGCTGCTCGGCATGCCGAAGGAAGTGCAGGACGCGCTCGGCGCGATGGTGCCGTTCCCGCCGCGGCTCGGCAAACCGGACGAATACGCGATGCTCGTGAAGCAGATCGTCGAGAATCCAATGCTGAACGGCGAGGTGATCCGCCTCGACGGCGCGATCCGGATGCAGCCGAAGTAACCGCGCCGCGAGCCTGATGACGAAAAAGCCTGCGATGTCCAGCGCAGGCTTTTTGTTTATGCGGGACGCCTGTCGAAGCGGGCGTGGTGGAGAAATCAGCCCTGCTCGTTGTCCAGCGTGCGCTGCCGCAGTTCGTACAACTGCGATTCGACGACCGTCGCGTCCTCGGCCTCCGGCCGCTCCTCCAGATACCGTTCGAGGTCTTCGAGCGCCGGCCGCAGATAATCGAGCCGCGCATACGCGAAACCGCGATCGCGCACTTCCTCGATGCTGCCCGGCAGCAGGATCACGAGCCGCTGCTGGATCGCGAGCAAACGCTGCCAGCGTTCGGTCTGCACGTACGTCGCCTTGAGGTTGCGCAGCATCCGCGCGACGATCTCGCGGCGCGTCGCCGGCTCCAGCAGCATCCGCAACGCGCGCGCGACCGATTCGCCCGCGTTCGCGACATACGGTTCGAGCAGTTCGACCATGTCGGATTCGGACAGCGACCGGCCGGTCGTCGGATCGAGAATCACGTCGCCTTCCGGCGCGATCACGCGCAACAGGAAGTGGCCCGGAAACGACACGCCGCGCACCGGCAGATCGAGCTGGCTCGCGAGTTCCAGATACAGCACCGCGAGCGAAATCGGAATGCCGCGCCGCCGCTTCAGCACGACGTTCAGGTGACTGTTATCCGGATCGTAGTAATCGTTCAGGTTCGACGCGAAGCCGAGTTCGCGAAAGAAGCAGCGATTCAGGATGCTGACCCGCTGGTGCACGTCCGCGCCGTCCGGCATGCGCCGGCGCACGCGCAGCGCGAGTTCGTCGATCTCCGCGAGCGTGCCTTGCAGATCGAGGTCCGGATACGCGTCCTGCGCGATCGCCAGCGCCGCCTCGGTGAGCGGCAGGCTGTCGTCGTCGGCGACGAGCGCGTTGAAATAATCGAGAACCCGCGTATTCATCGTCACTTCGTCCGCCTCTTGAAATAAGCGTACTTGAAGCCCATCAGCCACAGCATACCGAAATATAGCGCGGCGAACAGCACGAGGCAGGCGCCGAGCAGCACGATCCGCGCGAACGGCGTCTGCCGCAGCCCGATCCAGTCGTAATTGATCGAGCACCAGTGCATCGCGCCGGCGAGCACGAGGCACGCGCCGAGCATCTGCACGACGAACACCGGCCAGCCGGCCGACGGCGTGTAGATGCCGCGCCGCCGCAGCCCGATATACAGCAGCAGCGCGTTGATGCACGCGCCGAGCCCGACCGACAGCGTAAGCCCGGCGTGCGCGAAGAGCGGCACGAACACGTAGTTGCTCGCCTGCGTCGCGGCCAGCACGCCGATGCCGATCTTCACCGGCGTCTTGATGTCCTGACGCGCGTAAAAACCGGGCGCGAGGATCTTGATCAGGATGAGCCCGATCAGGCCGACGCCATAGGCGGCCAGCGCACGGCCGACCATCACGACCGACTCGGCGTCGAACTTGCCGTAATGGAACAGCGTCGCGGTCAGCGGCTGCGCGAAGAAGAACAGCGCGACCGCGCTCGGCGCGGCAAGCAGGAACGTGACGCGCAATCCCCAGTCGAGCAGCGCCGAATACTCGTGCGGATCGGCATCGACGTGCGCCTTCGACAGGCTCGGCAGCAGGATCGTGCCGAGCGCGACGCCGAGCAGCGCGGTCGGGAACTCCATCAGCCGGTCCGCGTAGTTGATCCACGACACCGCGCCGGGGCCGAGATGCGATGCGATGTTCGTGTTGATGATCAGGCTGATCTGCGCGACCGACACCGCGAACATCGCGGGCACCATTTTGCCGAGCACGCGCTTCACGCCACGATGCGCGAGCGCGCGCACGGGGTTCAGCGCGATGTGCGGCATCATGTCGATCCGCTTCAGGCCGGGCAGTTGCACAAGGAATTGCAGCACGCCGCCGACGATCACCGCCCACGCGAGCGCATACACCGGCTGACGCATATGCGGCGCCGCGAACAGCGCCGCCGCGATGAACGACACGTTCAGCAGCACCGGCGCGAACGCGGGCAGCGAGAACTGCTTGTATGTATTGAGCACGCCGGACGCGAGCGACGTCAGCGAGATGAACACGACGTACGGGAACATGATGCGCGTCATCGTGACGGCGAGCGGGAACGCGTCGCCGTTGCTCTTCAACCCGGACGCGACCGCGAACACGACGACCGATGCGCCGGCGATGCCGAGCAGCGACAGGATCGCGAGCGCCCACGCGAGCACGGTCGAGGTCGCGTCGACGAGCGCGCGCGTCGCGTCGTGGCCCTTCTGGCTCTTGAACTCCGCGAGGATCGGCACGAACGCCTGCGAGAACGCGCCTTCCGCCGAGATCCGGCGCAGCAGGTTCGGAATGCGGAACGCGACGTAAAACGCGTCCGTATACTGGCTCGCGCCGAACGCGCGGGCGATCAACGTCTCGCGGGCCAGTCCGGTCACGCGCGACAGCAGCGTGAAGCCGCTGACCGTCAGCAGGGCTCGGAATAGATTCATGGGGCGCTTATTATACGGGTGCGTCGGCGGCCGGCTCCGTTAGCGGCGGCACGGCCAGCCGTTCGGACCGCGATCGCACGGATCCGTTCGATCGACATCGACAAGCGCATCCGGCGGCGTACCCTATGCGAACCGTCGCAGGCGGCCCACACGCGCCATGCGGCGAACCAGCCCGAGGTTGCCACCCCCCTGATTTTGTTGCTATAATCGCCGGTTTCGAAGCTCACCCAAGCCTTTTCACGGCTCGCGGAGCGCGCACAGCGGCACATGGAGCGGCAGGAGCGGCACCCAGCCGCCCTGAAGCGCCCCCGAAGCGCGCTTTCGGATGGGGCGAGGATGAGAGCGACATCGCTCGCATCAGTTTGACTTTCATGCTTTCGGACGATCGGCAACGGCCTGTTCCGGAAGTGAAAACCCAAAGGCATGCAGCACCGCCCCGCTTCACGGGTCGGGCTGGAAACAGGAACAGGACAAGGAACCGTCATGGCTAACTCCGCACAAGCACGCAAGCGCGCCCGTCAGGCCGCGAAGGCTAACTCGCACAACTCGGCACTGCGCTCGAAGTTCCGCACCGCCATCAAGGCTGTTCGCAAGGCGATCGAAGCCGGCGACAAGGCTCAGGCCGCTGAAATTTTCAAGGCATCGGCAAAGACGCTCGACATCATTGCCGACAAGAAGATCGTTCACAAGAACAAGGCCGCTCGCAACAAGAGCCGCCTCGCGGCCGCCGTCAAGGCGCTGCAGGCCAACGCGCAGTAAATCCGGCTGGCCCGCCACGGCGGGCCGCCTCCTGTTTCCGCTGCGCCGCATTAAAACCCGCTTCGGCGGGTTTTTTTGTACGCACCGTCGCCGGGGATTCCAGTGGACGGCACGAGCACGAGATGCACTGCCGCGTCGCCGACGCATGCACGTAACGCACGTAAAAAAACCCGCTTGCGCGGGCCTTTGTTCAACGGCTGCATTGCGAATGACAGATCCAGGACCGCGACCTGCGCCGCGATCCGGTGAAGCGTCAATGCGTCGAGATTCAGCGTGGTTCGCGTTGCTGCGCCGCGTGTCCGATCGGCAGTTCACACGCTTCGGTCACGACGAGATCGTTGTCCTTCGCGAAGTTCATCACGAAGTTGAACGCCATCGGCTCGATGTCACGCAACCGGGAGTCGAGCACCACGCACTTGAGGTCGCCGATCATCGTCGGCCGCACGTACAGCGAATATCGGAGATAGGCGTTTGGCCCCCGCGCATTCACCGACGCCTTCGGCCCGAAAGATGACATCACACCCGCCAGACGCTCGGACCAGTCGCTAGGTCGAAACCGCTTCCCGCTGCTGGTAATGCCCTGAATGAAGTATTCGGTTGGGGGTGCTTCGGCCATTTAGGGGTACCTGTATGACTGCCTCGGGCGACCGCGCCACGAACGCGCCGCCCCGCTCCTCGACATGCGGATTCGGGCCTGCAAACCACGCGCGCAAGAGCCATCCCCGGGTAGGAAACGACGGCCTCGCGCAGCGCGCACCCCCGTATGCCGGAACGCGCGCCAACCGGGCCAACAGGCCGCATCCGCAAGCCGTTTTTAAGCTTCGGACTTGCTGCCGTGCCTGAGAGAAAACGTCGCGATTATAGCGCAGCGGACCTTTTTCCGCACTGCACACAAGACTCCTTTCGCCTGTAAAGACAGCCAAAGCCCCATTGCACGGGCGTTTTGGACGGCTCGTCAAAATGCGCAAAATCCTTTATGCTGCATTGACTTACCACTCATAATCGCGGCGTCGCCAGCCGGCATCGTGCAGCACCGGCCGGATGGGCGCCGTTCCTGTTTCATGACTTCCCGGAACATTCGCCACTACCTGCAGTTCAAGGATTTCTCGCTCGACGATTACGATTACGTGCTTGAGCGAGCGCGCATCCTGAAGCGCAAATTCAAGAACTACGAGACGTATCACCCGCTGCACGACCGCACGCTCGCGATGATCTTCGAGAAGAATTCGACGCGCACGCGCCTGTCGTTCGAAGCGGGGATCTTCCAGCTCGGCGGCCACGCGGTGTTCATGAGCACGCGCGACACGCAGCTCGGCCGCGGCGAGCCGATCGAGGACGCCGCGCAGGTGATCTCGCGGATGGTCGACATCATCATGATCCGCACGTTCGGCCAGGACATCATCCAGCGCTTCGCGGAAAACTCGCGCGTGCCGGTGATCAACGGGCTGACGAACGAGTACCACCCGTGCCAGGTGCTCGCGGACATCTTCACGTACTACGAGCATCGCGGCCCGATTCGCGGCAAGACGGTCGCGTGGGTCGGCGACGCCAATAACATGCTGTACACGTGGATCCAGGCCGCGCAGATTCTCGACTTCAAGCTGCGGCTGTCGACGCCGCCCGGCTATCGGCTCGACCGCGCGCTCGTCGCACCGGAAAGCGCGCCGTTCGTCGACGAGTTCGACGATCCGCACCTCGCGTGCGACGGCGCCGATCTCGTGACCACCGACGTGTGGACCAGCATGGGCTTCGAGGCGGAAAACGAGGCGCGCAAGAAGGCGTTCGCCGACTGGTGCGTCGATGCCGAAATGATGGCGCGCGCGAAGCCGGACGCGCTTTTCATGCACTGTCTGCCCGCGCATCGCGGCGAGGAAGTGAGCGCCGAAGTGATCGACGGTCCGCAGAGCGTCGTGTGGGACGAAGCGGAAAACCGTCTGCATGTGCAGAAGGCGCTGATGGAATATCTGCTGCTCGGCAAGCTGAATCACTGAGCGGCAGGCACGGGCGACGCGTCGGCCATCCGGCCGGCGTCGCCGCGAAAATACGGCGCATCCGCCGTTTGGTGTCAAAATATCGTTTTCGCGCATCCGGACCGCCGGCATGCGCAGATTCTCTCCAGTCACGGGTTCACCATGAGCGATATCAAGAAAGTCGTGCTCGCCTACTCGGGCGGTCTCGACACCTCCGTCATCCTGAAGTGGTTGCAGGACAACTACGACGCGGAAGTCGTCACCTTCACCGCCGACATCGGCCAGGGCGAAGAACTGGAGCCGGCACGCAAGAAAGCGCTGCAACTCGGCATCAAGCAGGAAAACATCTTCATCGACGATCTGCGCGAAGAGTTCGTGCGCGACTTCGTGTTCCCGATGTTCCGCGCGAACGCGCTGTACGAAGGCGAATATCTGCTCGGCACGTCGATCGCGCGTCCGCTGATCGCGAAACGCCAGATCGAGATCGCGCGCGCCACCGGCGCGCAGGCCGTCTCGCACGGCGCCACCGGCAAGGGCAACGACCAGGTCCGCTTCGAACTCGGCTATTACGCGCTCGAACCGGGCATCAAGGTGATCGCCCCGTGGCGCGAGTGGGATCTGCTGTCGCGCGAGAAGCTGCTCGCGTACGCGGAAAAGGCCGGCATTCCGATCGACATGAAGCACCGCCAGGGCGGCGCGCCGTATTCGATGGATGCGAACCTGCTGCACATCTCGTTCGAGGGCCGTCACCTCGAAGACCCGAAGGCGGAAGCCGAGGAAGACATGTGGCGCTGGACGGTGTCGCCGGAACAGGCGCCGGACGCCGCCGAATACGTGGACATCGAGTACGAGCACGGCGACCCGGTTGCGATCAACGGCAAGCGCGTGAGCCCGGCCGAGGCGCTGACCGAACTGAACCGTCTCGGCAGCAAGCACGGCATCGGCCGCCTCGACCTCGTCGAGAACCGCTACGTCGGCATGAAGTCGCGCGGCTGTTATGAAACGCCGGGCGGCACGATCATGCTGAAGGGGCACCGCGGCATCGAGTCGATCACGCTCGACCGCGAAGTCGCGCATCTGAAGGACGATCTGCTCGCGCGTTATGCGGCGCTGATTTACAACGGCTACTGGTGGAGCCCGGAGCGCCGCGCGCTGCAGGTGCTGATCGACCACACGCAGCAGAACGTGAACGGCTGGGTGCGCGTGAAGCTGTACAAGGGCAGCGTGTCGGTCGTCGCGCGCGATTCGAAGGACACGCTGTTCGACAAGACGATCGCGACGTTCGACGACGACGGCGGCGCCTACAACCAGGCCGACGCCGGCGGGTTCATCAAGCTGAACGCACTGCGTATGCGGATCGCGGAAAACGCACGCCGTCAGCGCAACAAGTAATCGCGCTCGCTGCGCCGAAGCAAACGAAAACGCCAGGACGATGTCCTGGCGTTTTTGCTTTGGGCGAGCAGTGAATCGTACCGGTCACGCAGTATTGCCGAGCCGCCTCGCGAGCTGCTTCAGCAATGGCGCAACGCGCTCGCGAAACACCTCCTTGCCCATCGACGACGCCGGCCCGCTGCAACTGAGCACGAGCCAGCGTCCATCACGCGGCTCGCGGAACGGCACCGCGACCGCGTTCACGTCGTCGTGCCAGTCGCGGAACGAATAACAGCACCGCTCGGTCGCGAACGCGTCGATCTCGCGCTGCGCGGCCGTGACGAGCGCGGGTCCGTCAGGTCCCGCCGCCTTCTGCAAATCGGCGATCAGCGCCGCGCGCGCGTCCGGCGTCTGCACCGCCAGATACGCGCGCCCCATCGAACTCGTCAGCATCGACAACTTCGATCCCGACGCGAGTCCGAGCGTCAGCGCGGTCTCGCTGCGGATCGTTTCGAGATACACCATGTCGAGCCCGTCACGACATCCGAGCGACACGGCCGCCCCCACCTCCCGCGCGAACGACCGCATGTGCGGCCGCGCCAGTTCGAGCGTGTCGTTGCCGGACAGCAGCGCGAAGCCGAGCGACAGCACGCCGGCGTCCAGCGCATATTTGCCGAACGTATCGTCGAAGCGCAGGTAGCCGAGCACCGTCAGCGTGTAAGCGAGCCGGTTGACGGTCGCCTTCGGCAAACCGGTGCGTTCGACGAAATCGCGGTTGCCGAGCAATGTCTCGCCGGGACGAAATGCACGTAGTAATTCGAGACCGCGCGCCAGCGCGACGACGAACTTGCGCTCGTCGATCGGCGCGTCGGGCGACGCGATGGAGGTGGGCAAAATCGATGCAGACATGGCCGTCCCAGTGATACACTTGTGCGAATTTGCAAAACATTGTTTCGCGTAGCGGAACTTCCGTCAAGCGAAAAGATTCCTTTCAGGAGAGACGCCATGGCCGCAAACGCCCAGTTTCAATGGGAAGATCCGCTGCTGCTCGACCAGCAGCTCACCGAAGACGAACGCATGGTGCGCGACGCCGCGCTCGCGTATTCGCGGGACAAGCTCGCGCCGCGCGTCCTCGAAGCGTTCCGTCACGAATCGACCGATCCCGCGATCTTCCGCGAAATGGGCGAAATCGGCCTGCTCGGCCCTACGATCCCCGAGCAGTATGGCGGCCCCGGCCTCAACTACGTGAGCTACGGGCTGATCGCGCGCGAAGTCGAACGCGTCGATTCCGGCTATCGCTCGATGATGTCCGTGCAGTCGTCGCTCGTGATGGTGCCGATCTTCGAATTCGGCTCGGACGCGCAGAAAGAGAAGTACCTGCCGAAGCTCGCAAGCGGCGAGTGGATCGGCTGCTTCGGCTTGACCGAGCCGAATCACGGCTCCGATCCCGGCAGCATGGTCACCCGCGCGAAGAAGGTGAACGGCGGTTATTCGCTGTCCGGCGCGAAGATGTGGATCACGAACTCGCCGATCGCCGACGTGTTCGTCGTGTGGGCGAAGCTCGAAGAGGACGGCAAGGACGACATCCGCGGCTTCATCCTCGAAAAAGGCTGGAAGGGCCTGTCGGCGCCGGCGATTCACGGCAAGGTCGGCCTGCGCGCGTCGATCACCGGCGAAATCGTGATGGACGAAGTGTTCGTTCCGGAAGAAAACCTGATGCCGGGCGTGAAGGGCCTGCGCGGACCGTTCACGTGCCTGAACTCGGCACGCTACGGGATCGCGTGGGGTGCGCTCGGCGCGGCCGAAGCCTGCTGGCACACCGCGCGCCAATACGTGCTCGACCGCAAGCAGTTCGGCCGCCCGCTGGCCGCGAACCAGTTGATCCAGAAGAAACTCGCCGACATGCAGACCGAAATCACGCTCGGCCTGCAAGGCGTGCTGCGGCTCGGCCGCATGAAGGACGAAGGCACGGCGGCAGTCGAGATCACGTCGATCATGAAGCGCAACTCGTGCGGCAAATCGCTCGACATCGCGCGGCTCGCGCGCGACATGCTCGGCGGCAATGGGATCTCCGACGAGTTCGGCGTCGCGCGGCACCTGGTGAACCTCGAAGTCGTGAACACGTACGAAGGCACGCACGACATCCACGCACTGATTCTCGGCCGCGCGCAAACCGGCATTCAGGCGTTCTTCTGACGTCGGGCGCGCTCCTGCGCGCCTGTGCCGCATCAACAAAAAAGCGCCGCACGATGTGCGGCGCTTTTCGTTTCCACCGGCCATGGAGCCGGCTGCGCTTATTTGTTCGGCTGCGGCGTCAGTCGCAGATACGGACGCAGCGCCTTGTAGCCCTTCGGAAATTTCTGCTTGATCACTTCCTCGTCCTTCAGCGACGGGACGATCACCACGTCGTCGCCCTGCTTCCAGTTGCCCGGCGTCGCCACCTGGTAGTTGTCGGTCAGTTGCAGCGAGTCGATCACGCGCAGCACTTCGTCGAAGTTGCGACCGGTGCTCGCCGGATACGTGATGATCAGGCGCACCTTCTTCTTCGGGTCGATCACGAACAGCGAGCGCACGGTCAGCGTCTCGTTCGCATTCGGGTGGATCATGTCGTACAACTCGGACACCTTGCGGTCGCCGTCCGCGAGGATCGGGAAACCGACGCTGGCTGCCTGCGTCTCGTTGATGTCCTTGATCCACTCCTTGTGGGATTCGGCGCTGTCGACCGACAGCGCGATCGTCTTCACGCCGCGCTTTTCGAATTCGCCGGCGAGCTTCGCGGTGAGACCCAGTTCGGTCGTGCAGACCGGCGTGAAGTCGGCCGGGTGGGAAAACAGCACGCCCCAGCTATCGCCCAGCCACTCATGAAAACGGATACGGCCGATGCTCGAATCCTGCTCGAAGTCGGGCGCGGTGTCGCCAAGACGTAGACTCATGATGCAGCTCCTTGAACGGTGCGGACGCGCACTCGCGTCCAGCGGCTGTGGGAATTCACAACTTTAAAGCATACGGGAGCCGCTGCGCACCGCGAACGAACATCGGCTCACACCGTTATGAGTTTTTGTAATTTTGTCCGTTATCGTGGAAACTTAACGGGCCAGATCAACGTCAATCGATCCGCACGTCGTTCGATCATGAACGACTCGTTGCGAACACGACGGGCAGTCATCGGGAACGGTTCGTGCGAGCGCGCAACTGAAGGCGGCGCGCCGCGCTCGCCAGCAGCCGTTTCTTTGTTACGATTCACGCGTGGCGTGACACGAAGGGAGCAGTCAATGTCAGAAGTCAACAAGGAGAGACTGATGTCGGATATCAAAACCGTTCTCGCGGACGCAGAGGACCTGCTGAAGCAGGCCGCCAGCGCAACTGGCGAACGCGCGTCCGAACTGCGCGAAACGGCGTTGACGCGCCTGAAGCAAGCGAAGGAAAAGGCAGCCGACGTCCAGGTCGTCGTGGTCGAAAAAGGCAAGAAGGCCGCGCGCGCGACCGACGACTACGTGCACGAGCATCCGTGGACGTCGATCGGCATCGCCGCCGGCGTCGGCGTGTTGATCGGACTATTGATCAACCGCAAGTAAGCAGCTAATACAGCGACAAGCGGTTCGCGCACGCGCGCCGCGTGGATCGGGGTGGGCGCACAGCGTGCGTCCGCCCTCTCTCAGCCGCGCATCCCGATGCGCAACCGCCTCTTGCCATGACGACAGACAGCCAATCGCAGCGAGCGGAGCACGGTCCGCTGCGCCGCATCATCGGTGCCGTGTTCTCGATCCTCGAAACGAGGCTCGAACTGATCGGCATCGAACTGGCCGAGGAAAAGGACCGCCTGATCGGGGTGCTCTTTCTCGGGCTCGCGGCCACGCTGCTCGCGACCCTCGCGCTGATCGCGCTGACCGCACTGATCGCGATTGCGTTCTGGGACACCTATCGCTGGCAGGCGCTCGCCGGCATCACCGCGGTGTATGCGCTTGCCGCGATCGTCTGCGGCGTGAAAGCGCGCCAGGGGCTGCGCAATGCGCCGCTGATGTTCCAGGCGACGCTGAACGAATTCGAGAAAGACCACGAGCTGTTCCGCAAGCACTAGCCGGCCACTGCCCGTTACGCTTCCGCCCTCACCGCCCGCCGACGATCCGCCATGAGCCAATCCCATCCGGACTCCACGTTCCGCCCGAAGCGCCCGCCCGCGAAAGAGCTTTCGACGCCGCAACTGCGCGCGCTGCGCAAAGAGCTGCTGATCGTGCGCGCGGACGTCGAGCGGGCCGAACTGCTCGAATCGTACGTGCACCTGCGCGAAGCGGTCACGCATTTCAGCTGGCTGCGCTTCCTCGTTCCGGGCTTCGGCAAGCAACGCGGCGGCCCGCTGGGTTCGACGGTCGGCGGGTTGCTCAAGCAATATCCGATGCTCAGTTCGCTCGTATCGCTGATACTCGCGAAGCCGCTGCGCGCAAGCGTCGTCTCGACCGCGCGGCCGCTGATCAAGTGGACCGGCATCGCGTTCACCGCTTGGGAAGCGTATCGCGTGTGGCAGCAGATCCGGCAACAGCGACGGACTTCCGCACGCAGTTCGGGCATCGACGAAGAGTGAACCTGTCGCCTGTCTCACGCCGCTGCGCTTAACGATCCCGCCAGCATTCACCGAGCGTCGGCGCGGATGCGTCGCCCGGCGGGACATTCGTTCTCGTGCCCGTGGCATCGAGCCGGAACGTGCCGCACGCGTCGTCCCGCATCGGTCCGGGCTCGGTCGGACGCGCTTCGATCACATACCCGCCGTTCGTTTCGTCGCCCCGCGACAGACTCAATCGATACACCGCCACGCCTGACGACGGCGACTGATCGAGGCCCGCCGGCAGCGTGTTCGCATCCGGCGCGGCAGTGTCGGCGAACTGCGCGGCGCGATAAAGCGCGGTGATCGCATCGGTGCGATGTCCGCGAGCGATCTGCCCGTGATAAGCCGGCAACGCAAACGCGGCGACGATCGCCGCAATCGCCAGCGCGACGACGAGTTCCAGCAGCGTGAACCCGCTGTCACGCACCGTCGCTTCCTGTTCACCCCTGTGACGTGACATCAGAACGGCCTCGCGACGACACGCCGCCAGTGCGACTCGACATCGGTTCCGTCGATCACCAGTTGAAGCTGAAGCCAGCTCTGCGCGTCGACCGACGCGCCAAAGCCGCGCGCGGTCAACAGGAATGCGCGGGCTTCCGGACGCGTTTCGAGCTTCCAGCTCTCGATCATGCACTGTGGCGACCGCACCGAGCCCGGCCATGGTTCGATCGGAACAACGGCGCGTGCGTCGAAATCGCGCGGCTGACGCCATGCGGATGGCTCGCCGGACTCGT
Source organism: Paraburkholderia caballeronis (assembly GCF_900104845.1). Taxonomy (NCBI): domain Bacteria; kingdom Pseudomonadati; phylum Pseudomonadota; class Betaproteobacteria; order Burkholderiales; family Burkholderiaceae; genus Paraburkholderia; species Paraburkholderia caballeronis. Next base: position 1,035,445 of record NZ_FNSR01000001.1, on the reverse strand, counting down.
CGGGCGGAAGCGGCGCGACCATCGCTCCGGACATCAACGCACGGGCGCAAAGCCGCAGCGCCGAATCGGCTGCATGGAACGCCTGCTGATGATCGGCCGTCGCGCTCGCGTTGCGCGCGTCGAGCAACGCCGATTCGAACCACGCGGACGACGTGACGAGCATCATCGCGACGATCATCAGCACGATCGGCAATGCGATGCCTTGCTGCTTCCGCCCCAACCGCATGCAGCACCGGATGAGCAAAGACCTTCGCTCAGTCATGGCTGCGCCCCCGGCCTGTTGCGAATCGCGACGTGCCGCCGGAACGCCCGCCTCGCGCGCCCGTCGTCGGCCGCCGACGACACGCCGTCGCAATCGACGTAACGAACGCGCCGGCCCAATGCCGCTCCACGTACGAGCACGCAAAGATCGACGGCCGCGACCATCGCCCATTGATCGGAAGTCAGCGCCGACGCATCGACTGCCTGTGCCGCGCCGTCGAGCCAGTATCGAAGCCGCAACCGTTCGACGCCTTCGACCAACGGCTGCGCCGTGCCTTCGTTGCCGGCGCCTTCGCAATACAGTTCCGGCTCGCCGGTCGACGCACCCGGCTTCGCGTAGAAGCGGTTCACGACGGTCGCGCCAGGCGGGCCGACCGCTTGCCCCAGGCAGTCCGTCACCTGTCCGGTCGCGGACAGCCACGTCGATTCGCCATCGCCGACATAACGGACCGCGATGCCGTCTGACCGGCTCGACAACGGCTCGCACGTGACGGTGTCGTGCGCGACGACCGGACGCCCGGACGTACAGCCGAACAGCGGCGCGGCGACAACGTCGTCGGTCGAATCGGCCGGCTCGAACCCCGCCATCTGGATCTGCTCGCCGATCAGCAGCAGCGCGTTCATGCCGGCATCATGGATGCGCGCGGCGTCGGCCGCATACGCAAATGCCGCGCGCTGCGAGCGGTACGCCGCAACCGTGCCGGCGACCACGACGATGCCGAGCGCCGCCGCGATCATCAATTCGAGCAACGTATGGCCGCGACTCGCGCGCACGGTAAGCGGACAGCGCGGCCTCATCGCGCGAACGTGAGCGATGCGCATTCGCGGCCCGGCGATGCCGGCGCACCAGCACACGGCTGCGGCGCGGCGGCAGATCCGTACGGCTTTGCGGGCCACGTCACTGTCGCGACCGACGCATCGATACCCGCCGACGCGATCGACACCGCACCGCCGGGTATCACGACCGAAGCACGCGTTCTCCACTGATCGCCAGCGCCAATACCCGAGCTTCCTTCAACAGCCGCCTCCGCCAGCGCATCGGCAATGAACACCGCCTGCGCACGAACCGCCGCCGTTTGCGCATGCCGCGACAGCGACAGTTGCGTCGCGATCAGCCCGACACCGCTGGCCGCCATGATGGCCACGGCTAGCGCGACTTCGAGAAGCGTCGATCCCCTCGCCTGCCCATGCGCTCGCAGCAGTTTCATCACGAAGCCTCGCACAGGCCGTCACTGATGCGCGCCCGCCCGCCGGATGCGATGCGAATGCAGCGCCGCCATCGCCCATCCTTCGCGGGAGCAACAGAGGAAGCACGAGGCGCGACCTCGAAATGCCGCAGCGTGCCGATCGCCTGTCCGGCGGGCGGCGTGAACGCGATGTTCGTCAACGGCGACGCCACGCCGATTTCATCCAGCCCGGACTGAATGCGCAGCGGCCGCCACGCGCCTTCGCTCCCCGCCATCACGGCCCAGCCGCACGACCAGTCGAGCAGCCCGGACGACGGGCACGCGGCACCCGCCGCAAGACAGTTGCGCTGTGCATCGATCCGGCAAACGATGATGCGCGTCTGACGCCGGATCGCCTCGCCGCGCGCGTACGCGAGCGTGCCGAGCAACGCGCCCGCGCGCGCGTCGATCTGGTCGCGCACGCGCCATGCAACGAACGTCGGCGTCGCGACGGTCGCGCACAGTGCGAGCAGCACCACGACGATCATCGATTCAATCAGCGTGACGCCGCTGCATCCACGCGACCACGGTCGAGGCGATTTCATCTGCAATCCTCATGTCGATTCGTTGCAGACAATCTAGCGATCGGAACGGGACGCGACAATCGGCCGAACGGCCAGCTATCGGCGCGTGCCGAGGCACGCAACAATGGTCGCGTGAAGAGAAGAACGGCGAGGAAGGAAAATGAATCTGCGCGAAAACTCAGCGCTTGCCGGTCGGCTTCGCGGGCGCGGCCGGGCCGGCCATGCGGCGGAATTCCTCGATCACGTCCTCGAATTCGGAGACGTCCTCGAAGCGCCGGTAGACGGATGCGAACCGCACGAACGCGACCTTGTCGAGTTCGCGCAGTTCGGCCATCACGAGTTCGCCGAGGCGCTCGCTGCGCACCTCGCGCTCGCCGCTGCCGAGCAGTTGATATTCGATGCGGGCGACCGCCTCGTCGATCGCGTCAGCCGAAACCGGGCGCTTGCGCAGCGCGAGTTTCATGCTGGCCGCGATCTTGCGGCGGTCGAATTCGGTGCGGCTGCCGTCCTTCTTGACCACGGCCGGCATCGCCAGCTCGACCCGCTCGTACGTCGTAAAACGCTTGTCGCAGGACGGACAGCGGCGACGGCGCCGGATCGCGGCGCCGTCCTCGGACACGCGGGAATCGACGACCTGCGTGTCCTCGTGCCGGCAGAAGGGGCAGCGCATGACGGATCAGCGATAGACCGGGAAGCGCTTCGTCAGCTCGGCGACCTGCGCGCGCACGCGCTCGATCGTCGCCGCGTCTTCCGGATTGTCGAGCACGTCGGCGATCAGGTTGCCGACCTGCTCGGCTTCCTTCACGCCGAAGCCGCGCGTCGTCATCGCCGGCGAGCCGAGGCGCACGCCGCTCGTCACGAACGGCTTTTCCGGATCGTTCGGGATCGCGTTCTTGTTCACCGTGATGTGCGCGGCGCCGAGCGCGGCTTCCGCAGCCTTGCCGGTGATCTTCTTGGCGCGCAGGTCGACCAGCATCACGTGGCTTTCGGTACGGCCGGACACGATGCGCAGGCCGCGCTTCACCAGCGTTTCCGCGAGCACGCGCGCGTTGTCGACGACGCGCTGCTGGTATTCCTTGAATTCCGGCGACAGCGCTTCCTTGAACGCAACGGCCTTGCCGGCGATCACGTGCATCAGCGGACCGCCCTGGATGCCCGGGAAGATCGCCGAGTTGATCGGCTTCTCGTACTCGGCCTTCATCAGGATCACGCCGCCGCGCGGGCCGCGCAGGCTCTTGTGCGTGGTCGTCGTCACGAAGTCCGCGTGCGGCACCGGGTTCGGGTAGACGCCCGCCGCGATGAGACCCGCGTAGTGCGCCATGTCGACCATCAGATACGCGCCGACGCTCTTCGCGATCTTCGCGAGGCGTTCGAAGTCGATGCGCAGCGCGAACGCCGACGCGCCCGCGACGATCAGCTTCGGCTTGTGTTCCTGCGCGAGCTTCTCGGCCGCTTCGTAGTCGATGTCTTCGGCTTCGTTCAGCCCGTAGCTGACGACGTTGAACCACTTGCCCGACATGTTGACCGGCGAGCCGTGCGTCAGGTGACCGCCGTGCGCGAGGCTCATCCCCATGATCGTGTCGCCCGGCTTCAGCATCGCGAAGAACACGCCCTGGTTCGCCTGCGAACCCGAGTTCGGCTGCACGTTCGCGGCTTCCGCGCCGAACAGCTGCTTCACGCGGTCGATCGCGAGCTGCTCGACGATGTCCACGTATTCGCAGCCGCCGTAGTAGCGCTTGCCCGGATAACCTTCGGCGTACTTGTTCGTGAGCTGCGAGCCCTGTGCGGCCATCACGGCCGGGCTCGTGTAGTTTTCCGACGCGATCAGTTCGATGTGCTCTTCCTGACGGCGGTTTTCGAGTTCGATCGCGCTCCACAGTTCGGGATCGACTTTGGCGATGGTGCTTTCGGCTCTGTCAAACATACGGATTCCGTTGAGTGTGTTCAGGTTGACCGGATTTCGCGCGAAACACGTAAGGCCACGCAAGGGATGCAGGGGATACGTGGCGCTGCTGGCGGAGAAGCCAGCCTTGACGTGGCGGAGGAAGGTGCCACGCGAGGCAGGACAGCCCGGCAGCGCGAACGACGCGCGCGGAATTCGGCTGCCCAGGCGAACGGCAAAACGGCACCCTGCGCTTCACGGTGGGTCGCTCCACCTTGGGCCTTTTGACGGGGCCTTATCGCCAGTCACGCAGGGATTGAGCGCGTTAGTGTATTGGAACCGCCCCGAATAGGCAACCGGCTGAACCCGCCGCCGCGCGGGGCCTCGGCGTCGCTCGCCGCCGCCGGTCACCGGCGCTCGGGCGCCGGTCCGGCCGCCTTGGCCGCCTTCGTCCCGCCGCGACTTCCGACGCCGTGAAGCCGACGCGGCACGTTCCTTGCCGCAGCGCCGCATTGGAAGTAGGCTTTGCCCTTTCTTCGCCTTCTACCGACCAGGGGAGCAGTCATGATCGTATTCGTCACCGGCGCGTCCGCAGGATTTGGCGCCGCCATCGCCAGAGCTTTCGTGAAGGGCGGCCACCGCGTCGTCGCCACCGCGCGCCGCAAGGACCGGCTCGACGCGCTCGCCGCCGAACTCGGCGACGCGCTGCTGCCGATCGAACTCGACGTGCGCGACCGCGCGGCCGTCGAAGCCGCGCCCGCAGCGCTGCCGGCCGATTTCGCCGCGATCGACGTGCTCGTCAACAATGCCGGCCTCGCGCTCGGCGTCGAACCCGCGCAGCGCGCGTCGCTCGACGAGTGGGAAACGATGATCGAGACCAACTGCACCGGGCTGGTGCAGGTCACCCACGCGTTCCTGCCCGGCATGGTCGACCGCAATCGGGGCCACATCTTCAATCTCGGCTCGATCGCCGGCCGCTGGCCGTATCCGGGCGGCAACGTGTACGGCGCGACGAAGGCGTTCGTCCGCCAGTTCAGCCTGAACCTGCGCGCGGACCTGGCCGGCACAGCGGTCCGCGTGACCGACATCGAGCCGGGCCTGTGCGGCGGCACCGAATTCTCGAACGTGCGCTTCCGCGGCGACGACGCGAAGGCCTCGGCCGTCTACAAGGACGTGCAGCCGCTCACCGCCGAGGACATCGCCGATTCGATCTACTGGATCGCGACGCGTCCCGCGCACGTGAACATCAACACGATCGAGCTGATGCCCGTCGCGCAGTCGTTTGCGGGCCTCAGCGTGCACCGGGGCTGACCGGGTTCGCGGCGCTCACTCCCGCTCCCGGCCCGCCCGTGGCCGGATTCCGTCGGACGAAGCGGTTGGGCGCGGGTGCGTTCCGGTAGAATGCGCGGCATGGAAACATCCGCCCGCCCTCCGGAAGCCGCGCAGTCCGGCGCCGATCACGGTTTCATCTGGCCGATCCGCGTGTATTACGAGGACACCGACGCCGGCGGCATCGTCTTCTACGCGAACTACCTGAAGTTCTTCGAGCGCGCGCGAACCGAATGGCTGCGCGCCTGCGGCGTCGATCAGCACCGGCTCGCCGCCGAGTCCGGCGCGCTGTTCGTCGTGCGGAGCACGGCGCTCGACTACCGGGCGCCCGCGCGCCTCGACGATCTGCTGACGATCGTCAGCCGGATCGAGCGGCTCGGCCGCGCGTCCGTCGATTTCATGCAGGAAGCGTGGCGCGGCGACACGCTGCTCGCGACGGGCAGCATCCGCGTCGCGTGTGTCGAGCAGACTGCGATGCGTCCGGCGCCGATTCCCGGCCACGTGCACGACGCGTTGCGGCGCGGCCCGGATAACCGACCGCAGAAACACCCGGCTGTCGTGTCAACGGCAAGCCGGTAATTACCGTTGATACGACGCCAGTGAACTCGGGACGGGCAAACCAGGACCAAGCAGGGTTCGGCCGCACGGGCGCCGAAGCCCGCGCACCACGCGCGGGCGGCATCGCTCCGTATCGCGGCCGCACGTCCGTTCCGGGACGCCACAACGAACATCTATGAACACTACACAAGATCTGTCGATCATCTCACTCGTTCTTAATGCGAGCCTGCTGGCCCAGGCAGTGATGGGGCTTCTCCTGCTGCTGTCGGTGATTTCCTGGACGTTCATCTTCCGCAAGTGGTTTGCGATCCGCCGCGCCCGCTCGCAGACCGAACGCTTCGAACGCGATTTCTGGTCTGGCGGCGACCTGCAGGCGCTGTATCAGAGCGCCGCGAACAACCGCCATACGATCGGCGCGCTGGAACGGATCTTCGAGTCCGGCATGCGCGAGTTCCTGAAGGCGAAGGAAAAACGCCTGAACGACCCGGCCGCGGTGCTCGACGGCGCCCGCCGCGCGATGCGCGCCGCGTTCCAGCGCGAGATGGACGCGCTCGAAGCGAACCTGGCGTTCCTCGCGTCGGTCGGCTCGGTGAGCCCGTACATCGGTCTGTTCGGCACGGTGTGGGGCATCATGAACGCGTTCCGCGGCCTCGCGAACGTGCAGCAGGCGACGCTCGCGAACGTCGCGCCGGGCATCGCCGAGGCGCTGACGGCCACCGCGATCGGCCTGTTCGCCGCGATTCCGGCGGTCGTCGCGTACAACAGCTACGCGCACGACATCGACCGCCTCGCGATCCGCTTCGAAACCTTCATCGAAGAATTTTCGAACATCCTGCAACGTCAGGCCCATTAAGCCAGCAAGGAGTCGACGATGGGTTCCTCCGTTCGTTCGAGCATGCGGGGCGGCCGCTCCCGCCGTTCGATGGCCGACATCAACGTCGTGCCGTACATCGACGTGATGCTGGTGCTGCTCGTCATCTTCATGGTGACCGCGCCGCTCGTCGCGCCGTCGATCGTCAACCTGCCGACCGTCGGCGGCGCGTCGCAGCAGCAGCAGACGCCGCCCGTCGTGGTCAACATCCGCCCGGACGGCAAACTGAGCGTACGCTACAAGGACGACGCCGGCGCCACCCAGCAGGAAGACATGACGCGGGCCGACCTGAACGGCTTCGTGTCCGACCGCCAGCAGAGCCATCCCGACCAGCCGGTCGTGATCGCCGCCGATAAGGCGGTCAAGTACGAAACCGTGATGAACGTGATGTCCGACCTGAAGGCCCATGGCGTGAAGCGCGTTGGACTGCTCGTCAAATCGCAATGACCCGGAAGAATCCCCGCTCGCCGCTTCAGCCTCCGCGTGAGCGCGGCACGTGGCGTGCTTTCGCGCTTGCGCTGGTGATGCACGTGCTGCTCGGCCTGTTCCTGTACCACGGCATCCAGTGGCAGAACAGCACGCCGGAGGGCGCGGAAGCCGAACTGTGGACCGACGTGCCGGACCTGTCGACGCCGCGCCCGGTGCCGCCGCCCGCGCCGGTCGCCCCTGCCCCGCCTCCGCCGGTGCAGGACGAGGACGCCGACATCGCGCTGCAGCAGCAGAAGCGCCGTCAGGAAGAGGCGGCGCGCGCGGCGCAGCTCGCGGAGCAGCAACGCTTAAAGCTGCAGCAGCAACAGGAAGCGGAAGCGAAGCGCCAGCAGCAGCTCGCGGCGCAGCAGGCCGCCGACCTCGCCGCGCAGAAGGCGGCGAAGGCCAAACAGCAGCAGGAACAGCAGGCGGCCGAAAGGCAGAAGCAGCAGCAACTGGCCGACCAGAAGAAACAGCAGCAGTTGCAGCAACAGAAGGAAGAACAGGAAAAGCAGGCGCAACTGGACGCGCAGAAGAAGGCTGACGCGCAAAAGGCGGCGAAGGCAAAGGCGCAGGCTGACGCGAAGGCGCAGGCCGACGCGCAGGCGAAGAAGGTCGATCAGGAGCGTCGCGCGCGCATCGCGCAGATGCAGGGCCTCGCCGGCGGCGGCACCAGCGCGGGCGGCGACGGGCTCGGCAAGAGCGGCACCGGCAGCGGCGCGGGCGGCAACGCGGCGTCGGCCGGCTACGCGGAAAAGGTGCAGCGGCGCGTGCGGCCAAATATCATCTGGGCCGGCGAGACGCAGGGCCTCGAAACGGTTGTGTCGGTACGCTGTGCTCCGACGGGCACGCTGCTGTCGGCGACGATCGTGCGCGGCAGCGGCAATGCGCAGTGGGACGATGCGGCGCTGCGCGCGGTGCAGCGCTCGGATCCGATGCCGCTCGATACGAACGGCAAGACGCCGGCAACTTTTACAATCACGCTGCGCCCTGCGGGCTGAGGGCGGCGAGGGGCCTTTGAAGTCAAGCGCACAGCAGATCGGACGCGGAACGAATGACACGTTTGCCGGTCTGTCTGCTGTTGCATGGTTGTCACAAATTCGCTTTTTCAGGAAACATCACAGCATGAGTCTGATGACGAAGCTTGGCCTGCGCACCCTTGTCGCGTCGTGCCTGATCGCGGCCGGCACTGCGGCGCACGCGCAACTCAACGTCCTCGTGACCGGGGTCGGCTCCACCCAGTTTCCGATCGCCACCGCGACCTTCGCGAACGAAGCCAGCTCGCCGCAGCAGATCAGCGCGATCGTCCGCGCGGACCTGCAGCGCAGCGGCAAGTTCACCAATATCGACGCGGGCAGCACGCCGGTCGCGGAAACCGATTCGGTCGATCTCGGCAGCTGGAAGGCCAAAGGCGCGAACGCGTTCGTCGCGGGCAGCGTGAACCGCCTCGCGAACGGCCAGTACGAAGTGCGCTTCAAGCTGTACGACACCGTGAAGCAGGAAAGCCTCGGCGGCCTCGTGCTGGTGAGCCCGCCGAGCGGCCTGCGGATGAGCGCGCACAAGGTCGCGGACTACATCTATCAGAAGCTGATCGGCGACCGCGGCGTGTTCGCGACGCGCCTGTCATACGTGATCCGCACCGGCGGCCGCTACCAGTTGCAGATTTCGGATTCCGACGGACAGGATGCGCATATCGCGCTGTCGAGCCCGGAGCCGATCATCTCGCCGGCGTGGTCGCCGGACGGGACCAAGGTCGCTTACGTATCGTTCGAGAAGCGCAAGCCGATCGTCTACGTGCACGACCTGCCGACCGGCCGCCGCGTGATCGTGTCCGACCAGAAGGGCAACAACAGCGCACCCGCGTGGTCGCCGGACGGCCGCACGCTCGCGGTCGCGCTGTCGCGCACGGGCAACACGCAGATCTTCGCGGTCAACGCGGACGGCTCGGGGCTGCGCCGTCTGTCGCAGGGCACGACGATCGACACCGAACCCACCTACTCTCCTGACGGCCAGTGGATCTACTTCACGAGCGATCGCGGCGGCCAGCCGCAGATCTACCGGATGCCGGCCCAGGGCGAAAGCTCTGGCTCCGCGCAGCGCGTGACGTTCAGCGGCAGCTACAACACGAGTGCGCGCGTAAGCCCGGACGGCAAGCAGCTCGCGTACATCTCAAGAACGGGCGGCGGTTTTAAGTTGTACATTCAGGATCTGCAATCCGGGACGGCGACCGCGCTCACCGACACAACACATGACGAATCGCCGAGCTTCGCGGCGAATGGTCAATACGTTCTTTACGCCACTCAGGTGAACGGCCGTGGCGTGCTGGCTGCTGTGTCGACCGACGGTCGCACGCGGCAGATCCTGTCCGTTCAGGGCGGCGTCGTTCGCGAGCCGTCCTGGGGCCCTTTCATGCAATAACACTTCAGGAGAGAAAAAATGATGTCCAATAAAGCCCGCTTGGCCTTGGCAGTCTTGATGATCGGCGCGCTGGCCGCGTGCAAGTCGGGGGTGAAGACCGACCAGAACGCGACGCAAGGCGCGCTCGGCACGCAGCCGAACCCGAACGCCGTTGCGCAGGTGACCGTCGATCCGCTGAACGATCCGAACAGCCCGCTCGCGAAGCGCAGCGTGTACTTCGACTTCGACAGCTACTCGGTGAAGGACGAGTACCAGTCGGTGCTGCAAGCTCACGCGCAATATCTGAAGACGCATCCGGAACGCCACGTCCTGATCCAGGGCAACACCGACGAGCGCGGCACGAGCGAATACAACCTCGCGCTGGGCCAACGCCGTGCTGAAGCCGTGCGTCGTTCGCTCGCGCTGATGGGCGTCGCCGACTCGCAAATGGAAGCGGTCAGCCTCGGCAAGGAAAAGCCGGTTGCGCTCGGCCACGACGAAGAGTCGTGGGCGCAGAACCGCCGTGCGGATCTCGTCTATCAACAGTAATCGACGTATCGGATGAAGGGGCGTATGTCGCACCGTTTCTCCTGGCTGCGGGTGGCCGCAGCCGCTTCCGTGGCCGGCGCCGCCTTCGCGGCGATGCCGGCCCACGCGGGTCTCTTCGACGACGATCAGGCGCGCCAGGCGATCCTCGATCTGCGCGCGAAGACGGATAACCTGACGAGTCAGATGTCCGCCGCCCAGCGCACGATCCTCGACCAGTCCAACCGTATCGACCAGTTGAACCAGCAGGTCGCGACGCTGCGTGGTCAGAACGAGGACATGGCGAACCAGCTGGCGACGCTGCAGAAGCAGCAGAAGGACTACTACACGGATCTGGACACTCGGCTCAAGAAGTTCGAGCCGCAGCAACAGACCGTGGACGGCGTGCAGGGCACGGTCCAGCCGGGCGAAACGGAGGCGTTCAACGCCGCTTCGCAGCAGTTCCGCAGCGGCGACTTCAAGGGTGCGGCGGCGGCGTTCCGCAGCTTCATCACGAAGTATCCGGATAGCCCGTATCAGCCGACCGCGCAGTACTGGCTCGGCAACGCGCTGTACGCGCAGAAGGACTACAAGGGTTCGACGGCGACGTGGCAGAACGTGGTCAAGAGTTATCCGCAGCATCCGCGCGCGCCGGAAGCGTTGTTCGCGATCGCGAACAACCAGCTCGAACAAGGGCAGAAGGCGCAGGCGAAACGCACGCTCGAACAGCTTGTCGCGCAGTACGGCGGTTCGGATGTTGCTCAAGCGGCGCAGAGCAAGCTGTCGCAACTTAAATAAGCGGCTCGGCTCGCGTCGCGGCTGCTCGGCCTGGCAGGTTTTGCGCGATGCGAGCTTGCCGGCCAGCGAATGCACGGCTCTTGCATCAAAGGCCCGGCACACGGCGTGTGCCGGGCCTTTTCTCGCTTCCGCGCTTTCTTGACAGGCCATTCGGCCGTCGCTATAATCCCGCTTCTTTTGGGTCGTTAGCTCAGCTGGTAGAGCAGCGGACTTTTAATCCGTTGGTCACTGGTTCGAATCCAGTACGGCCTACCAAAAAGATTCAGACATTGAAGCCCGGTCGTAGCGACTGGGCTTTTTGTTTTCCGGCGACGGGTGGTGTGGGGTGTGCCACGATTCATGGCGACCGGACCGGACGACATCGCCCGCAAGAAAGAAAAAAAGCCGATTCTCTCGAACCGGCTCACATCCCTCACTGCGCCTCACTGCAAACATCCGCACTGGTCGTTCGGAGCGTGCGCCGGTCCCGTAAAAACCGGCACACGCGTTGCAACAACAGTGACGCTGCTTGTGGCAGCCGACGAACTGTACTCTCCCTGCCTCGATACGCGCACCGCTAACCGGCGTCGCGTTGACTCAAGCTAAAAGACCCAGGCCAAAACGCGCCGACGCGCGCCTTCGTTCCTTCGCGCAACCGGCGGCTGATATTCGTCGCGCCCACTCTTCCGTCAATCAACGCCTCGCCCCGCGAGCTGCCGGCGCGACTGAACCGCACGAATCAGCGCGAGCCAGGCAGACCCGCCGCTTTCGCGTCATCGCCGCACGCGCCGCAGTACGATCGACCGAATTCGCCGCGCTTCCCGCCCATGCGCACCACCCGCGACACGCGCACGGCACACCGCTTGCTAACCGTCGCCATCTGCCCGATCCCGCCGCTCCTGACTCGCCCCCTACCATGACGATCCGCATCGGCATCTCCGGCTGGCGCTACGAAGGATGGCGCGGCGTGTTCTACCCGCCGGATCTCGCGCAGTCGCTCGAGCTTGCATTCGCGTCGCGCGCGGTGTCGAGCATCGAGATCAACGGCACCCACTACTCGCTTCAGACGACCACCAGCTTCCGCGCGTGGCACGACGCGACGCCCGACGACTTCGTCTTCAGCGTAAAAGGTCCGCGCTACCTGACGCACATGCTGCGCTTTCGCGACGACACCGCACGGCCCGCGGTCGCGAACTTCTTCGCATCCGGCGTGCTCGCGCTCGGCACGAAACTCGGCCCGTTCCTGTGGCAGTTTCCGCCGACGTTCCGCTTCGATCCGGAGCGGCTCGAACGCTTCGCCGCGCTGCTGCCGGCCGACACGCAGACGGCGGCCGCGCTCGCAAAACAGCACGATGCGCGCGTGAAGCAGCCGTGGTTCGACGTGCACGACAATCGCAAGCTGCGTCACGCGATCGAGATCCGCCATGCGAGCTTCTGCGTCCCCGAGTTCATCGCGATCCTGCGCCGGCATCGGATCGCGTTCGTGATCTCGGATGCGGTCGCGGACTGGCCGTATGCGGAGGACGTGACCGCGGACTTCGTGTATCTGCGGCTGCACGGCACCGAGACGCTATACGGCGGCGCGTATTCCGACCCGGCGCTCGACCGCTGGGCCGCGCGCATCGACGCGTGGTCGTCGGGCGGCCAGCCGGACGACGCGGTGCTGATTTCGACCGCGAAGGCGCCCGCGCGCAAGCGCCGCGACGTGTTCTGCTATTTCGACAACGATCAGAAAGTGAAAGCGCCTTTCGACGCACAGCGGCTCGCGAACCGGTTGACCTCGCGCTAAGACGCATCGGTGCCTGCGTAATCCTTGTGCATTTGTGCATCGCATGACGCCGCCAGGTATACTCGCTCGCTTTCCGCTGTTCTCCCCGCTCCGCTTCTACGGGGCGCACTCACCGATGAAGGCAACCACGTTCGTCTGCGCGTTCCTCGCGCTCTTCTGGATCAGCCTGCGCGTGCACGCGCAACTGCAACCGGCGCCGCAGGAAAACTACGAATATCTGAGCCGTCTGCGCGTACCCGATACGGTCGTCAACTGCGTTGCGGCGCTCGATCAGTGGGTGCACCGGACGTCGCGCTACGACTCGCTGCTCGTGCCGGACCGGCGCGTGCTGAACGCGCGCATCGAGCGCCCGGACGACGGTGCGGACTCGACGCCGGTGCCGTCGTCGTCGGCATCGGTATCGGGATCGGCCGGCGCATCCGCGACGCCGCTCGACTCGCTGATCAGCATGCGCGGCTTCGCGAAGGTGCGCGGCAAGTATCTGTGGGTGCCGGTGAAGGCGACGTGCAGCGTGTGGCATCAACAGATCGTCGACGTCGCGCTGGAACCGCGCGTCATAGGCCAATCCGTGCGCTGATCCGCACGCGCCGCGCAGGTCCGCCAAACGAAAAGCCCGCACGCTCGAACCGGGCCATGCGGGCTTTTTCTCATCCGGCCGCCGCGCCCGTCGTCGGCGCGGCGTCGGCTTCGGGCGCTCAGTCGGCCTTCACGCCTTCGACCTGGATCTGCAGCGTCGTCGCCATCTTGAAGCCATACGTCTTGCCGTAGTCCACGCCGAAATCCGCGCGGTCGAATTCACCCTTCGCGTCCGCGCCGCACACTTCGCGCTTCAGCATCGGGTTCTGGAAGCACTTGAACGAGTCGATCTTCAGGTTCAGCGGCTTCGTCACGCCATGCAGCGTGAACGAACCGATCACTTCGACGGGCTTGTCGCCTTCGAAGCGGATCGACGTGCTCTTGTAGGTCGCCGTCGGGTACTTCGCGGCATCGAGCAGTTCCGGCGACTGCACGTGCTTGTCGAGCGCCGCGTTGCCGGTGTCGATCGACGACGCGTCGATCGTCACGTCGACAGTGCCGGTCTTCGCCGCGCGGTCGAGCACGACGGTGCCGCTCGACTTCGTGAACTTGCCGCGCCACACGGACACGCCGCCGAAGTGGTCGGTCTCGAAGCTCGGGTACGTGTGCGTCGGGTCGAGGTTGTACGTGACCGGCGCGGCGAACGCGGGCGTGACAAGGGCGGCGGCCAGCGCGGCCGCGGCGAAAACGGTGGTCTTCATGTGTTAGAGGGTCCTGTTATTGAAGCAACGTGTGTGCGTTGATGCGTGAGGGAGTCACCGCGCGGCGGTGACGATGTGAAACTTGATCTGCACGTCGTCGGCGACGACCGACGTGTCCTTCCATTCGCCGGTGCCGATGCCGTATGCAAGCCGCTTGATCGGCAGCGTGCCGTCGAACACCTGGTTCGCGCCGTCCTTGTGGTACTGCACCGGCACGACGACGTCGGTCGTCTTGCCCTTGATCGTCAGCTTGCCGGCGACCGAATACGTGCCGTTCGCGCCTGGCTTGATCTGCGACGACACGAACGTCGCGTGCGGGAAATGCGCGGTATCGAACCACTCGTCGCCGGCGACTTCCTTGTTGTAGTCGGGCGAGCCGATGTCGAAGCTCGCGACGTCGACGTCGAGCTTCGCGCTCGACGTACCGACGTTCGCCGGGTCGAAATGCACGTCGGCCGCGAACTTGTTGAAGTGCCCTTCGACCGGCACGTTCATCTGCTTGAAGACGGCGGTCACGGCGTTCTTCGCGGGATCGGCGGCGGCGTTCGCGTCGATGCAGAACGCCGCGGCGGCGGCGAGCGTCGCGCCGAGCGCGACAACGGAAGCGGTGCTAACGAAACGTCGGTTCATGTCGGGTCACCGGAATCGGATGATTGAAACGGGTAAAGGAGCGAATGGATGGATCGAACGGCGCCGGGCGTCAGTCGTGCATCAATCGCGCGGCGTGCCGAACGGCAGCATCCGCGCGAGAATGCGCTGCCGGTCGAGCCACTGGTGCTTGACGACCGCGAGCAGGTGCGCGGCGACCATCGCAAGCAATGCGTAATTCAGCGTCACGTGCACGGTGCGCAGCACGGCCTTCAATGCGTTGTCCGGGCCGATCAGCACCGGCAGCGGCCAGATGCCGAGATACACGACCTGGATGCCGGCCGCCGAACTATACAGGTAGCCCGTGACGGGTATCGCGACCATCAGCAGATACAGCGCAGCGTGGCCCGCGTGCGCGGCGAGCCGCTCCCACGCGTGCATCGACGCGGGCAGCGGCGGCGCGGCGTGGGTCGCGCGCCAGACGATCCGCACGAGCACCAGCGCGAGCACGGTCACGCCGATCCACTTGTGCCACGAAAAGTAGCGCAGCTTGGTCGGCGTGATGCCCGGAATGTCGGTCATCACCCAGCCGAGCGCGAAGCCCCAGACGATCAGCGCGGCGATCAGCCAGTGCAGCAGCATCGCGATGCCCGTATAGCGGCGGGCGGCCCGTGCGGCGAGGTTCATCGGACGAAACATTCCAGGATAAGAAAGGGGCCACTTTAACCGGCCGGATATATTCAAACAATCGTCTAGAATGGATCGTTACCATCCATTTTTTGGATACCACATGGATCGCTCGCCGAGTCTCGAACAGTTGCGCGCGCTGATCGCCGTCGCCGAAACCGGCAGTTTCTCGGCCGCCGCGCGGCAACTCGACCGCGCGCAGTCGGTCGTCAGCTATACGATCGCGAATCTGGAGACGATGCTCGGCGTCGCGCTGTTCGAGCGCGGCAGGCGCAAGCCGGAACTGACGCCGGCGGGCCGCGCGATCCTCGCGGACGCGCGCCGCCTCGACCTGCTGATGGGCCAGTTGAGCGCAAAGGCGCTCGGCCTGCAACGCGGGCTCGAAGGCGAGGTGTCGGTCGCGGTGGACGTGATGTTCCCGTCGCAGCGGCTCGTCGAAGCGTTGCAGGCGTTCGCGCTCGCGTTCCCGACCGTCGCGCTGAACCTCACGATGGAGGCGCTCGGCGGCGTGCTGAAGCTGGTGCTCGACGGCGACTGCGCGTTCGGCATCAGCGGGCCGAACCACAACTGGCCGCACGTGATCGAGGCGGAGTCGATCGCCACCGTCGAACTGATGCTGGTCGCGGCGCCCGGTCATCCGCTCGCGAGGCCGGGGCCGCCGATACCGATCTCCGAGGCGCGCGAGCATACGCAGCTCGTGCTCGCGGACCGCAGCCGGCTCACCGAAGGGCAGACGTTCGGCGTGTACAGCAACCGCACGTGGAAGCTCGGCGACCTCGGCGCGAAACATCGGCTGCTGCTCGCGGGGTTAGGCTGGGGGTCGATGCCGCGGCATCTGGTCGAAGCGGACTTGCAGGCAGGCCGGCTCGTGTCGATCGCGCTGTCGGACCGGCGCTCGGTGAACTACAACGTGTCGCTGATCCACCGCACCGACGCGGCGATCGGACCGGCGAGCCGCTGGCTGAGCCGCTATCTGTCGAACGGGAAACCGCCGGGCGAGCCGTTGCCCGATGCGCGGTGAGTTCGTGCGGGTCGTGATGCCATATGCCCGACGCGACGGCATCGTGCCTAACCCCCATCGAACCAACGACGCGCTTTCAACCGAACCATCAGCCAACCAGCGCGTAGTCGTAACTGTCGCGACAGCCGCGACTGCACACGCTCGTCTCTCCGCGCCGCGACAACGAACGTCGAGCGCCGCCCCCCACATCGACAGAATGCTTCACCGCATTCACCCGTGACTTGAGCGCCCCGCCTCGCTCGAATCGAACCGGAGCAATGCAGCCCGCATATCCCGCACACCGCGACCGCCGCCGGCCGGGAACGCCGCTTGCGACGGCCCGCGCCGTCGGCTATAACTCTCGTGGGGGAAAAACCAGCGGGCGGTCCGCCGCGACGCCCGCGCTGCGCGCCTCATCCACGCGTCCTGTCTGCCCGTCCCGCCGGTCACGCCGTATGGCTTCCACGAATCTCACCGACTGAAACGAGGGCATCTTGGACTTCGACACCATCCGCGTATTCGTGATGACCCGGGGCATCGACTTCGGGACCAAAGTGCTGGCGGCGATCGTGCTGTGGATCGTCGGGCGCTGGGCGATCAACCTGATCGCCGGGTTGCTGCGGCGGATGCTCGGGCGCAACCAGCGCATCGATCCCACGCTCGCGCATTACCTCGGCTCGATCCTGAGCGGCGTGCTGAACCTGCTGCTGGTCCTTGCGATCCTGCAGGTGTTCGGCGTGCAGACGACGTCGTTCGCCGCGTTGCTCGCCGGTCTCGGCCTCGCGGTCGGCACTGCGTGGGGCGGCCTGCTCGCGCACTTCGCGGCCGGCGTGTTCATGCAGGTGCTGCGGCCGTTCAAGGTCGGCGACTTCGTGACCGCGGGCGGCGTGACCGGCACCGTGCATGAACTCGGCATCTTCGGCACGACGATCGTCACGCCGGACAACGTAATCAACATCATCGGCAACAACAAGGTCTTCTCGGACACGATCACGAACTTCAGCGTGCTGCCGGTGCGGCGCGTCGAACTGACCGCGAAGATCGCGAACGGCGTCGATCCGGTCGACGCGGCGAACCGGCTGCGCGCGGCGATCGCGAAGATCCCGAATGTCGTGCAGGAGCCGCCGCCGAACGTCGAACTGCTGTCGTTCACGCCGGAAGGCCCGCTGCTGTGCGTGCGCCCGTACACGAGCAACGACAACTACTGGCAGGTGTATTTCGACACGAACCGCGCGATCGTCGAGACATTCCGCGAGGCCGGCTACCCGACGCCGGAGACGCCGACGCTCGTGCGCCGCACCGCATAACGCCGCGCCCGCCGCGTCGATCCGCTCGCATCCGTTCACGCAAGAAAAAACGGCATCGCTGTCATCGCGATGCCGTTTTCATATGCGCCTCTCCGAGCGAGATGCGCGAGATGTCAGGGCCGGGGGCTGCCGTTCGGCGGCCGCACCGCGCCGCGCTGCGCGTCGCGGTTCCGGCGCAGCATCTTCCACACCCCGCCGATCACGACCGGCACGACCGCCGCGCCGATGCCGACCAGCACGATCACGTTCAGGTACTGGCGGATGAACGGAATGTTGCCGAAGAAATAACCGAGCAGCACGAGCAACAGCACCCACAGCAGCGCGCCGGCGATGTTGAAGAGCTGGAAGCGCCGCATGCTCATCTGCGAGATGCCGGCGACGAACGGCGCGAACGTGCGCACGACCGGGATGAAACGCGCGAGCACGATCGTCTTGCCGCCGTGGCGCGTGTAGAAATCGTGCGTCTTTTGCAGGGCGGCGCGGTCGAGGAACCGTTCGAGTCCGCGAATGCGCGTGTTGAACACCGCCGGCCCGATCGCGCGGCCAATCAGATAGTTGAGCGTGTTGCCGGTGACCGCCGCGATCACGAGCAGCGCGATCAGCAGGCCGAGGTCCATCTCGTGCGTCGCCGCGAACGCGCCGCCGATGAACAGCAGCGAGTCGCCGGGCAGGAACGGCAGGACCACGAGCCCGGTCTCGCAGAACACGATCAGGAACAGCACCGCGTACACCCACGCGCCGTACAGATGGATGAAGTCGCCGAGGAACTTGTCGATGTGCAGGACAAGGTTCACGAAATGCAGCAGCGTGTCCAAATAGATTCCTTGTAGGGCGGGCGCGGCGGCGCACCGGGGCGAGAAGGGACGAGAAGCGCGATTGACCGCGCCATGATACCGAAAGTGCCGCGCGCCACGAAAAAACCGCCGGCCGCGCGGACTCCGCGTGCCGGGACGCGCAAGGTCGAATCGCTATAATGGCGCGCATGTCCTCGTACACCGATCCTGCCGCTCCCGGCGCCGCTTTGCCCGACGCCGTCCCTGCTCCATCGGACGCAAACGCAGCGGACGCAGGCCGCCCGGCCGCGCCGCAGCGTTTCGCGCAGCCCGCGCGCGCGATCCAGCCGCTGCCCGATCAACTGATCAGCCAGATCGCCGCCGGCGAGGTGGTCGAGCGCCCCGCGTCGGTCGTGAAAGAACTGCTCGAAAATGCGCTCGATGCCGGCGCGACGACACTGCGCATCCTGCTCGACGAAGGCGGCGTGAAGCGCATCTCGATCGCCGACGACGGCTGCGGGATTCCCGAACGCGAACTGCCGCTCGCGCTGATGCGGCACGCGACCAGCAAAATCCGCTCGCTCGCGGAACTCGAAAGCGTCGCGACGCTCGGGTTTCGCGGCGAGGCGCTCGCGTCGATCGCGTCGGTGGCCGAGATGTCCATCACGAGCCGCACCGCCGACGCGCCGCATGCCGTGAAGATCGACGCGCAGACCGGCGTGCTCGCGCCGGCGGCCGGCACCCAGGGCACGACGATCGAGGTGCGCGAGCTGTACTTCAACACGCCCGCGCGGCGCAAGTTCCTGAAGAGCGAGCAGACCGAACTCGGCCATTGCCTGGAGATGATCCGGCGCGCCGCGCTCGCGCGGCCCGACGTCGCGATCTCGGTGCTGCACAACGGCCGCGCGGTCGAGCACTGGAACGCGACCGAGCCGGCCGCGCGCGTCGCGAAGATTCTCGGCGAGACGTTCGCGACCGCGCACCTGCCGCTCGACGAATCCGCCGGGCCGCTCGCGGTGTACGGCTGCGCGGGGCTGCCGACCGCGAGCCGCGGCCGCGCGGACCAGCAGTATTTCTTCGTGAACGGCCGCTTCGTGCGCGACAAGCTGCTCACGCATGCGGTGCGCGCCGCGTACGAGGACGTGCTGCACGGCGACCGTTACCCGTCCTACGTGCTGTTCCTCGACCTGCCGCCCGAGTCGGTGGACGTGAACGTGCATCCGTCGAAGATCGAGGTGCGGTTCCGCGATTCGCGCTCGATCCACCAGTTCGTGTTCCATGCGGTGCAGCGCGCGCTTGCGCGGCACGCGGGCGCGTCGCCGGAGACAACGTCGGGCGGCCACGCCGCGCATCTCGAAGCGCGTCCGGCGGACGGCGCGGGTGGACTCGCGGGCGGTGCCGGCGGCACGGCGGGGTTCAGTGCGGGCGGATTCGGTTCAGGCGGTTCGAGCGGATTCGGTAGTTCAGGCGGCTTCGGTTCCGGCAGCTCGGGCGGCTTCGGTTCGGCTGCGCGCAGTAGCGGTTTCAGCGGCGGCGCAGGTTCCTCGGGAAGCGGCGGCGCCGGCAACACATGGCTGCGCCAGTCGCGGATGACCCAGGGCACGCTGCCGGTCGCCCAGCCGCTCGCGCTATACGACGCGTTGTTCGGCCGCAAGGACGTCGGCGCGGGCGCGTCGGATGGCGCGACGGCCGCGCAGGCCGACGGCGCCGCGTCGGCGCCGTTCGTCCCGCCGCCTTCCGCGCACGACTTCAACGCGGCCGACGATCATCCGCTCGGCTTCGCGCTCGGCCAGATCCACGGCATCTACGTGCTCGCGCAGAACGCGCGCGGCCTCGTGATCGTCGACATGCACGCCGCGCACGAACGGATCCTGTACGAGCAGTTCAAGCACGCGCTCGCCGAACGCTCGCTCGCGGTCCAGCCGCTGCTGATCCCGCTGCCGATGACGGCCGATCCGGTCGAGGTCGGCGTCGTCGACGAGGAGAAGGCGACGCTCGACGCGCTCGGCTTCGATCTCGCGGCGCTGTCGCCGACGTCGATCGCGATCCGCGCGGTGCCGGCGCTGCTGAAGGACGCGGACCTGCCCGCGCTCGCGCGCGCGGTGCTCGCGGACCTGCACGCGTACGGCGGCTCGCGCGTGCTGACCGAGCGCCAGCACGAGATGCTCGGCACGCTCGCGTGCCATCACGCGGTCCGCGCGAACCGCCGCCTGACGCTCGACGAGATGAACGCGCTGCTGCGCCAGATGGAAGCGACCGAGCGCGCGGACCAGTGCAACCACGGGCGGCCGACGTGGTATCAACTGACGCTCGCGGACCTCGACCGCCTGTTCATGCGCGGTCAATGAACCCGCCACCCGCTTCGCACGACGCGCTCGCCGTCGCGTGTCTGCTCGGCCCCACCGCGTCCGGCAAGACCGCGGCCGCCCTCGCGTTCGCGGGCCAACTGCGCGCGCAAGGCCGCGAGGTCGAGATCGTCAGCGTCGATTCGGCGCTCGTCTATCGCGGGATGGACATCGGCACCGCGAAGCCGTCGGCGGCCGAGCGCGCGGCGGTCGTCCATCACCTGATCGACATCGTCGATCCCGCCGACGCGTATTCCGCCGCCGACTTCCGCGCGGACGCGCTGCGCGCGACCGGCGAGATCGCGCAACGCGGGAACGTGCCGCTGCTGGTCGGCGGCACGATGCTGTACTACCGTGCGCTCACGCACGGACTCAACGACCTGCCGTCCGCCGATCCGGCCGTGCGCGCGGCGCTCGACGCGGACGCCGCGCGCGACGGCTGGCCCGCGCTGCACGCGCGGCTCGCGGCGGTCGATCCGGCGACGGCCGCGCGGCTCGCGCCGAACGACTCGCAGCGAATCCAGCGCGCGCTCGAAGTGTTCGTGCTGAGCGGACAGCCAATGTCGGCGCTGCTCGCCGCGCCCGTCGCACGCGACGACGACGCGGCGCGCTACCGCTTCGTGCCGGTCGCGCTGGAGCCGTCCGATCGCGGCGTGCTGCACGCGCGCATCGCGCGGCGCTTCGATGCGATGCTGGCCGCGGGTTTCCTCGACGAAGTGAAGGCGCTGCGCGCGCGCGGCGATCTGAACCCCGGGCTGCCGTCGATGCGCTGCGTCGGCTACCGGCAGGCGTGGGAATACCTCGACGGCGCGACCGACTACGACACGATGCGCGACAAGGGCATCTTCGCGACGCGTCAGTTGTGCAAGCGGCAGTTGACGTGGCTGCGGTCGATGCCGGAGCGGATCGTCGTCGACTGCTGCGCGGACGATGCGACGGAGCAGGCGGTGGCGGCGCTCACGCGGGTGATCGAACCGTAACGCTGCTGGCGCGTCGCGCTTCGACAAAAGCGGTGCGTCTCGCGCGCATCGGGACCGCGGTGCGGACGCACCGCGTCGCGCAACGAACGGCCGCATAGCTCCGCAGTACAGGCAGCCTGCGCGACAAAAGAGAAGCCGCAGCGATCCGTCGATGCCAGGCGCTAGCATCCTATGCCGCCGTTAGTCTCACGTTGTACGGCGCGTTCGCTGCCAGGCCCGGAATCAAGGTGCCGCGCCAGTGCTGCCGCTCGATCCATCGCCCGTCTTGCCGGTGTCGCTGGCGGACATCGACTCCAGATCGGCTGGCCCCGGACCATCCTCTGCAGCCCTACCCGCGTCGCGAGATCCCGCCGCCCCCGCCACGCTTTCGCCTTCAGCGCCGGTTTGTGCAGGACAACATCCCCGCTAACCCGCGCGCCGCCGAGCGTTCCGCCGATGCGCCCCCTTCCCCGCCCGCCGCACTGCGCCAATCAAACCGCCGTCCACCGCCTTGACTTTCGCCCGACCGAATACGATCATTCGTTCAATCGAAGAGCAATTGTTCCGGTCGCCGCGACATCGCGAAGCAGCCGGCCCCGACTACAGACGCGCATCCGACGCGCGCATCCCGCCTCTCAGGAGACATTGATGAACAGCGAACGCAGCGGCTCGCACGTGATCCTTCACATCGGCGCCGGGTCGTTTCACCGCGCGCATCAGGCGTGGTATCTGCATCGCGCGAACCTCGCGTGCGCCGACGCCGGCCCGCACTGGTCGCTGACCGTCGGCAACATCCGCGCCGACATGAACCCCGTGCTCGACGCGCTCGCCGCGCAACACGGCGTCTATACGCTCGAAACCGTGACGCCGGACGGCAAGCGCAGCTACGAGACGATCCGCTCGATCGACCGCGTGCTGCCGTGGTCCGCCGATCTCGGCCGGCTCGTCGACGCCGGCGCGGACCCGGCGTGCCGGATCATTTCGTTCACCGTGACCGAGGGCGGTTATTACCTCGACGAACACGACCGGCTCGACATCGCGAACCCCGACCTCGCCGCCGATCTGGGCGGCGCGCGCACGACGATCTACGGCGCGCTCGCGGCGATCCTCGACGCGCGCAAGACGCGCGGCGGCGGCCCGGTCACGCTGCAGACCTGCGACAACCTGCGCAGCAACGGCAGGCGCTTTCGCAACGGGATGCGCGAGTTCCTGACGCTGCGCGGCGCGACGCCGCTGCTCGACTGGTTCGACGCGAACACCGCATGCCCCGACTCGATGGTCGACCGGATCACGCCGCGCCCGACGCCGGACGTCCGCGAGCGCGTGAAGGCCACGACCGGCGTCGACGACGCGTGCCCGGTGATGGGCGAGGCGTTCATCCAGTGGGTGATCGAGGATCACTTCTGCGCGGGGCGGCCCGAGTGGGAGCGCGCGGGCGCGGAACTCGTCGAGTCGGTGATGCCGTACGAGGAAGCGAAGATCCGCATCCTGAACGCGACGCATAGCTGCATCGCGTGGGCCGGCACGCTGGTCGGCCTGTCGTACATCCACGAAGGCACGGTGGACCCCGACATCCGCCGCTTCGCGCACGACTACGTGACCGACGACGTGATCCCGTGCCTGACGCCGAGCCCGCTCGATCTCGCGCAGTATCGCGACGTTGTGCTCGACCGCTTCAGCAACCCGTACATCCAGGACACCAACCAGCGTGTCGCGGCGGACGGTTTCTCGAAGATCCCCGGCTTCATCGCGCCGACGCTCGCGCAGCGGATCGCCGCCGGCGCGACGCCGGCCGCCACCGCGATGCTGCCCGCGCTGTTCTTCCGCTTCCTCGAACGCTGGAACGAAGGCGCTCTGCCTTACACGTACCAGGACGGCGTGATGGACGCGGACGCGGTGCGCCGGATGTTCGCGGCCCCCGACCCGCTCGCGGTGTTCTGCGCGGACAAGCTGCTGTGGGGCGGCCTCGCGGGCAGCGCCGCGCTCGGCGGCGCGCTGCGCGATGCGCTCGCGCGCGTCGACGCATGGCTCGCGGCGCGCCACGCCCGCGCATGACGAACGCGGCGCGCGCCGGCGTCGTCCGGCCGCCGCGCACGAACCCTGCCGCGCATGCGTCGTCCGGCGCCGCGCGGCGCCTCCCTTCCACGCGTTACGAAGCCGCCGCCGCGCATCGCGGCGCGGCCCCCCGGGTCGCCGCGCATGGCGCGGCGGCGCGCGCGCGGCTAAAGTAGCGCATCCCAACGACGAAGGCTTGACGCCCACCATGTACCTCGGCATCGACCTCGGCACGTCCGAAGTGAAAGTCCTGCTGCTCGCGGCCGACGGCCGCGCGATCGGCACCGCCGGCTCGCCGTTCACCGTGTCGCGCCCGCATCCGCGCTGGGCCGAACAGGACCCGCAGGATTGGTGGGAAGGCACGCGCCGCGCGCTGCACGCGCTGCGCGAACGGCATCCGGACGCCTTCGCGCAGGTGCGCGGCATCGGCCTGTCCGGCCAGATGCACGGCGCGGTGCTGCTGGACGCGCGCGACAACGTGCTGCGCCCCGCGATCCTGTGGAACGACATGCGCGCGGTCGACGAATGCACGCAACTCACCGACCGCGCGCCGCAACTGCACCGGGTCGCCGGCAATCTCGCGATGCCCGGCTTCACCGCGCCGAAGCTGCTGTGGGTCGCGCGCCACGAGCCGCGGATTTTCCGCGACACCGCGTGCGTGCTGCTGCCGAAGGACTACCTGCGCCTGAAGCTGACCGGCGGCAAGGTATCCGACCCGTCGGATGCGGCCGGCACGCTGTGGCTCGATGTCGCGAAACGCGACTGGTCCGACGCGCTGCTCGACGCGTGCGGGATGACGCGCGCGCAGATGCCGTCGCTCGCGGAAGGCAGCGCGCCGTCCGGCACGCTGCTGCCCGAGGTCGCCCGCGAATTCGGCCTGCGCGAGAACGTGATCGTCGCGGCCGGCGGCGGCGACAACGCGACCAGCGCGATCGGCATCGGCGCGACGCAGCCCGGCGACGGCTTCGTGTCGCTCGGCACGTCCGGCGTGCTGTGCGTGGTCGGCGACCGCTTCCGGCCGAACCCGGCGTCGGCCGTGCATGCGTTCTGCCACGCGATTCCGAACCGCTGGCACCAGATGAGCGTCGTGCTGTCCGCCGCGAGTTGTTTGCGCTGGGTCTGCAAGCTCGCATCGACCGACGAGCCGACGCTGCTCGCCGAAGTCGCCGCGCTCGCGCCCGACGCGCTCGACGACGCGCCGCTGTTCCTGCCGTATCTGTCCGGCGAGCGCACGCCGCACAACGACCCGTTTGCGCAGGGCGTGTTCTTCGGCCTCACGCATGCGACCGACCGCGCGCTGCTCGGTTACGCGGTGCTCGAAGGCGTGACGCTCGCGCTGACCGACGGCCTCGACGCATTGCGCAGCGCCGGCACCGAGGTCAGTGCGCTGTCGATGCTCGGCGGCGGCGCGCGCAGCGCGTACTGGTCGCAACTGGTCGCGGACGCGTTCCTGACGCCGACGCGCCAGCACGGCGGCGGCGAAACCGGCGCGGCGCTCGGCGCGGCGCGGCTCGGCT
The DNA here is from genome assembly GCF_900104845.1 of Paraburkholderia caballeronis. Taxonomy (NCBI): domain Bacteria; kingdom Pseudomonadati; phylum Pseudomonadota; class Betaproteobacteria; order Burkholderiales; family Burkholderiaceae; genus Paraburkholderia; species Paraburkholderia caballeronis. The sequence goes on along the minus strand of NZ_FNSR01000001.1, from coordinate 1,010,330 downwards.
GGCTCGCGGCGGGCGGCTCGCCGGCCGACGTGCTGACGAAAGCGCCGGTTGTCGCCGAATACACGCCGGACGCGGAGCGGCACGCGGCGCTGCGCGAGCGGCTCGAACGCTTCCGCGCGCTGTACCGGCACGTGCGGCCGCTGTACGAGCCGTCGCGCGAGCGGCTTGCGTAAGCACCGCGCCGCACGTCCTCCGTCGATCACGCCATTGCAGGGCCAACACCGTGTCCAGGTCCAACGAAAAACTCGATCTCGCCACCCGCGCCGCGTGGCTCTATTACGTCGCCGGCAACACGCAGAACGAGATCGCAGAGAAGCTCCAGGTGTCGCGGCCGGTCGCGCAGCGGCTCGTCGCGTTCGCGGTCGAGAAGAACCTGATCCGCGTGCGCGTCGATCACCGGCTCGCGGACTGTCTCGCGCTCGCGGATCAGTTGTCGAAGCGTTACGGCCTCGCGATGTGCGAGGTCGTGCCGGTGGACAGCGACAGCGCGGACGAGATCGACCGCAAGCTCGCGGTCGCGGGCGCGCAGGTGATGGAGCGTTATCTGTCCGAGGAGCGGCCGATGGTGATCGCGGTCAGCAGCGGCCGCACGCTGAAGGCGGCCGTCGATCAGATCGCGCAACTCGAACGGCCGCAGCACCGGCTCGTGTCGATGGTCGGCGCGATCGCGCAGGACGGTTCGTCGAACCGCTACGACGTCGCGCTGCACATCTCCGAAAAGACCGGCGGCAAGCACTTCCTGCTGCCCGCGCCGCTGATCGCCGATAACGAGGCCGAGCGCGCGCAGTGGTGCAATCACCGGCTGTACCGGATCGTCGAGTCGCTGTCCGGCGACGCCGACGTCGCGTTCGTCGGGATCGGCAACATGGGCCTGAATTGCCCGCTGCACGAGGACGGCTTCATCACGTCGGCCGAGGTGCGCGAGCTGATGCAGCTGGGCGCGATCGCGGAGATGCTCGGGCTGCCGATCGACGCGAACGGCCAGCGGATCGACTCCGCGACCGGCCGGCGCGTGACGAGCGTGCGGCTCGACTCGCCGCCGAAGCGGCCGACGATCGGCTTCGCGGGCGGCGAGCGCAAGCGCGATGCGGTGATCGCCGCGCTGCGCGGCGGCTGGCTGTCCGGGCTCGTGACCGACGAGCAGTCTGCGCGCGCGGCGCTCGCGGCGGAGGACGCGCAGGCGACGCCGAAGAAAACCGCCCGGCGGAGCACGACGGACCCGCTGCCGCGTTGACGCGACACGCGGGCGGACGTTCGTTCGTCCGCACTCGACGCAGAATCATCCATCGCCCATATCGCGGTCCCTGATCGCCTGGCAGCATCGAAGCCCTCTCAATCCGTAGCGGGGGCTTCCGCATGGCACAGGCCGATGACCGGGACGGCGTGCGCGTCGTACTGAGCGCAGCGCAACTCGCGGCGGTGCTCGGCCGCCAGTCGATCAACCAGGCCGAGATGCTTTCCAACCGGCTTTGGGGCGGGTTGCAGATCGTCGGCGGCGTGCTGGAAATGGTCGGCGCGGGCGCGCTGTGCGTGCTGCCCGAACCGACGCTGGCGAGCAAGGCCGGCTGCATCGTGTTCGGCGCGCACGGCTCGGATACGGCGGCGGCGGGCTGGCGGCAGGTCTGGACTGCTCAGGATACGGACACGCTGACGCAGCGCGGCGCCGCGAAGCTGGCCGAAGCGATGAACGCGAGCCCCGACCTCGCGAGCCGCATCGGGCTGTCGCTCGATATCGCGGTGCCGTTCGGCTTCGCGGGCTCGATCCGCGCGGCGCGCGCGGCACGGGTCACGCTGGGCCGCATCAGCCTCGACATGCACGAGGCGAAAGCCGGCAGCCGCGTTGGAGGGCATACGCTGCGCAAGCATGTCGGGCGGACCGAGGCGCAGTTGCTGGAGCGGTTACGATTGGAGCCGAAACGAGACGTGGTGTCGTCGTTCCGGAACTTGCAGGCGGCGGAATGGGCAATTTCCAGAGTGATGGAATCGAATGCCTTGGCAATCAGGAACTGGTCTCGGACAAATCCGATGCGCCCGCTGGTTCTGGAACTGGACGTCGGAAAAAAAGTCGGCTATGGCATCCCGAGAGCAACGGGAAAACTCAAGGACATGAGCGTAGTTCGGGTCGTACTTGCATTCGAACGACATAACGGAATGCCCTACTACATTCTTACGTCGTACCTTCCGAAATGATCGACCAGCAATCGTATCCCCAATTCCACACACTGTTCGGCGCGTATCTCAATCAGGATTCCGACTATTGGGGGGACACGTTGGAGGAAGTGGTGTCGTGCTTCAAAAGGGATAGCTCGCACGGAGAAATCGAGGACACGCTAAGCGAGATATCGAAGTTCAAAAAAGAAGCCGGAAAAAACCTCGACGAAGTCTTTTACGCGTTATACGGACACGATTTCAATCCGAAACTTTGGGGCTACACAACCGCTTCCTTTCTGGAGGAGCTGAAGGGTCTGCTGGCCGGTTAGCCGTCGCTGCACGAGCAGTCATACGGCCAGGCCATCCTGCCCGCACGACCGCCCAACGACGCCACGCAGCCGCGCCGCCCTCACCTCAAGCCGCCAGCACCTCGACAATCTTCCGCTCGAACGCGATCCCGTCCGCATCGAACAGATGGCAATGATCGGCCGTCGCGCCAAGCTTCAGCGATTCGCCGCGCTCGTGCCGCTCCAGCGGCGGAATCCGCGCGATCAACCCATCCGGCGCGACCGCGCAGTCCGCGTACAGATACGCGGCGTCGCCGAGCGATTCGACCGCCATCGTGCTCGCCGCGACGCCGGATTCGGCCGTCACCGCATGCAGATGCTCGGGCCGGATGCCGACCGTCACCTTGTCGCCCTCCTTCGCGCGCCCCGGCTCCACCGCGACCTTCTGCGTCTCGCCGGTCGCATAACGGACCAGCACGCCGTCGCCCATCACCTGCTGCACGACGCCGTCGAGGAAGTTCATCTTCGGCGAACCGATGAAACCCGCGACGAAGCGGTTCGCCGGCGCGTGATACAGCCGCGCCGGGCTGCCGACCTGCTCGACGTTGCCGGCCGACAGCACGACGATCTTGTCCGCGAGCGTCATCGCCTCGACCTGGTCGTGCGTCACGTAGATCATCGTCGTCTTCAGCTCGTCGTGCAGCCGCGCGAATTCGAGGCGCATCTTCACGCGCAGCGCGGCGTCGAGGTTCGACAGCGGTTCGTCGAACAGGAACACCTTCGGCTTGCGCGTGATCGCGCGGCCGATCGCGACGCGCTGCCGCTGGCCGCCGGACAGCTGCTTCGGCTTGCGGTCGAGCAGATGATCGATGTGCAGGATCTTCGCGGCGTTCTTCACGGCCGCGTCGATCTCCGGCTTCTTCGCGCCGGCGAGCTTCAGCCCGAACGCCATGTTGTCGTACAGCGTCATGTGCGGATACAGCGCGTACGACTGGAACACCATCGCGATGCCGCGCTTCGCGGGCGGCACGTCGTTCATCCGCGTGCCGTCGATCAGCAACTCGCCGCCGCTGATGTCTTCGAGGCCCGCGATCATCCGCATCAGCGTAGTCTTGCCGCAGCCGCTCGGGCCGACGAACACGACGAACTCGCCGTCCGCGATGTCGAGGTTCACGTCGCGCAGCACTTCGGTGTCGTCGTAGCGCTTCAGCACGTTTCGCAGGATCACGCTTGCCATGATGTGTCTCCTTTCATTGCGGCGCGGCCGGCAGGGCTTGCGCCGCGTTGCTGCTGTTGTTTCGATTGCGTGCGCTCCGCCCGCTCAATGCGAGCCGACCGCCGCGTTGCGCATCCGCTGCGCGATCAGTTCGGGCAGCGCGTCCATCTGGTCGAACACGTCGCTCGCGCCCGCGTCGCGCAGCGCGAGCGCATGCGCGTGGCCGATGTGCGAGCCGCCGACGAAACCGAGCACCGTCATCCCGGCCGCGTGCGCGGCGGTGACGCCGGCGACGCTGTCCTCGACGACGACGCACGCGGCCGGCTCGACGCCCAGGCCGCGCGCGGCCGCGAGATACACGTCCGGCGCGGGTTTCGGCCGCTCGACGAGATCCGCGCAGTACACGCGGTCGCCGAAGAACGCGACGAGGCCGGTGCGGTCCAGCACCTGGCGCACGACCGCGGTGTAGCTGTTGCTCGCGCACGCCTTCGTCAACGCGATCGCGCCGAGCGCCTCGGCGACGCCTGGGAACAGCGGCGCTTCCATCGCGGACGATTCCGCCACCGCGCGGATCGCGGCGACATCGTCGGCGCCCAGCGTGCGCCCGAGTTCGGCCGCCGCGCCGGCGAGCACGCGCTCGATGCGCTGGCCGAGCAGCGGCATCACGACCGGCCCGACCTGCGCGCCGGGCCAGCGCGCTTCGAGTTCCGCGACGAGCACGCGCGCGGCCACTGCCTCGCTGTCGATCAGCACGCCGTCGCAGTCGCAGATCAGCGCGCGGATCACCGCCGTGTTCGCTCCCGTCGCTCCCGTCATTTGACCGCTCCGAACGTGAGGCCGCGCACCAATTGCTTCTGCGACAGCCAGCCGACGATCAGCACCGGCGCGACCGCGAGCAGCGACGCCGCCGACAGATTCGCCCAGAACAGCCCTTCGGGACTCGAATACGACGCGATGAACACGGTCAGCGGCGCGGCGTTCGAACTCGACAGGTTGATGCTCCAGAACGCCTCGTTCCACGACAGGATCACGAGCAGCAGCGCGGTCGACGCGAGGCCCGGCACCGCCATCGGCATCAGCAGGTAGACGATCTCCTGCCACGTCGCCGCGCCGTCGATGCGGCCGGCTTCGAGAATGTCGCGCGGAATCTCGTTGAAGTACGTGAACGCCATCCACACCGCGATCGGCAGGTTGATCAGCGTGTACACGATGACGAGGCCGGACACGGTGTCGAGCAGCCCAGCGTTCTTCCACAGCAGGTAGATCGGCACGAGCACGCCGACCGACGGCATCATCTTCGTCGACAGCATCCACAGCAGGATCTTCTGCGTGCGGCGGGTCGGGAAAAACGCCATCGCATACGCGGCCGGCACCGCGAGGATCAGGCACACGATCGTCACGCCGGCCGAGATCAGCACCGAGTTCCACGCGAACGCGAAGTAGTTGCTGCGCGCGAACACCTCGCGGAAGCTGTCGAGCGTCGGCATGAAGAAGAGCGTCGGCACGTAGGCCTGCTGCTCGGTCTTGAACGCGGTGATCGTCATCCAGAAGATCGGGAAGAACAGCGCCAGCGCGATCAGCCACGCAAGAATGCCCGGCAGCGCGCGGCCCGCCAGCGCGAACCACGACGAGCGGTTCACCGCGTCCGGCGAATTGGGGGCTTCGGTCGAAGCAGCAAGCTGGCTCATTTTTCGTACTCCCCTTTCAGGTTCCGCGCGAGCATCCGCACGAGGAAGAACGACACGATGTTCGCGAGCACGACGGCAAGAATGCCGCCCGCGGACGCGAGCCCGACGTCGAACTGCTGCAGGCCGAGCGAGTAGATCAGATACGTGAGGTTGGTCGTCGCGTTGCCGGGGCCGCCGCCGGTCGTCGTGTAGATTTCCGCGAAGATCGACAGCAGGAAGATCGTCTCCATCATCACGACCACCGCGATCGCGCGGCGCAGGTGCGGCAGCGTGATGTAGAAGAACATCGCGAACGGCCCGGCGCCGTCGATGCGCGCCGCTTCCTTCTGCTCCTGGTCGAGCGACTGGATCGCGGTGAACAGGATCAGGAACGCGAACGGCAGCCACTGCCACGCGACGATCGCGATCACCGCGCCGAGCGGATATTCGGCGAACCAGTCGATCGGCGTGAGCCCGACCGCGCGCATGGCGACGGCGACGAGTCCGTACACCGGATGCAGGATCATGTTCTTCCAGATCAGCGCGCTGACGGTCGGCATCACGAAGAACGGCGCGATCGCGAGCAGGCGCGCGATGCCCTGCCCGTAGAACTTGCGGTCGAACAGCACCGCCATCAGCACGCCGCCGACCACCGTGATGACGAGCACCGACACGATCAGTTGGAGCGTGTGCACGATCGACGGGATGAACGACGGATCGGTCGCGAGGTAGCGGTAGTTGTCGAAGCCGGCGAAACCCTTCAGGTCGGGGTTCAGCAGGTTGTAGCGCGTGAACGAATACCAGATCGTCATCGCGAGCGGGATCGTCATCCACAAGAGCAGCACGGCGACGGACGGCGAGACGAGCCAGCGCGACGCGGAACGCCGCTCCTCGACGAGTTGCGCGGGCTTGCCGCGATCGCGGCTGGGCGCGGACATCAGGGGGGGATGGAGATGACGCATGATCGTGACCACCTGTTCGGTTACGCGAGCGCGCGGCGGGACAAACGGCGCGCGTTCGCGTCGCCGCTGCCGGTCCGGCACGGGATGAGCCGGACGCCGCCGCGGCAACTGCGGTTACGGCAAGCGGGGCGCGCGGCGGCGCATCGCGCGCCGCCCGCGTCGCACCACGTTACTTCTGATAACCGGCCTGCGCAACGGCCCGGTCGGCCGCCGCGTTGCCCGCGGCGAGCGCCTGGTCGACGCTCATCTGCCCGGCGACCGCGCCAGCGATGCTCTGGCCGACCACCGTGCCGAACGACTGGAACTCCGGGATGCCGACGAACTGCACGCCCGTGTACGGCACCGGCTGCGCGGTCGGATGGTTCGGGTCGGCGGTCGTGATCGCCTTCAGCACGAAGTCGGAGAACGGCGCGGCCTGCCTGTACTCGGCGCGCGCGTAGGTGGACTGCCGCGTGCCGGACGGCACCGACGCCCAGCCTTCATCCTTCGCGACCAGTTCGACGTAGTCCTTCGACGTCGCCCATTCGATGAACTTCTTCGCCGCGTCCTGCGACTTCGACGACTTCGGGACCGCGAGCGCCCACGTCCACAGCCAGTGCGAGCCGTTCGGCGTCACCGCGATCGGCGCGGCCGCGAAGCCGATCCTGTCGGCCACCTGCGACTGCTGCTTGTTGTACAGGATGCCGGCGGCGACGGTCGCGTCGATCCACATCGCGCACTTGCCCGACGACATCAGCGTCAGGTTCTCGTTGAAGCCGTTCGAGCTGGCTCCCGGCGGCCCGTCCTTCTTCAGCAGATCGACGTAGAAGCCGACCGCCTTCTTCCATTCCGGCGTCGTGAGCTGCGCGTGCCACTTCTCGTCGAACCAGCGTCCGCCGAACGTGTTCACGACCGTCGACACGTACGCCATGTTCTCGCCCCAGCCCGCCTTGCCGCGCAGGCAGATGCCGTAGGTGCCGGCCGCCTTGTCGGTCAGCTTGTCGGCGAACTGCGCGATCTGGTCGTAGGTCGGCTGGTCGGGCATCTTCAGGCCCTTCGCCGCGAACAGGTCCTTGCGGTAATAGGTCATCGAGCTTTCGACGTAGAACGGCAGCGCATACAGCGTGCCGTTGTACGACAGGCCGTCGCGCGCGGTCTTCACGACGTCGTTCAGGTCGTAGCTCGCGGCCAGGTTCGTCATCGGCGACAGCCAGCCGCGCTTGCCCCACTGCGGCGCCTCGTATGCGCCGATCATCACCACGTCGAACTGGCCGCTGTTGGTCGTGATGTCGGTGGTCGCGCGCTGGCGCAGCACGTTCTCTTCGAGGATCACCCAGTTCAGCTTGACGCCCGGATTCGCCTTCTCGAACGCCGGCGCCAGCTTCTTCAGCTCGATCATGTCGGGATTGTTCAGCATCGCGATCGTGACGGTCTGCGCGAATGCGCCAGATGCCGCGAGCGTGACGGCTCCGGCGCCCAGTGCGCGGATCGCCGTCTTGAAGGCTGGTTTCATCGCTTGTCTCCTGTTGTGTGCTGCGTTATGTGCTGGCGGTGGGCTGGCCGGCGCGGCGACCCCGCGCGCGCTCAGTTCATCCAGTTGCCGCCGTCGACGTTCAACGTCTGGGCGGTGATGTAGTCGGCATCCGCCGACGCGAGGAACACGGCGGCGCCGGTCAGGTCGGCGGGGACGCCCATCCGGCCGAGCGGCACCGCTTCGCCGACGAGGCGCTTCTTTTCGCCGACGGGCCGGTGTTCGTAGCGCGCGAACAGCGCGTCGACTTCTTCCCACATCGGGGTGTCGACGACCCCCGGTGCGATTCCGTTCACGTTGATCCGGTGCGGCGCGAGCGCCAGCGCGGCCGACTGCGTATAGCTCAGCACCGCGGCCTTGGTCGCGCAATAGTGCGCGACGAGCGCCTCGCCGCGCCGCCCGGCCTGCGACGCCATGTTCACGATCTTGCCGCCGCCGCCCTGCTCGACCATCCGGCGCGCGGCCGTCTGCATCAGGAAGAACATCCCCTTCACGTTGACCGAGAATAGCCGGTCGTACACATCCCAGGATTCGTCGAGCAGCGGCCGCATGTCGAACAGCGCGGCGTTGTTGAACAGGATGTCGATGCGGCCGAAGCGTTCGACCGTGGTGCCGACGATGCGCTCGATGTCGTCGCGGCGCGTGACGTCGGCGCCAAGCGCGAGCACGCGGCCCGGATACGCGGCGGCCAGTTGCGGCGCGATGCCGTCCGCCGGCTTCACGTCGACGAGCGCGCAGCGCGCGCCCTCGTCCAGATAACGGCGGGCGACCGCCTCGCCGATGCCGCTCGCGGCGCCGGTCAGCAGCGCCACCTTGTCCTGCAAACGTCCTGCCGCCGGGTGTTGGGCCACGGGGTCGTCTCCGGTTCGTCCACGTCGTCGCGCGGGGTGGCGTCGATTGAACGAACGCCCATCTCGCGAACAATTGCTCTATTTGTGGTCGAATGATCGGATACACGACCGGCCCTGTCAAGGCGGGTAACGAGATTTCGATGGTGCAGCGCGCAAGCTCGCCGGGTTTCTTGCGACTCGCCCAAAATCTTCGCTACGTTATATCATTTCGCCTTCGCGAATCCGCACGGGCGACCGCCGCGTCGCTGCGGCCGCCCGAACCCGCCGGACCATCTACTCGAACGAGGATAGAAACGATGAACACGCTGCTTCCCGCGTCGCGCCCGCTGCGCCGCGCCGCCCGCCGGCTCGCCGCCGCCCTGGCCGTCGCAACCACCGCCGCCTTCGGCTTCTCGACCGCCGCGCGCGCGCAGGACGCGCCGGTGCCGGTCGTCGCGGCCGAGAACTTCTACGGCGACGTCGTGAAGCAGATCGGCGGCTCGCACGTCGCCGTGACCAGCATCCTCAGCAACCCGGACCAGGACCCGCACCTGTTCGAGGCGAGCCCGAAGACCGCGCGCGCGCTTCAGCACGCGCGCATCGTCGTGTACAACGGCGCGGACTACGACCCGTGGATGGAGAAGCTGCTCGGCGCGAGCCAGGCAACCGGCCGCACGACGATCGTCGCGGCGAACCTCGTCGGCAAGAAGGCCGGCGACAATCCGCACCTGTGGTACGAACCGGACACGATGCCGGCGGTCGCGCGCGCGGTCGGCGCGGCGCTCGCCGCGGCGGACCCCGCGCACAAGAGCGTGTACGATGCGAACCTTGCGACGTTCATCGCGTCGCTGCAACCGATCGACGCGAAGGTCGCCGCGCTGCGCTCGCGCTATCATGGCGCCCCGGTGACGGCCACCGAGCCGGTGTTCGGCTACATGGCCGACGCGATCGGCCTCGACATGCGCAACCTGCGGTTCCAGCTCGCGACGATGAACGACACCGAAGCGAGCCCGTCGGACATCGCCGCGTTCGAACGCGACCTGCGCGAGCGGCGCGTGCGCGTGCTGATCTACAACAGCCAGGCGACCGAGGCGCTGACGCGCCGGATGCTCGGCCTCGCGAAGCAGTCGAAGGTGCCGACGATGAGCGTCACCGAAACGGAACCGGAGAACACCCGCTTCCAGCAATGGATGCTGACGCAGCTCGACGCGCTGGACCACGCGCTGGCGGCGAGCGGCGCGGCAACGAATCAATAAGGAAACACTTCATGACAGCGGCTGGCTCGACAGCCTCCGGCCATCCGGATCGACAGCACGCCACCGGGAATGCCTCGCCGCGCCGTCACGCGCAGACGCCGGTGCTGACGCTCGCCGGCGTCACGCTCGCGCTCGGCGAACGCACGATCCTGCGCGACGCGAACCTCGCGGTGAACCAGGGCGAATTCATCGGCGTGCTCGGGCCGAACGGCGCGGGCAAGACCACGCTGATGCGCGCGGTGCTCGGCCTCGTGCCGGCCGCGCAGGGGGCGATCCGCGTGCTCGGCGAGCCGGTCGTGCGCGGCAACCCGGCGATCGGCTACATGCCGCAGATCCGCACCGCGCTCGCGAGCCGCCGCGTGCGCGGCCGCGACTTCGTTGCGATGGCCGCCGACGGCCATCGCTGGGGCCTGCCGCTCGCGAACGACGCGGTCCGCCAGGACGTCGCGCGCGTGCTCGACCTGGTCGGCGCGAGGGCGCTCGCGGACCGCCCGCTGTCCGAGCTGTCGGGCGGCGAGCGCCAGCGCCTGCTGCTCGCGCAATGCCTGCTCGGCGACCCGAAGCTGCTGCTGCTCGACGAGCCGCTGATCTCCCTTGATCCGAACCACCAGCGCGGCGTCGTCGAACTGGTGCGGCGCGTGCAGCGCGAACTCGGCATTGCGGTGCTGTTCTCCGCGCACGAGCTGAATCCGCTGCTGAACGCGCTCGACCGCGTGCTGTACCTCGGCAACGGCGTCGCCGCGCTCGGCGGCGTCGACGAGGTGATCACGTCGCCGGTGCTGTCGCGGCTGTACGGCGCGCCGATCGACGTGATGCGCGTGAACGGCCGCATCTTCGTGATGTCCGGCGGCGTCGAGATCGAGAAACACGACCACGAACATGAACACGATCATGCCCACGGGCACGATCACACGCACGGCCACGCGCCGCGCGGCGGCAATGCACACGGACACGGCCACACGCACGATGCTTGAATACGATTTCATGGTGAACGCCTTCGCGGCGTCGGGCATCGTCGCGGTGCTCGCGGGCATCGTCGGTTATTTCCTCGTGCTGCGCGGACAGACGTTCGCCGGCCATGCGCTGTCGCACGTCGGCTTCACCGGCGCGACCGGCGCGGTGCTGATCGGCATCTCGCCGATCTGGGGGATGGTCGGCTTCACGCTCATGGCCGGCGTGTCGATGGGCGCGCTCGGCGAGAAGCTCGCGGGCCGCGACGTCGCGATCGGCGTGACGCTGTCGCTCGCGCTCGGCTTCGGGCTGCTGTTCCTGCATTTCTTCACGTCGTATGCAACGCAGGTGACCGCGCTGCTGTTCGGCAACGTGCTCGGCGTGAGCCGCGATACGCTCGGCGTGCTCGCCGCGCTCGCGGTCGCGAGCCTCGCGGCGCTCGCGGCGATCATGCGGCCGCTGCTGTTCGCGTCGCTACAGCCGGAACTCGCGGAAGCGAAAGGCGTGTCGCTGCGGCTCGTGTCGGTGCTGTTCCTCGCGATCGCCGCGCTGGCGGTCGCCGCGTGCACGCAGATCGTCGGCGTGCTGCTCGTGTTCACGCTGATGGTCGGCCCGGCCGCCGCCGCGCAGAACCTGACGACGCGCCTGTCGGCCGGGCTCGTGCTCGCCGCCGCGCTCGCGCTTGCGCAGGCGTGGCTCGGCGTGACGCTCGCGTACTACACCGACTGGCCGACGAGCTTCTGGATCACCGCGCTCGCGGCGCTCGTGTATGGCGCGAGCCTGATCGGGCGGAGATAGGCGGGCGCCCCGCTCGACCGGTCAAGCCGATAAAAAAGGCGTTGCGCGGGGTTCACGCAACGCCTTTTGCTTTTGAAGCGGAACCGCTCCGCTACGTCGCTACTTCGACAACACCCGCGCGTGATGCGCGATGTGATCCCCGACGAACGTCTGGATGAAGAAGTAGCCGTGGTCGTAACCGTCGTGACGGCGCAGCGTCAGCGGCTGCCCCGCCGCGCGGCACGCGGCCTCGAACACGTCCGGGTTCAGCTGGTTCGCCAGGAACTGGTCCGCAAGCCCCTGATCGACGAGGATGCCCTCGTCGAACCGGCGCGACGCGTTCACGACCAGTTCGCTCGCGTCGTACTGCTTCCACGCTTCGCGATCGTCGCCGAGATAACCCGAAAACGCCTTCTCCCCCCACGGACAGCGCGTCGGCGCGGCGATCGGCGCGAACGCCGACACCGAGCGATACACGTCGGGATTGCGCAGCGCGAGCGTCAACGCGCCATGTCCGCCCATCGAATGCCCGAAGATGCCGAGCCGGTCGCCGTCCACCGGCAGGTTCGACGTCACCGCGTCGCGCAGTTCGTCGCGCACGTACGAGTACATCCGGTAGTGCGTCGACCACGGCGCGCGCGTCGCATCGACGTAGAAACCCGCGCCGACGCCGAAGTCCCACGCATCCGTCTCGCCTGGCACGCCCGCGCCGCGCGGGCTCGTGTCCGGCGCGATCAGCGCGAGGCCGTGCTGCGCGGCGTAACGCTGCGCGCCCGCCTTGATCGGGAACGTCTCCTCGGTGCAGGTCAGCCCCGCGAGGTAGAACAGCCCCGGCACGCGGCCCTCGTCCGCTTGCGGCGGCAGGAACACCGAGAACCGCATCGGCAAACCGATCGTCTTCGACTCGTGACGGTAGATCCGCTGCACGCCGCCAAAACACGCGTGCTCCTCGACTATCTCCAGCATCGTGCGCCTCCGTTTCGGTTCGGGCGGGTCAGTACAGCACCACCGAGCGAATCGACTCGCCCTTCTTCATCAGGTCGAAGCCGTCGTTGATCTTGTCGAGCGGCAGCGTGTGCGTAATCAGGTCGTCGATGTTGATCTTGCCTTCCATGTACCAGTCGACGATCTTCGGCACGTCGGTGCGCCCGCGCGCGCCGCCGAACGCCGAGCCCTTCCACTCGCGGCCCGTCACCAGCTGGAACGGCCGCGTGCTGATCTCCTCGCCCGCCGCCGCAACGCCGATGATGAACGACTGCCCCCAGCCCTTGTGGGTGCATTCGAGCGCCTGGCGCATCACCTTCACGTTGCCGATGCATTCGAACGAATAGTCCGCGCCGCCGTCGGTCAACTGCACGATGTGATCGACGACGTTCTCGACCTCGTTCGGGTTGATGAAGTGCGTCATCCCGAACTTCTTCGCGAGTTCGACGCGCTTCGGGTTGAGGTCGACGCCGATGATCTTGTCCGCGCCGACCATCTTGGCGCCTTGAATCACATTCAAGCCGATGCCGCCGAGCCCGAACACGACGACGTTCGCGCCCGCCTCGACTTTCGCCGAATAAACGACCGCGCCGACGCCGGTGGTCACGCCGCAGCCGATGTAGCAGACCTTGTCGAACGGCGCGTCCTCGCGGATCTTCGCGACCGCGATTTCCGGCACGACGATGTAGTTCGAGAACGTCGAGGTGCCCATGTAGTGGAACAGCGGCTTGCCGTCGAGCGAGAAGCGCGACGTCGAATCCGGCATCAGCCCCTTGCCCTGCGTCGAGCGGATCGCCTGGCACAGGTTCGTCTTGCGCGACAGGCAGAACTTGCACTGGCGGCACTCGGGCGTGTAGAGCGGAATCACGTGGTCGCCCTTCTTCAGCGTACCGACGCCGGGACCGACATCGACGACGATGCCCGCGCCTTCATGGCCGAGGATCGCCGGGAAGATGCCTTCCGGGTCCGCGCCGGACAGCGTGTAGTAGTCGGTGTGGCAGATCCCCGTTGCCTTCACCTCGATCAGGACTTCGCCCGCGCGCGGGCCTTCGAGATCGACTTCCTCGATGGTCAACGGCGCACCGGCCTTCCATGCGACGGCTGCTTTGGTTTTCATCTTCGAATGCTCCTGTGAGTCGCCAAGAAATGGGGTTAGGCGGCCGCGAACCAGCTTCGCACGCGGCCGTACAAATCGATAAAACGCGTGTAGCGCCGCGCGAGCGCCGCATCGCGCGACGGCAGTGCAACGGGTGACGACGCGGGTGCGAGCGCCGCGAGATCGCCGCTGCGCCAGTGTCCGCACGCGAGCCCGCCGAGCAGCGCCGCGCCGCGCGCCGCCGCGTTCGGGCAATCGAGCGCGTAAAGTTCGACGTCGAGCGCATCGGCGAGCAGTTGCCGCCAGCGCGGATCGACGGAGCCGCCGCCCGCGAGCTTCAGCGTCGTCACGTCGACGCCGCCCGCCCGGATCGCGTCGAGGCCCGCGCGCAACGCGAACGCAACGCCTTCGAACGCGGCGCGCATCAGCGTGCCGCGCGTGTCGCCGAGACCCGCGCCGAGCCAGCCGCCGCGCGCGGCCGGATCGAGCCACGGCGAACGCTCGCCGCTCAGATACGGCAGGAACGCGAGCGTAGCGGACGGTTCGGCCGCGAACGCGTCATCGTACGCGCCGCGCCAATCGTACGACAGCCAGCCGCGCGCCGCTTCGAGCGCCACACCGACGTTCTGCATCGCGGCCATCGTGTACCAGTGGCCGGTCGCCGCGCGATAGCGATGCAGCCCGCGCACCGCAACCGGCTCGCCGCGCGACGTGACGACGATCTGGCCGCCGCTGCCGGTCGTCAGCAGCGCGTCGCCGTCGTCCGCGAGGCCGCTGCCGAGCGCCGCGCACGGCGTGTCGCCCGCGCCGGTCGCGATCGCGATGCCGGGCGGCAGACCCAGCGCCTCGGCCGCCTCGATCGACAACGCGCCCGCCTGCCCGAACGACGGCGCGAGCGGCACGAACCAGTGCGGCGGCAGACCGAGGCGCGCGATCAATGCGTGATCCCACTCGCCGTCCGGCGCGGCCAATGCGGTCGCGCACGCGTCGGACGGATCGGCGAGCGCCGCGCCGCCGAGCGCGACGCGCAGCCAGTCCTTCGGCTGCAGCGCGTAACGGGCGGCGGCCGCAACGGCCGGCTCGTGCCGCGCGACCCAGCGCAGCAACGGCCCCGCCATGCCCGGCGAAACCGGATTTGGCTGCGGCTGCGGCCATGCGTCGAGCAGCGCGAGCGCGCGCGTATCGGGCCACAGCAGCGCGGGACGCAACGCCTGACCCGCGGTGTCGGTCAGCACGACGCCGTGCATCTGCCCGGACAGGCCGATTGCGCGCACCGCCGCGCGTTCATCGGCGGGCAGTTGCGCGGCGGCTTCGCGCAGCGCGTCCCACCAGCGTTCGACCGCGATCTCGGCCCAGCCCGGCTGTGGCGTCTCGAACCCATAAGCGGCGCTCGCGGCCGCGCGCTCGACGCCGCGCTCATCGACGACCGCGAGCTTCAGCGAACCGGTGCCGAGATCGATGCCGAGAAAACGCGCGGACGATGGGCTCATGAACGACGTCGGTGGCGGATGAAAACGGCATCATACCGGCGTCTACGCATAACGTGACATCGCAGGGCGGTGACGCGCCAACCGCAGGCATTCGCGGGTTAACCCGGCCAGTTGCAACGGCACGCAAAAATGACCGCATGCGCGACGCGGCATACACACCATAAACGCTGCGATACGCGAAGAAAACGACCGCGACGCCCCGCACGCTAACGCCGTCGCGCGTCGCCCAGACGGCTCGCACCTCGCGCCGACTGCCTGGCAGCAGGCCCCCGCTCCCCCTCGCGGGCAATCCGTATGCGCCTCTGCCCCGACCGGATACAGCGCGCCTGACCACCCGCTTCGCATCGCCACGATGCGCGACGACGCACCGGCCGGCGCGTTCGCATATCGCCCCCGGAAACCATGGAATAGGCCCCAGCGGTCTTGTTGCGCATTTTCGTCCGGCCTACCTTGGACCTCACTTTCTGACGCGAACGACCGGAGGCTGACGACATGCAAACGACGGGCAACGATACCCATGCGGTCCACCCGTGCGACGCCCGGCTGCCGGCCGGGCAACTGCTGACGCTCGGCGTCCAGCACGTGCTGGTGATGTACGCGGGCGCGGTCGCGGTGCCGCTGATCGTCGGCGGCGCGCTGAAGCTGCCGAAGGATCAGGTCGCGTTCCTGATCAGCGCGGACCTGTTCTCGTGCGGAATCGCGACGCTGATCCAGACGCTCGGCGTGTGGATCTTCGGCATCCGCCTGCCGGTCATCATGGGCTGCACGTTCGCGGCAGTCGGGCCGATGATCGCGATCGGCACGAATCCGTCGCTCGGCCTGCTCGACGTGTTCGGCGCGACGATCGCGGCCGGCGCGATCGGCATCGTGCTCGCGCCGATGATCGGCAAGCTGCTGCGCTTCTTTCCGCCGGTCGTCGTCGGCACCGTGATCGCGGTGATCGGGCTGTCGCTGATGCAGGTCGGCATCAACTGGGCGGCCGGCGGCGTCGGCAATCCGGACTACGGCAACCCGGTCTACCTCGGGCTGTCGCTCGCGGTGCTCGCGCTGATCCTGCTGATCAACCGCTTCGGGCGCGGTTTCGTCGCGAACATCTCGGTGCTGCTCGGCATCGTCGCGGGTTTCGCGGCCGCGCTCGCGCTCGGGCGCGTGAACCTCGACGGCGTGACCGCCGCGCCGTGGGTCGGTTTCGTGATGCCGTTCCACTTCGGGATGCCGCACTTCGATCCGCTCGCGATCGCGACGATGGTCACCGTGATGTTCGTCACGTTCATCGAATCGACCGGCATGTTCCTCGCGGTCGGCGACATGGTCGAGCGTCCGGTCGACCAGCGCGCGCTCGTGCGCGGGCTGCGCGTCGACGGGCTCGGCACGCTGATCGGCGGCGTGTTCAATTCGTTCCCGCACACGTCGTTCTCGCAGAACGTCGGGCTGATCGGCGTGACCGGCGTGAAAAGCCGCTACGTGTGCGCGACCGGCGGCGCGCTCCTCGTCGCGCTCGGGCTCTTTCCGAAGATGGCGCAGACGGTCGCGTCGGTGCCGCCGTTCGTGCTCGGCGGCGCGGGCATCGTGATGTTCGGGATGGTCGCCGCGAGCGGGATCAAGGTGCTCGCGAAGGTCGACTTCGTGAAAAACCAGCACAACCTGTTCATCGTCGCGGTGAGTATCGGCCTCGGGCTCGTGCCGGTCGTGTCGCCGCCTTTCTTCGCGAGGCTGCCCGCCGCGCTGTCGCCGCTGCTGCATAGCGGGATCCTGCTCGCGTCGGTGTCGGCGGTCGTGCTGAACCTCGTGTTCAACGGCGTGAGCCGAGAAAGCGCGGCGCGGCGGGCGATCCGCCGCGCGGGACGCGACTTCGACGGACGTCATGCGGCGCCGGACGGTAGCGACGACGGCACGCGCGAAGCGGGTCAGGAGATGCCGCAAGCGGCGATGCGGTGATTCGTGCGTCGGTGCCTGGACGCTGTGCGCCAGGCACCTGGGCATCACCCGTCTCCGCGAACGGTATCCGCCATCCGCTACGCCAGGCAATAAAAAAGCGCCACGGTCTCCCGTGGCGCTTTCCGCTTGCGATGCCGCCGTAACGGCCGACAGCCGCGTCGCGTCGATCAGCCCGCCGATGCCGGCGCCGAAGCCGCGACCGGTGCGCTCGCCGCGCCGTAATCGACCGGCGCGTCGGCCGGACGCGGCGTGTCGCCCGCGTGCTCGATCCACCCGCCGCCGAGCGCGCGATACAGGTCGACGAGGTTCGACAGCCGCGCGAGCCGCGCCGAGATCAACTCCTGCTGCGCCGCGTACAGGTCCGTCTGCGCGGTCAGCACCGACAGATAGCTGTCCACGCCGTTGCGGTAACGCAGGTCCGACAGGTCGAGCCGACGCTGATTCGCGAAGGTGTTGCGCTCCAGCGCCGCGATCTGCTGGTCGTACGTGCCGCGCGCGGCAAGCCCGTCCGCCACTTCGCGGAACGCCGACTGGATCGCCTTCTCGTAGTTCGCGATCTCGATGCGCTTCTGCACGTGCGCGAGATCGAGGTTCGCGATGTTCTGGCCGCCCTCGAAGATCGGCAGCGCGATCTGCGGCGCGAAACTCCACGCGGCGGTGCCGGCCTTGAAGAGGCCGCCGAGCGTCGGGCTGGCGGTGCCGAACGCGCCGGTCAGCGAGATCTGCGGGAAAAACGCCGCGCGCGCCGCGCCGATGTTCGCGTTCGCCGCGAGCAGCGTCTGTTCGGCTTCCATCACGTCCGGACGGCGCGTCAGCAGATCGGACGGCAAGCCCGCCGGCACGTCCGTCAGCAGATCCTGCGAATCGAGCTTTTGTCCCGCCGGCAGATCCGCCGGCAGCGGTTCGCCGATCAGCAGCACGAGCGCGTTCTCCGCCTGCGCGCGCGCGCGTTCCTGCGCCTGCAGGTTCGCCTGCGCGGTCTCGACCACGGTCTGCGCCTGGCGCAGATCGAGTTCGCTGCCGGTGCCGTTGTCGAACTGCAGCTTCGTGATGTTGTACGACTCCTGCGCGGTCTTCAGCGTGTCGCGCGTGACCGTCAGCAGGTCGTCGTCGGCCAGCATCGTCAGATACTGGTCGGCGACCTGCGACACCAGCGAGATTTCCGCCGCCTTGCGCGCCTGCGCGGTCGCGAAGTATTGCGCGAGCGCCTCGTCCTTCAGGCTCTGCACGCGGCCGAACAGGTCGAGTTCCCACGACGCGGACAGGCCGACGTTGTAGGCCCGCGAGATCAACGGCCCGCCGGTCGACGAAACGCCGGCCGGATAACGCTGGATCGAGCCCGAACCGACGCCGTCGAGCGTCGGCAGCAGTTCCGCGCGCGTGATCTGGTACTGCGCGCGCGCGGCCTCGATGTTCAGCACCGACACGCGCAGGTCGCGGTTGTTCTTCAGCGCGATCGTCACGAGCTGCTGCAGGCGCGGATCGACGAAGAAGTCGCGCCAGCCGATGTCCGTGGCCGCCGCGCCGTTCGCGCTGCGGCCGCCCGCGCCGACGGCCGGCTGCGTGCCGTACACGCCGCCCTGCGGGAACGCGGACGACACCGGTGCGTCCGGGCGCACGTACTTCGGCGCCATCGTGCAGCCCGCGGCGAAGAGCGCGGCGGCGACTGCGATTACCGAATGTTTAAGCATCTCAATGTCCTTCCTTGCCCGAACCGTTGCCGCCACCGGAACCGCCGTCGCCGCCCGTGCCGCCCGCGTTGCCGGCATCGTCGTCATGGTCGTGCGCATGGTGCTCTTCGTAATGACCGAGCGCCACCGCCGGATCTTCCTTGTCGCCGGAGAACTTCGCGCGAATCACGACGAAGAACATCGGGATCATGAAGATCGCGAGGAACGTCGCCGTCAGCATCCCGCCGATCACGCCGGTGCCGATCGCGTGCTGGCTCGCCGAACCCGCGCCGTTGCTGATCGCGAGCGGCAGCACGCCGAGCACGAACGCCATCGACGTCATCAGGATCGGCCGCAGCCGCAGCCGCGCCGCTTCGAGCGCCGCCTCGACCGGTCCCATCCCCTCGCCCTGCTGCAGTTCGCGCGCGAACTCGACGATCAGAATGGCGTTCTTCGCGGACAGGCCGACGGTGGTCAGCAGGCCGACCTGGAAGAACACGTCGTTTTCCAGACCGCGCAGCGTGACCGCGAGCAGCGCGCCGAGCACGCCGAGCGGCACCACCATGATGACCGCGAACGGAATCGACCAGCTTTCGTACAGCGCCGCGAGACACAGGAACACGACGAGGATCGAGATGCCGTACAGGATAGGCGCCTGCGAACCCGACTGGCGTTCCTGGAACGACAGGCCGGTCCACTCGTAGCCGATGCCCGCGGGCAGCTTGGCAGCGATCGCTTCCATCGCCGTCATCGCCTGGCCGGTACTCTTGCCCGCCGCCGCCGCCCCCTGGATTTCGACCGACGAGATCCCGTTGTAGCGTTCGAGCTTCGGCGAGCCGTAGGTCCAGTGGCCGGTCGCGAACGCGCTGAACGGCACCATCCCGCCCGTGCCGTTGCGCACGTACCAGGTATGCATGTCGGACTCGTTCATCCGGAACGGCGCATCGCCCTGCACGTACACCTTCTTGATCCGGCCGTCGGTATCGAGGAAGTTGTTCACGTACTGCGACGCCCACGCGATCGAGAACGTCTGGTCGACCGCCGCTGCCGTCACGCCGAGCGCCTCCGCCTTCTCGCGGTCGATGTTGACCTTGAACTGCGGCGTGTCGTTCAGGCCGTTCGGGCGCACGAGCGCGAGCATCGGATCCTGCGCGGCCATCCCGAGCAACTGGTTGCGCGCGGCCATCAGCGCCTCGTGGCCGAGACCCGCGCGATCCTCAAGCTGGAAGTCGAAGCCCGACGCGGTGCCGAGTTCCGGAATCGACGGCGGATTCACCGGGATCACCATCGCATCCTTGTACGACGCGAAGTGCCCGAACACCCGGCCGACCAGCGCCTGCACCTTCTGGTTCGCGTGCTGCCGCTCGGAGTAGTCCTTCAGCCGCACGAACACGAGACCGGAGTTCTGGCCGCGGCCCGCGAAGCTGAAACCGTTCACCGTGAACACCGAATCGACGATTTCCTTCTCGTCGTTGAGCAGGTAGTTCGAGATGTTCGTCAGCGTGCGCGCGGTCGTTTCCTGGGTCGAGCCGGACGGCGTCTGCACGAGCACGAACATCGTGCCCTGATCCTCGTCCGGCAGGAACGACTTCGGCAGCCGCACGAACAGCAGCCCGACCGCGACGATCACCGCGATGTAGATGATGAGCCAGCGGCCCGAACGGCGGATCACGTGGTACACGCCGTTGTGGTACTTGTCGCGGCTCCTCTCGAACGTGCGGTTGAACCAGCCGAAGAAGCCGGTTTTCACGCCGTGGTCGCCCTTCTGGACCGGCTTCAGGATCGTCGCGCACAGCGCCGGCGTCAGAATCAACGCGACCAGCACGGACAGCACCATCGCCGCGACGATCGTCAGCGAGAACTGCCGGTAGATCGCGCCGACCGAACCGCCGGAGAACGCGACCGGCACGAACACCGCCGACAGCACGAGCGCGACGCCGACGAGCGCGCCGGTGATCTGGCCCATCGCCTTGCGGGTCGCATCCTTCGGCGATAGCCCTTCTTCCGCCATCACCCGCTCGACGTTCTCGACGACCACGATCGCGTCGTCCACCAGCAGGCCGATGGCGAGCACGAGGCCGAACATCGACAGCGTGTTGATCGAGAAGCCGACCGCCGCCATGATCGCGAACGTGCCGAGCAGCACGACTGGCACCGCGATCGTCGGAATCAGCGTCGCGCGCAGGTTCTGCAGGAACAGGTACATCACGAGGAACACCAGCACGATGCCTTCCAGCAGCGTCTTGATCACTTCCTCGATCGACAGCCGCACGAACGGCGTCGTGTCGTACGGATACTTCACGACGAGACCGTGCGGGAAGTACTTCGACAGCTCGTCGATCTTCGCGCGCACCAGCTTCGCGGTCTGCAGCGCGTTCGCGCCGGTCGCGAGCTGGATGCCGAAGCCCGCCGTCGGCTGGCCGTTGTACTTCGTGTCGAAGTTGTAGTTCTCGGCGCCGAGTTCGATCCGCGCGACGTCGCGCAGCAGCACGCGCGAGCCGTCCTGGTTCACCTTCAGCAGCACGTTGCCGAACTCGTCCGGCGTGCGCAGCAGCGTCGCCTCGGTGATCGTCGCCTGCAGCGCCTGGCCCGGCACCGCCGGCGTGCCGCCGAGCTGGCCGCCCGCGACCTGCACGTTCTGCGCGGTGAGCGCCGCCGTCACGTCGACCGGCGTGAGCCCGTAGTTCGTCAGGCGGGTCGGGTCGAGCCAGATCCGCATCGCGTACTGCGAGCCGAACAGCGTGACCGTGCCGACGCCGTCGATCCGGCTGACCGGATCCTGGATGTTCGACGCCACGTAGTTCGTGAGGTCGTACTTCTGCATGCTGCCGTCTTCGGACACGAACGCCATCACCAGCAGGAAGCTGCTGCTCGACTTCGTGACCTTGATGCCGAGCTGCTGCACGACCTGCGGCAGGATCGGCGTCGCCAGTTGCAGCTTGTTCTGCACCTGCACCTGCGCGATGTCCGGATTCGTGCCGGCGGCGAACGTCAGCGTGATGGTCGCGGTGCCGGAGTCGTCACTGGTCGACGCGAGGTACAGCAAGTGGTCGAGACCGCTCATCTGCTGCTCGATCACCTGCGTGACGGTGTCTTCCACCGTGCTGGCCGACGCGCCCGGATAGGTTGCGCTGATCTGGATCGCCGGCGGCGCGATGGTCGGGTATTGCGCGACCGGCAGCGTAAACACCGACGCGATGCCCGCTAGCATCAGGATGATGGCGATCACCCACGCAAAAATCGGGCGATCGATAAAGAACTTTGCCATGAAACAGGCCCCCTGTTATTACGCGCCGGACGCAGCGGATGCCGGCTGCGCGCCGCTGGCCGATGCGGGTGCCGCCAGCGGACCCGTTGCGGGCGGCGGCGGGAGCTGCGCGGGAATCGGCTTCACGGTCGCGCCCGGGCGAACCTTCTCGGTGCCCTGCACGATCACGCGGTCGCCCGCTTCGAGTCCGCCCTGCACGACCCAGTTCTGGCCCTGCGTGCCGGCCGTGACGAGCGTATGCAGCGACACCTTGTTGTCCGGTCCGACGACGAGCGCGGTCGCCTGACCCTTCTGGTCGTGCGTGACGCCGATCTGCGGCACGAGGAACGCGTCGTTGTTGATGCCTTCCTCGATCTGCGCGCGCACGAACATGCCGGGCAGCAGCACGCCGTCCTTGTTCGGGAAAATCGCGCGGATCGTCACCGAGCCGGTAGTCTGGTCGACCGTCACGTCGGTGAACTGCAGCTTGCCGGTTTCCGGATAGGTGCGGCCGTCTTCGAGGAACAGCTTGACCTTCGCGGCGTTCGGGCCGTTCGTCTTCAGGCGGCCTTCCTGCACCTCGCGGCGCAGCCGCAGGCCGTCGAGGCTCGACTGCGTGAGGTCGACGTACATCGGGTCGAGCTGCTGGACCGTCGACATCAGCGTCGCCTGGCTCGCCTGCACGTACGCGCCCGGCGTCACCTGCGAAATGCCGACCTGGCCGGTGATCGGCGACGTGACATCCGTGTAGCCGAGGTTGATCTGCGCGGTATCGACCGACGCCTTGCCGGCGTTCACGTCGGCGGCGGCCTGGCCTTCGGCGGCGACCGCATTGTCGTAGTCCTGCTTGCTGACCGCGTTCGATGCGACCAGCACCTTGTAGCGGTTCGCCTGCGCGGTGGTCGAGACGAGGTTCGCCTGCGCGCGCGCGAGGGTCGCCTTCGCGTTGTTCAGCGCGGCGATGTACGGAGCCGGATCGATCTTGTACAGCCGTTGCCCCGCCTTCACCATCGTGCCTTCGATGAATTCGCGGCGCAGCACGATGCCATCCACCCGCGCGCGCACCTGCGCGACGAGGAACGCATTGGTGCGGCCCGGCAGTTCGGAGACGACCGGCACCGGAGTCGGCTGGACGGTGACGACACCCACTTCGGGTGTCTGCGGCGGCGGTGCAGACTGCTTCTGCCCGCACGCTGCGAGCACTATGGCAGCCGTCGCGGCACTGATTAGGCGAAATGGAACCCGTTCGACGCGCATGGAGCGACCTCTGTCTATGACTGACATTAAAAGGAATGCGGCGTCCGGAATCTGGTGCAGGACGACAACGCACGCCAGAGTGGCAACACTTGACGGCCCCCGGGCGGGACGAACGGCGCGGACCAGCCCGCACACCCGCCGGACGACACAGAACGCGCGGCCGAACAAACCGTCGCGCGAAGGAATTCGTAAGATCTCTGTGGCCAGTGACGGATATTAACCGGACATCACAGGTTGGGGTGACCAATCGGTGGGGTGCTATTATAGATACATTCGTGAATGCATGTAAAAGGACAAAATGCTTCCCGGACGCTTTCGGACGCACGTTCAGTTCGTAATCTGGCAGACGCATAGATCGATTGTTGCGTCCCGCGTTTAAAAAGCAGCGGAGACATCCCGCCATTACCGCAAACCGCAGAACATGGTCCGACGCACCAAAGAGGAAGCGCAGGAGACGCGCAACGGTATCCTCGACGCCGCCGAGCGGCTCTTTTACGACAAGGGCGTGTCCCGGACGTCGCTGGCCGATATCGCGCACGCGGCGGGCGTCACGCGTGGCGCGATCTACTGGCATTTCGCGAACAAGGGCGACCTGTTCACCGCGATGTTCGACCGCGTGCTGCTGCCGCTCGACGAGCTGAAGGCGGCGTCCGTCGATCCCAACGAAATCGATCCGCTCGGCCGGATCCGCGAAATGTGCACGTTATGCCTGCGCAACACGGCGACGGACGCGCGCCGCCGCCGCGTGTTCGACATCCTGTTTCTGAAGTGCGAGTTCGTCGAAGAGATGGGGCCGGTGATGACCCGCCATCAGTCGAACATGCGCGAAGGGCTGGGGAAGCTCGAAGAAGGGCTGCGCAACGCGATCTCTAAGCACCAGTTGCCGGCCGACCTCGACCCGGCGCGCGCGGCGCGGGTCGTCCATTCGTTCATCGGCGGCGCGCTGCGCGACATGGCGATCCTGCCGGACCTGTTCGACGTCGCGGCCGGCGCGGAAGCGGCGGTCGATGCGCTGCTCGACGCGCTGCGGTTCAGTCCGGCGCTGCGCAACGGGAACGAGGCGCCGACGCGTTAGTCCGCGCCGGGGCGCGTCATCCCCGCCTGCCTTCGTGCTCCGGTTCGTTGTCCTGGCGTTCGTCCCGGCCGCTCACGGCTGCTGTCCGCCGCTGCTGGGCATTGCTGCGGCGGGCTTCCCGCAATCGCGCCGCGGCAGCGCCACTTCGGTCCGCCGCGGCCGTTCAGTGCGCTGTCACGCGGCCGCCTGCGTCGCTCGCGCCTTCTGGTTCGACACATAAATGTTGCTGACCGGCAGCGGCACGCCGGCCTCGACGGCCGCGAGCCACGCATCGGTCGTCGCGACCGCCGCGAAACGCGACTGCATCACGACGCTGAACACCCGGTGGATGTCCTCGGCGCTCGCGAAACCCGCGTCGTTCTCGTACGGCACCGAGCCGGTCGCGTCCGCGAGGAATTCGACCTTCAACCCGCGGTGGGTCGCCTCGAACACGGTCGACGCGTCGCAGTTGTGCGTCATGTAGCCGGCGACCGTCAGCGTGTCGATGCCGCGCGCGGCGAGCCAGTCGGCGAGGCCGGTCTGCGCGAACGCGCTCGGCAGCGACTTCTCGACGTAATGGTCGCGCTCGCGCGACGCGACGACCGGATGCAGCTCCGCGCCGGCGCTGCCGCGCGCGAACAGCGGCGAGCTGGCCGGCGCGAAGTTCTGCACGACGACGACCGGCACGCCGGCCGCGCGCGCGGCGTCCATCGCGCGGCCGATGTTCGCAAGCGAGGTCCGGACGTCCGGGTATTCGATCGGCAGATCGCCGGTCACGTATTCGTTCTGCACGTCGATCACGACGAGCGCGCGGCGGGGAATGGCGGACATGGCAGGCTCCCTGGGATGCGGTTTTGTTCCGGTTCGACCGGTTGACGGTGACGGGATCGACCATGGAAAGATCGATGGCTGCATTGTTCCGCCTCGCCGCGCGCGCCGACAGCGGCCCGAAAGACAACTTTCGCTAGAATCGGGCCATTCGTCACGCGTCACGATCGGGCCATGTCGATGGTCCGCCTGAACGAGTCCGCCGCCATGCCCGCTTCCAGCGCCTCTGCCACCCGCTCCGCATCGCCGCGTGTCGTCGCGGTGATCGCGTTCGACCGCGTGAGTCCGTTCCACCTGTCGGTGCCGTGCATCGTGTTCGGCGACGAGCGCCCCGAAGGCGGCGTGCCGCCGTTCGACCTGCGCGTGTGCGCGGCGGAGGCCGGCCCGCTATCGACGACGGCGGGTTTCACGATCGCCGCGCCGCACAGTCTCGATGGACTGGCCGACGCCGACGTCGTGATCGTGCCGAGCTGGCGCGACGCGGCGGAACCGCCGCCGGACGCGCTCTGCGACGCGCTGCGCACCGCTCATGCGCGCGGCGCGATCGTCGTCGGGCTGTGCCTCGGCGCGTACGTGCTCGCGCACGCGGGCCTGCTCGACGGCCGCACTGCGACGACCCACTGGGCGTGGGCGGACGACTTCGCGGGCCGCTTCGCGCAGGTGCGCGTCGATCCGGACGTGCTGTACATCGACGATGGCGACCTGCTGACGTCCGCCGGCACGGCGGCCGGCCTCGACTGCTGTCTGCACCTGCTGCGCCGCCTGTGCGGGACGCCGGCCGCGAACTACGTCGCGCGACGCCTCGTCGTGCCGCCGCACCGGCAGGGCAACCAGGCGCAGTACGTGCAGCAGCCGCTGGCCGCGCGCGGACGCGGCACCCGGCTGTCCGGCATGCTCGACTGGATCCGGGAGAACCTCGACGCGCCGCACACGCTCGACTCGCTCGCGCAGCGCGCGCTGATGAGCCGCCGCACGTTCACGCGCCAGTTCCGGCAGACGACCGGCGCGACGGTCGGCGCGTGGCTGCTCGGCGAGCGTCTGACGCGCGCGCAGCAACTGCTGGAAACCACCGACGAGCCGATCGACAACGTCGCGCAGCGTGCGGGCTTCGGCTCGGCCGCGTCGCTGCGTCAGCATTTCATGGAGGCGTTCCGCACGTCGCCGTCGTCGTGGCGAAGGGAGTTTCGCGGCGGCTGACGACGCGTCGCGTCGCCGCCGGACCGCAATTCAGGAAGTCAGTCGCCGCGCGAAGTAGAGCAGCAGCGCGACGAAAAAGATCATCGCCGCCCACGCCCAGTAAGGCACCGCGTGCGGCGTCGGCTCGTGCGGCAGCATGCCCGCCGCGCGGCCGCTCAGCGTGTTGCCGTACTGCCCCGGCAGCAGATGCGCGCGCCGCGCAATGCCGGCCATGCTGATCGGCCGAAGGAACACGTGCTGCCGGCGCGGCGGCGCATCGCTCACGCGGTTCGGCCCCTGCCCGTGCTTCGCCTCGACGACCGCGCAGAACTCGGTGAAAAAGTCGTCCGCCAGTCCGTGCAGCGCGTTTTCGATCTGGCGCGGCGGCAGTTCGGCGAGCGGCCCGGTCAGCGTGGCCCATACCGAATAGTCGATCCGCGTGCGCTGGCCGCCGTCCGCCTCTGCCTCGTCCTCTTCGGCCCGCAGCGCCACATCGATCTGGCCGCGCAGCGAGCCGATCCCGTCCGCCCGCGCGCGAAAACTCAGTATCCGCCGCGGCGTCTGCGGCATCGGCAGCGGCTGCTCGACGTCGTGCGCGATGTGTGCGCGCACCTCGTAGCGCGCGCGCAGCGGGCCGAGCGGCACGGTGAACGTCAGCGCATATTCGCCCGGCGACAGCCGGTGGAACGACTCGCAGTGCGCGAAACTCGCGCGCACCAGAGCGGCATCCTGCAGCGCGTCCCAGACGACGGACGGCGCCAGCGGAATTCTCAACGCGTCGTTCAGTTCCATGGCGAGGGTTCTCCGATAAGCGCTCGACGTATCGATCAGGTATCGGTCAAGACGTCTGATCGATCCGGTCGACGCGCGACGCGTAAAACGCCAGATATCCCCCGATCCGCAGCACGCTGTCGAACGGCTCCTCGTAGCTCCAGACTGCGTTTTCGACCAGACCGCTCTCGGTGCGCAGATGGAAATAGCATGCGTCGCCCTTGTGCGGACAGTGCGACGTGTGCGCCGACCGCTCCAGCCGCGCCATGTTGACGTCGGCGCGCGGGAAGTAGAACACGTCGGGGAGCCCGGATTCGGACAGGGTCAACGCAGCGTGGGTATCCGCGAACGTGACGCCGCCGTGGATCACCCGGACCCGATGGTGATTGGCGGTAATGTCGATGCGGTGACCGGCGTCTGGTTCGACGGCCATGTTCGGCTCCCTGGCTGATGCGTGGCGCGGCTGTCGCGCGCTGTCGTCCTGCCGGCCGGCTTCGTGTGGCATGCCGGCCTTTTCGTCGGTGCGTGTCGGTACGAACCGGCGCGGCCCGATGCACGACCCCAGCGGGCCGGCGACGTAAAAAAGCCACGGGGCGGCCCGTGGCTTCATTATCGGTGAAACTGCGCGCGGCTGCGCGACCATCCGTGCGGAACCGGCCGCGTCAGCGGCTGACCTGCCATGCGAAGGTCGCGCGCGCGCTGCCGTTGCCGCGGACCGTCACCGTCTGCGACCGCGCGACGTCGCTGTAGGTCGCGTGGATCGTGTAGCGGCCGGGATGCAGGCGAACCAGCATGTACGGCCCCTTCGACGCCGTGTCGAGCACCGTTTTGCCGCCCGCGTCGACGATCTGCACGTGAACGTTCGCGACGTAGGCGGAACTCGGGCCGGTGAAGCGCAGCGACAGCGGCCACTGGCTTTGCGCGCGCCGCAGCGCGGTGGATTCGTCGAGCCCGACGCCGCCGGACACGAACGACACGTCGCCCTGCTGCTCGGTCTGCGGCATGCCGGTCGGGTGGATGTTGCCGGCGCTGGTGTTGTCCGTCGTCGTTCCGCCGACCGTGCCGCCCGCGTCCGTCTGCGCGGCTGCGCCGCCCGCCACGCCGCCTGCGACGGCCGCCGCGATCAGCATCGAAACGATCCGGTGCGAATTGCGTTGTTTTTCCATCGTGGTCGCTCCTTACAGGTTTGCCGACTTCGGGCTTTCGCAAGGTGCGTGCCCACTCCATCGGACGGGGAAACGCTGGCAAGAGACCGGACACGCGATGCGTTCCGGCAAACGGCAGCGCGGGCGGGTATTCCCCGCCCGCGCTGGAACCGACCACAGGTTAGCGGTTTTCGGCAGGCGACGCGTTCAGCGAGCCCGCCGCATCCGCGAAGGTCAACCGAGATCCACCGGCACGAAGATCTGCGCGTCGTCGCGCTGGATCAGCAGTGCGATGCTGTTGCCCGCCTGCGCAACCATCTGCTTGAGCTGCTGCGCGTTGCTGACCGGCCGGCCGTTGACCGCGAGAATCACGTCGCCCGCCTGGATGCCGGCGCTGGCCGCCGCACCGCCGACCTGCGCGACGACGAGACCGTGCGTGAGCGAACTGCCGTTCATCTCTTCGGGCGTCAGCGGCCGCACCGCGACCCCGAGACGGCCTTGCACGTCCGACTGCGGCGTATCGTTCGACGCGACCTTCGTATCGCCGAGCGTGCCGATCGTGACGCCGACGGTCTTCGACGCCTTGTCGCGCCACACTTGCAGATCCGCCTTGCTGCCCGGCTTGATGCCGGCGATCAGCGACGGCAGCATCGTCGAGTCGTCGACCGGCTGACCGTTCACCGACAGGATCACGTCACCCGGCTGGAGACCCGCCTTCGCGGCCGGACCGCCCGGATCGACGGAGCTGACGAGCGCGCCCTGCGGCTTTTGCATGCCGAACGAATCCGCTAGCGTCTGGTTCACCGACTGCACCGCCACGCCGAGACGGCCGCGGCTCACGTGACCGGTCTTCACGAGGTCGTCCTTGACCTTGATCGCCTCGTTGATCGGGATAGCGAACGACAGGCCCTGGAAGCCGCCAGTCTGCGAATAGATCATCGAGTTGATGCCGATCACCTCGCCTTGCAGATTGAACAGCGGGCCGCCCGAATTGCCGGGGTTCACCGGCACGTCTGTCTGGATGAACGGCGTGTAGTTCTCGTCAGGCAGCGAACGCGACTTCGCGCTGATGATGCCCGACGTCACCGTGTTGTCAAAGCCGTACGGCGAACCGATCGCGACGACCCACTGACCGACCTTGCTCTGGCGCGGATCGCCGATCTTCACCGTCGGCAGATCCTTCGCATCGATCTTCAGCACCGCGACGTCGGACTGCTTGTCCGCGCCGACGACCTTCGCGCGGTATTCGCGCTTGTCGGTCAGCTTCACGGTCACGACGTTCGCGCCATCGACCACGTGTGCGTTCGTCAGAATGTAGCCGTCCGCGCTGATGATGAAGCCGGAGCCGAGGCTCGCGCTCGGCCGGTCGGATTGATCGCCGCCGTCAGGCCCCTGCATGCCCGGCATGCCGCCGTAGAAGTGCTTGAAGAACTGGTAGAACGGATCGGACGGGTCGATCGGCAGTTGCTGCGGACTCGCGCGCCGCGACACCTGCTTCACGACATGCTTCGCGCTGATGTTGACGACGGCCGGACCGTAGGTTTCGACGAGTCCGGAGAAATCAGGGATGCCGGTTTTCGCGGCGGCTTCGGCGGGCATCAACGCGGCGGCTTCGGCCGGCGAGATGACCTGGGGCGCGGGCATATCCCGGCGCCCTGCCACATAGCCCGCCGACAACGCGGCGGCAATGGCGATGGCCACGGCACTGCGGGTAAAGATTTTTACGTTCATTGCGGGCTCCTTCGGCGAAATGCTTTAGTGGTGCCGCGAAGCGTACGTGGCGTCACTTAAGGCAGTCTTAATCCCCGGAGCGTCGCAAAATCCCGCGCAAAGGCAGCCGCGCGGCCGCGATCAGAACCTCACTTCGACCCGCAACCCGCCCGCGGACGAATCGCCGAGCGTCACCGTCGCGTCATGCTGCGCAGCGACGCGACGCACGATCGCAAGCCCGAGGCCGCTGCCCGACACATCGGTCCGCGCGCGCGTCGCACCCGCGCCGACGCGATAAAAACGATCGAACACGCGCGGACGCTCATCCACGGGAATGCCCGGCCCGCTGTCGGCAATCGTCACGAGCGGACGGCCGCCGTCGATCCGCAAGCTCACATCGACGCGGCCGCCATCCGGCGTGTACTTCGTCGCGTTGTCGAGCAGATTGTTGAGCATCACGCGCAATGCGTCGGGATCGCCGTGGACCATCGCGGCCGTGCTTTCTTCAATGCCGAGATCCACGCCGCGTTGCTGTGCAAGCGGCGCGTAAGCCGCGACGCAGTCCTCCAGCAACGCATGCAGATCGACGTCGCGCGCCCTCGCCCGGCTGTCCGGCTCCGAACGCGCGAGCGCGAGCAGTTGCTCCGCGAGGCGCGTCGCGCGCGTCACGCCGGCCTGAAGATCGGTGAGCGCATCGCGGCGCGCGTCGTCGTCCTTCGCGCGCGCGACGAGCTGCGCCTGGATCTGCACCGCCGCGAGCGGCGTGCGCAGTTCATGCGCGGCGTCGGCAACGAATGCCTTCTGCGTGTCGAGCGCCTGTTCGAGCCGCGCAAGGAGCGCGTTCAGCGCATGCACGAGCGGCGTGACCTCGCGCGGCACGCCGCTTTCGGGCAGCGGATCGAGCCCCTCCGGATGACGCGTGTCGAGCGCGCGCGCAACCCGCGTCAGCGGCGCAAGCCCGCGCCCGACGACGATCCACACGGCAAGCCCGAGGAACGGCAGCAGCACGATCAGCGGCCACAGCGTGCGCAGCGCGACGTTCGCCGCAAGGCGGTTGCGCACCGACACCGGCTGCGCCAGTTGCACGACGTTGTCGCCGACGATCGCGCCATACACGCGCCAGTCGCCGCGATCCGTGCGTTCGGTCGAGAATCCCAGTTCCGCGCGCGGCGCGAGCGGCGCGCGCGGATGCGAGTAGTACATCAGCACGCCGTTGCGATTCCAGATCTGCAGCACGATCCCTTCGTCGCCGGTGTCGCGCGAGCCGAGAATCGCGTTGAACGGCTCGGACGGCAGCGCCGCCGCGATCTCCTGCAACTGGTAGTCGAACAGTTCGTTCGCCTCGGCGAGCGCCTGCCGGTAGATCAGCCAGCCCGCGAGCCCTACGCCGGCCACCACGAGGGCCAGCAGCCAGAACAGCAATTGTCGTCGGATCGAACGCATCGGCTAGTCGGTCTCCGCGGTCGCGTCACGCTTCTTTCGCGATCATGTAGCCGAGTCCGCGCACGTTGCGGATCAGATCCGCGCCGAGCTTCTTGCGCAGCGCGTGGATGTACACCTCGACGGTATTGCTGCCGATCTCCTCGCCCCAGCCATACATCTTCTCTTCGAGCTGCGACTTCGACAGCACCGCGCCCGGCCGCGCCAGCAGCGCTTCGAGCAGCGCGAACTCGCGCGCCGACAGCGCGACCGGCGCGCCGTCGAGCGTCACCTGATGCGCGGCCGGATCGAGCGTCAGCGTGCCGTGGCGGATCATCGATTCGCTGCGGCCCGACTGGCGGCGGATCAGCGCGCGCATTCGCGCGCCGAGTTCGTCGAGATCGAACGGCTTGATCAGGTAGTCGTCCGCGCCCGCGTCGAGGCCCTTCACGCGATCGGCGACCGCGTCGCGCGCGGTGACGATCAGCACCGGCAGCGCGTGACCGCGCGCGCGCAGCGTGCGCAGCACGTCGAGCCCGTCGCGCTTCGGCAGCCCAAGATCGAGCAGCACGAGATCGTAAGACTCGCCGTTCGCGGCCGACAGCGCGGCTTCGCCGTCCTCGACCCAGTCGACGGCGAAACCCTCGCCGCGCAGCGCCTTGCGCACGCCTTCGGCGATCATGCGGTCATCTTCGACAAGCAGTATGCGCATTGGAATTGAGGCCATCGGGGCGGCAGGGCGGCCGCGATTCGCGGAAATTATTGCGCATTCTAGCGCCCCGCGATGCGCGCGCGGCACAAGCGGCCGCCGCCGCCCGCCGGGCCGATCGCGCCGCCGCCTTCGCGCGGCTTTGCGCGCGCCCGCGCGAGGTCTTTACAATGGGCGCTTTTGCGGCGCGCGGCGGCGCGAGGCGATCCCCACCCCGGACGACGCTTCGCGACGCCGCGCGCGTGCCCGTCGTCCGATGCGGCCGCGCGCGGCCCCCCTGCCGCCGGACCGCATCCGCCCCGACCGTTTTAGCCATCCGCTTCTTTCATGCCGCCCGCCCTGCCCGTTGCTCCGTCCGCCGACCGTTCCCGCCCGCGCTCCCGTTCATCGCGCGCCACGCACGTCCCGTCGTTCCCGCCCGCTGCGCTCCGTCACGGCCCCTTCGCCCGCCTCGCCGCCGCGGCAACGCTCGCGTGCGCCGCGCTGATCGGCGCGCAGCCGGCGCTCGCGCAGCCGGCCGGCGAACGCACGCCGGCCGTCAACGTGACGACCGTGCTGCCGCCGTCGGTGATGGCCGGCCTCCAGCGCGCGCACGTGCCGCTGTCGGACGTCAGCGTCGTGATCGAGAAGATCGGCGACCGGCTGCCGAGCGTCGCGGTCAACGCCGGCCAACCGATGATGCCCGCGTCGACGATGAAGCTCGTCACGACGTGGACCGCGCTGTCGATGCTCGGCCCCGACTTCCGCTGGCGCACGAGCGCGTACACGGAAGGCTCGGTCGATGCGTCCGGCGTGCTGCACGGCGACCTGTACATCAAGGGCACCGGCGACCCGAAGCTGGTGCCTGAAGAGCTGATCGACCTCGTGCAGAAGATCCGCGCGGCCGGCATCACGCGCATCGACGGCGCGCTGGTGCTCGACAAGACCGAGTTCGACGCGTCGACGCGCGACCTGCCGCCGTTCGACGACGACGCGAACGCGCCGTACAACGTCGGCCCCGACCCGCTGCTGTACGCGTTCAAGTCGCTGACGTTCACGCTCGCGCCGTCGCGCGAAGGCGTATCGGTCGACGTGATCCCGCCGATCTCGCAGTTGCAGATCGACAACCACATCCGGATGCGCGCCGGCGCATGCAACGGTTTGCTGCCGACGCCGCAGATCGAGCCCGGCGCGAACGGCGAGGTCACCGCGAGTTTCGCCGGCGCTTACGCGATGCGCTGCGGCGAGCGGTCGATCAACATGGCCGCGCCGGTCGATCATTCGGCGTTCTTCGCGGGCGGCTTCCTCGCACTGTGGCAGCAGGCCGGCGGCAGCTTCGGCGGCGCGATCCGCGAAGGCAAGGTGCCGCCGGGCGCGCGGCTCGTCGCGGTCCATCAGAGCCCGCCGCTCGCGGACGTCGTGCACGACATCAACAAGTTCAGCAACAACGTGATGGCGCGCAACCTGTTCCTGACGCTCGGCGCCGTCGCGTCCAGGTCGCCTTCGACGACCGCGAAGGCCGCGTCCGCGGTCACGACGTTCCTGCGCCGCAACGGCGTCGACATGCCCGAACTCGTGCTGGACAACGGCTGCGGGCTGTCGCGCGACGAACACGTGAGCGCGCTGTCGCTCGCGAACCTGCTGCAGGCCGCGAACGCGAGTCCGGTCGCGCAGGTGTTCGTCGATTCGCTGCCGGTCGCCGGCGTCGACGGCACGATGCGCAACCGGCTCGCGAACCAGCCGGTCGGCGGCAACGCGCACATCAAGACCGGCACGCTGCGCGACGTGCGCGCGATCGCCGGTTACGTCGCGGGCGCGAACGGCGAGACCTATGTCGTCGTCAGCCTCATCAACGATCCGCGCGCGGAAGCGGCGCGCGCCGCGCACGACGCGCTGCTCGAATGGGTGTACCAGGGCATGCCTGAAGAAGCGCCGGTGTACGTCGAACCGCATCCGAAGCGCGCGCCGAAGCATCTGCGCAAAGAAGCCCGCCGCCGCGGCGCGCATTGAGCGCGTGCCCGGCGCTGGAAGCTTTCCTCTAGCGAAGCCCCGCCCGGCGCAAGCACTGCCCGTGTACCCTGACGGGCAATGTGCGGCGGCGGCGCGCATCGCGCGTCGCCAGCCGGTACGGCAGCAGACGTGAAAGCGCCGGCGCAATCGACGCCCGAACGAAGCCGCCGCGCACGAAAAACAGCAACGACGACGCACGGCGCAGCAGCGCCGGCCAGACATCAGGAGGAGACCCCGGTGCAGCTCGACGCGACGCATCCGGTGACGGCGTGCGGCGGCGTGCCGGCACGACCCGCCGCCACGCAGCATGCGGATCACGACGACGTCGCGACCGCGACGACCGCCTCGCACGCGCACGACGGCCATCGCGCTTCGCTGCTCCCGCCCACGCGCCGGCATCTCACCGTCTACCAGGTTCACCGAAACGAACCGGCGCGAAACCCTGCCCGCATGGCCGCCACACCTGCCTTCACGTGGGCGGGAAGCGTTCGGCCCACGCTCGCACCGCGCCGAACGATCGTGCGTAAAAACAACACCAGGGGCGGACCCGGATCGCGCGAACCGCAAAGGATCCGGCAGGCTGTCGGCCTTGCCCGCGAGGCAACGCACGGCCTGCAACACACGGCGTCAGAGGCCACACAACGAGGAGATGAAGTCAACATGAAGCAACGAGCAACGACCCATCGCAAGCTGCTGCGCACGACGCAGATCGCCATCGCCAGCGCGGCCTTCGCGCTGCTCGCCGCATGCGGCGGCGGTGGCGGCGACAACAACAACAACGCGAGCAACACGCCGGCCGGCGGCGTGACGCTGCAGGTCGTGTCGTTCGGGGACAGCCTGTCCGACGTCGGCACCTACACGCCGAACATCCTCCCCGGCTTCGGCGGCGGCAAGTTCACGACGAATCCGGGCGAGATCTGGGTGCAGAAAATCGCCGAATACTACGGCGGCACGATCTCCCCGGCCTACGAAGGCGGCTTCGGGCTGCCGCTCACCGCGACGGGCGGGCTCGGCTACGCGCAGGGCGGCTCGGACGTCAGCGCGGCGAATCCGCAGGGGATGGGATGGCTGCCGAACAACGCGGCGGCGACCACGGTGCCGGTCGAGACGCAGATCGGCAACTATCTGTCCGCGCACGGCAGCTTCAACGCGAACCAGCTCGTGCTGGTCAACGGCGGCGCGAACGACATTTTCCAGTTCTCGACCGCGCAGAACCTCACCGCGCTGGCGACTGCGCTGCAAACCGGCTTCCCGCAAGCCGTCGCGGCCCAGCAGGTGCCGAACACGCCGGCGGGCCAGGTGCAGTTCATCGCCGGCTACCTGCAATCGAACAACACCCAGGTCGCGCAGGCGGCCGTCGCGCTCGCGACGCAGATCCAGAAGATCGTCAGCTCGGGCGCGACGCACGTGGTGCTGATGACGGTGCCGGACATCGGCCAGACGCCGCAGGGCGTCACCGCGGACGCGCAGCAGGCCGGCACGGCCGCGGTGCTGACGGGCGTCACCGCCGCCTACAACGGGATGGTGGAGCAGTTGATCCAGCCGCTGATCCAGTCGGGCCAGGTGATCGTCGCCGATGCATTCACGTGGCTCGACACCGTCGCGCTGCCGAACTACCAGGCCGAGGGCTTCACGGTGTCGAACACCGGCACCGCGTGCAACCTGCAGTCGATGCAGGCCAGCGCGACACAGTACGCGCAGCAGCATCCGGAAGTGCTGGCGGGCGGCATCACGGCCGAACAGTACGGCTCCCAGTTCGCGTCGTCGCTGTTCTGCTCGCCGCAGACGTACACGACGGCCAACGCGGACCAGACGTACATGTTCGCCGACCTGGTCCACCCGAGCACGCACATGCACGCGCTGTTCGCGCAATACGTCGAGCAGACCATCGCGAAGACCGGCCTCGGCAAATAGGCGCGGCGGACGCTGAAAGCAAAAAGCCCGGCTCTTTCGAGCCGGGCTTTTTTACGTCCAGCGCCGCCGCGCGCGGTCTAACCGGCCACCTACTCCTGCGCCTCGAACGCCGCCGCCGCGCGGCCGAGCCGGTCGTTGACCGCGATCCATTCGATCGTTTCGGGCAGCTTCTCGATCAGGATTCGCGCGACGTTCGCGCGATCGAGCGCGCGCAGCAAGCGATAAAGCTCGCGCGCATAAGCCTGCGGATCTTCGGGCGCGGCGACGAAACGCACGCCCGGCGCGCTCGCCCACGCGCCCGCCCGCGACGCACGCGCGACCAGCGCGACCGGTTCATCCGCCGTCCGCGCCGCCAGCAACGGTTCGAGCAGGTCGAACGGCAGCAGCGCGAGCGGCGTGCGCGGCGCGTAGTGCGCCTTCAGCGTGCCGGACGCGCGCGGCGCGGTCGCGTCGGAACCGTCCGGCAGACGCGGCGCTTCGCCGAGCACCCGCGCGATGTCGTCCGGCGTCACGTGGCCGGGCCGCAGCAGCGCCGGAAAGCCGCGCGACAGGTCGACGATCGTCGATTCGATCCCGACGTCGGACGGCCCGCCGTCGAGCACGTGGATCGACGGGCCGAATTCGTCGCGCACGTGCTGCGCGGTGGTCGGGCTCACGTGGCCGAAGCGGTTCGCGGACGGCGCGGCGACGCCGCCCTGCCCGCCGCGCCGCGCCGAAAACGCCGCGAGCAGCGCCTGCGCGACCGGGTGCGACGGACAGCGCAGCCCGACCGAATCCTGCCCGCCGCTCACCGCATCCGGAATGCGCGGATGGCGCTTCACGATCAGCGTCAGCGGGCCGGGCCAGAACGCATCGACGAGCTTCTGCGCGGCCTCCGGCCAGTCGGCGGCCCAGTAGCGCGGATCGCCGCCCGGCGGCAGATGCACGATCACCGGATGGTTCGCCGGCCGCCCCTTCGCCGCGTAGATCCGCGCGACCGCGTCGGGGCTCTGCGCGTCGCCGCCGAGGCCGTACACGGTCTCGGTCGGAAACGCGACGAGCTGCCCTGCGTCGAGCAGCGCGGCCGCGCGCTCGATGTCGGCTGGATCGACGCGCGGCGCGTCGGCGGATCGAGGCTGGTCCGGCATCACGGGCGCGCGCCTCTCAACCGGTGATGATGTGCAGCAGCCGCGCGCAGTCGCGCGCGGCGGCGCGCGCCTCGTCGAGCGTCGGCGCGGTGAAGTTCACGTGGCCCATCTTGCGGCCCGGGCGCGCGTCCTCCTTGCCGTACAGATGCAGCCGCGCGGCCGGCATCGCCGCCACCTCGTTCCACGGCGGCGTGACCGGCGCGGCGCCCTTCTGGGCCTTCGACTCGCCGGCGCCGCACGGGAACCACACGTCGCCGAGGATGTTCAGCATCACGGCCGGCGAGTGCTGGCGCGTGTCGCCGAGCGGCATCGCGGTCATCGCGCGCACCTGCTGCTCGAACTGGCTCGTCGCGCACGCATCGACGGTGTAGTGGCCGGAGTTGTGCGGGCGCGGCGCCATCTCGTTCGCGACCATCGTGCCGTCTTCGAGCACGAAGAACTCGACGCACAGCACGCCGACGTAACCGAGCTTCGCGGCGATCTGCAACGCGGCCTGCTGCGCCTGCTGCACGAGCGCCGGGCTCGCGTCCGGGGCCGGCACGATCGTGTGCGACAGCACGCCGTTGCGATGCGTGTTCTGCGCGAGCGGATACACGGCCGTCGCGCCGTTCGCGCCGCGCGCGATCAGCGCGGACACCTCGAACTTCAGCGGCAGCCGCTTTTCGAGCACGCACGGCACGCCGCCGAGCGACGCATGCGCCTCGCGCACCTCGTCCGCATTGGTCACGCGCACCTGGCCCTTGCCGTCGTAGCCGAGCCGCGCGGTTTTCAGGATGCCCGGCAGCACGGCCGCGAGCGCGTCGTCGGTCAGCGCGGCGAGCGCCTGCGACGACTCGATCACGACGTGCGGCGCGACCGGCACGCCGGCCGCCGCGATGAACCGCTTCTCCGCGATCCGGTCCTGCGCGATCGCGACGCAGCGGCCCGCCGGGCTCACGAACGTCGTTTTCGCGAGCGCGTCGAGGCTCTGCGCGGGCACGTTCTCGAATTCGGTCGAGACCGCCGCGCACAGCCGCGCGAGTTCGGTCAGCGCGGCTTCGTCGTCGTACGGCGCGCGCAGATGGCGGTCGGCGACGCTGCCAGCCGGGCTGTTCGGGTCCGGGTCGAGCACGGCGACGCGGTAGCCCATCGCCTGCGCGGCGAAGCAGAACATGCGGCCGAGCTGGCCGCCGCCCACCATGCCGAGCCAGGCGCCGGGCAGGATCGGGGAAACCGGGGTGTTGTGGTCTGGGTTCATCGTTGTATTCGGTCGCGGAACGCTGCGGCGGGGGGACG
Source organism: Paraburkholderia caballeronis (assembly GCF_900104845.1). Classification (NCBI taxonomy): domain Bacteria; kingdom Pseudomonadati; phylum Pseudomonadota; class Betaproteobacteria; order Burkholderiales; family Burkholderiaceae; genus Paraburkholderia; species Paraburkholderia caballeronis. The sequence goes on along the minus strand of NZ_FNSR01000001.1, from coordinate 971,924 downwards.
GCGCGCAGCGTCACCGGGGTTTAGCGTCGGCGCGCCGCGAGCGCGGCGCCCGATGTGTCACCAGAGGCGACACCTGACACGGCGCTCACAGCGCCGGCAACACCATCGCGTGCGCGGCTTCGTTCTGGCGCACGCGGAATGCGGCAAGCTGGTTCGCGTAGTCGGGCTCGGTCACGCTCAGGATCGACACCGCGAACAGCGCCGCGTTCGCCGCGCCCGCCTCGCCGATCGCGAACGTCGCGACCGGCACGCCCTTTGGCATCTGCACGATCGAATGCAGCGAATCGACGCCCTTCAGATACTTGCTCGCGACCGGCACGCCGAGCACCGGCACCGTCGTCTTCGCGGCGAGCATGCCCGGCAGATGGGCCGCGCCGCCCGCGCCCGCGATGATCGCGCGCAGCCCGCGCTCGCGCGCGCGCTCCGCGTACTCGAACATCTCGTCGGGCATCCGGTGCGCGGACACCACCTTCGCCTCGTACGCGACGCCGAACTCCTGCAGGATCGCGACCGCGTGCTTCATCGTTTCCCAGTCCGAGCTGGAGCCCATCAACACGCCGACGAGCGGCGCGGCGTGCTGGTGAGCGGTCTGCGCTTCAGTCATCACAGAGGTCCTTCGGGTTCACGCGAGCTTCTGGCCGGTGAGGCGCTCCAGCGCCTCCTGGTACTTCGCGGACGTCTTCGCGATCACGTCGTCCGGCAGCTTCGGGGCCGGCGGCTCCTTCTTCCAGTCCTGGGTTTCGAGCCAGTCGCGCACGAACTGCTTGTCGAACGACGGCGGGTTCGTGCCGACCTGGTACTGGTCCGCCGGCCAGAAGCGCGACGAGTCGGCGGTCAGCGCCTCGTCCATCAGATACAGCTCGCCGTGGTTGTCGAGGCCGAATTCGAACTTCGTGTCCGCGATGATGATGCCGCGCGTCGCCGCGTAGTCGGCGGCTTCCCTGTACAGGCGGATCGAGATGTCCCTGATCGTCGCCGACAGCTCGGTGCCGATGCGGCGCTCCATCTCGTCGTAGGTGATGTTCTCGTCGTGGTGGCCCATCTCGGCCTTCGCGGCCGGCGTGAAGATCGGCTCCGGCAGCTTCTGCGCGTTCTGGAGGCCCGGCGGCAGCGCGACGCCGCAGATCGCGCCGGTCGCCTGATAGTCCTTCCAGCCGCTGCCCGCGAGGTAGCCGCGCACGACCGCCTCGACGAGAATCGGCTCCAGCCGCTTCACGACGACCGCGCGGCCTTTCACCTGCTCGACTTCGTCGGCGGCGACGACCGTTTCCGGATCGACGCCGGTCAGGTGGTTCGGCACCACGTGCTTCAGCCGGTCGAACCAGAAGTTCGCCATCTGGTTCAGCACCCGGCCCTTGCCCGGAATCGGCTCGCCCATGATCACGTCGAACGCCGACAGGCGGTCGGTCGTGACGATCAGCAGCTTGTCGTTGCCCACCGCATAGTTGTCGCGGACCTTGCCGCGGCCGAGGAGCGGCAGCGAGCGGAGCGTGGATTCGTAGAGGGTAGACATCGTCGTGATTCGCTAGAAACGTGGCGGGACCGTCGTCTCGATCGAGACCGGAACCGATAAGAGTAAACCAAAAACCCGTCGCCGTTCCCCGGACTGGCGGAAAACGGCGACGCAATGAGCCGTTCGCGACGGACGGACCGCATGACGCGCCCCGCCCGCCGGCAATACCTCAAAACGTTACCGAACGATCTGCGCCAGCTCGCCCGACTTGTAGCGCTCGGCCATCCTGTCGAGCGCGACCGGCTTGATCTTCGACGCCTGGCCTTCGCAGCCGAACGCGAGGTAGCGGTCCACACAGACCTTCTTCGCCGCTTCGCGCGCCGGCTTCAGGTAGTCGCGCGGATCGAACTTCGACGGATTCTCCGCCAGGTAGCGGCGGATCGCGCCGGTGATCGCGAGGCGCAGGTCGGTGTCGATGTTGATCTTGCGCACGCCGTGGCGGATGCCTTCCTGGATCTCCTCGACCGGCACGCCATAGGTTTCCTTCATGTCGCCGCCGAACTCGCGGATTTCCGCGAGCAGTTCCTGCGGCACCGACGACGAACCGTGCATCACGAGGTGCGTGTTCGGAATGCGCGCGTGGATCTCCTTGATGCGGGCGATCGACAGGATGTCGCCGGTCGGCTTCTTCGAGAACTTGTACGCGCCGTGCGACGTGCCGATCGCGATCGCGAGCGCATCGCACTGCGTGAGCTTCACGAAGTCGGCGGCCTGCTCCGGGTCGGTCAGCAGTTGCTCGCGGGTCATCGTGCCTTCCGCGCCGTGGCCGTCTTCCTTGTCGCCCATCATCGTTTCCAGCGAGCCGAGCACGCCCAGTTCCGCCTCGACCGTGACGCCGATCGAATGCGCCATCTCGACGACCTTCCGCGACACGTCCACGTTGTACTCGTACGACGCGACCGACTTGCCGTCGGCCTGCAGCGAGCCGTCCATCATCACGCTGGAGAAGCCGCTGCGGATCGCCGCCATGCAGACCGCCGGCGACTGGCCGTGGTCCTGGTGCATCACGACCGGGATGTGCGGATACGATTCGACAGCCGCCTCGATCAGATGACGCAGGAATGCTTCGCCAGCGTATTTGCGCGCGCCTGCCGACGCCTGCATGATCACCGGCGCGCCGACCTGGTCGGCGGCGGCCATGATGGTCTGCACCTGTTCGAGATTGTTCACGTTGAACGCGGGCAAACCGTAGCCGTTTTCGGCGGCGTGATCCAGCAGTTGACGCATTGATACGAGAGGCATTGTCCTACTCCTTTGATTTGAAACGAATCTGTCGTGCCGCCGGCCGTCTTGCGCAGCCGGTCGAGGCCGTCGTGGCGGCCTGGTCGCGGTCCGTGCCGCGATTTCGTTAGCGCGAATTTTATCGCGAAGCAATGCCTGTTCCCGGCGGAAAGATACATTGCGCAACAATTCCGCGGCGCAGGCGGGTAGTCCGGCGGATCGCGCCGACACGGCGCGCGACCCGCCGGCCGCCCGGCGCGCGGTCAGCGCAGTCGATCAGAGCGCGTCGCCGACGCGCACGATCTTCAGCGTGTTGGTGCCGCCCGGCTGCCCCATCGGCTCGCCGACCGTCAGCACCACCATGTCGCCGCGCGACGCGTAACCCTTGCTGACGACGACTTCGAGCGCCTGCTGGAGCGCGGTGTCGCGATCGGAGCTGGTGTCGAGATGCAGCGGCGTGACGTTGCGGAACAGCGTCATCGCGCGTTCGCTGCCGACCCGCGGCGTCAACGCGAAGATCGGCACGTGGGTCCAGTGGCGCGACATCCACAGCGCGGTGGAGCCGGACTCGGTCAGCGCGACGATCGCCTTCGCGCCGAGATGGAACGCGGTGAACAGCGCGCCCATCGCGATCGACTGGTCGATCCGCGTGAACGTGCGGTCGAGAAAATCCTTGTCGAGTTCGGACTGCTCGGACTTCTCGGCCTCGACGCAGATCGCGGCCATCGTCTCGATCGTCTGCACCGGATACTTGCCGGCCGCCGACTCCGCGGACAGCATCACCGCGTCGGTGCCGTCGAGCACCGCGTTCGCAACGTCGGACACCTCCGCGCGGGTCGGCACCGGCGCGTGGATCATCGACTCCATCATCTGCGTCGCGGTGATCACGAACTTGTTCGAGTCGCGCGCCATCCGGATCATGCGCTTTTGCAGCGCCGGCACCGCCGCGTTGCCGACTTCGACCGCGAGGTCGCCGCGCGCGACCATGATGCCGTCCGACGAGTCGAGGATCTCCTGCAACGCGGGGATCGCTTCCGCGCGCTCGATCTTCGCGATCATCTTCGGCTTGATGCCGTACGGCGCGCCCGCGATGTTCGCGAGCTGGCGCGCCATCTCCATGTCGGTCGCGTTCTTCGGGAACGACACCGCGACGAAGTCCGCGCCGAGCGACATCGCGGTGCGGATGTCCTCCATGTCCTTCGCGGTCAGCGCGGGCGCGGTGAGGCCGCCGCCCTGGCGGTTGATGCCCTTGTTGTTCGACAGCTCGCCGCCGATGCGCACGGTCGTGTGGATCTCGCTGCCGATCACGCGCACGACGTCGAGCACGATCAGCCCGTCGTTCAGCAGCAGCACGTCGCCCGGCTTCAGGTCGCGCGGCAGGTCCTTGTAATCGAGGCCGACGCGGTCGTCGTTGCCGAGTTCGCATTCCGAGTCGAGGACGAACGGGTGGCCCGGCACGAGCGTGGTCTTGCCGTTCTCGAACTTGCCGACGCGGATCTTCGGCCCTTGCAGGTCGGCCATGATCGCGACTTCGCGGCCGACCTGGCGGGCGCATTCCCGCACGGTTTCGGCGCGCTGGCGATGATCGTCCGCGGTGCCGTGCGAAAAGTTGAGACGCACCACGTCGAGTCCCGCCCGAATCATCTGCAGCAGGACGTCCGGCGCGCTGGAAGCCGGGCCAATGGTGGCGACAATCTTGGTAGCGCGATGCATGAATCTCCTCGTGTGGATGGGATCGCTGTGAAAGGCGCTGCTGCGAGACGGGCAGCCGGGGTTCGCCGCACCGGCGGCGGCCCCGGGATGCGCGCCGGTTCGGGCCGGCGTCGCTTTGTAGGATGGGGCGGGCGCGGATGCAGCGCCGGAAGGCGCCGCCGTTGCCTGCGCCGGGACGGCCGGCGCGCGGGACGCGGCGCGCGTTGGCGCGGCGCCCGCGGCGCTCGCCGCCGGTTCGGCGGATCGCGCGCCGACTGGCGCGCTCCGCTTTGCCGCGCCGGCTGGCGCCGCCGCGGCTGGATCTGCTGGTGCTGCGCCGGACGCGCGGCGGCCGGTTTCGGCGTGGCCCGGCTCGGCCGGTCTTGAGGCGGCTCCGGCGCGGCTTGCCTTCGAGTTCGCCGCCGGGTCTTTCGCCGCCGGGTTCTTCACCGCCCCCCGGCTTACGGTTTCGTCAGCGGCGGGAGCGTCGCGTTGCGCATCGCGCGCAGTCGTTGCCGCGCGTTTCCCGCGTCCGGCGCGGGCCTGTTCCGGCTTCGCTGGATCGCGAGCCGGCGCGCGCGACGCCACTCAGGCCGCCCGCGATTCGAGCACTTCGACCGCCGGCAATGTCTTGCCTTCGAGGAATTCGAGGAACGCGCCGCCGCCGGTCGAGATATAGCTGACCTGATCGTGGATGCCGTATTTCGCGATCGCCGCGAGCGTATCGCCGCCGCCGGCGATCGAGAACGCCGGCGACTTCGCGATCGCTTCCGCGAGCGTCTTCGTGCCGTTGCCGAACTGGTCGAACTCGAACACGCCGACCGGGCCGTTCCATACGATCGTGCCGGCCTTCTCCAGCTGCGCGGCGAGCGCCTTCGCCGTTTCCGGCCCGATGTCGAGGATCAGGTCGTCGTCCGCGACGTCGGCCACCGCCTTCACCTCGGCCTTCGCGGTCGCCGCGAATTCCTTCGCGGTGACGACGTCGGTCGGAATCGGCACCGACGCGCCGCGCGCCTTGGCCGCGTCGATGATCGCCTTCGCCTCGGCGACGAGGTCGGCTTCCGCGAGCGACTTGCCGATCTTCAGGCCGGCCGCGAGCATGAACGTGTTCGCGATGCCGCCGCCGACGATCAACTGGTCCACCTTCTCCGCGAGCGACTTCAGGATCGTCAGCTTGGTCGACACCTTCGAGCCGGCGACGATCGCGACGAGCGGCCGCTTCGGCGCGCCGAGCGCCTTGCCGAGCGCATCCAGTTCGGCGGCCAGCAGCGGGCCGGCGCACGCGATCGGCGCGTACTTCGCGATCCCGTGGGTGGTCGCCTCCGCGCGGTGCGCGGTGCCGAACGCGTCGTTCACGTAGACGTCGCAGAGCTTCGCCAGCTTCTGCGCCAGTTCGTCCGAATTCTTCTTCTCGCCCTTGTTCACGCGGCAGTTTTCGAGCAGCACGACGCTGCCCGGCGCGACCTCGACGCCGTCGACCCAGTTCGCGACGAGCGGCACGTCGCGGCCGAGCAGTTCGGCGAGGCGCTTCGCGACCGGCGCGAGCGAGTCCTCGGGTTTCAGTTCGCCTTCAGTCGGACGGCCGAGGTGCGACGTGACCATCACGGCCGCGCCGGCGTCGAGCGCGGCCTTGATCGCCGGCACCGACGCGCGGATGCGGGTGTCCTCGGTGATGTTGCCGTGGTCGTCCTGCGGCACGTTGAGGTCGGCGCGGATGAACACCCGCCTGGCCGCAAGCTTGCCTTCGGAGATCAGATCGGAGAGACGCAGAACCTTGTTCATGGACATGACAGTGCGTGACAGTGCGTAAGGGTGGGAAGGCGATGGCAGACGCTGCGCGGCAGCGGCTTCGCGGGACCTCGTGCGCGGCAAGCCGGCGCGCCCGGCGACGGCATCGGATTTCAGGATCGGTATTTTAGCCGATACCCACCGCGATCTGACGCGTGTATCCGCGGATGCCCGATATTTGGGGAAACGCCGCGGCTTGGCGGCATGCGCGCGCGGCGCAATGCGCGCTCGCTGTACGGCAAATATCGCGCCCGGCAGCCCGCGCGCGCCCGTGCGGGCGGCAAATGACGCTAAAATACGCGTCTTTGCCGCCCGCAGAACCAGAGACCCGCTTTTCCGGCGCGCCGTGCGCGCCAGGCCGACGCCCTTCGCGTCGCGCAAACGGTCCGTCCGGCGCGGACGGTGCGAACCCGTTATCACTCTGTACCCGCCTGGAGAATTCGTATGTCAATGGCCGATCGCGACGGCAAGATCTGGATGGACGGCAAGCTGATCGACTGGCGCAACGCCACGATCCACGTGCTGACCCACACGCTGCACTACGGGATGGGCGTATTCGAAGGCGTGCGCGCCTATCAGACCGTCGACGGCAGCACCGTGATCTTCCGCCTGCAGGAGCACACGAAGCGCCTGCTGAATTCCGCGAAGATCTTCCAGATGGACGTGCCGTTCGACCACGCGACGCTCGCCGCCGCGCAGTGCGAAGTCGTCCGCGAAAACAAGCTTGAATCGTGCTACATCCGCCCGATCATCTGGGTCGGCTCGGAAAAACTCGGCGTGTCCGCGAAGGGCAACACGATCCACGTCGCGGTCGCCGCATGGCCGTGGGGCGCGTACCTCGGCGAGGACGGCATCAAGAAGGGCATCCGCGTGAAGACGTCGTCGTTCACGCGCCATCACGTGAACGTGTCGATGGTGCGCGCGAAGGCGTCCGGCTGGTACGTGAACTCGATTCTCGCCAACCAGGAAGCGATCGCCGACGGCTACGACGAAGCGCTGCTGCTCGACGTCGACGGCTACGTGTCCGAAGGCTCGGGCGAGAACTTCTTCCTCGTGAACAACGGCAAGCTGTACACGCCGGACCTGTCGTCGTGCCTCGACGGCATCACGCGCGATACGGTAATCACGCTCGCGCGCGACGCCGGCATCCAGGTGATCGAGAAGCGCATCACGCGCGACGAGGTGTACACCGCCGACGAAGCGTTCTTCACCGGCACCGCCGCCGAAGTCACGCCGATCCGCGAACTCGACAACCGCACGATCGGCAGCGGCTCGCGCGGCCCGATCACGGAACAGTTGCAGTCCGCGTTCTTCGACGTCGTGTCCGGCAAGAGCGACAAGTACGCGCACTGGCTGACGAAGGTCTGAGCGTCCGGCGAACCCGCATGCGAAGGCGCACGCGGCGCACGAACGCCGCGTCCCCACAGCTACAACGAGACTGATCCTCATGAGCGAAATCAAGGAAATGCCGCTGGTCGAACTGTCGGCCAAAGACCTGCCCGCTTACTGCCCGAACCCGTCGATGCCGCGCTGGAGCATGCACCCGCGCGTGTTCATCGACGTCACGCACGGCGAGGCGCGCTGCCCGTATTGCGGCACGCGCTACAAGCTGCGCGACGGCGAAGTGCTGCACGGCCATTGACGACCGACGCACGCTCGCCGCGCGTCGTCGCGCGTGGCCCGCAACTGGGTCATCCGTCGCCGCACGGCAGCGCCGCCGCATCGTGCGCGCTGTCGCGCGCCGCGGCCGGCCCGCATCGGCACCCCCGGTCATTTCCTGTTTCGTCTGCCGCCTGCGCGCGGCCGGCGGACCGCTGTTCCGAACAACCGCGTTCCGCGCGTCGCCGCGCGGAGCCTCCTCGACTTCCTGACACAGACACCCGATGCGCCGCGCGCTGGTAATCGCACCGAACTGGATCGGTGACGCACTGATGGCGCAGCCGCTCCTGTCGCGGCTCGTGAAATTGCATCCGCGCATCGCGATCGACGCGATCGCGCCGACGTGGGTCGCGCCCGTGCTCGAACGGATGCCCGAAATCCGCGACGTGTACGCGACCGATCTCGCGCACGGCAAGCTGCAACTGCTGCGCCGCTGGCAGCTTGCGGGCGACCTGCGCGACGTCGGTTACGACGCCGCCTATGTGCTGCCGAACTCGCTGAAGTCCGCGTTGATCCCGTGGCTCGCGCACATTCCGCTGCGGATCGGCTACACCGGCGAGAACCGCTACGGCCTTCTGAACGTGCGCCACGCGAATCCGCCGAAGGACGAGCGGCCGCCGATGATCCGCCACTACGCGGCGCTCGCCTACGCGCCGGGCGCGACCGTGCCCGACGACCTGCCGATGCCGCGTCTCGACACGGACCCGAACGAGGCGTCGCGCGTGTCGGCGCGCTTCAACCTCGACACCCGCGTGCCGCTCCTCGTGTTCTGCCCCGGCGCCGAATACGGCCCCGCGAAACGCTGGCCGCCCGAACACTTCGCGGAGCTTGCGCAACTCGTCGGCCAGTCGTTCCCGTACGCGAAGATCGTCGCGCTCGGCTCGCCGAAGGACGCGCCGCTCGCGCAGGCGATCGCGGAACGCGCGTCGAACGTGCGCAACCTGTGCGGACAGACCGCGCTTGGCGAAGCCTGCGCGCTGATCTCGCGCGCGAGCGCGGTGGTCACCAACGATTCGGGGCTGATGCACGTCGCGGCCGCGCTGCGCCGGCCGCTCGTCGCGGTGTACGGCTCGACGGATCCGCGCCACACGCCGCCCTTGTCCGAGCTTGCAAAGGTACAATGGCTGCATCTCGATTGCAGTCCCTGTTTTCAGCGCGAATGCCCGCTCGGCCATCTGAACTGCCTGCGCGAGCTAAGCGCGGCGCAGGTGTTCGGCGATCTGCGCGGCATGCTGCTCGCGCAACGCTAGGCGCTCCACGCGCGCCGGCCGCGGAGATGGAATTCGCGCGGCGCGCCGCCCGGCCGCCCGCGCGCATCCGCGACGCGGCCGGGCCGACCCCGACTGCCGGCCCGCAAGACAACCCGCGCCTTCGCGCGCTATCAGACCGACGAGCCATGCCACGTTTTGCCCACATCTTCGAAGCCGCAGCGGACACTCTCAACGCGTATTACCAGGCCGTTGCGGAAGTGAACATCGACACCTTGATGGGCTTGTGGATCGACGAGGAGTTCGTCAGCTGCATCTGCCCGGACGGCTCGCATCTGCATGGGCTGTCGAACATCCGCTCGGGTCTCGCGTCGCAGCTCGAAGCGGCGCCGGTGTCGATCGAGCCGCTCGACATCCGCGTGTACGACAGTCTCGGCACCGTCGTTTATGCGATCGCGGAAGCACACCGGCCGGTCGATCCGGCCGCGGTGCCGACGATGGTGTTCACGACCTACGTGATGGTGCACGAGCGCGGCGAATGGCGAATCGCGCACATCCACGCGAGCCGGATGCCCGATTCGGCCGCGAGCCAGTTCGCGGCGAAACTGCGCCATGGCGCGGGCGCGCTGCACTGAGCGTGCGCGGCGGGTGACGCGGGCATGAGCACCATGCAGCAGAATCCGTCCGGTCGCGGCGCGTCGCCGGACGCAGGCGAGCCGAGGCAGACCGCGCCGCACCGTCCCGCATCCGCGCCGTCGTACCGCGCGCCGCTGTGGCTCGTCGGCCCGCACGCGCAGACCATCGTGCCGGCGCTGTTCTCCAGGCTGCCGGACGTCGCCTACCGGCGCGAACGCTGGGACACGCCGGACGGCGACTTCATCGAACTCGACTGGGCGAACGACGCGGCCACGCCCGCGCCGCCGCCGGACGCGCCGCTCTTCGTGCTGTTCCATGGGCTCGAAGGCGGCTCCGGCTCGCACTATGCGCGCGCGTTGACCGCCGCCGCCCAGGCGCGCGGCTGGCATGCGGTGATCCCGCACTTCCGCAGTTGCAGCGGCCCGCTGAACCTGCTGCCGCGCTTCTATCACCTCGCCGACGCGAACGAAGTCGACTGGGTGCTGCGCCGGCTCGCCGCCCAGCATCGCGGGCCGGTCGTCGCGGCGGGCGTGTCGCTCGGCGGCAACGTGCTGCTGCACTGGCTCGCGCAGCGCCGCGAGGAGGCGTCGGTCGTGGCCGCCGCCGCCGCGATCTCCGCGCCGCTCGACGTGCACGCGGGCGGCGCAATGCTGTCGCGCGGCTTCGGCATGGTGTACACGCGCAGCTTCCTGAAGACGCTGAAGGTGAAGGCGATGCGCAAGCTCGAACAGTACCCGGGCCTGTTCGATCCGCAGGCGATGCTCGCGAGCCGCACGATGTTCGAGTTCGACGACGTCGTCACCGCGCCGCTGCACGGCTTTCGCAACGCGCACGACTACTGGACGCGCGCGACCGTGCGGCCGCTGCTCGGCGAGATCGTCGTGCCGACGCTCGTGCTGAACGCGCGCAACGATCCGTTCCTGCCCGGCCGCGTGCTGCCCGCGCGCGCCGACGTCGGTCCGGCCATCGAACTCGACCAGCCGAAGCACGGCGGCCATGTCGGCTTCATGACCGGGCCGTTCCCGGGCCGCTACCAGTGGCTCACGCAACGCGTGCTCGGTTATTTCGCGCCGTTCGTCCAGCATGGATGAGATCGTCAAACAGGCGCTCGCGCGCTGGCCGAACGTGCCGCACTGCACCGGCTGGCTGCGGCTCGACGCGCGCGGCAACTGGCGCATGCGCGACGAGGCCGCGCAGGCGCAGCGCGCGCCCGGCACGCCGATCCGCCATGCGGCGCTGCTCGGCTTCATCAACCGCAACTACGAATGCGACGACGACGGCCAGTGGTTCTTCCAGAACGGGCCGCAGCGCGTGTACGTCGAACTCGAATACACGCCGTGGGTCGTGCGGCTGTCGCGCGACGACGGCGGTCTGCCCGTGTTCACCGACCAGACCGGCCAGCCGTTCGTGCCGGCCGCCGCGTTCGTCGACGACGCGGGCAGCGTGCTGTTCGCGGACGGTTCGACGCCGGAGCGCATCGCAGTGCTGCACGATCACGATCTCGGACTGTTCTCGGAACATGCGGAACTCGCGGACGATGGCAGCGGCGGCACGTTCCACTGGCGCGAGGACGTCGCGCTGAGCTTGCAGCCGGTGCTGCGCGATGAAGTGGCGAAGCGGTTCGGGTTCGTTGCAAGCCCCGCCGACGCGGCGCAACACGGCTAACGCCGCCCCGCGTCACCCCCGGTCCTTCTCGTCCTCGCGCTCTTCCTTGTAGCGCGTCTCGAACTCGTGCAGCCGCGCATCGATCTTCGACAGGTCGTAGTAGCCGACCGTCTTCATGTCGCGCGCTTCCTTCAACTGCCGGATCGCGGACGGCCACGCGCCGTCGAGCGCGAACTTCTCCGCGAGCGCGCGGCGCTGCGCGAGCCCGTCGCCCACCCCGACGCTCGCCTGCGCGAGATACTGCCACCACGCGGGCTGCGACGGCTCCGCCTGCGTTTCGTGCAGCGCGAGCGCCTGCGCCTGCGCGAACTTCCGCGCGCCGAGCAGCGATTGCAGCAGCGCGTCGGTCGCCGCGTGCGAATCCGGCCACGCGCGGCGCGCCGCCGTCGCGAGTTGCACCGCGTCGTCGTTGCGGCCCGCGCGGCGCGCGATGTCGGCCGCGAGCACGTCGAGACTGGGCGAACTGCGCACGCTCGCGCCCTCTTCGGATTCGAACGCGACGAACGCCTGGCGCGCGTTCGCGAGCGACGCGGCCGCGTCGTCGTAACGCTCGATCAGCATCTGCGCGAACGCGATCCCATACCAGTTCGCCGCGACGTTCACCGCCGTGCGGTCCTCGATCTCCGAGCGCAGCCGCGCGATCTGGTCGAGATGGTCGGTGCGCGAGCGGTCCTGCAACACCCGCACGCGCGCGCGCACGAACGCGTACTCGGGCGCCTGGCGCGGCTGCCGGTACGACGTGCGGCGCGCGCGATCCTCCATGTCCGCGATCCGTTCGACTGTCAGCGGGTGCGTGCGCGCATACGCTGGGACGCCCGCGTCGCCCATCGACGCGCGGTCGAGCCGCTCGAAGAACGCGACCATCCCGTACGGGTCGTAACCCGCGCCGTTCAGCAACTGGAAACCGACGCGGTCCGCCTCGTGCTCGGCCGCGCGCGAGAAGCGCAACTGGCTGTCAACCGCATACGCCTGACCGCCGATCGCGATCGCGCTGCCGAGGTCGCCGCTGCGCGCGAGCACGCCGGCCAGCACGCCGAGCAGCATTCCCGCGAGCGCGGTGTAGCCGTTGCGGTCGTTCTGCGCGAGCATCCGCGCGATATGCCGCTGCAATACGTGGCCCATCTCGTGCGCGAGCACCGACGCCAGTTCGGACTCGGTCTGCGTCGCGACGATGAGCCCGGTGTTCACGCCGATGAAGCCGCCCGGCAGCGAGAACGCGTTGATCTGCCCGTCGCGCATCGCGAACAGATCGAAGTCCGGACGATAGCCGCCGACGAACTGCGCGCTCGCCGCCGCCGACAGCTTCGCCGCGACCGAATTCAGGTAGTCGCGCACGAGCCAGTCGCCGACGTAATCGGGATCGGTGCGGATCTCGCGCATCACGCGCTCGCCGATCCGGCGCTCGGCCTGCGGCGTCAGCGAGCCGCCGGAGCCGTCGCCGAGATCGGGTAGTTGCGGCACCCATGACAGCGCGCGCAGACTGTCGTTCGCGCGGCTGCCCGGCTGGCCCGAGAAGCGGCTCTGCGCGCCGCCGTAGGTGCCGAACACGCCCGGCGCGATCGAACCGGGCAGCGGGATGTCGGTGTCGTCGTCGAGCGGGCCGCTGACGAGCGCCGGCTGGCCCGGCAGCAGCGATGCGTCGCCGGGCGCGAGCACCGGCGCCGCGCCGGATGCGGCCGGCGCACCGGCCGGCCGCTGCGCGAACGCGCCGGACGGCACCGCGAGCGATGCGCACAACCATGCAGCAAGCAGCCGTTTCACACGCATTGAGACAGGATCGGGGAAGCAGACAATCGGCGCCGCACCCGGGCGCGCGCCGTGCGACCGGACAACCGCTTACGGATTGTAGCCCGACTGTAGCCCGATACTTTCGATGCGGCGACAGCGACACGTCGGCTCCGCGCGCGGCGACAGCCCCTGCGCGCGGCATCGCCGGCGGCGCGGCGCCGCCATGGCGCTGCTATGATAGGCGCCCTCGACGGAGACCCAACATGCCCGAACTCACCCATTTCGATGCAGCCGGCGACGCGCACATGGTCGACGTCGGCGACAAGTCGGAGACGAAGCGCATCGCAGTCGCACGCGGCTCGATCCGCATGCTGCCCGCGACGTTCGCGCTGATCCGCGACGGCCACGCGAAAAAAGGCGACGTGATCGGCGTCGCGCGGATCGCCGCGATCCAGGGCGCGAAGCGCACCGCCGACCTGATCCCGCTGTGCCATCCGCTCGCGCTGACGCGCGTGAAGGTCGATTTCGCGCTGGACGAAGCGCAGTCGGCCGTGCACTGCACCGCGCAGGTCGAGACGTTCGGGCGCACCGGCGTCGAGATGGAGGCGCTGACCGCGGTGCAGGTCGGCTTGCTGACGGTCTACGACATGTGCAAGGCCGTCGATCGCGGGATGACCATCACCGACGTGAAGGTGATGGAAAAACATGGCGGGAAGTCGGGGGATTGGGTGGCGCAAGGCTGATTACGCGATCCGATCCGAGCCGCATCGTCCCGCGAAAAACCCTTTCTTTCCGGCCGCGCCATGACCCACGACGACCTGCTCAAGCAACTACTGGCTTTTCGCGACGCCCGCGACTGGCAGCAATTCCACACACTGCGCAATCTGATCGTATCGACGACGATCGAAGCCGGCGAACTGCTGGAGACGGTGCAGTGGAAGACGGATGCGGACATCGACGCGATGCTGCGCGATCCCGCGCAGCGCAGGAACGTCGAACACGAGTGCGCCGACGTGCTGCTGTATCTGATGCTCGTCGCGCACACGGCCGGCTTCGATCTGCTCGATGCGGCCGCCGAAAAACTCAAGCTGAACGGCGAACGCTATCCGGTCGACAAGGCGAAAGGCGTGTCGACCAAGTATTCGCGGCTTTGATCGACAAACGGACCGGCGATCGCCCGCCGGCCTGTCGCATCGATTCGCGTGCCGCGCGGGCGGCGTTCCATCAATCGGAATCGTCGTCGTCCTCTTCTTCGTCGTCCGACTGCGCCGGCGCCGTGCCATACCGCTTCACCAGTTCCGCCTTGAACGCGGCCAGCGACTTGTGTTCGTCGACGAGCCCGTACACCGCCGACAACTGCGTCGGCCAGTCGTGCAGTTCGGTCGAGAAAATCTTCAGCCGGTCCATCGTGTCGAACGCGCCGGCCGTATCGCCGCTCAACGCCTGCAACACGGCATAACGGCGCAACACCGTCTCGCCGGGCAGCAGCGCGATCGCGCGTTCGTGCGCGGCGAGCTTCATCGGCAGGTTGTCGGCCGTCATCGGCAGCAGCGTGGCCATCCCGTAGTCGCCCCACGGCTGGAACAGGAACGACGGCGCATTGCCGTATTGCTCGGCCGGATGCGAACCGTAATACAGCACCTCGGAGCGGTTGTAGTCGCGCAGCACCGGATATAGCGACGCAAGCCCGCCGAGCACGAGTACCGCATACACGGCCGCCGACACGCGCGGCGGCACGAACCGCAGCGGCCGGCCTTCGAGCAGGCCGAACAGGAACATCGCCGGCAGCAGGAAAAACAGATACTGCTGCGGATATTCGACCAGCGCGTGCATCACGAGCGCGCCGATCAGCGCGAAGCCGAACACGCGTTCCGGCGCGTGCGGCACGCGCAGCGCGCGCACGAACCACGCGACGAGGCCGAGCACCGCGATCGCGATGCCGATCAGCCCGGTCTTCGCGAGCAGGTCGATGAAGATGTCGTGCGCGTTGTTCGCGATCTCGACGCCGCCGAGCGCCTTCACCAGTTCGAACTGATGGATCGGAAAATCGCCCCAGCCGACGCCCAGCAGCGGGTGCGTCTTGAACATCGTCAGGCCATAGCGCCACAGCGCGATGCGCGGCGCGATCTGGCCGGCGTCCTTGAAGCGGTCGGCGGCCGACTGGTCCAGTTGCAGGTCGTAGCGGATGTTGGCCCAGCGCACGAACGCGTTCACCGCGACAAAGATCGCGAGCAGCACGATCGGCAGCAGCCACGCGCGCGCGTCGCGTCGACGGCTGCCGTCATGTCCCGCACCGACGAGCGCCATCCAGAAACCGGCGACGACGATCACCGCGATCTGCAACCACGGTCCGCGCGACACCGTCAGCGCGAGCCCGCCCGAGAACACCGCCGACAGCACCAGCCACAGCAGCACGTTGAGCCGCCGCGTCTGCACGAGGTACAGCGCGGCGGCGACCGCGAACGCGATGTAGGTCGCGAGGTGGTTCGCCTGCGCCATGTTGCCGAACGGCCGCCGCTCGACCGTGAAGTTGTACGCGACGACGAACGGCGTGACGATCTTCTCCCAGTGAAACAGCTGGACGATCTGGCAGCCCACCGAGAACACGCCGCCGAACAGCAATGCAAACGCGATCCAGCGCATCGCCGCCGGCACCTGCTGCGTGCGCGCGATCCCATAACCGGCATGCGTCGCCATCAGCGCCGCGAGCAGATAACCGGCGCCGAGCCAGTTCATCGCGGGCATCGCGACCGGCAGCACGATCGTCTGCGCGATCAGCAGCAGCCCGAACCCGAGCGGCACCAGCGCGACCCGCGGCGACGCGAACGGCACGACCGGACGCGCGGACCGCACGAGCAGCAGCACGGCCGCGCCGACGAGCAGATGCGTCGTCAGCGCGGTGAACTCGGCATAGAACGTCGGAATCGGGTACGTGTGGTTCGGAACTGCGTACGGCAGCGTAAACGCGGCGGCCAGCAGGATGAATGTAAGGTAGCGCGCAAAGGATGAAGGCATGGAGAACCGGGAACGTCGGGAACCGGCGCACTATACAAAACTTTTCCGCGTCTGTGCGGCCCAGGCCGGTCGCGTTCCGGCGCGAGCCTGCTTCCCGTCGTTCCGTTGCTCTCCCGCCTTTCGCGTCATCGATTCGCGATTCCGCTCGCTGCGCCGCACGGCCTCGCCCCCACAGCCACACCAGGCGTCCCGCTATGCGCGACACTCCGGCGGCGCGAGATTCGACGGCAGCGTCGCCGCATCGGCGGGCATCGGCCCCGAGCCCGGCGCGCCGAGCGACGACGCGGACTTGCCTCCCGTGAAGCATTCCCACGTGATCGCCCCGCCCTGCACGGTGCCCTGCGCGAGCGCGACGCGCGCGGTCGGCGCGTCCGCGTTGTCCGGCACCGACGGCACGAGCACCAGCGTATTCGAGCCGGCCGGCGCGACGCGGGTCGTGAAGGCGATCGCGATCTGGCCGGTCGTGTCGTCGATCTGGATCGAGTCCACGTTGCGCGTCGAAGGCGGCGTCGAGTAACCCGCTCCGAACGCATTGCCGCTCGCCGCGTTCTCGGCCACCGCGAGCCGCGCCGACGACGCGAGCGACAGCCCCTCGCCGACCCGGCTGCGCGCGAGATAGTCCTGATACGCGGGGATCGCGTAAGCGGCGATCACACCGACGATCGCGAGCACGATCATCAGTTCGATCAACGTGAACCCCCTCGGCAGCCAGCGACGGGCAAAGCGCATCAGCCAGCGCGGCAACGGCGGGGTCGGTCCGACAGCGGTTACGATCATTTCCAGGGCTCCTGAAGCCAAAAACGCCGGCCCGAGAGTGGACCGGCGTTTCGATCGTAACGGCCGCGTCGTGCGCTGCGCAGTCGGCCTCAAGATGTAGGCGCGCGACTGTCAGAGTAGACGCGCGCCGAATGCTCACTGCGGCTCGGCCGGGTGCGCCGCCGCGCGGCGCGCATTGCGCCGCTTCAGCAGATGACCGAGCGCGACGACGAACACCGCACCCGCGATGCTCATCCCATATTCGGCGGCCGGCGTGTCGAGCAGCGGCCAGCGGTCGCCGGCCGGGTCGTTGACGATCAGCCCGCCCGCGATCCAGCCGAGCAGCGCGGCGCCGAGCGTGACGACGATCGGGAAACGATCGAGCAGCTTCAGCACCAACTGGCTGCCCCACACGATCAGCGGAATGCTGACCATCAGCCCGAAGATCACGAGCGCGATCCGATGCTGCGGATCGGCTGCCTCGGCCGCGCCCGCGATCGCGATGACGTTGTCGAGGCTCATCACCGCATCCGCGACGATGATCGTCTTGATCGCGCCGATCAGCTTGTCCGCCGGCTTCACGTTCGCGTGTTCGAGATGCGCGGGCGCGAGCAGCCGCACGCCGATCCACAGCAGCAGCAGACCGCCCGCGAACTTCAGCAGCGGCACGTTCAGCAGCACCACCGCGAACGCGATCAGTGCGACGCGCAGCGCGATCGCGCCGGCCGTCCCCCACAGGATCCCGCGCAGGCGCTGCTGCGCGGGCAGATCGCGACACGCGAGCGCGATCACGACCGCGTTGTCGCCGCCGAGCAGGATGTCGATGACGATGATCTGGAAGACTGCGCCCCAGTGGAGCGTCGAAA
This sequence comes from Paraburkholderia caballeronis, assembly GCF_900104845.1. Classification (NCBI taxonomy): domain Bacteria; kingdom Pseudomonadati; phylum Pseudomonadota; class Betaproteobacteria; order Burkholderiales; family Burkholderiaceae; genus Paraburkholderia; species Paraburkholderia caballeronis. The sequence continues at coordinate 954,177 of NZ_FNSR01000001.1, read as the reverse complement.
GGAACTCGAACATAAACGGCGATGTGGGTTGGCGGCCGGAACCGTGCAAAAAGACGGGGCAATAAAAAAGCGAGGAGGCTTTCACGCGCTCCTCGCTTCTGGTCGGAACCCTTGAGAAAGGATTCCGAAAGCATAGCAAAAAAACGGCCGGCGCTCGCGCTGGCCGTCCTTCGCCGTTGTTACAGCACCGACTTCAGCAGGCGGCCCATCTCGGACGGGTTCTTCGTGACCTTGATGCCGCACGCTTCCATGATTTCCAGCTTCGCTTCGGCGGTGTCAGCACCACCCGAGATCAGCGCGCCGGCGTGGCCCATCCGCTTGCCCGGAGGCGCGGTGACACCCGCGATGAAGCCGACGACCGGCTTCTTCATGTTGTCCTTGATCCAGTAAGCGGCGTTCGCTTCGTCCGGACCGCCGATCTCGCCGATCATGATGACGGCGTCCGTGTCCGGATCGTCGTTGAACATCTTCATCACGTCGATGTGCTTCAGACCGTTGATCGGGTCGCCGCCGATACCGACCGCCGACGACTGGCCGAGGCCGAGCGCCGTCAGTTGGCCGACCGCTTCGTACGTCAGCGTGCCCGAGCGCGACACGACGCCGATGCGGCCCTTGCGGTGGATGTGGCCCGGCATGATGCCGATCTTCAGTTCGTCCGGCGTGATCGTGCCCGGGCAGTTCGGCCCGAGCAGCAGCGTCTTGCGGCCTTCGCGACGCATGCGGTCCTTCACTTCGATCATGTCGCGAACCGGAATGCCTTCGGTGATGCAGATCGCGAGGTCGAGGTCGGCTTCGACCGCTTCCCAGATCGCAGCAGCCGCGCCCGCCGGCGGCACGTAGATGACCGACACGGTCGCGCCGGTCTCGGCCTTCGCTTCCTTCACGCTCGCGTAGATCGGAATGCCTTCGAAGTCTTCGCCGGCTTTCTTCGGGTTCACGCCGGCGACAAACGCCTCGCGGCCGTTCGCGTACTCACGGCACGCACGGGTATGGAACTGACCGGTCTTGCCGGTGATGCCCTGCGTGATGACCTTGGTGTCTTTGTTGATCAGAATCGACATGTATTGACCTCTGTTCGTTTGGCGTCGCGCGTCGCACGGACTGCATCGCTGCGAGCAGTCCGCGCGCCATCGCGCCGCCATTCGTATCCGGTGATAAGCGCCTTACTTGCCTTCGGCGGCCGCGACGACCTTCTGCGCAGCCTCTTCCATGCTGTCCGCCGAGATGATCGGCAGGCCGGAATCGGCGAGCATCTTCTTGCCGAGCTCTTCGTTCGTGCCCTTCATGCGCACGACGAGCGGCACCTTCAGGTCCACCGCCTTCGACGCGGCGATCACGCCTTCGGCGATCACGTCGCAGCGCATGATGCCGCCGAAGATGTTCACGAGGATCGCCTTCAGGCCCGGGTTCTTCAGCATCAGCTTGAACGCCTCGGTGACCTTCTCGGTCGTCGCGCCGCCGCCGACGTCGAGGAAGTTCGCCGGTTCGCCGCCGAACAGTTTGATCGTGTCCATCGTCGCCATCGCGAGGCCCGCGCCGTTCACGAGGCAGCCGATGTTGCCGTCGAGCGAGATGTACGCGAGGTCGAACTTCGACGCTTCGACTTCAGCCGGATCTTCTTCGTCCAGATCGCGGTACGCGACGATTTCCGGATGACGGAACAGCGCGTTCGAGTCGAAGTTGAACTTCGCGTCGAGCGCGATCACCTTGCCGTCGCCGGTCAGGATCAGCGGGTTGATTTCGGCGAGCGACGCGTCGGTTTCCCAGAACGCCTTGTACAGACCTTGCAGAATCGCGCGAGCCTGCGGGATCGATGCGTCCGGCACGCCGATCTTCTTCGCGAGATCGTCGGCTTCCGCATCCTGCAGACCCTTCGACGGATCGACGGCGACCTTGTGGATCGCTTCCGGCGTCTTCGCGGCGACTTCTTCGATGTCCATGCCGCCTTCGCTCGAACCCATCACGACGACCTTCTGCGACACGCGGTCGATCACGAGGCCGACATACAGTTCCTTCTTGATGTCCGCGCCTTCTTCGATCAGCAGGCGGTTGACCTTCTGGCCTTCCGCACCCGTCTGATGCGTGACGAGCTGCATGCCGAGGATCTGGTTCGCGTATTCGCGGACCTGGTCCAGCGACTTCGCGACCTTCACGCCACCGCCCTTGCCGCGGCCACCCGCGTGGATCTGCGCCTTGACGACCCAGACCGGGCCGCCCAGCTCTTCAGCGGCCTTGACCGCGTCGTCCACCGAGAACACCGGCGTGCCGCGCGGTACCGCGACTCCGAATTTCCGCAGGATTTCCTTACCCTGGTACTCGTGAATCTTCATGCGTGATTCCCTTCAGTCTGAGAGTTGGATTGAACTTCGATTCCGCTGTCTTTGTTCATGCGCGCCGAGCATCCGCCCCGCCGTCACGGCTCGGGCTGCACTCGGTGCGCAAGCCGGCTTCGTCTGTGCCGCGTTCGATCGAACGCGGCACATGGCCATACCAGCGCGGGTAAAACTGCTGAACCGCCTCGCCGTCGAACCGCAGCGCGTGGCAGCGACCCAACTGGAAAGGCGGCGTGTCGCCGGCGGACGGGCTGCCGCCGGCCGTCTTGCCGATCTCCGGTCCGGACTTGCCGCCCGGCGATCCGTTCCGGGAATCCCACACTTCCCCGGCGAACGCCTGGATCGCGGCGGTCGGCAGCACGCCGCACAGCTCCGTGAGGTGCGTGCAGCCGACCGTGCCGGCGAGGAGCCGGCCCGCTTCGCGGCGGAAATTCTGCAGGAGATTGAGCCCGATAAGGGCACGATAGGCGGGATTGGCGTTCTGGCACTGACCGTCATACGGCACCCAGTCGGACGACGCGTGCGCGTCGACGACATTGAGCTTGCGATCGATCGTGATGCGAAGCCAGAGTTCATGGATCGGCAGGCCATTAGGGCGGACACCGCCGCCGAGCAGCACGTCGCGTGGCTTATGGTCGGTCAGGCACGCGTCGATGTCCCACAGGCCGTCCTCCCGCTCGTATGCGACCGCCCGGATTGCGCGCTGGTGACGCAGCTGGCGGGACACAGGCTGGGGAAGCGGCATGCTTGAGGTAAGACCGGATTGGAAAACCGTTTGATTTTAGCATATCGGGTTTTCGAGACAGCCCGAAGTCGCAGGCGCCGCAGGGGCTTCCCGGCGGCCCGTCAGCCGTCCGCCCAGTCGTCGATGCCTTTCAGAATCTTTCCGATGATTGCGAGCGAAAAACCCCGCGCCGCCAGAAACCGCGCCTGCCGCGCCCGTTCGGCCGGCGTCGCCGGCAGTTGACCGTACTTCTTGCGCCACACCGCCTGCGCCCGGACAAGCTCGGTTTCGCGCAACTGGGCGTCTATCTGCTCGATCAGAGCGTCGCCGACCGCGTGGCGCTTCAGTTCGCTGACGATCCGGTTCGCGCCGGAGCGCGCTGCGCGCCGGTGGACGACGCTTTCCGCGAACCGCGTGTCGGACAGCCAGCCGTCGCGGACGAGCGCGTCGAGCAACGCCTCCAGCGCGTCGGCGTCTTCGGCGAACGGCACCAGCTTGCGGGACAGCTCCGCCCGGCTGTATTCGCGGCGCGACAGATAGGCGAGCGCGCGGCCTTTCAGCGAACGGCCGGGACGTTGGGCATCGGAAGCGGACCGGCGCGCAGCCGAAGAGCCGGACTCGGAATCACGCTCGAAAACATCGCCTTCCGCAGCGCGCCGGCCGGTGGAGAAAGGAGAGCGCCGCGAAGCCCGCGAACTCGACGTGCGCGTTTCGCCGTCCGCACGCGCGTCAGGATGGGTTTCGTCGATGTCGTCGAAAGGATCGCGAACATCGCGCGGCTCACCGCGCGGACCAGCCTCGGCCGTTTCGCCTGACACAGGCGCCACCGGCGCGGACCAGCCCTTGCGGATCACGAGCGGATTACTCTTCTTCGCCCGCGACTTCGACGCCGCCGTCCGTCACGGCGCCCGCCGGCATCGCGCTGACACCCAGCGATTCGCGGATGCGGTTCTCGATCTCGCGCGCGATGTCCGGATTCTCGCGCAGGAATTCACGCGCGTTGTCCTTGCCCTGGCCGATGCGCTCGCCGTTGTAGCTGTACCAGGCGCCCGCCTTGTCGACGATCTTCGCCTGCACGCCGAGGTCGATGACTTCGCCCTGGCGCGAGATGCCCTCGCCGTACAGGATGTCGAACACCGCCTCGCGGAACGGCGGCGCCACCTTGTTCTTGACGACCTTCACCCGCGTTTCGCTGCCGATCACCTCGTCGTTCTTCTTGATCGAGCCGATCCGGCGGATGTCGAGACGCACCGACGCGTAGAACTTCAGTGCATTGCCGCCCGTCGTGGTTTCCGGGTTGCCGAACATCACGCCGATCTTCATCCGGATCTGGTTGATGAAGATGACCATGCAGTTCGTTTTCTTGATCGTGCCGGTCAGCTTGCGCAGCGCCTGCGACATCAGCCGCGCCTGCAGGCCCGGCAGCGAATCGCCCATTTCGCCTTCGATTTCCGCCTTCGGCACGAGCGCCGCGACCGAGTCGATCACGATCATGTCGATCGAGCCCGAGCGCACCAGCGCGTCGGTGATTTCGAGCGCCTGCTCGCCGGTGTCCGGCTGCGAGATCAGCAGTTCCGGCACGTTCACGCCGAGCTTCGACGCGTACTGCACGTCGAGCGCGTGTTCCGCGTCGATGAACGCCGCCGTGCCGCCGAGTTTCTGCATTTCGGCGATCACCTGCAGCGTGAGCGTGGTCTTGCCCGACGATTCCGGACCGTAGATCTCGACCACCCGGCCGCGCGGCAGGCCGCCGACGCCGAGCGCGATGTCGAGGCCGAGCGAGCCGGTGGACACGACCTGAATGTCTTCGACTGCCTCGCCGTCGCCGAGCCGCATGATCGACCCCTTGCCGAACTGCTTTTCGATCTGCGCGAGCGCGGCGGCGAGCGCCTTGCCCTTTTCAGCAGTCAGTCCAGCCGAGCCTTTCTTGCTATCTTCCATGAATCGTCCTTTGCTATGATGAACGGCGTCTGAGGCAGGTGCGCGGCACTTTCCACCCGCCGCGCGCACGAACGCAGACACTGTATAAAAAAACAGTGGTTTTGGCAAGCCCCGGCGAACCGCCGCGCGAGATGACACGCGGCCCACCCGGGCTGCCGCGGCCACGAATCCTCAGGAGACCGCTGCGCGCCGCCCAGCACGGCGCCGGCCACAGCGACGCTGGCGCATCATCATGCGAATTCTCATTGCCGAAGACGACAGCATACTCGCGGACGGACTCGTCCGATCACTCCGCCAGTCGGGCTATGCCGTTGATCACGTGAAGAACGGCATCGAAGCCGACGCCGCGCTGTCGATGCAGGCGTTCGACCTGCTGATCCTCGATCTCGGACTGCCGAAAATGCCCGGCCTCGAAGTGCTGCGCCGCCTGCGCGCGCGGAACTCGAACCTGCCGGTGCTGATCCTCACGGCCGCTGACAGCGTCGACGAGCGCGTGAAGGGCCTCGACCTCGGCGCCGACGACTACATGGCGAAGCCGTTCGCGCTGAACGAACTCGAAGCGCGCGTGCGCGCGCTGACCCGGCGCGGCGCGGGCGGCGGCCCGACCGTCGTGCGACACGGCGCGCTGTCGTTCGATCAGGTCGGGCGGATCGCGCGGATCAACGACCAGGTGCTCGATTTGTCCGCGCGCGAACTCGGCCTGCTCGAAGTGCTGCTGCAACGGCTCGGCCGGCTCGTGTCGAAGGAGCAACTCGTCGATCACCTGTGCGAATGGGGCGAGGAAGTCAGCAACAACGCGATCGAGGTCTACGTCCACCGGCTGCGCAAGAAGCTCGAAGCGGGCGGTGTGCGGATCGTCACCGTGCGCGGCCTCGGCTACTGCCTCGAAAAAGAACCGCCGGCCGGGACGGCCGCCGCAACCGCGGCTGGCGCAACCGCCGGCCCGCCCGCCGCGACCGTCGCCGCGCCGGCCGCGCCGCAAGGCGTGCTGCCGAACGCGCCGCCGGCGGCGATGCCCGCGAGCCACCACTACAAGTAGGCGCCCACGCCGATGGCCGAGCCCGCTCACGCCGCGCATGCCGCCCGGCCAGCCAAGGCCTCCGGCGCCGACACGCCGGGAGCCGACGCCCTCGACGACGAAGCGCGCGACGCCCGCTACGCGAACCCGTTCGCGCCGCCCGACGAAACCGAAGCCGCCGCCGACGCGCGCCCGCGCTCGCTGTTCGGCGAAATTCTCGACTGGATGCTCGCGCCGCTTTTGCTGCTGTGGCCGATGAGCATCGCCGTCACCTATCTGGTCGCGAAGTCGATCGCGAACGGGCCGTTCGACCGCGCGCTCGAAACCGACGCCTACGTGCTCGCGCGGCAGATCCATCCGGTGAACGGCGTCGCGGAGCTGTCGCTCGCCGACTCGACGCGCGACTTCCTGCGTGCCGACAACATCGACAGCGTGTTCTACCAAGTGCTCGGCACGCGCGGCGAGTTGATCGGCGGCGACCGCGACATGCCGCTGCCGCACGACGAGGATCGCCCGCCGCCTGGCCTCGTCGAATTCCGCGACGACACGCTGCACGGCATCGACATCCGCGTCGCGTACACGACCGTCGAGTTGCCGCGCACGGCCGGCGCGCAGCCGGTGCTGGTGCAGGTCGCGGAGACGCTCGACAAGCGCCGCCAGCTCGCGAACGACATCATCAAGGGCGTGATCCTGCCGCAGTTCGTGATCCTGCCGCTCGCGATCCTGCTCGTCTGGTTCGGGCTGTCGCGCGGGCTCGCGCCGCTGCACGCGCTGCAGACGAACATCCGCACGCGCCGGCCCGACGACCTGTCGCCGCTCGAAGCGCGCCGCGCGCCGCCCGAAATCGAGCCGCTCGTCACGTCGTTCAACGACCTGCTGACGCGCCTCGAACAGAACATGGAACTGCAGAAGCGTTTCATCGCGGACGCCGCGCACCAGATGAAAACACCGCTCGCCGGCCTGCGCACCCAGGCCGAACTGGCGCTGCGCCAGGACGTGTCGCCCGAAGTACACCGCTCGCTCGAACAGATCGCGACGAGTTCGGAGCACGCGGCGCGCCTCGTCACGCAACTGCTCGCGCTCGCGCGCGCGGAGAACCGGCTGTCCGGCCAGATCTTCACGCCGGTCGACGTAACCGAAGTCGCGCGCCACGCGGTGCGCGACTGGGTGCAGCCGGCGCTCGCGAAGCAGATGGACCTCGGCTACGAAGGCCCCGATGACGACGACGTGCCGGTCGAAGTCGACGGCCATCCGGTGATGCTGCGCGAGATGCTGTCGAACCTGATCGACAACGCGATCCGCTATACGCCGGCGGGCGGGCGGATCACCGTGCGGGTGCGGCCGGAGCCGGCCGCGGGCGTCGCGCATCTGGAGGTCGAGGATACCGGCATCGGCATCCCGGCCGCCGAGCGCGAGCGCGTGATCGAGCGTTTCTACCGGATTCTCGGCCGCGACGGCGACGGCAGCGGGCTAGGCCTCGCGATCGTCCGCGAGATCGCGACGATGCACGGCGGCACGCTGACGATCGACGACAACGTCTATCAGCAGAGCCCGCGTCTTGCCGGCACGCTCGTCAGGATCACGCTGCGGCTGCGCGCGGACCGCGCGTAATGCACGTAACGCGCCGCGAAAACTGACTGCGAAGGGATGGGACTTTCCCTTACACGACGTCCGGAAACGCCCGGATCGTTTCGCTCGCCGCGCGCAGTAACGATCCGTTCGCAGAGTTAAGCAGCCAACTAGACGACGTTGGCAGACGTTTTTGCATCGCACGCCACTTGCGAGCTGCCGACGGGCACGTCAGAACCCCGTAAGTTTCCGTTCCAATAATGCTCCGCAGGACCGCCCCGCCCGGCGGGCCACACGCATATCAATACCGGAGACATTTATGGCAACCGTTGGCGGACAAGTAGCGCATGCGCCGATGACGAAGGACGAGAAGCGCGTGATCTTCGCGTCGTCGCTCGGCACCGTGTTCGAGTGGTACGACTTCTATCTGGCCGGTTCGCTGGCGGCCTTCATCAGCAAGAGCTTTTTCTCCGGCGTCAATCCGACCGCCGGGTTCATCTTCACGCTGCTGGGCTTCGCCGCCGGCTTCGCGGTGCGCCCGTTCGGCGCGATCGTGTTCGGGCGGCTCGGCGACCTCGTCGGCCGCAAGCACACGTTCCTCGTGACCATCGTGATCATGGGCCTGTCGACGTTCGTCGTCGGTTTCCTGCCCGGTTATGCGGCGATCGGCATTGCATCGCCGGTGATCTTCATCGCGATGCGGCTGTTGCAGGGCCTCGCGCTCGGCGGCGAATACGGCGGCGCGGCGACCTACGTCGCCGAGCACGCGCCGGCCGGACGCCGCGGTTACTACACCGCATGGATCCAGACGACCGCGACGCTCGGCCTGTTCCTGTCGCTGCTCGTGATCCTCGGCGTGCGCACGTTCGTCGGCGAAGAGCAGTTCGGCGCATGGGCATGGCGCGTCCCGTTCGTCGCGTCGATCCTGCTGCTCGCGGTGTCCGTGTGGATCCGGCTGCAACTCGACGAGTCGCCGGCGTTCAAGCGGATCAAGGCCGAGGGCAAGGTGTCGAAGGCGCCGCTGACCGAAGCGTTCGGCCAGTGGAAGAACCTGAAGGTCGTGATTCTCGCGCTGTTCGGCTTGACGGCCGGCCAGGCCGTGGTCTGGTACACGGGCCAGTTCTACTCGCTGTTCTTCCTCACGCAAACGCTGAAGGTCGACGGCGCGAGCGCGAACATCCTGATCGCGCTCGCGCTGCTCATCGGCACGCCGTTTTTCCTGCTGTTCGGCGCGCTGTCCGACCGGATCGGCCGCAAGCCGATCATCATGGCCGGCTGCCTGATCGCGGCGCTCGCGTACTTCCCGCTGTTCAAGGCGCTCACGCACTTCGCGAACCCGGCGCTCGAAGCCGCGACGCAGCGCGCGCCGATCGTCGTGATCGCCGATCCGTCCGAGTGCTCGTTCCAGTTCAATCCGGTCGGCACGTCGCGGTTCACGTCGTCGTGCGACATCGCGAAGAGCGCGCTGTCGAAGGCTGGCCTGAACTACTCGAACGTCGCCGCGCCTCCGGGCACGGTTGCGCAGATCAAGGTCGGCGACACGGTGATCGACTCGTTCATCGGCCATGCGGCCGATGCAAAGGAACGCGGCGCGGCATTCGACAAGCAGTTCGCGGACGCGCTGAAGGCGGCGGGTTATCCGCTGAAGGCCGACCCGGCGCAACTGAACTGGCCGATGACGGTGGTGATCCTGACGATCCTCGTGATCTTCGTGACGATGGTGTACGGGCCGATCGCGGCGATGCTGGTCGAGATGTTCCCGACCCGGATCCGCTACACGTCGATGTCGCTGCCGTACCACGTGGGCAACGGCTGGTTCGGCGGCTTCCTGCCGGCGACCGCGTTCGCGATCGTCGCGGCGCAGGGCAACATTTACTCGGGGTTGTGGTATCCGATCGTGATCGCGCTGGTGACGTTCGTGATCGGCATGCTGTTCGTGAAGGAGACCAAGGACTCGGACATCTACGCTCAGGATTGAGCGAGGTCTGCCAGGCCGGTTCTGTCGCGGGGGATCTGCGCTCCCCGCTGCGACACGGACGGGCGGCGGGCGAGAAAGTCCGGGCATGAAAAAAGATGCTGACGGGGGTTGACAGCCCCCGTCAGCATCATCATAATTCGCCTTCTTTCGGCGAATTAGCTCAGTCGGTTAGAGCGACGGAATCATAATCCGCAGGTCCGGGGTTCGAATCCCTGATTCGCCACCAGCTTCAAAACAAAGGGTTAGCTTCGGCTAACCCTTTGTCATTTCCGCTCCCTCGATCAGCGCTTCCAGCGCGTCCCCCCGCACCGCCGGGCTGTACAAAAACCCCTGCGCCTCGACACATCCGTGATCGAGCAGGAACCGCCGATGCGTCTCCGTCTCGACGCCTTCCGCGATCACGTCGAACCGTAGCGCCCGCGCCATCGCGATAACGGCAAGCGTGATGGCCTCGGTCTCCGAATCCGCGCCGATCTCCTTGATGAACGCGCGATCGATCTTGATCCGGTCCACCGGGAAACGCTTCAGGTGGCTCAGGCTCGAATAGCCGGTCCCGAAGTCGTCGATCGCGATCCGCACGCCCATCTCCCGCAGTTGCGCGAGCACGCCCGCCGCGTGATCCGCGTTGCGCATCAGCGCGCCCTCGGTCACTTCGAGTTCCAGCATCTCCGGCGCCAGCCCCGATTCGGTCAGCGCATCCGCGACGACCGCCGGCAGATCACTGTGCTCGAACTGCAACGGCGACACGTTCACCGAAATCCGCACCGCGCTGCGCGGTCCGCAGTTCCACTCGGCGCCCTGCGCGCACGCCTTGCGCAGCACCCACTCGCCGATCCCGCGAATCAGGCCCGTATCCTCCGCGACCGGAATGAACACGGCCGGCGACACGTGGCCCAGCTCGGCGTCGTGCCACCGCAGCAGCGCCTCCGCGCCGACCACCCGGCCGGTGGACATGTCGTACTGCGGCTGGTACATCACGGTCAGCGCGCTGTCGCGCAGCGCAACGCGCAGCCGCGTGGACATCCGCAGGCGCGCGGCCGCCGACTCGCTCAGCTCCGGCCGGTAGAACTGATACTGGTTGCGCCCGCTTGCCTTGGCGAGATACATCGCGGCATCCGCGTTGCGGATCAGCGTGTCGGCGTCCGCGCCGTCGCCCGGATACGTGCTGACCCCGATGCTCGCCTCGATGAACAGTTCGTGCTCGCCGACGCGCGCTGGCGCGGCCATCACGGCCAGCAGGCCTTCGAGCAGGGGCGTGACGGGCGCGCCGCGCCTGCGTTCGAGCACGACGATGAACTCGTCGCCGCCGTAGCGCGCGATGGTGTCGGACGGCTCGATCACCACGCTCACACGGCCGGCGATCTGCGTGAGCAGCGCGTCCCCGACACGATGGCCGAGCGAGTCGTTCACTTCCTTGAAGTGGTCGAGGTCGAGGAACAGCACGTACACGTGATCGCCGGTCGACGCCGCGCGCTGGATCGCGGCGGCCAGCCGTTCGTCGAGCAGCGTGCGGTTCGGCAGGCCGGTCAGCGAGTCGTAGCGCGCCTGGTGCTTGAGCCGCGCCTGATACGCAACGACGTCCGTCACGTCGCTCATCACGCCGACATGGTGCGTGACGGTCCCGTTCGGATCGGGCACCGGCGCGACGAGCACGTGATTCCAGAACGTGGTGCCGTCGGTCCGGTCGCACTTCAGCGTCACGTTTGCGTCGATGCCCGACTTCAGCGCGTCGCGCACGCCGCTCCAGCTCTCCGCGTCTCCGTCGCCGAACAGCGAGCCGAAGTCGCGGCCGACCACCGCGGCAGACGTAAGCCCGGTCATCCGCTCGAACGCGCGGTTCACGTAGGTGATCGGGTGGCGCCCGTCGTCCGCCTCCGCGATGACGATGCCGTTGATGCTCGCATCGAGCGCGCGCGCCTGGAGCCGGAGCGCGAGTTCGGACTTGCGGCGCGACGTGATGTTGTCGTACGCGGTCAGCACGCCGACGCCGGTGCCGGACGGATCGACGAGCGGCAGCTTCGTCTCCGAGATCCACACGGTGCTGCCGTCCACCGCGATCGCCGCGCGCTCGACGTGCTCCTTCACGAGTGCGCCGGCCATCACCTCGACGTCCTCGGCGCGCACTGCGTCGGGGTCGTCGCCCCAGCGCAGATCGGCATCGGTGAGGCCGGCCAGTTCGCGCCGCGACGCAAGGCCCGCGTCGCGCGCATAGATCTCGTTGCCGCCGACGTAACGATGCGACGAATCCTTCCACGCGATGCCCTGCGGAATGTGGTCGAGCACGTGTTCGAGCATCTGCATCGAGCGGAACAGTTCGGCCTGCGCGGTCAGTTGTCCGGTGATGTCGAGCATCACGCACATCGTCGCGCGGCGTCCGTCGAAGTCGGTATGCAGGTGATGGACGATCATCGACAGCCGCGCACCCGACTTCGTCCGGTGGTCCCACACGCCGACCGCGCCGTCGTCGGACAGCGTGCGCGCCTCCAGCGCCGGGTCGAGCAGTTGCGGCCGCTCTTCGGAACGCAACACGCCGAGTCTCATCGTCAGCAGTTCCGCCTCGCCGTAGCCGAACGCCTTCACGGCCGACTCGTTGACCGCGACGATGCAGCCGGTCTCGTCGTCCACGATCCAGATCGGCAGCGGGTTTTGCAGGAACAGGCGCTGATATTTCGCGCGGTTGCTGTTCGCGGTGCGCAGCGCGACGCGCAGCGTCTTCATGATTCGCGCGTTGCGCGTGAGCAGCATCAACAGCATCACGGCGGCCGCGAGGCCCGAACCGAGCAGGAAATACGACACGCGTTTCGCGTCCAGCGACGCGCGGCTCACCGACGAATCGAGGTCGGCGTCCGCGCCGATGCGGATCTCGACGATCTTCCCCATGGTCTGGAAAAAACGCGCGTCGATCTCGCCGAGCGCCGGCGCGCTGACGGTCACGCTGCCCGGCTTCAGCATCGACCGCATCGCGAGGTCGTTGCTGAGGCGTCCGAGATGCCGGATCATGTCCTTCAGTTCTTCGAGCAGGCCGATGCAGCGTTCGTCGCTGCCGCACGCGTGCTGCGCGCTGGTCGTGTAGTCGATCAGCGCGGGCAGCGGAAAGATGTACGCGGCGCGCCGATAGAACGGGCGCGTGCCGATCACGGTATAAAGCTGCTCGTGTTCGTCGAGCAGCGCCTGCTGCAATTCGTCGAGATTGTGCTTGATCAGCGCGACCGAACGCTGCTGGCCGAGCGCATTGTTCTGCTCGCGCGTCTGCCACAGCGCGAGCGCGGTGTTGAGGCCGATCGCCGCGAGAATGCACAGCACCGCGATCGCCGTGACGATCTGCACGCGCGCGCTGCCGAACAGCGCAGACGCTTTCCTGCGGTCGGCCGGCGTCAGCTCGCTGCCCTCTCCGAGACCCGTTCCCCGCCTTCTGTTCATCGCTCCGTCCCGCCTCGATACGCTCTCGGGATATCGGAGATTGCCGCCCGAATCTTGAGCGACCGGACAGGAAAAAGCTCTCCCCGGCGCGCTTCCCGCCCCATGACCGATAGCGGGCCACAACAACGTTGCAGCTTTGTGAACATGCGGCGAAAGGCGGATATGGGCACGCGGGTTGCGCCGCCGGCGGAGCGCGACGTTCCGCTGATCCGCTGATCCGTTTGCCAGCCAGGCGCCACGCCGCTGTAAGCTGCGCGACCTATGCTGACTCGTGATGCCCGCGTCCGCGGGTGCCCTGGAGAACCGACATGAAAGCTCGACTGCTTCTGGTAATCGCGGCGCTAGCGCTGCTCGGCGCCGCGCCGGCCGCGTATTCGTGCGACGGCGGCACGTCGTATCAAGGCAGCGGCGCGGGCAAATAAGCCCGCGGCCGCATCATTGCTCGATCCGCTCGCGCGTCGTCGTCAGCAGTTTCGTCATCGCGCGTCGCGCGAGCGCCGCGTTGCCACGGCGGATGGCGTCGTACACCGCGGTATGCGCGGGCAGCGCCGCGTTGTACACGTCGGCGCGCTTCGCGTTCAGCCTTAGTTGCCCTTCGAGCGTCCGCTCGATCAGCGTGCCGAGCGGCACCAGCAGTTCGTTGTCGCACGCGGCGAGCACCGCCAGATGAAAGCGCAGGTCCGCGCGCACCCATTCGTCGACATTGCGCGCGGCCGCCATCGCGCCGTGCGCGTCGGCCAGCGTGGCAAGCGCCGCTTCGTCGCGCGCGCTCGCCGCGAGCCCGGCGGCGAACGGTTCGATCATCTCGCGCATCTCCTGCAGTTTCAGCGCGAATGCGACCGGCGGCGCGACCCGCGCATACCATTGCAGCACGTCCGCATCGAGCAGGTTCCACGCGTCGCGCGCGCGCACGCGCGTGCCGACCCGCGGCCGCGATTCGACGAGCCCCTTCGACGTCAATGTGCGCAGCGCCTCGCGCAGCACCGTGCGGCTGACGCCGAAGGCGCCCATCAACTCGGCCTCGCGCGGCAGCACCGACGCCGGCGCATAGTCGCCGCGCAGGATCGCGCTGCCGAGTTCGTAAGCGACGGTTCCGTGCAGATCTTGCTGAATGGCTGTTCTCCCGGTCGACACAGCAACGGCCCAGATAATGGGAACGACCGCCAAATAATACTATTAATCGTATTTTAAAAGGCGTTTTGCAGTAGCATGTGACTCCCGGGCCGCGCGGCCCCACGCACCCGTCATTCAGCAAGGAGACCCCGCCATGAAGATCACCCGCCTCGAAACCTTCGTCGTGCCGCCGCGCTGGCTGTTCCTGAAGATCGAGACGGACGAGGGCATCGTCGGCTGGGGCGAGCCGGTCGTCGAAGGCCGCGCGCACACGGTCGAGGCCGCGGTGCACGAACTGGCCGACTACCTGGTCGGCAAGGACCCGCTGCTGATCGAGGACCACTGGCAGGTGATGTATCGCGCGGGTTTCTATCGCGGCGGCCCGATCTCGATGAGCGCGATCGCCGGCGTCGATCAGGCGCTGTGGGACATCAAGGGCAAGCATCACGGCGTGCCGGTGCACGCGCTGCTCGGCGGCCAGGTGCGCGACCGCATCAAGGTGTATTCGTGGATCGGCGGCGACCGGCCGAACGACGTCGCGAACAACGCGCGCGACGTCGTCGGGCGCGGTTTCACCGCGGTGAAGATGAACGGCTCAGAGGAACTCCAGATCGTCGATACGTTCGACAAGGTCGAGCGCGTGATCGAGAACGTCGCGGCGGTGCGCGACGCGGTCGGCCCTCACGTCGGCATCGGCGTGGACTTCCACGGCCGCGTGCACAAGCCGATGGCGAAGGTGCTCGCGAAGGAACTCGATCCGTACAAACTGATGTTCATCGAAGAACCGGTGCTGTCCGAGAACGCGGAGGCGCTGCGCGACATCGTGAACCACACGAACACGCCGATCGCCCTCGGCGAGCGCCTGTACTCGCGCTGGGACTTCAAGCACATCCTCGCGGGCGGCTACGTGGACATCATCCAGCCGGATGCGTCGCACGCGGGCGGCATCACCGAATGCCGGAAGATCGCCGCGATGGCCGAGGCCTACGACGTCGCGCTCGCGCTGCACTGCCCGCTCGGGCCGATCGCGCTCGCGACCTGCCTGCAACTCGACGCGGTCAGCTACAACGCGTTCATCCAGGAACAGAGCCTCGGGATTCACTACAACCGCGGCAACGACCTGCTCGACTACCTCCGCAATCCGGAAGTGTTCAAATATGAAAACGGCTTCGTGTCGATCCCGCAGGGTCCGGGGCTCGGCATCGAGGTCAATGAGGAGAAGGTGCGCGAAATGGCGAAGACCGGCCACCGCTGGCGCAATCCGGTGTGGCGTCACGCGGACGGCAGCGTCGCCGAATGGTGAGCGCGGCGCGCTGAACGGCGCGCGGCGCTCGAAGCCGCGCGCGAACGACGTTTCATCGATGTAACGTTCGAGCGGCATTTTCGCGGCGACGAACGATGCGCGCGGCGCACGGCTTCGCTACGCGCGCCGCGCGTCCCCCCCGGCGACCCGCACTGCACGGCGCGCGCCGCGCGTCATGCGGTCTCGCGCACATTCGCGACCGTGTATGGGTCCATTGCTTGCTGAAGGTTGTTCCACCGCCCTTCATCGCAGGCACGGACTCCCATGTATGCGCCGCTTCCCGACTATCTGATCCGCGAGCAGGCAACCGTCGGCGCACTCGTCACGTTCGGCGTGCTGCGCGTGATCGGCGCGGCGGTCGCGCGCGCGTACGGCTGGCGCATCGTGACCGTCGAGCGCCTGTTCGTCGCGGCGGCGGCGCTGTACTGCATGCCGTCGCTCGCCGACGCAATCGCGCAAGGCTGGGCCGCCAACGCGCTCGCGCAATTCGAAGGCAACGTGCTCGGCAGCGCGGTCGCGCTTTTTTTCGCGCCAATCCTCAGCCACCGTCTCGGCTACGAATGACGGGCACGCGCGCAACAAAGCATCAGCCGATCATCACGTAACCCGGCACGCTATGCGCGAGCGCGGCCGCGACGACCAGCACGCCGATCATCAGCAGCCCTTCCAGATACAGCAAGTTCGCGAAGTCGCGCGCGTCGGCGGTGGACGCGGTGCGCTTCAGCCGCGGCAGCGTCGAAATGCGGTTCAGCCCGCCGAGCACCACCGCGAACAGCACCAGCACGAGCTTCAGCAACAGCACGTGTCCCCAAGCGCTGTGCGCAAGCGCGGCCAGCGAGCCGCCGGTGCCGCGCACCCCGTTGAACAGGCCGGTCGCCAGCACGAAGCCGACCGCGAACAGCGCGAGCGACGACACCTGTCCAGCGGTGCGGATCAGCACGCCGCGCGCGGCCGACGTGCCGAGCGCCGGCATCACCGACAGCCCGCCCGCGATCACGATGCCGCTCCACACGCTCGCGGACAACACGTGCAGCGTATGCAGCCCGAGCGCCGCCGACACGAGCCCGGCATCGGCCGCATGACCGAGCGCCGCGTGGCCCGCCGACACGACGACGATCGCGAGCCACGACACGCCGTCGCGCAGCGGACCGCCATCGACGAACGCCGCGATCAGCAGCACGACGGAACCGGTGAACGCGACGATCCACGCGGCGCCGACGTGGGTCTGCGCGAGCACGGTCGGCACGACGCCGAACGCGGCCGGCAACGCGCTGCCGCTGATCGCGGCGCTTTCATAGAGCAGCCACATCGCGAGTGCGACCACGAGCACGAACGCGGCCGCGCGCAGCGACCGTTGTGCGCGCAGCCACGCGGCGCGCGCCGGCGCCGCCTGATTGCGCGCGTCCGCCCGCAGCCACGCGGCGAAGAACGTCGAGCCCACCGCGAACGCGAACGACACGTTGACGAGCGCGGCCATCGTGACCTGCCCGAGCCACAGCCAGTCGGTCTTCATCGGATCACCGCGCGACGGATTTCATCGGATGCATCGGGTACGAAACGGAGCGCCGCGAAGGCATGCGGCATGAAGCAGGAAAATACAATTGGAGTCATCGAGAATCAGTGGCAAGGAAACAACAAGAGACGCGCCGCCGGGCATGTCGCCTGCGGTGGAACGCGGGGTGCAGGGTTCGATAGCCGATGCGCATATCGGTTCAACGTCGATTCGAGACCGGCTCGATGCACGCCCCCAGCAGCGCGCCGAAGCGGCCTTGCGCGACAGGCCGCGCAGCTACGCGCCGCGGTTCGTCGAACAAGTGCAGAATCGCCGGTTCGGCATCGAGCCTGGTCGTCCCGGACGGGCTCGAACCGGCGAGCATCGTGCCTGATGTGGCAAATAGTCACCATATCGCTTCCGATGCTAGAATCGTTTCGCGTCGCCCGCAGCGCGCACGGCCTTCAGATTTTCATCGCGCGCCGCCTCGAATCCGAACCGGTCGAAGTTCGGTCAGGTCCACGATAAAAGATGGAGTTACGCGTGTCCCCAAGACGTATCTTCCGCCCGCTTTTCCGTGTGCTTGCCGCTCCGTCGGGGGCGCTCCTGCTGATGATCGGCTCGGCTTGCGTCATGAGCGCCGCGCACGCGCAGACCCCGCAGCCGAAGGCGCCCGACACGATGGAGGCGCGCGTGCAGGGCTGCACCGCCTGTCACGGCACGCATGGCCAGGGAACCGACAACGACTACTTCCCGCGCCTCGCCGGCAAACCCGCCGGTTATCTGTTCAACCAGTTGCTGAACTTCCGCGAGGGTCGCCGCAAGTACCCTCCGATGAACTACCTCGTCACGTATCTCTCGGACGACTACCTGAAGCAGATCGCGACGTTCTTCTCGCAGCAGCGCCCGCCGTATCCGACGCCCGCGAAACCGAACGTCTCCGACACCGTGCTCGCGCGCGGCCGGGACATCGTGCTGCACGGCGATGCGGGCAAGCAGGTGCCCGCGTGCGTCGCGTGCCACGGCAGTTCGCTGACCGGGATGGAACCCGCGATTCCGGGCCTCGTCGGCCTGCATCCGGATTACATCAGCGCGCAGCTCGGCGCATGGCGTTCGGGCTCGCGCCGCGCGATCGAGCCCGACTGCATGCACACGATCGCCACGCGCCTGTCCGACGAGGACGTGAGCGCGGTCGCGGCCTGGCTGTCGACGCAGCCCGCGCCGCAGAACCCCGTGCCGGCACCGGCGCGCTCGTTGAAGACGCCGCTCGCGTGCGGCAGCGAACCGCAATAAGGCGCCGGGAGAGACATCGAATGAACCGCAAGCCCCTGTTCGCACTTTCCGCGGCCGTCGTCGCGACGGCCATCGCGCTCGCGCCGGTGCTGTGGACCGGCACGGACCCCCTGCACAACGGCGCGGCGGTCGCGGCGACGCCGTCCGACCAGGCGGAGCTGATCAAGCACGGCGAGTATCTCGCGCGCGCCGGCGACTGCGTCGCGTGCCATACGGTGCGCGGCGGCAAGCCGTTCGCGGGCGGCCTGCCGATGGCGACGCCGTTCGGCACGATGTACACGCCGAACATCACGCCGGACGACCAGTACGGGATCGGCACGTGGAGCGCCGACGACTTCTACCGCGCGATGCACACCGGCCGCTCGAAGGACGGCAGCCTCCTGTATCCGGGCTTCCCGTTCGCGAGCTACACGCGGGTGTCGCGCGCGGACGCGGACGCGATCTTCGCGTACCTGCGCTCGATGCCGCCGGTGAACGTGCCGAGCCGGCCGCACGAACTGAAGTTCCCGTTCAACAACCGCAACCTGCTGATCGGCTGGCGCACGCTGTTCTTCCGCGAGGGCGAGTTCAAGCCGGACCCGACGAAATCGGTCGAATGGAATCGCGGCGCGTATCTGGTCGAAGGGCTCGGCCACTGCTCGATGTGCCACACGTCGATCAACATCGCGGGCGGCCCGGTCAGCTCGGCGGCGTTCGCGGGCGGGCTGATCCCGTTGCAGAACTGGTATGCGCCGTCGCTGACGTCGGCCGAAAGCGGCCTCGGCGACTGGGACATCCAGGACATCGCGGACCTGCTGAAGACCGGCGTGTCGCAACGCGGCGCGGTGTTCGGCCCGATGGCCGACGTCGTGCACAACAGCCTGCAATACCTGTCCGACGAGGACATCCGCGCGATGGCGACGTACCTGAAGACGATCCCGCAGCGAAGCGAGCCGCCGGAAACGATGCAGATGGAGACGTCCGAAGCGTTCGGCGGCGAACTGTTGCAGCAGGGGCAGAAGATCTACCACGACCAGTGCGCGAAGTGCCATGCGGAAAACGGTCTCGGCATGCCGCCGAACTTCCCGCCGCTCGCGAACAACCAGTCGATCCAGATGCATTCCGCGGTGAACCCGATCCGCATGGTGCTGAACGGCGGTTATCCGCCGAGCACCACCGGCAACCCGAAACCTTACGGAATGCCGCCGTTCGCGCAGTCGCTGTCGAACCAGGAAGTGGCGGCGGTGGTCACGTACATCCGGATGTCGTGGGGCAACAAGGGCACGCCGGTTTCGCCGCAGCAGGTCGCGGATCTGCGTTCGGCTCCGCTCGACTGACCGGCGCGGGTCGGCGGCGCCTGTTATAGTTACGGCATCAGCCTCGGGGGCGCAGCCGGCGACACAACGCCGGCCGCGCCCTTCGCCGTTTTGCCGCCGTTTTGCGATACCTCGCGCGGCGGGCCGCGAATCCCGGGCCACGCGAGACTGCAGGAACGCGCGCCGCGCGGGCGCGCGCAAGAGGGGAAAAGGAGTTCGCATGCACGCTGGGGAGCGTCTGAACAGCATTACTCACCTGGTCGGCGCGATGTTGTCGTTAGCCGCACTGGTGTCGCTGGTGACACTGGGCGCACTGGATCACGATGCATACAAGGTCGTGAGTTTCGCGGTGTACGGCGCGATGCTGTGCGCGCTGTACACGATCTCGACGCTGTATCACGGCGTGCGCGGCCCGCGCCTGAAAGCGTTCCTGCAGAAATGCGATCACTCCGCGATCTATCTGCTGATCGCGGGCAGCTATACTCCGTTCACGCTGGTGACGCTGCGCGGCCCCTGGGGCTGGTCGCTGTTCGGCGTGAGCTGGGGCCTCGCGGCGCTCGGCATCACGCAGGAGCTGACGCTCGGCAGGCGCACGCGGATGCTGTCGATGGTGCTGTACGTCGTGATGGGCTGGCTCGCGCTCGTCGCGGTCGGCCCGCTCATCGACGCGCTGCCCGCCGCCGGCGCCGCGTGGCTGCTGGCGGGCGGCGTCATCTACAGCGCAGGGATTTATTTTTTCGTCAACGACGAGCGCATCCGGCACGGACATGGTATCTGGCACCTGTTCGTACTCGCGGGAAGCGCCTGTCAATTCGTCAGCATCGCGGGCTACGTCGCGTGATGCGTCAATGCGAAGCCATCGCGCCGCCGCCGCAGTGTCCGCGGCAGCGCGATGCAACTTAACGCCAGCCGGCGGGTCTTGATAGACCGCCGACCTTCGGCACGCGCACTGGCGTGCCGCCCGTTTCGCGACCGGCCGGACCATCGGGTCCGCAGGCGCGCGTCGTCATCGACGCGCGCGCGGCCGTTCGCGCCACCGCATCAAGCATTACAACGAGTATTTATGTCTTTCGATTCTCTCGGCTTGTCCGAACCGCTGCTCCGTGCCGTCAACGAACTAGGCTATACGTCCCCCACCCCGATCCAGAAGCAGGCGATTCCGGCCGTGCTGGAAGGCGGCGATCTGCTCGCCGGCGCGCAGACCGGCACCGGCAAGACGGCCGGCTTCACGCTGCCGATCCTGCAACGCCTGTCGACGATGCCCGCCGCCGCAAGCGGCCGGCGCGTCGTGCGGGCGCTGGTCCTCACGCCGACGCGCGAACTCGCCGCGCAGGTCGAGGAAAGCGTGCGCGCGTACGGCAAGTACCTGAAGCTGAAGTCCACCGTGATGTTCGGCGGCGTCGGCATCAACCCGCAGATCGACGCGCTCAAGCGCGGCGTCGACATCGTCGTCGCGACGCCGGGCCGCCTGCTCGATCACATGCAGCAAAAGACGATCGACCTGTCGCAACTGGAGATCCTCGTGCTCGACGAGGCCGACCGGATGCTCGACATGGGCTTCATCCACGACATCAAGCGCGTGCTCGCGAAGCTGCCGCCGAAGCGGCAGAACCTGCTGTTCTCGGCGACCTTCTCCGACGAGATCAAGGCGCTCGCGGACAATCTGCTCGATTCGCCCGCGCTGATCGAGGTCGCGCGCCGCAACACGACCGCCGAGACGGTCGCGCAGAAGATCCATCCGGTCGACCGCGATCGCAAGCGCGAGATGCTCACGCATCTGATCCGCCAGCACAACTGGTTTCAGGTGCTCGTATTCACGCGCACGAAGCACGGCGCGAACCGCCTCGCGGAGCAGTTGACGAAGGACGGCATCAGCGCGCTCGCGATCCACGGCAACAAGAGCCAGTCGGCGCGCACGCGCGCGCTCGCCGAGTTCAAGGACGGCACGCTGCAGGTGCTGGTCGCGACCGACATCGCCGCGCGCGGCATCGACATCGACCAGTTGCCGCACGTCGTCAACTTCGACCTGCCGAACGTGCCGGAAGACTACGTGCACCGGATCGGCCGCACCGGGCGCGCGGGCGCGACCGGCGAGGCGGTGTCGCTCGTCTGCGTGGACGAGCATCAGATGCTGAAGGACATCGAGAAGCTGATCAAGCGGTCGGTGCCGCAGGAAGTGATCGCCGGCTTCGAGCCGGACCCGAACGCGAAGCCGGAACCGATCCTGCGGCGCGGTCAGGGCGGAGGCGGCGGCGGTCGCGCGCCGCGCGAAGGTCAGGGGCAAGGTCAACGGCAAGGGCAAGGGCAAGGCGCGAAGCCTGCCGCGCAAGGTCGTTCGGGCGGCGGCAACGGTGCGCCGCGCGCGGCGTCGGGTGCGGCGAAACCCGCCGCTGCGGGTGCGGGCGCGCGTCCGGGCAACAAGCCGCAAGGCGCGAAGTCCAATCACGGTGCGGCCCCTTCGCGCGGCGAACCGCCAACGCGCCGCGACACCACGCGCGATCACGACCGTCCGCGCAACGCGTCGCACGACAGCGCGCAGGGTCGCGGACAGCGCAAGCCGCAGTCGAATCCGGGCGCACTGCTCGGCAGCCGTCCGGGCAACGCGTCGCGCCGCAACGGCGACGGTCCGCGCGAACACTGATCCCGCCGCATCGCGACCCGGCATCGCGATGTCGGGATGCCGGGCGAGACGGTTCGTCGAAGGACCGTCTCGCCGGTAACGGGCTTTCCCGGGCTTTCCGCTTTCCGCCGGTCCGCGTCTATCGAAACCGGCAGCGGGGGCCTCGTTCATACGCGACGGACCGTCCGTATCAGCCCAGCCCCTTCAGCATCTCCATCTGCGCTTCCCAGCGCGTCAACACCGCGTCCCGCACGTCGTCGCCCAGCGAAAAGCCGATCCCTTGATCGAGCTGCGCATAACTGACGCGCTGCACTTCGCCAGCCGCGATCGTCCCGTCGAAACACGCGAGCCCCGCCTGCTTCGCCGCCTCCGACGGCAACGGCTCGACTTCCAGCTGCACCTGATAAAACGCCGCGTCGAACACGAACGTCAGCGCCGCGCGCGCGTGAGTCGCGAGCGCGCCGGCCCCGCGCGACTGCGCCCATAACGCGAAGCGCAGCGTGCGCGGACTCGCCGCGTACAGTTCGCCGACGCCGAGCAGCGACGTGCCGATCCGGCCGTCGGCGTTGCAGGTGACCAGCGACGCGGTGAAGCCGGTCTTGTCCGCCAGCGCGCTCCCGTCGAACCACGCGAGCAGCGGCGCGGGCCATCTGTCGAACTGCGCGAGGCCGGCCGCGCGGCCGCTCGCGCGCATCTTCGTGTCGTCGTTCATCGTCGTGGTCCTTCGTATCAGGTGTGGGGCTGCGGATGACGGCCTGCGCATTCCGCTTCAAAAGAAAAGGCCCGCTGCGACGCGGGCCTGCTCGTTCGCCGGGGCGCGCACCGCGCGCGCCGCCGGTCGATCAGCGGAAGAACACGTGCTGCGTCAGCTTCGCAAGCGGGTAATGGACGCCCGGCTGGATTTTCGCCGGCAGGTCGAGCGGCTTCAACAGCATTTTCACGCACATGTCGGCGGACAGATTGTGCCGCACGAGCCGGTTCACGCGCGCGGTGAGTTCGCGCGTATAGGCGGCGTCGTTCGCGCGGTCCGGGTAGCGGATCGCGAACACATGGCGCAGCGCGATCTCCGAGTCCTCGTTCTTGATCTCGATCACGCGGCGCAACAGCGCGCCGAGCACCGCGAAACGTCCATGGCCGTCGACCTGGTTGTACTTCTTGAAGTAGCGGAAGAAGTGCTTGTAGTGACGGACTTCGTCGATGCGGATGTTGTCGGTGATCTGCTTCAGCACCGGCTCGTCCGAGCATTCGCTGATGGCGCGATAGAGCGTCGCGGTGCCGGTCTCGACCACGCAGCGCGCGACCATTTCGAGCGCGCGGGTCTTCTCGAACTCCTCGAACGAGCAGGTCTTCGAATACTCGTCGAAGAAGTTGCGGAACGCGGTGTCCCAGTCGAACTCGGGCCACACGTGCTGGATGTACGTCTTCAGCGCGCGGCCGTGCTGAAGCTCTTCGTGCTCCCACTCGTTGTTGAGCCATTCGGCGACCTCGGGGTCGTCGTTGAAGAACACGCTCAGGTTGCTCGTATAAAGATCGGAGCCGCTCTCGATGAACGATGCCGCACACAGCAGCAGCAGCAGGTCCTCGTTGGCGGCCGCGCGCTGACGGTCGATGCGGGTGAGATCGATGTCCTCTATGCGCCAGGGCATCACATGGCGACGCTCGTTGTCGTTGGGCATTATGTCGTGCTCCAAAGGCGGTATCGACTCGCGGCATGGGCGGTTGCGTTGCCGCGCGGAGAAAGTACCAGGCTTCGTTACTGCATCTTAGCTGTTGTACCGCCGACCTGCAGCGGATAGAGCACAGACCGCTCCCGGTGCCCCCGGTTCCGGAAAAAAGCGCCTCACAGGCGTCGAGGCTTTGCTCTAACGGCTACGCTTTCGGACGTTTGACGAATCGCTTGCAGCAGGCATCGCAGTACTGACGGTTTTTTCTGACGTATGGGCTGCGGCGATTCGGTCGGGGACGGCTACGGCGGCGGGCCTTTACGTCAAGTCTAGATCCGACTGTATATCGGTCTGCGGATATGTCGTGCGACCGGATATTGCGGTTCGTTACAACGCGATGGGGTTGGGCGCGCCTGGTGCGGCGTCGATTGGGATGGAGGGAACGCGATGATGTCGAGGCTCGTGAAAGCCTGCGCGATGTCAATGCAGGCTTAACTCGCCGCATTGAGGTCCGATGATTCGTTGCGTCCATACGACCCATGCGACAGGTGAAAACGCGGGCCTTGTCCCGGCGACGCTCATACACGGGACTTCGGCCGCCGCGCACCGAGATCGAACCGGCAGAGAAATCCGAGCGCGGCCAACTGGACGGTTGCCCTGCGTTCAGCACCACGGTGAGCTTGAACATCCGCCGCCTTTGCGGCAGATCAGAAGCGTGACTGAGCCGGTTACGGATAACGCCGTTGCCCTGCGGACCGCGAAGAGTGAGATGCGCGGCGCGGCGCCTTTCCGCTTCACCCCGCGGTAGTTGCGAGGCCCGGGGCAAAGGTTATGTCTGATGACACCGGCAGCAGAGGCCAACCGGCCGATCCGGCGCAAGAAGCCGGAAATGCACCGCGCGCCAGGTTTCCAAAAACGAGCCGAAACGGGAAGCGCCCCCGATCCAGGCGGCATAGGCCGATGGCCTCCGCCGCGCCCGGCTCCGCAGAAACCCGACCCGCCGCCCGCCCCGACCCTGCTGCCCGCCAGGTGCGCTCCCCGTTGCCGCGTCGCGGCACGAACTTCAAGTGAATTCGCGGATTTCCGTGCCGTCCCGAACCGCTTTTTAGCCAGACGAATGTCAACCCGAAAATTTTCGGGGCGAGTTTGTACAACTGTGTGCGGTTGACTACACTCCAGTTCCCGCTGCCGATCACGCCCGGAGCCCCCAGCGCTCCCGGGACACCGTCGGGAGCGCCGGCGCCCGACCGATCCGCGCGGCGCCGCAGGCTTTCGCTCACGCCCACCGCATCCTGTCGCCGCTCGCCCGCCGCCGTTCTCCGGCCGCGGCAAGGCGACCTCTGATGCGGCAACATGGAGAGAACGATGCTGAGTCCGCATGAATTCGCCACACTGCTGCTCGTGAAGGACGCGCCCAACCAGCTCGACATGGAACGCGAAGAACTGGATGCGCTGCTCGAACGGCAGCTCGTCGAACTGGAACGGCTGGCCTCCGGCTTCGAACAATGGCGACTCACCGAGTCCGGCGACTCCGCGCTGCGGGCGATCAAACGCTTTTCGTAGCTTTTCGTGGCTTCCCGTCATCTTTTGCCGCCTGCCGCGTCGCGGCACGTCCGGCAGGCAGCGGCCGATACTTCAGGCCGGCGCGCGCACGCAGCCGTCAGGACCACTCTCACGCGCGACGCCGATACGATCCCCGATGCAGGCGCACGGCTGTAGACGAACACGCCTGCAGTGCATGGTCACGCGGACCCGCGCGCTTCATGCCCGCGTGACCTCTTTTTTGCCATCGTGCGCCTCGTGGCGAGCCAGCCGCCGCCGTATCGTCCGGGATAACCGCAAGCCGACGCACGTTGTCATCCAACGCGTGTCCGGCATCAGTGCGCCGGCCACCCACGTCAGCGCGCCGCAACCGCGCCCGTCAACCCGCGCGCAACGTCGGGTCGGCGGCCGCGCGCCAGCTTATCGCGGTCGCGCGCTGGTCGTTCAGGAACGTGATCCACTGGCTGCGCGCCTGCGGGTCGCCGCTCGTGCCGAGCTTCGCGTACTGCTGCGCCAGCCCGGCCTCGAAGCCGCAGAACTGCTCGTGCGAGAGCCGGCCGCGCCGGTTCGCGACATACGCGTCGAACAGCGCCGAATAGACCGCGCCCGCATACGGGCCGAAATCGACCGCCTGCGCGCCGCACACCTGCTGCAGCGCGACGAGCGACGGCGCGCGCCAGCCGCCCTCGACACCGGGCGTGCCCGCGCACGCCGCGACGAGCGCCGCGGCCCCGATCATTGCGATTCCTCGCATGGTTCTCCTCTTCGACGGTAGTTGCCTGACGTGAGTATCGTCGGAGTGCGCGACGCGCGCCAGCATCCTGGCCATCCGGCCAGGGCGAAACCGCCCTGCTTTCCCGTTATGCTGGTCGGTACGCGTGCGGGCTTCCCTTCGCCCCACCCGCGCCATTCATGGAGACGGGACGATGCAGGACCAGTACATACTCGCGCTCGACCAGGGCACCACCAGCTCGCGGGCGATGCTGTTCGACCGCCGGGGCAACGTCGTCGCGAACGCGCAGAAGGAGTTCCGGCAGATCTATCCGCACCCCGGCTGGGTCGAGCACGACCCGCAGGACATCTGGTCCACCCAGGCCGGCGTCGCCGCCGAGGCGGTCACGCACGCGGGCGTCGCCGGCTCGTCGATCGCCGCGATCGGCATCACGAACCAGCGCGAGACGACGATCGTCTGGGACCGCGACACCGGCCAGCCGATCTACAACGCGATCGTATGGCAGGACCGCCGCACCGCGTCGTTCTGCGACGACCTGAAGGCGCGCGGTTTCGAGGCGACCGTACGTGCGAAGACCGGCCTGCCGATCGACTCGTACTTCTCCGCGACGAAGATCCGCTGGATTCTCGATCACGTCGACGGCGCGCGCGAGAAGGCGCGCGCGGGGCGGCTCGCGTTCGGCACGGTCGACAGCTGGCTCGTGTGGAATTTCACGCGGCGCGCGCTGCACGTGACCGACGCGACGAACGCGTCGCGCACGATGCTGTTCAACATCCACACGCTGCAATGGGACGACGAACTGCTTGCGCTGTTCGACATTCCGCGCAGCATGCTGCCGACGGTCCGCTCGTCGTCGGAGGTCTACGGAGCGGCGCAAACTGCGGTATTCGCGCCGGACATTCCGCTCGCGGGCATCGCCGGCGACCAGCACGCGGCGCTATTCGGCCAGATGTGCGTGCGGCCGGGCATGGTGAAGAACACCTACGGCACCGGCTGCTTCCTCGTGATGAACACCGGCACGCAGCCGATCGAATCGAGCCGCAATCTCGTGACGACGCTCGCGTGGCAGATCGGCGGCGAGACTCACTACGCGCTCGAAGGCAGCATCTTCATCGCGGGCGCCGTGGTGCAGTGGCTACGCGACGGGCTCGGCATCATTCGCCGCGCGTCGGACATCGAGGCGCTCGCAGCGAGTGTCGCGGACGCGGACGGCGTGTACCTGGTGCCCGCGTTCGCGGGACTCGGCGCGCCGCACTGGAACGCGCGGGCGCGCGGCACGCTGTTCGGCGTCACGCGCGGCACGCAGGCCGCGCACATCGCGCGCGCGGCGCTCGATTCGATCGCGTACCAGTCGCTCGACGTGCTCGACGCGATGCGGGCCGACGCGGGCATCCGGATCGACGAACTGCGCGTCGACGGCGGCGCGTGCGTAAACGACCTGCTGATGCAGTTTCAGGCGGACATCCTCGGCGTCGACGTCGCGCGGCCGCGCGTCAGCGAGACGACCGCGCTCGGCGCCGCGTATCTGGCGGGCCTCGCGGTCGGGTTCTGGCGCGACGTCGACGAACTCCAGCAGCAATGGAAGCTGGATCGAAGCTTCTCGCCGAAGCTCCCGCGCGACGACGTCGCGCACAGCATCGCGGGCTGGCAGCGCGCGGTGCGCGCCGCGAAGGCATGGGCCGATGATGGCGACGACGGGGCGTGAAGGGTCGCGGGCGCGCAAGTGCGATGGCGCGCGGTGAAGCGTGCCGACGTGCATCGGCGCGGGCCGGCATCGAGCAACCGGGCCGGCGAGTCGAACGTGTGGCCCGGACTCGCTACGAAAACAGCCAACGCTCGCGGGCCGAACGGTGTAACCAACACGTAAGCGTGACCGCACCCGCACCGCCCCCAAAGGCCGCGCCTGTCCCACCACAACCGCCCCGCGCCTTTACCATCGCGCTACCCTTCGGCGTCGAAAGCCGCCGCCGAAAAGCACGTATCATTGCGGTTTTGGTCTGATCCCGCGCTCCCGAAGCGTCCGCCGATCCGCCGCGTCACCACCTGTCCATCCTGTTTCACCTTCACCGATGATCGACCATCTCATCTGCGACTGCGACGGCGTGCTCGTCGACAGCGAAGTCGTCGCCGATCGCGTGTTGTTCGACACGCTCAGCCAGACGTTCCCCGGCATCGACTTCCGCGCGTCCGTCAAGACGGCGTTCGGCCAGCAGACGTCGCGTTTCCTCGCGGACCTTGCCGCCCGCTTCGATCTCGCGATGCCCGCCGACTTCCTCGACACGATCGAGCACAACATCGACGTCGCGCTCGCGGAATCGGTGAGCCCGATCATCGGCGTGCGCGATGCGCTGAAGCGCATCGGGCTGCCGGCCGCGGTCGTGTCGAACAGCCGGATGGCCCGCGTCAGCGCGTCGGTGCGGCGCGCGGGGCTGGACACGATCTTCGGGCCGCGCGTGTTCAGCGCGGAGCAGGTCGAACGGCCGAAGCCGTTCCCGGACGTCTATCTGTACGCCGCGCGGCAGCTCGGCGTGGAGCCGGCGCGCTGCCTCGTCGTCGAGGACAGCGTGTCGGGCCTGAACGCCGCGCGCGCGGCGGGGATGATGACGGTCGCGTTCGTCGGCGCGAGCCACATCCCGGCCGGCTACGCGAACGTGCTGACGGAGATGGGGATCACGCGGATCTTCGACCGGATGGAGCAACTGCCGGCATTGGTGGACGCGGCGCTGCGGGGGGAGTTCGGCGACGTGCAGTCGTAAGCCGCCGCGCCGTGGCGAAGGGCGGTTGCTGGAAGCGCAACGCCCAACGGCGTGCAGTGGCCGGTTGCCCGAGCCAGCGGACCTCACGCTGCGCGGCGAGTTAGCGGCGACGTATGTAGTTCTAACCCGCAGCGCCGGCAAAACAAAGGCGGTCACTCGCAATCACGCGTTGGGAAGGTAACACCCGCCGACGCGGGCGATCAGTTACCGGTGCTGTCGAGTGCGGCGCTGCGCGACGCGTTCCGCGACGTGCAGCCGCAAGCCGTCGCTCGCCCAGCGTAAGCGCACAGACACGCAGAGATCCGTTGCCGCTGTTTAGCGCGCGGGCCGGTAATGCGCAGGCCGCGCCACACGACCCGCGCAACGGGCGGCGATACCACAACCGCCCTTCAGAACAACGACGCCAGCCAGCCCAGGCAAGCGTAAAAAACCGCAACCCTCAAGCCTCGTCCGCGCAGCACTCGCGCGTCGCCGCGAGCGACTGCCGGAACTCGACCAGTTCCGCGATCGTCAGCATCGGCAGGTTATGCTCGGCCGCGAAACGCTCGACCTGCGCGCCGCGCGCCATCGTGCCATCCGGGTTCATCAGTTCGCACAGCACGCCGGCCGGCGCGAGACCCGCGAGCACCGCCAGGTCGACGGTCCCCTCGGTATGGCCGCGCCGCGCGAGCACGCCGCCCGGCGCCGCGCGCAGCGGGAACACGTGGCCGGGACGCACGATGTCGGACGGCTTCGCATCCGGCGCGATCGCCGCGCGGATCGTCGTCACGCGGTCGGCCGCCGACACGCCGGTGCTCACGCCGTCGCGCGCCTCGATCGACACCGTGAACGCGGTGCGGTTGCGGCTTTCGTTGTGCGGGACCATCGGCGGCAGTTCGAGCGCGCGCACCTTCTCGTCGGACAGGCACAGGCACACGATGCCGCTGCATTCGCGGATGAAGAGCGCCATCGTCCCCGTCGTGAGGCGCTCGGCGGCGACGATCAGATCGGCCTCGTCCTCGCGGTCGTGGTCGTCCTGCAGCACGACCGGGCGGCCTTCGCGCATGGCCTGCAACGCGGCGGCGATGCGCGGCGGCACCGGTTCGGTGTCGAGCAGCGGGAGATCGGCGGAGGCGTCGGACGGATGTCCGGCGTCGGAGGAAAAAGCGGAACTGGCGGTGAAGGACATGTGAAACGCTCCTCGCAAGAGTTGGGCGAAAAACGTTTCAGGGCATTGCAAACAGACAGGACGCCCGGCCGCGCCGCCGTAACGCTCGCGCGGAAACCGCGCCCCGCCACGCGGGACACGTTCGCGCCGCCTTTCGGTTGAGGCTGCGCGGGGGCAAACATGACCATCTGCACATCTTCTTCCATCCGGACTATGACCGTCGGCTCTGGCTTCGCACCAGATCTGCTGACCCTGCGCGCCCATGGCAATGCCACGGGACTGGAAAAATTCGCGCAGGCGCTCGCGGGCTCGTCGGCCGGCCGTTTCGGCCAGACCGGCATACCGCCGGTGGGGAATCTCACCCCGCCCTGAAGACGCACTGATTTGCCGGATCAACCGGCGGACAGAGAATACAACAGCCGACCACATCGTGCAGGCCGGCCAAAAAACCATGCCGCAAGCGCGGTGATGCTCTCGCGCGGCGTTCAGCGGCCGTCGCGGCTGCGACGGCGGCCTGCGTTACTGCACCGACCGCGACGCATCCGGCTGCACGTCCCAGCGCGGCGGCGTCTCGGCGTTCACCGTCACGCGGAACACGCGCGCTTCGGTATCGCCGGGATTGCGCAGGCTGTGCGGCTGGTCCGCGTCGAACACGATCGCGTCGCCGGTCGCGAGCAACTGGCGCTGATCGTGCACGCTGACTTCAAGCGTCCCTTCGCTGACGACGAGATTCATCGTCGTGCCCGGCGCGCGGCGCGCGCCATGCTCGGTGTGCAGCGGCGCGATCCGCAGTTCGTGGAATTCGGCGCTCGCCGGCTCGCTGTCCGGATACAGCGCACGCGCCGAGTAGCGTCCGTCCGCGCTGACGACGCGCTTCGCGCGATCCGCCGGCAGATGCTCGAAGCCGTTGACCGCGTGACGCCGCAGGAACGCGGACACCGACACCTTCAGCGCGGCCGCGACCTTGCACAGCACCTTGATCGACGGAACGCTGCGCGCGGACTCGACCTGCGCGAGCATCGCGCGGGACACGCCGGACGCGCGAGCGAGCGCGTCGAGCGACAGTTGACGTTCGGCGCGCAACCGCGCGAGGTTCACGCCGACCAGGTTTTCGAGCGAATCGAACGGGCCTTCGGCGCGCGCGCCGTGGGCGCCGTCGCCGGCTTCCGCGTCGCGGACGAGCGTAAGGGGTAGATGCATGACTGCCTCCGGAACGCGCCGCACACGCGGCGCACGAGCATGAATGGAGGCAAGCCTAGCATCGGGGGTCGGTCGTCCCAACGAAGTTATCTTCACACTGTTATCGCTGGCGGTGTCTTAACGTATTCTCCGATATCGCGGAATCCTTTGGATACAAGGGGCGACCCGTCATCCGTTATCTCGCCTGATTTGACGGTATCGCGTGGATGGCGGCCGGCAGGTTGGAAAAGCTGGCGAGATGCAAGTCGCAGAGGACACTCCCGGGAACAACCATCAATCATCCGGCCGTTCGTACGAAGGAGAAGGCGGTGGCGACGGTTGAAACCAGCCCCGGGCCGCCTCCGCCGCCCCGAAAACCCCACTCCGCAACCGGCTATAATTATGGATTACGCCGAGTGCTGGATCGGGCGCCGCCGGAAACACCCCAAAAGAACGAACGCCAACGCGGCCCGCGCGATACCACCCTCATTTCACCCGTAGTCCGTTAAGACAACGCCCCCAGGTCAACCACTGCGAACGGCGCCCCCGATGACGAAGAAAGTTTATGTAAAGACCTTTGGCTGCCAGATGAACGAGTACGACTCCGACAAGATGGTCGACGTACTCGGCGCCGCCGAAGGCCTCATCAAGACCAACACGCCCGAAGACGCGGACGTGATCCTGTTCAACACCTGCTCGGTGCGCGAAAAGGCGCAGGAAAAGGTGTTCTCCGACCTCGGCCGCGTGCGCGAGCTGAAGGAAGCGAATCCGAACCTGCTGATCGGCGTCGGCGGCTGCGTCGCGAGCCAGGAAGGCGCGTCGATCGTCGCGCGCGCGCCGTACGTCGATCTGGTGTTCGGCCCGCAGACGCTGCACCGCCTGCCGCAGATGATCGACGCGCGCCGCGCGAGCGGCCGTCCGCAGGTCGACATCTCGTTCCCGGAGATCGAGAAGTTCGACCACCTGCCGCCCGCGCGCGTCGAAGGCCCGAGCGCGTTCGTGTCGATCATGGAAGGGTGCAGCAAATACTGCAGCTACTGCGTGGTGCCGTACACGCGCGGCGAGGAAGTGTCGCGCCCGCTCGACGACGTGCTGACCGAAATCGCCGGCCTCGCGGACCAGGGCGTGCGCGAAGTGACGCTGCTCGGCCAGAACGTGAACGCCTATCGTGGCGCGCTGACGGCCGGCTCGCACGACGTCGCCGACTTCGCGACGCTGATCGAATACGTTGCCGACATTCCCGGCATCGAGCGGATCCGCTATACGACGTCGCATCCGAAGGAGTTCACGCAACGGCTGATCGACGCGTACGCGAAGGTGCCGAAGCTGGTCAGCCATCTGCACCTGCCGGTCCAGCACGGCTCCGACCGCGTGCTGATGGCGATGAAGCGCGGCTACACGGTGCTCGAATACAAGTCGGTGATTCGCCGGCTGCGCGCGATCCGTCCGGACCTGTCGCTGTCGACCGACATCATCGTGGGTTTCCCCGGCGAGACCGAGGACGACTTCGCGAAGACGATGGCGCTCGTCGACGAGATGAGCTACGACACGAGTTTCTCGTTCATCTACAGCCCGCGTCCCGGCACGCCGGCCGCGAACCTGCACGACGACACGCCGCGCGAAGTGAAGCTCAAACGCCTGCAGCATCTGCAGGCGACGATCGAGGAAAACGTCGCGCGCATCAGCCAGTCGATGGTCGGCAAGGTCGAGCGGATTCTGGTCGAAGGTCCGTCGCGCAAGGACCCGACCGAACTGTCCGGCCGCACCCAGAACAACCGCGTCGTGAATTTCCCGGCGCCGGTCGCATCACACGCGCGTCTGATCGGCCAGATGATCGACGTGAAGATCAATCACGCGTACCCGCACTCGCTGCGCGGCGAACTGGTGCTCGCGCACGACGCCGCGTCCGCGCTCGCGCACTGAAGACCTGGAATCCACCGACATCTTGAAGCCCAACCAGCAGACCCTGGAATTCAACGCGCCGCGCGACGACAACGCCCGCCTCGCGAACCTGTGCGGCCCGCTCGACGAAAACCTCCGGCAGATCGAACAGGCGCTCGACGTCACGCTGTCGCGCCGGGGCCATCGCATCTCCATCCGCGGCCGCGGCGCGAAAACCGCGCTCACCGCGCTCGAAAACTTCTACAACAAGGCGCGCGATCCGCTGTCGGTCGACGACATCCAGCTCGCGCTCGTCGAAGCGCGGCACCTGGCCAGCCGGGCAAGCGACCCGCGCCCGTCCGGCAACGGGAACGGCGGCGACACACTCGATCCGCGCTTTCGCGGCGACCCGGACCATCCGTTCGACGAACCGGTGATCGAAGGCCTCGACCCCGAAGAGCAAGGCCCGAAGCTGTACACGCGCCGCGCCGACCTGCGCGGGCGCACGCCCGCGCAGCGCGAATACCTGAAGCAGATCATCTCGCACGACGTGACGTTCGGCATCGGCCCGGCCGGCACCGGCAAGACCTATCTGGCGGTCGCCTGCGCGGTCGACGCGCTCGAACGCGATCAGGTGAAGCGCATCGTGCTGACGCGTCCGGCGGTCGAGGCGGGCGAACGGCTCGGCTTCCTGCCGGGCGACCTCGCGCAGAAGGTCGATCCGTATCTGCGGCCGCTGTACGACGCCCTCTACGACCTGCTCGGCTTCGACAAGACCGCGAAGATGTTCGAGCGGCAGATGATCGAAATCGCGCCGCTCGCGTACATGCGCGGCCGCACGCTGAACCACGCGTTCATCATCCTCGACGAGGCGCAGAACACGACGCCCGAGCAGATGAAGATGTTCCTCACGCGGATCGGCTTCGGCTCGAAGGCGGTCGTGACCGGCGACACCACCCAGGTGGACCTGCCGCGGGGCCACAAGAGCGGGCTGATCGAGGCGCAGCAGGTGCTCACGGACGTGCGCGGGATCGCGCTCACGCGCTTCACGAGCGCGGACGTGGTGCGGCATCCGCTCGTCGCGCGCATCGTCGAGGCCTACGACGCGCACGCGAAGAAGGACGGCGGCGCGGATGCGCGCTGACCGCCCCGACGACCCTATCCGCCGACCCGACCCGTCATGGCCCGCGCCCCGAAACTGAAACTGACGCTCCAGTTCCCCGCCGCGAAGGCGTTCCCGCAACACAAGGCCGCGCTGCCGCGCGCGACGGTCGCCGCGTGGCTGAAGGCGGCCCTCTTCGCGGACGCGGAGCTGACGGTGCGCTTCGTCGACGCCGACGAAGGCCGGCTGCTGAACCGCACGTGGCGCGGCAAGGACTACGCGACCAACGTGCTGACGTTCGCGTACGCGGAAAGCGAAAACGACCCGGTGACCGGCGACCTGATCCTGTGCTGCCCGGTCGTCGAGAAGGAAGCGGCCGAGCAGGGCAAGCCGCTCGGCGCGCACTACGCGCATCTGCTCGTGCATGGCGCGCTGCATGCGCAGGGTTACGATCACGAAGTCGAAGAGGAAGCCGAGGAGATGGAGTCGATCGAGACCGACATCCTCACGTCGCTCGGTTTCCCCGACCCGTATAAATAACGCCGCCGCGTTCAGCCCGTCCGCCAACGCCCGCCCGACCATGAGCGAAAAAGCCCCCGACGCCTCCGGCCCGCCGTTGCCCGCCCCGGTCAACGGCGGCGATGACGGCGGCTTCGGCGGCTACCCGCCGAAGCTCGGCGAATCGCGGCTGCTCACCGACGACGAACTCGGCGCATCGCTCGACTGCGCGCTGTCGCGCTGGGACCGCGCAACCGACCTGTGGCTGTTCGGTTACGGCTCGCTAATCTGGAATCCGGGGCTGCCGACCGTCGAGAGCGTGCGCTCGCGCGTGCATGGCTACCATCGCGGGCTGTATCTGTGGTCGCGCGTGAATCGCGGCACGCCCGAACAGCCGGGTCTCGTGCTCGCGCTCGACCGCGGCGGCTCGTGCGCCGGCGTCGCGTTCCGGCTCGCCGCGGACGGCGTGATGCCCCACCTCGAAGCACTGTGGCGGCGCGAAATGGCGATGGGCTCGTACCGGCCCGCGTGGCTGCCGTGCGCGCTGGACGACGGACGGCGCGTCGCCGCGCTCGCGTTCGTGATGCGGCGCGACGTGCCGTCGTACACCGGCAAGCTCACCGACGACACCGTGCGGACCGTGTTCGGCTGCGCGACCGGCCGCTACGGCACGACGCTCGACTACGTGCGGCGCACGGTCGAGGCGCTGCGCGCAAGCGGAATGCCGGATCGCGCGCTGGAGAGACTGTTGCAGCGGTGCTGCGGATAGGCGCTTTCCCCGCCGCTGCGCTCGGGCTTCGCACACCACCACTCGCCGCCCGCGAGTCCCGAACCGCGCAGCGGCGTCATGAGAGCGGAAAGTCCGAAAGGCAAACGTCAAAGTCCGCCGATTCGTTCGCCGGCCGCAAACCGTATGGGGAATCGGAGTCGTCAGATTCCCGGCACTGGCCCAATGGCGAACGAACCGCGAAAGCGCTGCCGCACGGCAGCATCTGCGCTACGATGAAACCGTGTGCCGCGCGGCGCCCGGCCGGCGCGCTCGCGGACACGGGCGCGCCACAGGCGTGGTGTATCCTTAACGCTCCGCAACAGCGCGCCCGGCCTCGTGGGGCGCACCGCCATGAACGACTCCTATCCCAGTCGACGACAGACCGAAAAACCGCAGGAAAAGCGCTCCCTCCTTGAGCGGCTGACCGACTTCATCTCGCCCGAGCCCGACTCGCGCAGCGAACTTCTCGAAATTCTCCAGGACGCGCACGAACGCAATCTGATCGACGCGGACTCGCTGTCGATGATCGAAGGCGTGTTCCAGGTGTCCGAACTGTGCGCGCGCGACATCATGGTGCCGCGCGCGCAGATGGACGCGATCAACATCGCCGAAAGCCCCGACGAATTCATTCCGTTCGTGCTCGAAAAAGCGCACTCGCGCTATCCGGTGTACGAGGGCAACCGCGACAACGTGATCGGCGTGCTGCTGTCGAAGGACCTGCTGCGCTACTACGCGGAAGAGGAGTTCGACGTGCGCGGAATGCTGCGCCCGGCCGTGTTCATCCCGGAGTCGAAGCGCCTGAACGTGCTGCTGCGCGACTTCCGGATGAACCGCAACCACATCGCGCTCGTCGTCGACGAATACGGCGGCGTCGCGGGCCTGATTACGATCGAGGACGTGCTGGAGCAGATCGTCGGCGACATCGAGGACGAATACGATTTCGACGAGGAAAGCGGCAACATCATCGCATCGCCGGACGGCCGCTACCGCGTGCGCGCGCTGACCGAGATCGAGCAGTTCAACGAGGCGTTCGGCACGCACTTCTCCGACGAGGAGGTCGATACGATCGGCGGGCTCGTCACGCATCGCTTCGGCCGCGTGCCGCACCGGGGCGAGAAGGTGCGGATCGACGACCTGATCTTCGAGGTGCTGCGCGCGGACGCGCGCCAGCTGCACGTGCTGCTCGTGCGCCGCGACCCGCTCGCCGGCCAGCGCGAAGCGGCGGTGCAGCCGCCGGGCACCTGAGCGGCGCGATCCTTCGCGGCCAGCGCGGCGGCCAACAATGCACGCGTCGTCCGCCGTCATCACAACCTGCGACAATTGCGGCCGACGCCGCATAACGCACGGCGGCCGGGCCGCCCGAACCGTCAGCCGCTCCGGTCCGCCGCCGCTGCGACGCCGCCCTGTCCGAATCCCGCGCGCGGGCCGATCCGCGCGCCCTCCCGAAACGTCCGATGGCCGAACCGATCCGATCCCCCGCGCGCGACGACGCGCGCCCGACCGGCGCAGACAGCGCAGCAAGCTCACGAAGCGCGAGCAACGCAAACGGCGCGGGCCGCGTCGCCGCCGCGACCCGCCGCACGCTGCCGTTCTGGCACTACGTCGCGGCGGTCGCCGCCGGCGCGCTGCACACGCTGTCGTTCGCGCCGACGCCGCACGGCGGCTGGCTGTCGATCGCGATTTTCGCGTTCTTCTATTTCTGGCTCACGCGCACGACCGGCTGGCGAAGCGCGCTGTTGACCGGCTGGGCGTTCGGCTTCGGCAACTTCGTGACCGGCGTCTGGTGGCTGTACGTCAGCATGCACACGTACGGCGGGATGCCCGCCGCGCTCGCCGGCGCCGCGCTCGTGCTGTTCTCGCTGTACCTCGGCCTGTATCCGGCGCTCGCGGCGGCGCTGTGGTCGTTCTGCGCGGGCCACGCGAGCCATGGGAACGGCAACACCGCGGCCCGCGACCCGCGCCCGTTCTCGCCGACATGGCACGGCGCATTCGCGTTCGCGAGCGCGTGGGCGCTCGGCGAATGGGCGCGCGGCACCGTGTTCACCGGCTTTCCGTGGCTCGCGAGCGGTTATCCGCAGGTCGACGGCCCACTCGCCGGTTTCGCGCCGATCGTCGGCGTGTACGGCGTCGGCTGGATGCTCGCGCTCGTCGCGGCGCTCGTCGTGCAGGCACTTGTGCGGGTCAGCGAAGCGCGCGCGGCACGGCGCACCGGCAACGCCGCCCGCGCCGTCGAACGCTCGCGGATCGCGACGCCCGCGCTCGGCGCGGCCGCGCTGATCGTCGCGGGACTGCTGCTGCCGCTGGTGTCGTGGACGCTCCCCGCGAACGCGCCGCTCGACGTGCGGCTGCTGCAAGGCAACGTCAAGCAGGAGATGAAGTTCGAGGAAGCCGGGATGGTCGCGGCGCTCGACGAGTTCCGGCGGCTCATCACCGACAAGCCGGCCGATCTCGTGGTCACGCCGGAAACCGCGGTGCCGGTGCTGCTCCAGCAGATGCCGGAGCCGTTCGCGCTCGCGATCCGCCGCTTCGCGGACTCGACCGGCACCGCGATCCTGTTCGGCGCGGTCGGCGGCACCGTGACGCCGGAAGGCCGCGTGATCGACTACACGAACAGCCTGTTCGGCATCACGCCCGGCGTGGCCGGCCTGTACCGCTACGACAAGCATCATCTGGTGCCGTTCGGCGAGTTCGTGCCGTGGGGCTTCCGCTGGTTCGTGAACCTGATGAACATCC
Source organism: Paraburkholderia caballeronis (assembly GCF_900104845.1). Classification (NCBI taxonomy): domain Bacteria; kingdom Pseudomonadati; phylum Pseudomonadota; class Betaproteobacteria; order Burkholderiales; family Burkholderiaceae; genus Paraburkholderia; species Paraburkholderia caballeronis. The sequence goes on along the minus strand of NZ_FNSR01000001.1, from coordinate 916,074 downwards.
CGCTCGGCGACTTCGCGCGCGGCGCGCCGGTGCAGCCGCCGTTCATGGTCCACAACCAGCCGGTCGCGGTGAACATCTGCTACGAGGACATCTTCGGAGAGGAAGTCGCGCGCACGGTGCGCGAGAACCCGACGTCGGCCGGCGTGCTGATCAACTCGACGAACCTCGCGTGGTTCGGCGACACGATCGCGCTCGACCAGCATTTGCAGATCGCGCGGATGCGCTCGCTCGAAACCGGCCGCCCGATGCTGCGCGCGACGAACACCGGCGTGACCGCCGCGATCGACGGGCACGGCAACGTGATCGCGCGGCTGCCGACGTTCACCGAGGGCTCGCTCGACGTGCGCATCCAGGGGACGACGGGTTTCACGCCGTACGTGATGAGCGGCAACAACACGGTGCTCGCGGTGTCGCTGCTGCTGCTCGCGTTCGGTTTCGCGTTCGGGCCGGGCCGCGCGAAACGGCGAACGGCAGCGGACGCCGAACGATAAGTGGCGGACCCCGGGCGATTACGGCCCAGCCGCGCAAACCGCCGCGCGCATCGCGTCGGCACGGCCCGAATCGCCGCGCCGGTCGCAACGAAGCGGCAATCCGGTAAAATTCAACGTTTTAGCACGTGGCCGCCCCCGGCCGCGGCCGCGCACGGCGGATGACCCGCGTCGCGCGGCGCGCCGGGCGCGCCGCTTCCCGCCTCCCAACAGGCACAAGAAGGCACAAGAGGCACTGCAGGCACTTCATGCTCACGTTTCAGCAAATCATCCTGACGCTCCAGTCCTACTGGGACAAGCAGGGCTGCGCGCTGCTCCAGCCGATCGACATGGAAGTCGGCGCCGGCACGTCGCACGTCCACACCTTCCTGCGCGCGATCGGCCCCGAGCCGTGGCGCGCCGCGTACGTGCAGCCGTCGCGCCGCCCGAAGGACGGCCGCTACGGCGAGAACCCGAACCGCCTGCAGCACTACTACCAGTACCAGGTCGTGCTGAAGCCCGCGCCGGAAAACATCCTCGACCTGTACCTCGGCTCGCTCGAAGCACTCGGCTTCGACCTGCAGCAGAACGACGTGCGCTTCGTCGAGGACGACTGGGAAAACCCGACGCTCGGCGCATGGGGCCTCGGCTGGGAAGTGTGGCTGAACGGGATGGAGGTCACGCAGTTCACGTACTTCCAGCAGGTCGGCGGCCTCGACTGCAAGCCGGTGCTCGGCGAGATCACGTACGGCCTCGAACGCCTCGCGATGTATCTGCAGAAGGTCGAGAACGTGTACGACCTCGTGTGGACCGAGTGGGAGGAGCAAGGCCCGAACGGTCCAGAACTGCGCCGCCTCACCTATGGCGACGTGTATCACCAGAACGAGGTCGAGCAGTCCACCTACAACTTCGAGCACGCGAACGTCGAGCTGCTGTTCACGTTCTTCAACGCATACGAAGGCGAAGCGAAGCGGATGATGGAGCAGCAGCTTGCGCTGCCCGCATACGAACTCGTGCTGAAGGCCGCCCACACGTTCAACCTGCTCGACGCGCGCGGCGCGATCTCGGTGACCGAGCGCGCCGCCTATATCGGCCGCATCCGCGCGCTGTCGCGCGCGGTCGCGCAGGCGTATTACGAGTCGCGCGAGAAGCTGGGTTTCCCGATGCTCGGCAATCCGGTGCAGGGCGTGCCCGGCCTCACCACCGACGAACAGGACGCCGCCATGCCCGCCTGGGCGCCGCCGCTGAAGGTCGAACGCAAGTTCGGCGAGGAATGACCGGATCACCTGCACAATGACTCAAGCTAATCATGCCTCCCTCCTCGTCGAACTGCTGACCGAGGAACTGCCGCCGAAGGCGCTCGCGCGCCTCGGCGACGCGTTCGCCGAAGGTGTCGCCGCCCGTCTCGCCGCGCGCGACCTGATCGAAGGCGCGCTGTCGTTCGAACGCTACGCCACGCCGCGCCGCCTCGCGGTGCTCGTGAAGAACGTGCGCGGCGTCGCCCCGCAAAAGGACGTGCGCGAGAAGGTGCTGCCGGTGTCGGTCGCGCTCGACGCGAACGGCCAGCCGACCGCGCCGCTTGCGAAGAAACTCGCCGCGCTCGGTTTCCCCGACTTCCCCGTGAGCGATCTGGAACGCGCGCAGGACGGCAAGAGCGAAGCGTTTTTCCTGCGCTACGCGGCCCCCGGCGCGACGCTCGCGGACGGCCTGCAGGCCGCGCTCGACGAAACGCTCGCGAAGCTGCCGATCCCGAAGGTGATGAAATACCAGCGGCCGGACGGCAGCGACGTGCAGTTCGTGCGTCCGGTGCATCGGCTGATCGCGCTGCACGGCGACGCGCTCGTGCCGGTCACCGCGTTCGGCGTCGATGCCGGCGACACGACGCGCGGCCACCGTTTCCTGTCCGACGGGCTGATCGCGTTCACGGACGCGAACGAATACGCGCACACGCTCGAACAGAAGGGTTTCGTCGTCGCGAACTTCGCGCAGCGCAAGGAAGCGATCCTCACGCAACTGCTCGCGGCGGCCGGCGACGACCAGGTCGTGATGCCGGACGCGCTGCTCGACGAAGTGACCGCGCTGGTCGAATGGCCGGTCGTCTACGCATGCCGCTTCGAGGACGAGTTCCTGAAGGTGCCGCAGGAATGCCTGATCCTGACGATGCAGACGAACCAGAAGTATTTCGCGCTGACCGACGACGCCGGCCGGCTGCGCTCGCGCTTCCTGATCGTGTCGAACATCGCGACCGACACGCCGGACGAGATCGTCGAAGGCAACGAGCGTGTCGTGCGCCCGCGCCTCGCGGACGCGAAGTTCTTCTTCGAGCAGGACCAGAAGAAGCCGCTCGCGGACCGCGTGCCGCTGCTCGCGAACGTCGTCTATCACAACAAGCTCGGCTCGCAGTTGCAGCGCGTCGAGCGCGTCGAGGCGCTGGCCGGCGTGATCGCGCAGAAGAGCGGCGCGGACATCGCGCTCGCGATGCGCGCCGCGCGGCTCGCGAAGGCCGACCTGCTGACCGACATGGTCGGCGAGTTCCCGGAGCTGCAGGGGACGATGGGCACCTACTACGCGCGCCACGACGGCGAGGCGGACGAAGTCGCGCTCGCGTGCTCCGAGCATTATCAGCCGCGCTTTTCCGGCGACGCGCTGCCGGCGACGCAGACCGGCACGATCGTCGCGCTCGCGGACAAGCTCGAAACGCTGGTCGGCATCTGGGGCATCGGGTTGCAACCGACCGGCGAGAAGGACCCGTTCGCGCTGCGCCGCCATGCGCTCGGCGTGCTGCGCATTCTCGTCGAGAAGCAGTTGCCGCTCGACGTGGTTGAACTGCTGAACGCCGCGTATGCGGAGTTCGCGGGCGTCGCCGCGGTGACCGACCCGACGGCCGCGCTGTACGAGTTCTTCATGGATCGCCTGCGCGGGCTGCTGCGCGAACGCGGTTACGCGGCGACCGGGATCGACGCGGTGCTCGCGCTGAACCCGACGCGCCTCGACGACATCGTCGCGCGGCTCGACGCGGTGCGCGAATTCGCGGCGCTCGCGGAAGCGGCGTCGCTCGCGGCCGCGAACAAGCGGATCTCGAACATCCTGAAGAAGTCCGAAGGCGTGGAGGTCGCGGACATCCGCGTGGCGCTGCTCGTCGAGGCCGCCGAGAAGGCGCTGCACGCGCAGTTGCAGCAGGTCGCGCCGCGCGTCGAGACGCAGCTGGCCGCGCGCGAATACACCGGCGCGCTGACCGCGCTCGCGGCGCTGCGCGAGACCGTCGACACGTTCTTCAACGACGTGATGGTCAACGCGGAAGACCCGGCGCTGCGCGCGAACCGGCTCGCGCTGCTGAACGCGCTGCACAAGCAGATGAACAGCGTCGCGGACATTTCGCGGCTCGCCGCCTGATCGACCGACGAGCGTTCGCCATGCCGACCAGTTCCGCCCGAAAGATAGTGATCCTCGACCGCGACGGCGTCATCAATCTCGACTCCGACGCGTACATCAAGTCGCCGGACGAGTGGGTCGCGATCCCCGGCAGCCTCGAAGCGATCGCGCGCCTGACCCAGGCGGGTTATCGCGTCGCGGTCGCGTCGAACCAGTCCGGCATCGGCCGCGGCCTGTTCGACATGGCCGCGCTGAACGCGATGCACGCGAAGATGCACCGCCTGGCCGCGTCGGCCGGCGGGCGCATCGACGCGGTGTTCTTCTGCCCGCACACGGCGGAGGATCATTGCGACTGCCGCAAGCCGCAGCCCGGCATGCTGCGGATGATCGCGGAGCGCTTCGAGATCGATCCGGAAAACACACCGGTCGTCGGCGACTCGCTGCGCGATCTGCAGGCGGGCGCGGCGCTCGGCTTTCGCACGCACCTCGTGCTCACCGGCAAGGGCGAAAAGACGCTCGCGGCCGGCGGGCTGCCGGAAGGCACGCTCGTTCACGACGACCTGCGCGCGTTCGCGCTCGACTTCCTCGCGCGCGAGGCCGACTGAGCCCTTCGAACGTTTCGCGCGCTTCCCCGTCACTCCGCACGGCGCCTGCGCGCCGCCCTCACCGACCGGTCACGACCGATGCTCTTCATCCGCTCGCTGCTGCTGTTCATCTATCTCATCGTGTTCACGGCGCCGTACGCGACCGCGTGCTTCATCGCGTTCCCGTTCATGAACGCCGACCGGCGCTACAGGATGGCGGTCGGCTGGTGCCATACGACGCTGTTCGTCGCGCGCTGGCTGAACGGCATCCGCTACCGGATCGAAGGCTTCGAGAACCTGCCGGACGGTCCCGCGGTCATGCTGTCGAAACATCAGTCCGCGTGGGAAACGCTCGCGTTCCCCGCGCTGATGCCGAAACCGCTGTGCTACGTGTTCAAGCGCGAGTTGCTGTACGTGCCGTTCTTCGGCTGGGCGCTCGGGATGCTGAAGATGGTTCACATCGACCGCAAGGCCGGCAAATATGCGTTCGAGTCGGTCACGCGCCAGGGCAAGGTGCGGATGGCCGAAGGCGCGTGGGTCATCATGTTCCCCGAAGGCACGCGCACGCCGGTCGGCAGACAGGGCAAGTACAAGACCGGCGGCGCGCGTTTCGCGCTCGCGGCCGGCGCGCCGGTCGTGCCGGTCGCGCACAACGCGGGGCGCGTCTGGCCTCGCAACTCGTTCATTAAATATCCGGGTATAGTCACGGTGTCGATCGGCAAGCCCATCGATACCACCGGGCTCACGCCCGACGAAGTGAATGCGCGCGTCGAAAGCTGGATCGAAAGCGAGATGCGTCGCATCGATCCGGCCGCGTACCGCGACACCGGTGCGGCATCCGCAACCACGGCCCGGATCTGACGCGGCAGCCGCGCTCGCGCAACGGCCTTCTCGCGCACCGCGCGTTTGCACGCTCCCCCCGCTGAAGGCCAGGCCACACGATGCAGAAGCCTCCCCCGTCGCGTCCGTCCGCGGCGCTCGACAACCGGCAACTCGACCTGCCGCTGTTCGGCGCGCCGGCGCCGGGCGCACCCCCTTCCGTCAACGCTGTGCCGCCGGCCGCGCCGCTGCCCGACGGCGTGAAGCTGCGCACGCTCGCGCTCGGCGCGCAGACGCTGCAATACCGGCTCAGGCGTTCGGCGCGCCGCTCGATCGGCTTCTCGATCGACGGCACCGGGCTCACGATCACCGCGCCGCGCTGGGTCACGCTCGCGGACATCGAAACCGCGATCGCGGAGAAACAACGCTGGATCTTCGCGAAACTCTCCGAATGGCAGACCCGCGTCGAACAGCGCGCGCTGCCGCGCATCGAATGGAGCGACGGCGCGCAAGTGCCGTATCTCGGCAAGCCGGTGCGCGTGACGCTCGGCGCGGCGGAACTGTCGTTCGACGCAACCGCGCGCGTGCTCGCGCTGCCGCTGCCGCCGCACGCGGACCCGCAGCAGATCAAGGACCGCGTGCAGGGCTGGCTGCAACACGAGGCGACGCGCATCTTCGGCGAGCGGCTGCGTGCGTATGCGCCGAAGCTCGGCGTCGAGTTCCGCTCGTATGCGCTGTCGTCGGCTGCGACGCGCTGGGGCAGTTGCTCCAGCGACGGACGCATCCGCCTGAACTGGCGGCTGATCCATTTCCCGCTGTCGATCGTCGATTACGTCGTCGCGCACGAACTCGCGCATCTGCGCGAGATGAACCACAGCCCGCGCTTCTGGAAGACGGTCGAATCGATCTTTCCGGAGTTCCGCGAAGCGCGCAAGGCGCTGCGGCAGCATCCGCCGGAACTCGTGCCGGCGATGTGACGCTCGCGCGGCACGAACCGCGTCGCGATGCGGGCGCGCCGCCCTCCCTCTTCCGCCAGGACAGGCGCGCCGTTCGTTGCGGTTACGGCTTCTTCTGGATGAACTCGATCTTGTAGCCGTCCGGATCGGTCACGAACGCGATCACCGTCGTGCCGTGCTTCATCGGGCCGGCTTCGCGCACGACGGTGCCGCCCTGCGCCTTGATCCGCTCGCATGCCGCATACGCGTCGTCCACTTCGACCGCGAGGTGGCCGAAGCCGCTGCCGAGGTCGTATGAAGGCGTGTCCCAGTTGTGGGTCAGTTCGAGCACCGTGCCGTCGCGCTCGTCGGTGTAGCCGACGAATGCGAGCGTGAAGCGGCCGTCCGGATAGTCGTCGCGACGCAGCAGTTTCATGCCGAGCAGTTCGGTGTAGAACTTGATCGAACGATCGAGGTCGCCGACCCGGATCATCGTGTGAAGCAGGCGCATCGTGTACTCCGTGTTTTGCCATCGTGAAAAACCGGACTGTACCAAAAACGCGCGCAAGCTGCCGGCCGTTGCCGGCCGCATCCGGCATCGAGCGCCGATTTGCACTAGCATGGACGGCGTTCGCGAACGCGCGGCCGCATGCGTCGGTCATCGGCGCGCGGTCGCAAGACGACGGCGACATGCAGGCGAGGTCTGCGGCCATTCATTCATATAAAGGAAAGGGACATGCGTATTCTGGTCGTGGGTGCGGGCGCACTGGGCGGTTATTTCGGAGGCCGGCTGGCCGCCGCCGGGCGCGACGTGACGTTTCTGGTGCGGCCCGCGCGCGCCGCGCAACTGCGCGATGCGGGCCTCGTGATCCGCAGCCCGCGCGGCGACCTGACGCTGCGCGACGTGAAGACCGTCACGAGCGATACGCTGAACGAATCGTTCGATCTGGTGCTGCTCGGCTGCAAGGCATACGACCTCGACGACGCGATCACGTCGTTCGCGCCGGCCGTCGGCCCGCACACGCTGATCCTGCCGTTCCTGAACGGGATGCGCCATCTGGAGACGCTGCAGCAGCGCTTCGGCACGTCCGCGGTGCTCGGCGGCGTGTGCCTGATCGCGGCGACGCTGAATGCCGAACGCGAGATCGTCCATCTGAACGACTCGCACGCGATCGCGTTCGGCGAGATCGGCGGCGGGCTGTCGGAGCGCGTGAACGCGGTCGCCGATGCGCTCGGCAACGCGGGCTTCGATTCGAAGGCGACGCCGCACATCATGCAGGAGATGTGGGAGAAGTGGGTGTTCCTCGCGTCGCTCGCGGGCAGCACATGCCTCTTTCGCGCGCCGGTCGGCGCCATCCTCGCGACGCCGGACGGCGAAACGGTGATCGGGCGGATCTTCTCCGAATGCCGCACGGTCGCCGCCGAAAACGGCACGCCGGTGCGCGACGCGTTCGTCGAGCGCGCGCGTTCGATGCTGTTCGCGCGCAACTCGACGCTGACCGCGTCGATGCTGCGCGACGTGCAGAACGGCTCGCGCACCGAGGCCGATCACGTGCTCGGCGACATGATCCGGCGCGGCGGCGGCGATCAGCAGAAGCCCGGCGAACTGACGGTGCTGCGCATCGTGTACAGCCAGTTGAAGGCCTACGACGCGCGGCGCGAAACAGGCGCGCCGGTCTGAACGACGAGCCGCGCGAAACCCCGGCCGACACCGCGCGCACGTCGCTCGACAAACCCGCGCGCGCGGCGCGGCCGCCTCCCTGCGCACGGCAAGGACATGGTCCCGGCGCAGCGGCCGATTTGCTATCGTAGCGATCCGCCTTTCAACTCCACGACGCCCACCTGTCGATGAGCACCGCCGCTTTGCCGGTCCGCCGCGCGCCGGACAGCCAGGCCGTGATCCTGATGATCGTGCTGTGCGCGATCTGGGGATTGCAGCAGGTCGCGATCAAGACCACCAACACCGCGCTGCCGCCCGTGCTTCAGGCGGGGCTGCGCTCCCTGATCGCCACGGGGCTCGTGTACGGCTGGTCGCGCGCCCGCGGCACGCCGCTCTTTCGCGACGACGGCACGCTCGCGGCCGGCCTGCTCGCCGGCGTGCTGTTCGCGGCCGAGTTCGTGTTCATCTTCTTCGGCCTCACGATGACGAGCGCATCGCGGATGGCCGTGTTCCTGTACACCGCGCCGTGCTTCACCGCGCTCGGGCTGCACTGGTTCACGCCCGGCGAGAAGCTGCGGCGCACGCAATGGATCGGCATCGCGATCGCGTTCGCCGGCATGACGATCGCGTTCGCGGACGGCTTCTCGCGCACCGGCGCGTCGGCGGGCGACGCGCAGGCGCTGCTGATGGGTGTCGCCGGCGATGCGCTCGGCGTGCTCGGCGGCATCGCATGGGCCGCGACGACGGTGGTCGTGCGCACGACGACGCTCGCGCACGCGAGCGCCAGCAAGACGCTGTTCTATCAACTGGCGGTGTCGGCGGTCGTGCTGCTCGCGCTCGCGGGTGCGACCGGCGAATGGCAGGTGCGCGATATCACGCCGATCGCGATGCTCGCGCTCGGTTATCAGGCGGTGGTGGTCGCGTTCGTCAGCTATCTCGCGTGGTTCTGGCTGCTCACGCGCTACATGGCGTCGAGGCTCGCGGTGTTCTCGTTCCTGACGCCGCTGTTCGGCGTCACGTTCGGCGTGCTGCTGCTCGGCGAATCGTTCAGCGGGCGCTTCGTCGGCGCGGCCGGGCTCGTGCTCGCGGGGATCGCGCTCGTGAATGCGCCGGCGCGGCAGCGATGAGCGCGATACGACGCGGATCTTCTGGAATGCGCGACCGGGCGCGCGGCGCACCCGGTCGCAGCTGAAGCATTGAAGCAGGTGTCCCGAAACCCAGGCGGCGACGTCGCCCGGGTTCGCGCCGTTCAGGCCGGCGCGTTCCCCGCCGCGCCGCCGAGCGACTGCGCGACCTGCACGTACTCGCTCACCGATACGTCCTCCGCGCGGCGCGCGAGGTCGAAGCCCAGCGCGTCGAAGTCCACGCGGTCGCGATACGAAGCGAGCGTATTGCGCAGCATCTTGCGCCGCTGCGAAAACGCGGCCGTCACGAGGTCACCGAGCAACCGTTCGTCCACCGCCGGCAGTTCGTGCGGCGCATAGGGAATCATCCGCACGATCGCCGAATCGACCTTCGGCGGCGGCTGGAACGACTCCGGCGGCACGTCGAGCAGCTTGTCGATCACGTAGCGGTACTGAAGCATCACCGTCAGCCGGCCGAACGCCTTGCTGCCCGGCTCCGCGACCATCCGTTCGACCACTTCGTCCTGCAGCATGAAGTGCTGGTCGATCACGCGGTCCGCGAAGGTCGTCAGGTGAAACAGCAGCGGGCTCGAAATGTTGTACGGCAGGTTGCCGACGATCCGCAGCGTCGGCTTGTCGCCGGGCGCGGCGAGCGAGCCGAAGTCGAACGCGAGCGCATCGCCCGCGTGCAGTTCGAGCAGGCCGCCGAACCGCTTCTGCAAGCGCACGATCAGGTCGCGGTCGAGTTCGACCGCATGCAGCGGCGCATCGGGCGTTGCCGCGCGCTCGATCAGCGGCCCGGTCAGCGCGCCGAGGCCCGGTCCGATCTCGACGATCCGCTCGCCCTTCTGCGGCCGGATCACGTTGACGATCGAGTCGATCACGCCGGCGTCGACGAGAAAGTTCTGCCCGAAGCGCTTGCGCGCGACGTGCCCCTGATGCTGTCTGCTGGTGGACATCTTCGAATGGAGTATCAGGCGACGCGGCGATGGCGCGCCATCGACACCGCGGTGTCGATCGCCGCGATCAGGCTGCCCGCGTCCGCGCGGCCGGTGCCGGCGAGGTCGAGCGCAGTGCCGTGATCGACCGACGTGCGCACGATCGGCAGACCGAGCGTCACGTTGATGCCTTCGCCGAACGTCGCGTATTTGAGGACCGGCAGCCCCTGATCGTGGAACATCGCGAGCACGCAGTCCGCCTCGTTCAGGTAGCGCGGCTGGAACAGCGTGTCGGCCGGATACGGGCCGCGCGCGTCGATGCCGTGCGACGTCGCGACGGCGAGCGCCGGCGCGATCGTGTCGATCTCCTCGCGGCCGAGATAACCGTTCTCGCCCGCATGCGGGTTCAGGCCGGTCACGAGGATGCGCGGCTGCGGCACGCCGAAATGCGCGCGCAGGTCGTGGTCGATGATCCGCAGCGTGTCGACGAGGCCGTCGATCGTGATCGCCGCGGACACGTCCTTCAGCGGCAGATGGGTGGTCGCGAGCGCGACGCGCAGCGGCCGCACGCCGGTGCCGGACAGCATCATCACGACGCGCGGCGTCTGCGTGCGCTCCGCGAGATATTCGGTATGGCCGGTGAACGGCACGCCGCAATCGTTGATCGTGCTCTTCTGCAACGGCGCGGTAACGATTGCGTCGAAGTCGCGGGAAAGCGCGCCGTCGATCGCGCGGTCGAGCAGTTCGAGCACGTAACGGCCGTTCGCCGCGTCGAGCCGGCCGGCCCGCACGGCCGCCGCGAGCGGCACGGATTCGACCGCGACGCGCGCGCCGTCCACGATCGCGGACCAGTCGACGCCGGCCGCCCGCGCGCGTTCCGCAAGCAGCGCGCCGTCGCCGAGCGCGACGAACTGCGCGTCCGGCCAGTGGGCGGCCGCGCCCGCGAGCGCGACCGCGGTGAGTTCGGGACCGACGCCGGCGGGCTCGCCGGTCGTGATCGCGATCCGCAGCGGTTTCGGCCCGCGCGGATCCGGCGATGAAGTAGCCGAGGCGTTCACGACGCAATCCCTCCGATGAGCGTGTTACTGCTGCGCGCCGTTGCCGATCGCGCCGATCTTGTAATCGACGTACGCGCTGTCACGCAGTTCGCGCAGCCAGTCCGCATACGACTGCTCCGCCTTGCGCTGGCCGATCGCCTGGCGCGCGAGATCCATCTGCTGCGCGACCGAGCCCTGCGCCTCGCGGCGTTCGAGCACCTGGATCAGGTGATAACCGTATTCGGTGCGCACCGGCTCGCTGACCTGGCCGTCCTGCAGCGTGTTCATCGCGCGCTCGAATTCGGGCACCGTCTCGCCGGGGCTGACCCAGCCGAGATCGCCGCCCTGCGACGCGGAACCGTCCTGCGAATAGGTGCGCGCGAACTTCGCGAAGTCGCCGCCCGACGCGACGTCCTGGCGGATCTGCAGCAGCCGCTGGCGCGCTTCCGGCTCCGACATCCCGTCGCCGACGCGCAGCAGGATGTGGCGCACGTGCGTCTGCACGAGCTTCGGCGCATCGGCGCTCGTGCCCTGGCCGGAGCGGCGCTCGACGAGGCGCACGATCTCGAAGCCGTCGCTGGTGCGGATCACCGACGGGTTCACCTCGCCCGGACGCAGCGTCGACGCGGCGGTCACGAACTCGGGCGGCAGCTTCGACGGCGGCAGGAAGCCCATGTCGCCGCCCTTGCCGGCGTCCGGCGCCTGCGAATTCGACTTCGCGAGGCTTTCGAACTTTTCACCGCCCTGGGCCTGCTTCAGCAGCGCGTCGGCCTTGTGCTGCGCGGCCTCGATGTCGGTTTCCGACGCATTGAGCGGCGCCTTCAGGAAGATGTGCTCGAAGTGCAGGTCGTTGGTCTGGCCGGCGTTCGGGCCGCGCTGGCTCGCGATGTAGTTCGCGACTTCGGCGTCCGACACGCTGATCCGGCTGTCCACTTCCTTCTCGCGCAGCTTCGACAGCGTGAGTTCGGTGCGCGCGTCGTTCATGAACGTCGTCCACGGCACGCCGGCCGACTCGATGCGCGCGCGGTACGTCGCGAGATCCATCCCGTTCGCCTGCGCGAGCCGTTCGAGCGTGCGCTGCACCGACACGTCGTCGACCGTGATGCCGTCTTCCTTCGCCTTCTGCAACTGGATGCGTTCGAGCACCATCTGGTTCAGCACCTGCGCGCGCAACTGGTCGACCGGCGGCACCGGCGCGTTCTGCTGGGTCAGGCGGCGCGAGATCAGTTCGACGCGATCGTCCAGCTCGCGCTGCGTGATCACGCCGTCGTTGACGACCGCGGCGATCGTATCGACCGTCTGGCCGATCGTTGCAGGCAGTTCCTGCGCCTGCGCCATGCCGGCCGGCAACAGCCAGGCGACGGCGGTGAAACTCGCAGCGAGCGCTGCCACGCGAAGCTTCTTCATGATTCCCACAAACACTCCAATGATGGCGGGCCACAACATCCGTCCTGCCCGTCCCGCCCGTCCTGACTGCATCCCCGTTTTGCACCCTCGCGTGCCTGCCGTCCGCTCGCGCGGACGGATTCACGCGTCATTCATAGTTGGTGAAGCGCGACGGCAAGGGCGGCTGGGCGGGCAGCGGCGTGTAGCCCGGCACGCTCGCCTTGAATGCCGCGACCAGCCCGTTGTCGACGTTCGACAGCCCCTTGAGCGTGAGCTGCGCCAGAAAGCGCGTGGCCGAATTCTGCCCGCCCGTGTTGTTGATACCGTTCGCGTATCGCTGGATGCCGACGCCGAGCGCCCAGCAGTCCGCGTCGTATTGCATGCCGAGCAGCCCGTCGACGATCCGGTGGCCGTTCAGATCGTAGTTGAAGCGGCTGACCGCGTACACCCGGTGCGACAGCGGCCACTGGGCCGAAATCAGAAACTGGTTGATCGGCTGGTTGTCGAGCGTCGTGTTCGAGCGCGTGTACCGGTAGGCGACGTTCACCACCCGGCTCGGTCCCGGGCTGTAGCCGAAGCCGACGCTCGCCTTCACGAGCTGGTTGTTGTCGGCATTATATTGGAACGCGGTTTCCGAGGCGAAACCGGCCCCGAGCTTCAGCGACGCGCCCGCGATCAGGTCCGAATGCGTCGCCTGCGAGCCGCTCTGTCCCGGCAGCAGCGTCACGCGCTGGTCGCGGAAATAATACTGCTGCGCGATCACGAAACGCGCGCGCTCGTCGCCGGTCGCCGGGTTCAGAAAGCGCGTCGTGATCGCCGCGGTGATGCGGTTCGAGTCCGCGATCCGGTCGTTGCCGATGAACGTGTTCGGCGTGAAGATTTCCGCAAGCCCGAAGTCCGAGTCGGCCGTGTCGAACAGCGGCGCGAAATCCTGGTTCCGGTACGGCGTGTACACGTAGTACAGCCGCGGCTCCAGCGTCTGGATGTAGTCCTGCCCGAACAGATGGACCGAGCGGTCGAACACGAGCCCCGTGTCGAAGCTGAACGTCGGGATCGATTCGGTGAAGTTCTTCGGCGTGCCGGCCGGCGATTCCGGCCCGATGTTGCTCAGGTTGTACGACGCGAAGTGCCACTGCACCTTCGGCGTCACGAAATAACCCGGCCCCATCAGCGAGTACGACAGGTACGGATTGAAGACGACGCGGTCGCCCTCGGTCGCGTTGTCGGTCGTGATGCGGAAGCGCGTGTAGTCCGCTTCCGCGCCGAAGTCGAAACCGCCGACGTTGTACTTCGCGTACTTCACGTTCAACTGCGGCTCGCGCCCGTAAGGCGGAACCGACGGTTCGAGCGTCTGCCAGTGCTGCTCGCGCGCGAGCACCGACCACGGGCCGTTGTTGTACGTGAGGCCGGCTTCCTGCTGGTACAGCAGCTGCGTGCCGGCGAGGAACTGGTTCGCCGGCTGCGACAGGTCTTCCGGATAGGTGTTGTCCGAGACCTTGTTGTAGTAGACGTAGCCGCCGAAACCGTTGCCGAAGTTCTGGTTGTGCTGGAAGAACACCGCATAGCGGTTGGTCTTCGTGATCGCGTCGTTCGGCAGGAACGTGCCGGTGAACGTGCCCGAGTAATTCGACGACAGATACCGGTAGGTGCCCTGCAGGAACACGCCGCGCTTCGAGATCAGTTCCGGCGTGAACGTGAAGTCCCGGTTCGGCGCGATGTTGAAGTAATACGGCAGCGACAGCTCGTAGCCGTTCGTCGAACTGAGCGAGAAGGTCGGCGGCAACAGGCCGCTGCGCCGGTCGCCCGACAGCGGGAACGACATCCACGGACTCGCGAAGATCGGCACGTCCTGGAAGAACAGCACGCTGTTGTGCGCGACGCCTTCGTCCGCGCCGGTGTCGAAGTCGAACTCGCTGCCCTTGATGTACCACGCCGGATGCGTCGAGCACTGGCACGCGGTGTACGTGCCGTTCGTCAGCACCGAGCGTTCGTCGTCGAGCAGGTCCGCGCGCTCCGCGCTGCCCGAGCCGCCCGTCGCCGCGAAGTGGTACTTCGGCGCGGTCATGTAGCCTTCGTTCGCCTCGACGCGCAGACGCGCATCCGGCCCGGTAAACGACGTGCCGTTCTGCACGACCACCACGCTGCCGAACGCGTTCGCGACGTCGGTGTCGACGTCGTAATGCAGTGCATCCGCCTTGACGATCGCCGCGGTGCGGCGCACTTCGGCCGCGCCTTTCGCGGCGATGTCGGTGTTCGCGGTGCCGGTCGTCGAATCGCCGAGCACGAAGGTCGCCGGACGCTGGTTGCCGACGAGCGGATGTTCTTCGAGCTGGGGCGCGAGCCGCAGGCTCCATGGACCGTCCAGCGGCTCCGCCTGCGCGGCCACGCCCGTCAACTGGGCGTGCGCGAGCACGGGCACGAAGCCCGGCACGGCGAGAAGTGCCGCGATGAGCCGCCGCTTGCCCGGCACGCCGTCGTCACTGATGGAGATCGTCTGGAAAAACTGTCTGGGCGGCATGTATGGTTTTGGCGAATCGGCCCGGCCGCCGGCCCTTCCGTCGCGGCCGTTCGCCGGCGCGGGCCGCCGGCGGCGAAAGGCTGCGATGCGCACGATCCGCTTCGATCCACCGGGGACAGGCAGGCGGTGAATCGGCGGGCGTTCCGTTCGTGCGGGCTTTGGCGCGAGTCGCGTCAAAAAAGTCGTGGGGTATTATATGGCAAGACGTTGATCCACCGATTTTTCAGCCGGTTTTCATGACCCTCACCGCCGCGCCCCGCCCCACCGACGCCCGCCTCGAACTGCTCACCGCCTGGCTCGCCGCGCGCGCCCCGCAATACGGCCTCGATCTCGCGACGCTCGCGCCCGCTTCCGCCGACGCCAGCTTTCGCCGCTACTTCCGCGTTGCGAGCGGCGGCGCGCACGGCGCGTCGCTGATCGCGGTCGATGCGCCGCCGCCGGAAAAATGCCGCGAATTCGTGCAGGTCGCGCAACGGCTCGCGGACGCGGGCGTGCACGTGCCGCGCGTGCTCGAAGCGGACTTCGACGCGGGGCTGATGCTGGTCACCGATCTCGGCACCGCGTCGTACCTCGCGGCGCTGACCGACGCCGGCCCCGGCCCGCGCTCGCGCGACCTGATGCGCGACGCGCTGGACACGCTGATCCGCTGGCAGTGCGCGTCGAAGCCGAACGTGCTGCCGCCGTTCGACGAAGCGTTCCTGCGCCGCGAGATGGAACTGATGCCCGAGTGGTATCTGCAACGCCATCTCGGCCGCGAAGTCGACGACGCGACGCGCGGCGTGCTCGACCGCACCTTCGCGCTGCTGGTCGCGAACGCGCTTGCGCAGCCGCAGGTGTTCATGCTGCGCGATTTCATGCCGCGCAACCTGATGATCGCGACGCCGAACCCCGGCGTGCTCGACTTTCAGGACGCGGTGTACGGGCCGATCACCTATGACGTCGCGTCGCTGCTGCGCGACGCGTTCATCGGCTGGGACGAGGAGTTCGAACTCGACTGCTTCGTGTACTACTGGGAACGCGCGAAGAAGGCCGGGCTGCCGGTCGATCCGGACTTCGGCGAGTTCTACCGGCAACTCGAATGGATGGGTCTGCAACGGCACATCAAGGTGCTCGGGCTGTTCTGCCGGATCCACTATCGCGACGGCAAGGCGCACTACATGGCCGACCTGCCGCGCTTCCTCGACTACGCCGGCAAGGTCGCGCATCGCTACCGGCCGCTCGGGCCGTTCGCGCGGCTGATCGACGACCTGCGCGGCCAGAGCGCCGCAGTCGGCTACACGTTCTGAACGTTCCGGATTCCCACGCCCACCATGAGCCTGCCCCGATGAGCCGCGCGCGCTTCGACCGCACGGCGATGATCTTCGCCGCCGGACGCGGCGAGCGGATGCGCCCGCTCACCGACACCTGTCCGAAACCGCTGCTGCGCGCGGGCGGCAAGCCGCTGATCGAATGGCAGATCGAACGGCTCGCGGCGGCCGGCTACACGACGATCGTAATCAACCATGCGTGGCTCGGCGCGCAGATCGAGGCGGCGCTCGGCGACGGCTCGCGCTGGAACGTCGCGCTGCGTTATTCGCCGGAGCACGACGCGCTCGAAACGGCCGGCGGCATCGCGCACGCGCTGCCGCTGATCGAGACGCGCGGCGAACCGGCGGTGTTCCTCGCGGTGAGCGGCGACGTGCACAGCGACTTCGATTACACGCGGCTCGACGCGCGCGCGGCCGGGCTCGCGTCGCAACCGGAGCCGGGCATGCATCTGGTGATGGTGCCGAACCCGCCGTTCCATCCGGCCGGCGACTTCGCGCTGACGGACGACGGGCTGCTGTCGCTCGACGCGGGCCTGCCGAGGCATACGTTCGGCAACATCGGCCTGTACGACACGCGGATGTTCCGCGCGCTGCCGCGCGGCGCGAAAGAAGCGCTGTCGCCGTACTATCGCGACGCGATCGCGCAGCGGCGCGCGAGCGGCGAACTGTACGACGGGAAATGGGAGAACGTCGGCACGCCGGCGCAACTGGCGGCGCTTGACCAGGAACTCGGCGGCAGCGGAAATTCACGCTGACGGCACGGCGGCACGGCAAAGCACGCAACACAAAGCGGCCTGCCGGCCGCCGAAGCCGCGCCGCTACAGCCTTGAGGGCGTTCCGCACCAGCAACGCCATGCCGGTCGTGAAGATCGCGAATGCCGTGTCCATCGCGCCATGCCGCGCCCACGGCACACCACGACGTCAGCGCCCGTCGATCGACGCCGGCGCGTCCGCATCCTCGCCCGCCGTCTGCGCGTGCTGCTGCTGAAGCGCCCACATCTGCGCGAACAGCCCGCCGACGCGCAGCAGTTCCGCATGCGTGCCGCGCTCGACGATCCGCCCGCGATCCATCACGATGATCTGGTCCGCATGCACGACCGTCGACAGCCGGTGCGCGATCACGAGCGTCGTCCGGTTGCGCGCGATCTGGTCGAGTTCGTGCTGGATCGCGCGTTCGGAGCGCGAATCGAGCGCGGACGTCGCTTCGTCGAACAGCAGGATCGGCGGCCGCTTCAGCAGCGTGCGCGCGATCGCGACGCGCTGCTTCTCGCCGCCCGACAGCTTCAGCCCGCGCTCGCCGACCGCCGTGTCATAACCTTTCGGCAGACTTTCGATGAACTCGTGGATGTGCGCGGCGCGCGCGGCCGCGATCACCTCGTCGCGCGTCGCGGCGGGCCGGCCGTATGCGATGTTGTAGTAGATCGTGTCGTTGAACAGCACCGTGTCCTGCGGCACGATGCCGATCGACGCGCGCAGCGAGTCCTGCGTGACGTCGCGGATGTCCTGTCCGTCGATCTGGATCGCGCCGCCGTTCGCGCGGTCGAGATCGTAGAAGCGGAACAGCAGCCGCGCGAGCGTCGACTTGCCCGAGCCGCTATGGCCGACCACCGCGGTCGTCGTGCCGGCCTCGATCGTGAAGCTCACGTCGTGCAGGATCTGCCGCGACGGCTCGTAGCCGAAGTTCACGTGCGAGAAACGCACTTGCGCGCCGCGCACCGCGAGCGGTTGCGCGTCGGGCGCGTCCGCGACTTCGCGCGACACGTTCATCAGCGAGAACATCCGGTCCATGTCGGTGAGGCTCTGCTTCAGCTCGCGATAGACGACGCCGAGGAAGTTCAGCGGAATGTACAGCTGCAGCATGAACGTGTTGATCAGCACGAGATCGCCGAGCGTCAGGCGCCCCGCCATCACGCCCTGCGTCGCGCGCCACAGGATGAACACGAGCCCGGTGCCGATGATCGCCTGCTGCCCGAAGTTCAGCGCGGACAGCGAATGCTGCGACTTGATCGCCGCCGCGCGGTAGCGTTGCAGGTTCTCGTCGTAGCGGTGCGTTTCCCACTCCTCGTTGCCGAAATACTTGACGGTCTCGTAGTTCAGCAGCGAGTCGATCGCGCGCGAGTTCGCGCGCGAATCGAGTTCGTTCATCGTGCGGCGGAAGTGCGTGCGCCACTCGGTCACCTTCACGGTGAACGCGATGTACGCGACGAGCGCGACCAGCGTGACGATCGCGTAATACGCGTCGTACTTCACGACGAAAAACGCGAGCACCAGGCCGACTTCGACGAGCGTCGGCAGGATGCTGTACAGCGAATACGAGATCAGTTGCGTGATGCCGCGCGTGCCGCGCTCGATGTCGCGCGACATGCCGCCCGTCTGCCGCTCCAGATGGAACCGCAGCGACAGTTCGTGCAGATGGCGGAACACCCTCAGCGCGAGTTGCCGCACCGCGCTTTCGGTGACTTTCGAGAACAGGATCTCACGCAGTTCGGTGAAGAGCGACGTGGACAGGCGCACGACCGCATACGCGACCACCAGCAGGCCGACGCCGCTCATCAGCACGATCGCGTCCGAATGCTCCGAGCGCCCGAGCGCGGTCAACTGCCGGACCGACGACAGGTTGTCGACGATGTGTTTCATCACGACCGGCACGCCGAGGTTCGCGACCTTCGCGCCGATCAGGCACGCGAGCGCGAACCCGACGCGCCAGCGGTACGTCGCCAGATACGGCAGCAGCGACAGGATCGTCTGCCAGTCGTTGCGGGGACCGGCGGCGAGCGGCAGGGATTCGTTCGGTGAGGAGGTGCGTCGCATGGGTATAACGGCAGGGGGACGGTCGCAGGGACGGCGGCGCGGGCCGCGGACCGTCGCCCGCGCGGGCCGCCGGGCGGGCCGCGCGCTTCGCGGCGGCGCGCTTTCCCGTACAATCCCTGACGAACCGTATTGTCGCAGAACGCAGCATGCGCCGCTTGCGGCCACCGTCGCGGCGGCATGCCTGGCCTGTGGCTGGCTTCTGCCGGACTTCTCCGAATTTCCCCGTACTGCCCGCTTTTCTCATGGACGCACCGATGACCGACCCCGTCTCCCTTCCGGAAAAACCGCCGGCGCTGCGCGTCGTTCCCCAGCCGTCGGACGCGAACGTCCACGGCGACGTGTTCGGCGGCTGGATCATGGCGCAGGTGGACATCGCCGGCTCGATTCCGGCGAGCCGCCGCGCGAACGGCCGCGTCGCGACCGTCGCGGTGAACTCGTTCGTGTTCAAGCAGCCGGTGTTCGTCGGCGACCTGTTGAGCTTCTATGCGGACATCGTGAAGACCGGCAACACGTCGGTGACCATCGACGTGACCGTGTACGCGCAGCGGATGCGCCTGTCCGACGAAGTCGTGAAAGTCACCGAAGCGACGCTCACCTACGTCGCGACCGACAGCGACCGCCGCCCGCGCGCGCTGCCTAAGCTGGACTGAGCCGCTCCGCGTAAGTGGCGCCCGCGTCCAGCAGCGCGGGGATCTGGTCGTTCGGCAGCGGCGCCGCGAAGAAATAACCCTGCATCTCGTCGCACGCGCGCTCGCGCAGGAACTCGAACTGCGCCGACGTCTCGACGCCCTCCGCGATCACCTCCAGTTGCAGCGAATGCGCGAGCGCGATGATCGCGGACGTGATCGTCTCGTTGTCGCCCGAGCGGCCGATATCCGACACGAACGAGCGGTCGATCTTCAGCCGGTCCACCGGCAGCCGCTTCAGGTAGCTGAGGCTCGAATAACCGGTGCCGAAGTCGTCCACCGCGAGGCCGACGCCGAGCGCGTGCAGTTCGTTCAGCATCGACACCGCCTCTTCCGCGTTGCGCATCAGCGCGCTCTCGGTCAGTTCGAGTTCGAGGCAGCCCGCGTCGAGCCCGGTTTCGTCCAGCACGCCGGTCACGAGCTTCGTGATGTCGCGCTGCTGGAACACCGTCGCGGAAATGTTCACCGACACCCGCGCGGGCGGCAGCCCGTCGTCCTGCCACGCCTTGTTCTGCCGGCACGCCTCGCGCAGCACCCATTCGGTCAATGAGCCGATCAGCCCGCTTTCCTCCGCGACCGGGATGAACTGCGACGGCGGCACCAGCCCGGCTTCCGGATCGCGCCAGCGCACGAGCGCCTCCATCCCGACGATGCGCCCGTCGCGCAGCGACACGAGCGGCTGGTAGTGCAGCAGCAGTTCGCCGTCGCGCAGCGCGCGGCGCAGCCGGCGTTCGAGGTTCATCCGCGCGTCGGCGCTCGCGTTCATCTCCGGCTGGAAGAACTGGTACGTGTTGCGGCCCATGTCCTTCGCGCGGTACATCGCGACGTCGGCCTTCTTCAGCAGCGTCTCGGCGTCGTCGCCGTCCTGCGGATACACGCTCGCGCCCATGCTGCACCCGACGTACAGCTCGGTGCGGCCGATCAGCACCGGCTCGGAGATCGCGGCGCGCGCACGCTCCATCCACGCGATCAGCGAGTCCTCGTCGACCTCGTCGGTCATCAGGATCACGAACTCGTCGCCGCCGTGCCGCGCGACCGTGTCGCCCGGCCCCGCGCAGCGCGACAGCCGCTCCGCGACCACGTACAGCAGCTCGTCGCCGATGCTGTGGCCGAGGCTGTCGTTCACGTTCTTGAAGCCGTCGAGGTCGATGAACACGACCGCGAGCCCGCGCTCGCGCCGCTGCGCGGCGACGAGCGCCTGCTGCAGCCGGTGGCGCAGCAGGTTGCGGTTCGGCAGCAGCGTCAGGCTGTCGTAGTTCGCCTGGTATTCGAGCTGCTCCTGATAGCGGATCAGCTCGCTCACGTCGTTGATGATGCCGATGTGGTGCGTCGTGCGGCCGTCCTGGTCCGGCACCGGCGCGATCAGCAACTGATTCCAGAACAGCGCGCCGTCCTTGCGGTAGTTGCGCAGCACCGCGCTCACCTCGCGGTTCGCGGCGAGCGCGTCGCGGATCGTGACCAGCCCTTCCTGGTCGCGGTCGTCGCGTTGCAGCAGCCGGCAGTCCTGGCCGATCACCTCGGCCGGATCGTAGCCGGTGATGCGCCGGAACGCCGGATTCGCGTATTCGATCAGATGCCCGCCCGGCCCCGGGCCGGTAATCACGATCGCGTTCACGCTCGCGTCGAGCGCGCGGCTTTGCAGCCGCAGCGCGAGGTCCGCGCGCCGGCGCTCGGTGGTGTCCGTGTACGAGCCGAGGATGCCGATCACGCGGCCCTCGCCGTCGAGCAGCGGCAGCTTGCTCGTGATCGTCGTGCGGCGCGCGCCGTGAATCGCGAGATCGACTTCGGCGTTCATCCGCGGCACGCCCGATTCGATCACGCCGTGGTCCTGCTCGCGCAACTGTTCCGCGTATTCGCGCCACGCGAGGTCGTGGTCGGTCTTGCCGACCACCTGCTCCGGATACGACAGGCCGGCATCGAGCGCGAACGCCATGTTGCAGCCGAGATAACGCGACTCGCGGTCCTTCCAGAAGATTCGCTGCGGGATGTTGTCGATCACCGTTTCGAGCATCTGGGTCGAGCGCCGCGCCTCGGCTTCGGCGGCGATCTGCGCGGTCACGTCGTCCGCGAGCACGAACACCGCCGCGCGGCCCATGAAGGTCAGCGAATGGTGCGAGATGTCGACGGTGATCATCGAGCCGTCGCGGCGCAGATGACGCCAGACGCCGGCCATCGTGCGGACCTGCTGCGTGAGCGTGTCCGAGCGCTGCAGATGCTGTTCGAGACGGTTCACGTCCTCCGGCGGGCGGATGTCGCGGATCGTCATCGTCAGGAATTCTTCCTCGGAGTAGCCGTACTGCTGGACCGTGGCCGCGTTCACCGCGAGAAAGCACAGCGTGTCGCGGTCGAACACGTACATCGGCACCGGATGCGCCTCGAAAAGCCCGTAGAAACGCTCCTCGCGCTGCCGCAGCCCGCGCAGCGCGAGCAGCTTGCGGCGCGCCGCGTGGTCGCGCGCGCCGAACACGTACACGAGCAGCGCCGCGCCGGCCGCGACGGCGACCGCGAGCAGCACCAGCGCGCGCCCGCTCGCGCGGCTCGCCTCCGCGAGCGAGCCGGCGACGGTCATGTCCAGCTGGCCTTGCAGCGTGGACAGCTTGTGCTCGACCTGGTCCAGTTCCTGGTCGAGCCGCATGTATTCGGCGCTGGTCGGCGGCGGGACGGCGGCCGGCGTCGGGCCGGGCGCGGCGGCGGCCGGCACGGCGGCCGCGCCGTGGGGCGCAACGGCGGCCGCGACGGCCGGTTCGGCGGCCCTGGCCGGCGAAACCGCCGCCGCCGATGCGGCGGCGGCAACCGAAGCGTCCGGCAACGCCGCGACGCCGGAGGCCGCGCCGGCCGCCGGCTCGCCCGGCGCTCGCGGCGTGCGAGCATGCGCGGCCGCGAGCGTCGCGTCGATGTCCTGCGCGACGGCTGTCGCGTCGCGGTTCGCGTCGTCGAACGCGCTCGCGAGCGCCGCGCTGCCGGCGAGGTCGGCGCGCAACTGGCTCGCCTGCGCGGCGAGCGCATGCGCGCGGCGGGACGCCGCGTCGAGATCCGCCGCCGTCTGCGCGCCGCGATCGATCCGCGCGAGCGCGCCCAGCCCGTCGTTCAGCGTGCTGCGGAAGCGGTCCAGCTCATGGCGGATGCGCGTCGCCTGCGCGGCCTTCGCATCGACGTCGCGCTGCGCGTCGATCTGCGCGTACGCGACGAATCCGATCGCGCCGACCGCCGCCGCGACGACCGCGAGGTTGATGAGCAGACGTGTCGTCAGATGAAGATTCATGGATTCCGAACGTCGTTCGTTCCGCGCGCGGGCCGCGCCGGGGGGCTGACGGCGATCCGCGGCGGTGGGCCGGCGAGCGTCGTGCCAACCCGAATAACGGCATCGTCCGGAAGAGCTTGAGGAAACAAAAAAAGGGCCGGCCGCGTCAGCGCGGCGCCGCGAGCCCGAATTCGCGCATCGCCGGCACGAAATCGTGGTTCGCCTCCGGCTTGCGCGACAGCTTCGCGAGCACGTAGCGCTGGAACGGCGCGAGTTGCGCCCACTGCGCGGCGGCGGGCGCCGCGAGCCCGGCGAGCGCCGCCTGACGGGCGACGCCCTCCGGCACCGTGGCCGCGTCGCGCCAGGCGGGCGACTCGTCCGGCGAGAACCATTCCGGCTCGACGTTCGCGTGCGTGCGCAGCATCTCGAACAGTGCATGATCGAAGTTCGGCTCGATCTGCGTGTCGTCGTCGACCGGGAAACGCGCGAGCAGACGCCGGTCCTCGTACGGCAGCAACTGCCACTGCGCGAGCGAGATGCGCAGGCCGAAGCGGTCCAGATTGAAGCGCACGGCCATCGGAATGAACGCGAGGTTCTCCGACGACGCGACCTCGAACTGGAACAGCAGCGGAGCTTCGTTCAATCCCATGACGGTGTCCTCGTTGGCGGCTTCGCCGGAACTTCGCTGGCGGCCGGGCTCGCGACGGCAGCGCGCCCGGCCGGCTTGAGGTATTTTAGAACCTTCCGCGCGGCCGGACGGCCGTGCGAACCGGAGTCGATCGTTAGATGAACCCACTGGAAACCGAAGCCCAGCCCGGCACTGTCGAGCTGGCCGTGCGCCGTCACCGCGACGGGCGCGTCGAAACGCTGGCCGACCACGTCGGCCAGGAATGGCCGGTCGCGCTCGTGTTCAACGGCATCTCGCATGCGGTGATGATGTGCACGCCGCGCGACCTCGAAGCGTTCGCGGTCGGCTTTGCGATCTCCGAGGGGATCGTCGGCCGCAACGCGGACATTCAGGACATCGAGGTCGCGTATCACGACGAAGGCGACCTGCCGCACGCGCAGGTGCAGCTGACCGTCGTGCAGCAGGCGTTCGCCGGCCTGAAGGAAAAGCGCCGCGCGCTCGCGGGCCGCACCGGCTGCGGCGTATGCGGGATCGAGAGCGTCGATCTGCTCGACCTCGAACCCGAGCTGGTGCCGGACACGGGCTTCCTCGCGCGCCTCGCGCCGGACGCGCTCGCGCGCGCCGCACGCGAGTTGCCCGCGCACCAGGCGCTGACGAAGCTCACAGGCGGCCTGCACGCGGCCGCGTGGTGCGACGCGAGCGGCGGGATCGTGCGCGCGTTCGAGGACGTCGGCCGCCACAACGCGCTCGACAAACTGATCGGGCAGTTGATCCTGGAACGCGTCGATCCGCAGCAGGGTTTCGTGTTCCTGTCGAGCCGCGCGAGCTACGAACTGGTGCGCAAGGCGGCGCGCGTCGGCATTCCGCTCGTCGCGACGATCTCCGCGCCGTCGTCGCTCGCGATCACGATCGCGAAGCGCGCGGGGCTGCGGCTTGTCAGCTTCTGCCGCGAATCGGGCTACGTCGACTATCAGACCGCGTGAGCGCACGCGCGGCGGGGCCGCCGCCGCGCATTAAGACCGCTCACATCGCGCGGCCGCCCGATCCGCTCAATCGAACTGCCGGAAGTCCGGCTTGCGCTTTTCGAGGAACGCGCTGAACGCCTCGCGCGCTTCCGGCGCGAGCAGCATCTTGCCGAAGTGCACCGACTCCTCGGCCATCTGCGTGCGGATCTCGTGCTCGCCCGCGCGCTTCATCAGCGTCTTCGTCGCGCGCAGCGACGCGGCCGGCAGCGCGGTCAGCTTCGCCAGTTGCGCGGCCACGAACGCGTCGAGTTCGGCGGCCGGCAGCACGCGGTTCACGAAGCCCATCCGGTGCGCCTCGGCCGCGTCGAACATGTCGCCGAGCAGCAGCTTTTCCGCCGCCGCCTGATAACCGGCGATGCGCGGCAGCAGCAGCGACGACGCGGCCTCCGGACACAGCCCCAGTTGCGCGAACGGCATCGCGAACCGCGCGGTGTCGGCCGCATAAACGAGGTCGCAGTGCAGCAGCATCGTCGTGCCGACGCCGATCGCCGCGCCGGCCACCGCCGCGACGAGCGGCTTGCCTGCGCTTGAGATCGCGAGCAGGAAGCGGAACACCGGCGACTCGTCGCCGGCCGGCGGCGACTTCAGGAAGTCCTCGATGTCGTTGCCCGCGGTGAAGATGTCCGCATGGCCGCGAAACAGGATCGCGCGCACCGTTGCGTCGTCGTGCGCGGCGTTCAGCGCGTCCACCATCGTCTGGTACATCGCCGGGGTCAGCGCGTTCCTGCGCGCGGGCCGGTCGATCGTGATCGTCAGCACGCCGTCCGCGCGCGCGACCTGAATGTCGTTGCTCATCCGTTCGTCTCCTGGTCGTTCTGATGCCTTCCAGTGAAAAACGGTTCGCAGACCGTGCAGCCTGCGAACCGTGTCGATGCCGTTCCGCGCGGGACCCGCCTACAGGCGCTCGATGATGCCCGCCGCGCCCATGCCGGTGCCGACGCACATCGTCACCATCCCGTACTTCAGGTTGCGCCGGCGCAGCGCGTGCACGACGGTGGACGAGCGGATCGCGCCAGTCGCGCCGAGCGGGTGGCCGAGCGCGATCGCGCCGCCGAGCGGGTTCACCTTCGCCGGATCGAGGCCGAGGTCCTGGATCACCGCGAGCGACTGCGCGGCGAACGCCTCGTTCAGCTCGATCCAGTCGAGGTCGTCCAGCTTGAGCCCGGCGGCCTTCAGCGCGGCCGGGATCGCTTCCTTCGGCCCGATGCCCATGATCTCCGGCGGCACGCCGCGCACCGCGAAGCTCACGAAGCGCGCGAGCGGCGTCAGGTCGAACTGCTTGAGCACCTTCTCCGACACGACGATCAGCGCGCCCGCGCCGTCCGACGTCTGCGAGCTGTTGCCCGCCGTCACCGAGCCCTTGTTCGCGAACACCGCGCGCAGCTTCGCGAGACCTTCCGCCGAGGTATCGGCGCGCGGGCCTTCGTCCTGCGCGACGACGCGGCTATCCACGCGAATCTGGCCGGTCGCGAGGTCCGGGAAACGCTCTGCGAGCGTGTACGGCGCGATCTCGTCCGCGAACTCGCCGGCCTGCTGCGCGGCGAGCGCGCGGCGGTGCGATTCGAGCGCGAACGCGTCCTGCGCCTCGCGGCTCACCTTCCAGCGCGTCGCGACCTGCTCGGCGGTCAGGCCCATCCCGTATGCGATGCCGATGTTCTCGTTCGTGTCGAAGATGTGCGGCGACAGCGACGGCTTGTTGCCCATCATCGGCACCATGCTCATCGACTCACAGCCGGCCGCGATCATCGCGTCGGCCTCGCCGACGCGGATGCGGTCCGCCGCCATCGCGAGCGCGGTCAGGCCCGACGCGCAGAAGCGGTTCACCGTGACGCCGCCGACCGTGTTCGGCAGCCCCGCCAGCAGCGCGCCGATCCGCGCGACGTTGAGGCCCTGCTCGGCCTCGGGAATCGCACAGCCGACGATCGCGTCCTCGATCACCTTCGTGTCGAGCCCCGGCACCTGCGCGACGGCCGCCTTGATCGCGTGCACCAGCAGTTCGTCCGGGCGGGTGTTCCTGAACACGCCGCGCGGCGCCTTGCCGATCGGCGTGCGGCTCGCGGCGACGATGTATGCGTCCTGCAACTGTTTGCTCATGTCTTGCTCCGATCCGTGTAACGTGCCGCGTCAGTTGCGCACCGGCTTGCCGGTCTGCAACAGGCCCATGATCCGCTCCTGCGTCTTCTGCGTGCCGAGCAGGTCGACGAACGCGCGGCGCTCCAGCGCCAGCAGCCATTCCTCGTCGACCAGGCTGCCCGCCTCCACGTCGCCGCCGCACACCGCTTCCGCGATGCGGCTCGCGATCAGGAAGTCATGCTCGCTGATGAAGCGGCCGTCGCGCAGGTTCACGAGCGACGCCTTGATCGTCGAGATCGCGGAGCGGCCCGCGACCGGAATCTGCGTCGGACGCAGCGGCGGACGGTAGCCGGCCGCCGCGAGCGCGCGCGCTTCCTGCTTCGCGGTGTCGAGCAGTTCGAACACGTTGAACACGATCGTGTCCGACGGCTTCAGGTAGCCCATCGCGCGCGCTTCGAGCGCGGAGCCGGACACCTTCGCCATCGCGGCATTCTCGAACGACTTCTGCAGGAACCGCAGCAGGTCGCCCGGCGCGGCGCCGACCGCGTTCGCCGCGTCGGCTGCGCGCAGCGCTGCTTCCTTCAGACCGCCGCCGGCCGGCACGAGACCAACGCCGACTTCGACCAGCCCGACATAACTCTCGACGTGCGCGACGCGCTTCGCGCTTTGCAGCATCAGTTCGCAGCCGCCGCCGAGCGCGATGCCCGACACCGCGGTCACGACCGGCACGTTCGCGTATTTCACGCGCAGCATGCTCTGCTGGAAGTTCTTCACGAACGGCTCGATGCCCTTCGCGCCGCCCATCATGAACGCGGGCATCGCCTCTTCGAGATTCGCGCCGGCCGAGAACGGGCCGCCCGGCGTGCCGAGCTTCAGCGACGTCGGCTGCCACACGACGACCGCCTTGTAGCGCTGCTCCGCGAGTTCGATCGCACGGATCAGCCCTTCGAGCACACCCGGGCCGATCGTGTTCATCTTGCTCTTGAACGACACGATCACGACGTCGTCCTCGCCCGCGCGGCTGTCGGTCCATGCGCGCACGTGCTCGGTCTCGAACAGCGTGTTGCCCCACTGCTTCGGATCGGCGCCCGCTTCCCCGGCAAGCGGCGCGCGGAACACCTGGCGTTCGTAGACCGGCAGCGTCGAGCGCGGCACGAAACGCTGCGCGGCCGGCGACCACGAGCCTTCGGCGGTATGCACGCCGCCCGCCTGCGCGACCGGGCCGTCGAACACCCACGCGGGCAGCGGTGCGCTCGCCAGTGCCTTGCCCGCGTCGATGTCTTCCTTCACCCATTCGGCGACCTGCTTCCAGCCGGCCGCCTGCCAGTCCTCGAACGGGCCTTCGTTCCAGCCGAAGCCCCAGCGGATCGCGAAGTCGACTTCACGCGCGTTGTCCGCGATCGATTCGAGATGCACCGCGATGTAGTGGAACACGTCGCGGAAGATCGCCCACAGGAACTGCGCCTGCGGATGCTGCGTCTCGCGCAACAGCTTCAGCCGCTCGGCGGGCGGACGCTTCAGGATGCGGCCGATCAGCTCGTCCGCCTTGCCGCCGCCGTCGACGTACTCGCCGCTATTCGGGTCGAGCACCTTGATGGTCTTGCCTTCCTTGCGATAGAAACCCGCGCCGCTCTTCTGGCCGAGCGCGCCCTTCTGCACGAGCGCCGCGAGCACCGCGGGCGTCTCGTAGACGGGGAAAAACGGATCGGCCGCGAGGTTGTCCTGCATCGTCTTGATGACGTGCGCCATCGTGTCGAGACCGACGACGTCGGCAGTGCGGAACGTCGCCGACTTCGCGCGGCCGAGACGGCTGCCGGTCAGGTCGTCCACCTCGTCGAAACGCAGGCCGAACTGCTTCGCCTCCGCGATCACCGCGAGGATCGAGAACACGCCGACGCGGTTCGCGATGAAGTTCGGCGTGTCCTTCGCGCGCACGACGCCCTTGCCGACGACGCTCGTCAGCAGCGTTTCGAGCTGGTCGAGGATTTCCGGCTTCGTATGTTCCGTCGGGATCAGTTCGACCAGGTGCATGTAGCGCGGCGGATTGAAGAAATGCACGCCGCAGAAGCGCGCCTTCAATGCGTCGTCGAAGCCCTTCGACAGTTCGGTGATCGACAGCCCCGACGTGTTGCTCGCGAAGATCGCGTTCGGGTTCAGGTGCGGCGCGACCTTGCGGTACAGGTCGTGTTTCCAGTCCATCCGCTCCGCGATCGCCTCGATCACGACGTCGCATTCCGCGAGCTTCTCGATGTCGTCCTCGTAGTTCGCGGGCGTGATGAACTGCGCGTCGTCCTTCACGCCGAACGGCGCGGGCGACAGCTTCTTCAGGTTCTCGATCGCCTTCAGCGCGATCGCGTTCTTCGGGCCTTCCTTCGCGGGCAGGTCGAAAAGGAGCACCGGCACGCGGGCGTTGATCAGGTGCGCGGCGATCTGCGCGCCCATCACGCCGGCGCCGAGCACGGCCACCTTGCGAATGATGAAATTGCTCACGTTGTTCCTCCAGCGGATATGCAATGTCGAGCGGATTGGGTCGGTGCGGGCGGCGCCGCGGGCCGTCGGCGGATGACGGGCAGCGCCGCGAGGGCCGGCGGCGCGACGTCGCGCGCCGGCCGGCTCTCGCCGTGATGCGGAATCAGAACAGCGCTTCGTCGACGTCCATCAGCGTCTTCGAACCCGCGCGCGCCTGGCGGATCGTCGCCGCCGTTTCCGGCAGCAGCTTCGCGAAGTAGAAACGCGCGGTCGCGAGTTTCGATTTGTAGAACGGATCGCCGGACGCTTCGTTGTCGAGCGCGATGCGCGCCATCCGCGCCCAGAAATACGAGAACACCAGATGGCCGGCGGTGCGCAGGTACGGCACCGCGGCCGCGCCGACCTCGTCCGGGTTCTGCATCGCCTTCATGCCGATTTCCATCGTCAGCTTCTGCATCTTGTCGCCGATGTCCGCGAGCGGGTTCACGAACTCCTGCATTTCCGGCTTCACGCCTTCGGCCTCGACGAAGTCGGTGACGAGCTTGCCGAACTTCTTCAGCTTCGCGCCCATGTCGCCGAGCACCTTGCGGCCCAGCAGGTCGAGCGACTGGATCGTGTTCGTGCCTTCGTAGATCTGGTTGATTCGCGCGTCGCGCACGTACTGCTCCATCCCCCACTCGGAGATGAAGCCGTGGCCGCCGTACACCTGCATGCCGAGGTTCGTGCTCTCGAACGCGTTGTCGGTCAGGAACGCCTTGATGACCGGCGTCAGCAGCGCGACGAGGTCGGCGGCTTCCTTGCGCGCGGCTTCGTCCGCGTGCGACAGCTCCTTGTCGATCTGCAGCGCCGCCCAG
The DNA here is from genome assembly GCF_900104845.1 of Paraburkholderia caballeronis. Classification (NCBI taxonomy): domain Bacteria; kingdom Pseudomonadati; phylum Pseudomonadota; class Betaproteobacteria; order Burkholderiales; family Burkholderiaceae; genus Paraburkholderia; species Paraburkholderia caballeronis. The sequence goes on along the minus strand of NZ_FNSR01000001.1, from coordinate 886,140 downwards.
TACGTGAACGCGCGCGCGCCCTCGGCCCACGCCTTCTGCGTGAGCAGCATCCGGCGCACGTCCGGATGCACGATGATCGGATCGGCGGGCTTGTCCGGCGCCTTCGGGCCGGTCAGCGCGCGCATCTGCAAACGCTCCTTCGCATACGCAAGCGAGTTCTGGTACGCGACCTCGGTGAGCCCGAGCCCCTGCATGCCGACGCCGAGGCGCGCGGCGTTCATCATCACGAACATCGCGTTCAGGCCTTTGTTCGGCTCGCCGACGAGCCAGCCCTTCGCGTTGTCGAGATTGATGACGCAGGTCGCGTTGCCGTGAATGCCCATCTTGTGCTCGATCGAGCCGCACTTCACCGGATTGCGCTCGCCCGGCTCGCCGGCCGCGGTCGGGATGAACTTCGGCACGACGAAGAGCGAGATGCCCTTCGTGCCCTGCGGCGCGTCCGGCAGGCGCGCGAGCACGAGGTGCACGATGTTCCCGGCCATGTCGTGTTCGCCGCTCGAAATGAAAATCTTCGTGCCGCTGATCGCATACGAGCCGTCGCCGTTCGGCTCGGCCTTCGTGCGCAGGATGCCGAGATCGGTGCCGCAGTGCGGCTCGGTCAGGCACATCGTGCCGGTCCACACGCCGGACACGAGTTTCGGCAGATAGGTCTGCTGCTGCTCCGGCGTGCCGTGCGCGTGCAGGCATTCATACGCGCCGTGCGACAGGCCCGGATACATCGACCACGCCTGGTTCGCCGAATTCAGCATTTCGTACAGCGCATTGTTCACGAACGCGGGCAACCCCTGGCCGCCGTACTGCGGGTCGCAGCCGAGCGCCGGCCAGCCCGCCTCGACATACTGCCGGTACGCTTCCTTGAACCCGGTCGGCGTCGTCACGACGCCGTCGCCCGCGTAGGTGCAGCCTTCACGGTCGCCGACCTGATTCAGCGGAAACAGCACCTCGGAGCAGAACTTGCCCGCCTCCTCCAGCACCTGGTTGATCGTGTCGGCATCCAGATCCGCGTGCTTCGGCATCTGCTTCACTTCGCCTTCGACGTTCAGCAGTTCGTGCAGCACGAACTGCATGTCGCGCAGCGGGGCGGCGTACTGTCCCATGATGTCTTCTCTCCAAAGATTCGAGTTTTCCGGGCTGCCCGCAGCCGCCGCGCCGCCTCCGGCGTCGGCGGCCGCTAGCGGCCGTCGCTCTGATACGAAACAATCAGTTTTTCGAGCGCGGCCCACGCATGATCGACCGCGTCCGGCAGATGCAGGAAACGGCCGTCGTGATGCAGGCCGAGCGTCACGCTATACAGTTCGAACAGCATCAGCGCGGGATCGGTGTCGCGCCGCAAATGCCCTTCTTCGATGGCCTGCGAAATGGCCCGCAGCAGCGCCGCGCGCCACATCGTGACGCTCGCGACGAGCTGCTCGCGCACCTGGCTGTCCGCGCGATCGTCGTACTCGACCGCGCCGCTGATATAGATGCACCCGGTCGTCACTTCGTGGATGCGCTTCTCGAACCAGCGCGACAGCATTGCGCGCAGACGCGGCAGGCCGCGCGGCTCGCGCAGGCTCGGAAAGAACACTTCCTCCTCGAACCGCCGGTGATACTCGCGCACCACCTCGACCTGCAGATCCTCGCGCGAGCCGAAGTGCGCGAACACGCCGCTCTTGCTCATCTGCATGCGCTCGGCCAGCAGGCCGATCGTCAGTCCTTCGAGGCCGTCGCGGCCCGCGAGGTCCAGTGCTGCGTCGAGAATGGCGGCTCGTGTCTGTTCGCCTTTTCGCATAGCTTTTTTACCGTATCGATGTGGCAGGAATGGAATCGAACGGCCGTCCTATTGTTGTAGACGACCGTTCTCGAAACAAGGACTTTATTAGAAAGCGGTTTCTAACCCGTCCTCTAATTTTGCAGCAGCCGGGTGGCCTCCCGATTACATCCGCGACGACCCTTCGCGTCGCGGTGCGCCGCATGCAGCGCGTTCAGTCGTAACCTCCGACCGTCAGCAGCTTCATCGCCGCGCGATACGTCGAATACGCAAGCCAGTTCAGCGCGCGCTCCCACGCGGGACGCGCGTCGTAGTGCGCGCGGTCGATCGGCACCGCGTCGTCGAACGCGGCGAGGATGCATGCGCGCAGCTTCGCGATCTCCGGATGCAGCACCAGCAGCACGTTCGCCTCGTTGTTCAGCACAAGACTCAACGCGTCGAGGTTCGACGACCCGACGGTCCCCCACTTCGAATCGACGACCGCGACCTTCCCGTGCAGCATCGTCTTTTCGTACTCCGCAATCTGGACGCCCGCGCTCAGCAGCGCGTGATACAGGAACGGCACCGCGCGATCGAGCAGCGCGAACTCCTTGCGGCCGATCAGCAGCTTCACCGACACGCCGCGCGACGCGGCCTCGACGAGCGCGCGGCGCAGGCGCCGTCCCGGCATGAAATACGGATTCGCGAGCAGCACTTCGGTGCGCGCCTCCCCGATCGCGTCGAGATACGCCTTCTCGATCGCGCGGCGGTTCACGACGTTGTCGCGCGCGACGAACGCGACGCACGGCACGCGCGCGGTACGCGGGTCGCGCACGCTCGCGCGCAGACGCGCACGCAGCCGTTCGATCAGGCGCGCCGCGCGATTCTGCGACATCCGGTGCGGGCCTGCTGCCTGCGCCGGATCGGTCGAAGGCCGCGCGACGTATTGGGACGAAGACGACGAAGAAGCAGTGGGCGCAGGCGCGGCGCGCGGCGCGCCGGGGCCGACGCCGGCCGTCGCGGGCACGGCGGGAAAAAGCGGCGACGCGGACGACGCGACGGTCTGCAACGCCGGCCGATGGCCGAGCCGGATGCGCCGCCACTGCAACTCGACTGCCTCGCGCACGTCGACGACGACCGGTCCGCTCAGTTCGACCGCGAAGTCCCAGCGCGGAAACGGCAACGGCTTGCCGTTCTGGTCGAGATCGTCGACGACGTTGATGCCGCCGCAATACGCATACAGGTCGTCGATCACCGCGAGCTTGCGATGCGTGCGCGAAAAGCCGAAGCTGCCGAACAGATGCGGATTGTAGATCCGGTGCTCGACGCCGGCCGCGCGCCACGTGTCGAACAGCGCGAGCCGCGCGGTGCCGATGCCGTCGGTAATCACGCGCACGCGCACGCCGCGGCCGGCCGCGCGGATCAGCGCGGCCGACAGCGCCTGACCGACCGCGTCGTCGCAGAAGATGTAGGTTTCGAGCGCGACGTCGCGCGTCGCGGTGTCGATCCGCTCGATCAGCGCACCAAACAGTTCGGTCCCTGAACAAAACAGCTTCACGTCGTTGCCGCTCGTGAAGCGGTAGCGCGACCGATAGCGCCGGCCGAGCAGCAACTGGCGCAATTGCATCCTGCTGCGGTGGTCGACGTCGATCATCATGACGCTCCGGGCGGGCGTCCTGCTTCGCGCAGACGCGCGGGCAGTTGCAGGATCGCGTCGCGGTTCGACGACGAGAAGCAGCGCGCGGCCGCCTCTTCATACGGCAGCCACAGCCACGCGGTGTGCTCGCGCGGCGCGAGCGTCACGTCGACGCGACGCGGCACGCGCAGGCTGAACCAGTGCTCGGTGTTGCGCGTGACGCCCGGCGCATAACGATGACGCCACACTGGATAGATCTCATATTCGATTTCCCTGCGCCAGTCGACGAGCGCATCGGCCGGCACGTCCGGCGTGCCGACCACGATGCCGGTCTCCTCCGCGACCTCGCGCGCCGCGGTCAACGCGAACGGTTCGTCGAGCTGATCCTTCGAGCCGGTGACCGACTGCCAGAAGCCGGGCCGGTCCGCGCGCTCGATGATCAGCACGTCCAGTTGCGGCGTATGGATGACGACAAGTACGGATTCCGGAATCTTCGGCGGCTTCTGCATGATGACGGGCATTCGGATGGCTCGTGCGAGGGTGCAATAGTGCAATGGTGCGGCTGGCCGCGATTATCGCGGCAGCCGCGCACAGGCTTACGCCAAATGTATCGCAAAAAGCAAAAAAGGCGCTCGATGCGCCTTTTCCATGTCGGATTGCCTGTTCGCGTGATGCCGGGCGAGCGTCCCGGCCAGCCGGCCGGGACCACCCGATGCGGCCCGCCGGCCGCGTCGCGTATGAGTTACTGCGCGACCTTCTGCTCGGGCTGACGCAGACGGATGTGCAGTTCGCGCAGTTGCCGCTCGTCCACCGGGCTCGGCGCCTGAGTCAGCAGGCATTGCGCGCGCTGCGTCTTCGGGAACGCGATCACGTCGCGGATCGAATCGGCGCCCGCCATCATCGTGACGATGCGGTCGAGGCCGAACGCGATGCCGCCATGCGGCGGCGCGCCGTACTGCAGCGCGTCGAGCAGGAAGCCGAACTTCGAGCGCGCTTCCTCCGGGCCGATCTTCAGCGCGCGGAACACCTTGCTCTGCACTTCCTCGCGATAGATCCGCACCGAACCGCCGCCGATTTCCCAGCCGTTCAGCACCATGTCGTAAGCCTTCGCGAGACAGCGGCCCGGATCGGTTTCCAGGTATTCCAGATGCTCGTCCTTCGGGCTCGTGAACGGATGGTGCGCGGCGACGTAGCGGTTCTCTTCCTCGTCGAACTCGAACATCGGGAAGTCGATCACCCACAGCGGCTTCCAGCCCGCTTCCACGAGGCCGTTCGCCTTGCCGAATTCCGAGTGGCCGATCTTCAGGCGCAGCGCGCCGAGGCTGTCGTTGACGACCTTCGCGCGATCCGCCGCGAAGAAGATGATGTCGCCGTCCTGCGCGCCGGTGCGCTCCAGGATCGCGGCGATCGCCGCGTCGTGCAGGTTCTTCACGATCGGGCTTTGCAGGCCGTCACGACCCTTCGCGACCTCGTTGACCTTGATCCACGCGAGACCCTTCGCGCCGTAGATGCGCACGAACTCGGTGTAGCCGTCGATGTCGCCACGCGACAGCTCGCCGCCCTTCGGCACGCGCAGCGCCGCGACGCGGCCGTCCTTCGTGTTGGCCGGCGTGCTGAACACCTTGAAGTCGACGTCCTTCATCGCATCGGTCAGCTCGGTGAATTCGAGCTTCACGCGCAGGTCAGGCTTGTCCGAGCCGAAGCGGCGCATCGCTTCCGAATACTTCATCACGGTGAACTTCGGATCCAGCTCGACGCCGATCGTTTCCTGGAACACGTGACGCGCCATGTCCTCGAACAGGTCGCGGATTTCCTGCTCGTCGAGGAACGACGTTTCGCAGTCGATCTGCGTGAATTCCGGCTGGCGATCCGCGCGCAGGTCTTCGTCGCGGAAGCACTTGACGATCTGGTAGTAGCGGTCGAAGTTCGCGACCATCAGCAACTGCTTGAACAGTTGCGGCGACTGCGGCAGCGCGAAGAACTGGCCCGCGTTCACGCGCGACGGCACGAGGTAGTCGCGCGCGCCTTCCGGCGTGCTCTTCGTGAGCATCGGCGTTTCGATGTCGATGAAACCGCGCGAGTCGAGATACTTGCGCACGGCCATCGTCACGCGATAACGCAGGCGCAGGTTGTGCTGCATCTGCGGACGGCGCAGATCGAGCACGCGATGCGTGAGGCGCGTCGTCTCGGACAGGTTGTCGTCGTCGAGCTGGAACGGCGGCGTGACCGACGCGTTCAGCACGTTCAGCTCGTGGCACAGCACTTCGATCTGGCCGCTCTTCAGCGTCGCGTTGACCGTGCCTTCCGGACGGTTGCGCACGACGCCCTTGACCTGCACGCAGAACTCGTTGCGCACGCCTTCCGCGACCTTGAACATCTCGGCGCGATCCGGATCGCAGACCACCTGAACGAGGCCCTCGCGATCGCGCAGGTCGATGAAGATGACCCCGCCATGATCGCGGCGGCGATGCACCCATCCGCACAGCGAAACGGTTTGGCCCAGCAGCTGTTCGGTCACCAGACCGCAGTATTCAGATCTCATCGACATGATGTTCGTCTTTCGTTATGCATGAATTGAACGGGCTCGCGGCGCACCGGCGCGGCGTCCCGGTATTACAGCGGAGGATCGACAGGACGCCTTGCCGGTGAAGCTGGCGCGACGACACCCATCGAAACAATATACTTGAGCGCGGCATCGACGGTCATGTCCAGCTCGACCACCTCGCGCTTCGGCAGGATCAGGAAGAAGCCCGACGTCGGATTCGGCGTCGTCGGCACGTAGACGCTCACGTGGTCTTCATGCAGGTGGTTGACCACGTCGCCGCCCGGGATGCCGGTCAGGAATGCGATTGTCCACGAGCCCTTGCGCGGGTATTCGATCAGCAGCGCCTTGCGAAACGCGTTGCCGTTGCTCGACAGCAGCGTGTCGGACACCTGCTGGATGCTGCTGTACAGCGGACCGACGAGCGGGATGCGGCGCACGATCGCGTTCCACCACTCGACGAGCTTCTGCCCGATGAAGTTATGCGTGAGCACCCCGACCACGAAGATGAACGCGATCGTCAGCACCGCGCCGAGCCCCGGCAGCTTCACGCCGAACAGCCGCTCCGGCTGCCACGATTCGGGCAGCAGCAGCAGCGTCTGATCCATCGTGCCGATGACCAGGCTCAGCACCCACAGCGTGATCGCGAGCGGCACCAGCACCAGCAGCCCGGTCAGGAACACCGTCTTGAGCGTCGTCGTTTTCTTCGTCGTCATGTAACCGCCGTAACCGCCATCGGGCCGCGCGGGACTCGCCGCAGCGCTTGCGTGACCGGGTCGGCAGGACCCGGACCACCGTTTCTCAGGAACCGTCGGCCGTGCCGGCCGCGGTGCTCGCCGATGCGGACGGCGAGGCGGACGTCGCGGCATCGCCGCCGTCACCGCCCGCCGTCTTGCCGCTGTCGGATGCCGCCGCGTCGCCTGCGGGTTTCGCGCCGGTCGCCGGCGCACTATTGCTGCCGCTGCCGCCGCGGAAATCGGTCACGTACCAGCCGGAACCCTTCAGCTGGAAGCCCGCAGCGGTCACCTGCTTGCGGAACGCGTCCTTGCCGCAGCTCGGGCACTGCGTCAGCGGCGCGTCGCTGAGCTTTTGCAGCACGTCCTTCGCGAAGCCGCAGGCGTCGCAGCGATAAGCGTAGATCGGCATGATCTCTTTCCTGATGAAATTCTGATAAATGCTTGCAAAGCCTTGAATTATAGCCGCAAACGGTCGGCCGGCCTGGGAATTGCCGGACGCTCGAAGTCCGGCCCGCGCGCGGCGTGGTGCGCGACGCGGCGTTCGCGCAGATTGGGACGGCTTGCCGCGGATCAAGACCCGCGCGGCGTCTTCGCCGCGCGCCGGCGCCACGTGATCCAGCGCTCGCGGCCCGCGAACACCGGCAGCGAGCCGTCGACCGGCCGGTCGTCGATCAGTTCGAAGTGCGGCGCGAGCAGCCCGTCGAGTTCCGCGCGGTCGATGCCGAACGGCGGGCCTTTCGGCGTGTCGCCGATGAAGAAGAAGCCGGCGAGCAGCCCGCCCGGCGGCAGCAGTTCGGCCATCCGCGCCGCATACCGGCCGCGCTGCGCTTTCGGCAGCGCGCACAGGAACGCCCGTTCGAAAATCCAGCCGGGCGTGAAAGGCGGCCGATACGCGTAGAAGTCGGCCTGCTCGATAACCGGCGCGTGTTCGCCCAACACCGCGCGGGCATTCGCGACCGCGACCGCGGCGAAGTCGATCGCGCGCACTTCGTAACCCCGCTCGACGAGCCAGCGCGCCTCCCACGCGTTGCCGCAGCCGGGAATCAGCACCGGCAGCCCCGCGTGCGCGACCGCGAACGCCTCGAACGCCGGCTGCACGCCCTGTTGGTCCCACGGCGTGAAACCCTGTTCGAACCGCTCGTCCCAGAACGCCGGCTGCGCCGGGTCGCGAGTCGTGAATTCCGGCATGCCCGCGGCGGGCTGCGATGGGCGTTTCGGTTCGTTCATCCCGAATCTCCGGATCGTGGCTGCGGGTTTCGCGCGCGACGCGTCAACCGCCGTACGCGAACGCGAGCCATACGCGCGCGGCAACCATCCCCACGCCGACCGCGATGCCGAATACGAGCAGCCCTTGCAGCAGCCGATTGGTGCGGCGCTGCTCGGCGAGGATCAGCCGGATCGTCTCGTCGTTCGCCGGGCGCGCGGGGTCCTGCCGGTGCAGCAGCGCCTGATGCACGAGGCGCGGCAGTTGCGGCAGCGTCTTGCTCCACTGGGGCGCTTCGACCTTGAAGCGCTCGTACCAGCCGCGCAGCCCGATCTGCTCGGTCATCCAGCGTTCCAGATACGGCTTCGCGGTCTTCCACAGGTCGAGTTCAGGGTCGAGCGAGCGCCCGAGCCCTTCGACGTTGAGCATCGTCTTTTGCAGCAGCACCAGTTGCGGCTGGATCTCGACGTTGAAGCGGCGCGACGTCTGGAAGAGCCGCAGCAGCACCTGGCCAAGCGAGATGTCCTTCAGCGCGCGGTCGAAGTACGGCTCGCACACCGCGCGGATCGCGCTTTCCAGCTCCTCGACGCGCGTATGCGGCGGCACCCATCCGGACTCGATGTGCAGCGTCGCGACGCGGTGATAGTCGCGCTTGAAGAACGCGAGAAAGTTCTGCGCGAGATAGTTCTTGTCGAAGTCGGACAGCGCGCCGACGATCCCGAAGTCGAGCGCGATGTAGCGCCCGAAGTGCGCGGGATCGAGGCTCACCTGGATGTTGCCCGGGTGCATGTCCGCGTGAAAGAAGCCGTCGCGGAACACCTGCGTGAAGAAAATCTCGACGCCTTCGCGCGCGAGCTTCGGAATGTCGACGCCGGCCGCGCGCAGCCGCTCGACCTGGCTGATCGGCACGCCGACCATCCGCTCCATCACCAGCACGGTCGGCGTGCAGAATTCCCAGTACATCTCCGGCACGAGCAGCAGATCGAGGCCCAAGAAGTTGCGGCGCAGCTGGCTGCCGTTCGCGGCCTCGCGCATCAGGTCGAGTTCGTCGTGCAGGTATTTGTCGAACTCCGCGACGACCTCGCGCGGCTTCAGCCGCTTGCCGTCCGCCCACAGCCGCTCGGCCCAGACCGCGATGTCGCGCAGCAGCGCGAGGTCCGAGTCGATCACCGGCAGCATGTTCGGCCGCAGCACCTTCACTGCGACCGCCTTGCCCGCGTGCTGGCCGCTGCGGATCTTCGCGAAGTGGACCTGCGCGATCGACGCGCTCGCGATCGGCACCTTCTCGAACTCGTCGAACAGCACGTCCACCGGCGCGCCGAGCGACTTCTCGATGAGGCCGATCGCGACGTCCGAGTCGAACGGCGGCACCTGGTCCTGCAGCTTCGCGAGTTCGTTCGCGATGTCGAGCGGCAGCAGGTCGCGCCGCGTCGACAGCACCTGGCCGAACTTCACGAAGATCGGCCCGAGGCTTTCGAGCGCAAGACGCAGCCGCACGCCCGGCGGTTGATCGAAGCGGCGGCCGATCGTCGTGATCCGCAGCAGCAGCCGCACGCGCCGGTCGTTGATCCGGCTCAACATCATTTCGTCGAGCCCGAAGCGGATGACCGTATAGAAAATCTTCAGGAAACGCAGCAAGCGCATGTTTCTAAGGCCCGTTGACTAGCGCGTGCTGCGCGAACGCGCGCCGCCACGGGCTTGTAATGTCTGTTCGATGCGCTCCACGCGCTTTTCGACGCGCGCCAGCGCATCGCGCGCGCGCGACAGCTCCGCGTTGAAGCCGTCGAGTTCCGTGCGCCGAACCAGTTGCGGATTCTCGTCGAGCAGATACTCGGCCACCGAGTCGAGCACGTTGCGCCCGGTGCGGCGCGCCTGCTGCGCCGCCGAGCGCGCGAGCGACGCGACCCGCGACGCCGGCGCGTCGCCGATCAGCTGCGCGAGGTCCTCTTCCGGCTCCCAGCGCAGATGCTCGGCGAGCTTGCCGAGCGTCGTCGCGAACTCCGCGTCGCCCTCGATCTTCACGTGCTTCATCACCGCCGCCTGGCCGCCCTGCAGATACGTCGGCAGCGCGGCGGCCGGCACCGACAGCGTGACGTCCACCTGCTGCGCATCATGCGCGTCCACGGCGGCAAGATAACCGTCGGGCTGCACGAGCAGCGTGAGAACGACTGGCGGGCACGACAGACGCGCGGTCTTGCCGGCATACGGGGCGAGGCGCTCGCGAGCCCACGTTTCGCGGGCGAGCAGATGATTGACGGCAGCGGCGAAGGGCTTGGCGGCGAGGGTCATCGGACATGGAATAAGAAAGCCCGCGCGGGCACAAGCTCGCGCGGGCTCCTATTGTAACGTTCGATCGCGCGGTCACAGATGCTGGCCAACCGGCCAGCGAACCCGTGCCGCGCCGCCGCGTGACACCGGTCAGTGCGGCGCGACCTGCTGGATGCCGGCCAGCAGCCAGCCTTCGCCGGTCAGGCGGGACTTCGACAGGTTCCACACCTCGACGAACGGCTCCGCCGCGCCGCCCGCCGTCTCGCGGATCAGCCCTTCGAAGCGCACGCTCGCGAGGTACTCGTTGTCGCGCTCCTCGACGCCGAGCAGGTCGGCGCTCAACTGCACCACGTCGGTCTGGTTCGCCTGCGAACCGCGACCGGCCAGATCGACGCGGATCTCCGCGAACATTTCCGGCGTCGCGAACTCACGGATATCGTCCATGTTGCCGGCGTCCCACGCGGCCTGCAGGCGCACGAAGTACACCTTCGCGTTGCGCAGGAACGCCTCGGTGTCGAAGTTCGCGGGCACCGACGGCGCCGCGCCCACCTGCGGCGGCGTCAGCGGATTCGCTTCGGGCGCGAGGTACTGGCCGGTCGGCGGCGCGGTGTAGCGCGGCTCCTGCGTGTAGCCGGTGGAGCGCAGCCCGCCAGAAGGCGGCAGGCCGGCGCCCGCGCCGGTCTGATACGACGCCTCGACCGGACGGCGGCGGTTCATGAACTTGCGGATCAGCCAGATCCCGAGCGCCGCGAGCAGCGCGATGACGATCATGTTGGCCATCGCGCCCGCGAACGCTTCGCCGAGACCGAAATGCGACAGCAGCGCCGCGATGCCGAGACCGGCGGCGAGGCCGGCGATCGGCCCGAGCCAGCGCGAGCGCGCGGATGCGGCGGCGGCCGGCGCCGCGCCGGGTGCGCCGTTGGGCTGCGCGCGCTGCATCTGGCCCGGCTGCTGCGACGGACCCGGCTGCGCGGGCGGCGGAGTGGTGCTGCGCTGGGTGGCGGTGGCGGACTGCCGCCCGAAGCTGCGGCCGCCGCCCATCCGGCGCGCCTCGGCGTCGAGCGACGCGAGACTGCCGGCAACGACGACACCGACGATGGCCAGGACTCCGATCCGTCTGGCCCACCGCGATGAAAGCTTTCCGGAAGCATTAACACGAGGCTCAGACATGATCGAAATTCCTTTAAAGACAGAGAGTTGGGAACACTAATACTTTGTGCCGATGTGTAAGGCTACCACGCCAGCTGACAAATTGTAATATTTCACGGCGTCGAGGCCGGCTTGTTCCATCATCGTCTTCAGGGTTTCCTGGTCCGGATGCATCCGGATCGATTCCGCCAGGTAGCGGTAGCTGTCCGCGTCGCTCGCGAAGCGCGAGCCGAGCCACGGCAGCACGCGGAACGAATAGACGTCGTAAGCCTTCTTCAACGGCTCCCACACCTTCGAGAATTCGAGCACCAGCAGCCGGCCGCCCGGCTTCAGCACGCGCCGCATCTCCGCGAGCGCGACGTCCTTGTGCGTCATGTTGCGCAGCCCGAACGCGACCGTGACCACGTCGAAGTAGTTGTCCGGAAACGGAATCTTCTCCGCGTCGCACAGCAGCGCCGGCGTGATCACGCCGCGGTCGATCAGCCGGTCGCGGCCGACCCGCAGCATCGACTCGTTGATGTCCGTGTGCCATACCTCGCCGGTCGGCCCCGCCTTCTTCGCGAAGACGCTCGACAGGTCGCCGGTGCCGCCCGCGATGTCCAGCACCTTCGCGCCGGGCCGCACGTTCGCCTGCGCGATCGTGAACGCCTTCCACGCGCGATGCAGCCCGCCCGACATCAGGTCGTTCATCAGGTCGTAGTTCGAAGCGACGGAGTGGAACACGCCCGCCACCTTCTGCGCCTTTTCCTGTTCGTCGACTGTCTGATAGCCGAAGTGGGTTTTGCTCATCGCGCTCGTCCTTTCGCAGGTCTTGTCGTTGAAATGTTGCGGCGCGCCAGAAGGCGGCCAGGCCGGATCGTATCAGGAACGCTCAGTGGCAGTGGCCGTGCGCCGCCGCGGGCGGCGGCATCGGCGCGTCGCGCTCGACGCCGGCCGCCTTCAGCTTCGCGAAGTAATCGGCCCACAGTTCGTCCTGGCGCGTCGCGAGGTCGTACAGCAGATCCCACGAATAAAGGCCGGTCGAATGGCCATCGGAGAACGTCGGCTGCAACGCATAGTTGCCGACGCCTTCGAGCGCGGTGATCGTCACCTCGCGCTTGCCGGTCTGCAGCGTCTCCTGCCCCGGCCCGTGGCCCTGCACCTCCGCCGACGGCGAATACACGCGCATCAGCTCGAACGGCACCCGAAAACTGCGGCCGTCCGCATATTGCAACTCCAGCACGCGCGACAGCGCGTGCACCACGACGCCGGTCGGCACCGGCGTATCGGCTTTCAATCCACTCATCTTTTTGACCTCAGGCCAGCGCCTGTTCGATTTCCTGACGCACCGCGTCGCGCAGCAGCGTCGCCTGTGCGCGCCGCTGCGACAGCAGCGCCTCCGACACCGTGCGCTGACGCGGCGCCCACACCGGCAGCGGGAAGTGCGCATCGTTCGTGAAGCGCGGAATCACGTGCCAGTGAACGTGCGGCACCTGGTTGCCGAGGCTCGCCAGATTCACCTTCACCGGCTGCATCACGCGGCGCAGCGCGCGCTCGACCGCGTACACCGAACGCATCACGTGTTCCCGGTCGGCCGCGCCGAGATCCGAGAATTCGGCGATATGCGCGTTCCAGACGACCCGGCAGAAGCCCGGATAGTCGTTCTCCGCCGTCGCGAGCACGACCCGCAGACGGTCGTCCTGCCACAGCACGTCGCCGCCTTCCTCACTGCAGAATACGCATCCCATCATCGTCCTCGTAGCTTATAGCGACCTTATCGCGACCCGAGCGCGCAGCCGTCAGACCAGCACGCGCTCGATCCCGCCATTGTTCGCCCGTTCGACGTAGTCCGCCATCCAGTTGTCGCCGAGAACGTGTCGGGCGATTTCCACCACGATGTAGTCCGCTTCGATGTTCGCGTCTTCGTTGTAACGCGACAGCCCTTGCAGACACGACGGGCAGCTCGTCAGGATCTTCACGTCGGGGGAGCCGTTCGCGTGGCTCGCTGGCTGCGCGACTGCCGCTTCGTCCGCGCCGCCCGCCGGAACACCGCCCACGGGAATGCCGCGCAGTTTCGCCGCGCCCTTGCGGATCTCCTCTTCCTTGCGGAAGCGCACCTGCGTCGAAATATCGGGGCGCGTCACTGCGAGCGTGCCCGATTCGCCGCAGCAGCGGTCGCTCTTCTCGATTTTGTAGCCGTCCTTTTCCGAACCCATCAGCTCGTTCACGAGCTTCACCGGATCGATGGTCTTGATCGGCGTGTGGCACGGGTCGTGGTACATGTAGCGCGTGCCGCTCACGCCGTCGAGCTTGATGCCCTTCTCCAGCAGGAACTCGTGGATGTCGATGATCCGGCAGCCCGGGAAGATCTTCTCGAATTCGTAGCCGGCCAGCTGGTCGTAGCAGGTGCCGCACGACACGACCACCGTCTTGATGTCGAGATAGTTCAGCGTGTTCGCGACGCGGTGGAACAGCACGCGGTTGTCGGTGACGATCTTCTCCGCCTTGTCGTACTGGCCCGAACCGCGCTGCGGATAACCGCAGCACAGGTAGCCCGGCGGCAGCACCGTCTGCACGCCCGCTTCCCACAGCATCGCCTGGGTCGCGAGGCCGACCTGCGAGAACAGCCGCTCCGAGCCACAGCCCGGGAAGTAGAACACCGCTTCCGAGTCGGCGTTCGTCGTCTTCGGGTTGCGGATGATCGGGACGATCTTGTTGTCCTCGATGTCGAGCAGCGCGCGCGCCGTCTTCTTCGGCAGGTTGCCCGGCATCTTCTTGTTCATGAAGTGGATCACCTGCTCGACGACCGGCGGCCGGCCCGTCGTCGCCGGCGGACGCGCGGTCTGCTTCTTCACGACCTTCTTCAGCAGGTCGTTGCCGAGGCGCTGCGCCTTGTAGCCGACGCCCATCATCGCGGTGCGCGCGAGGTTGATCGTCTGCGGGTTCGTCGCGTTCAGGAAGAACATGCCGGCCGCGTTGCCCGCGTTGAACTTCTTCTTGCCCATCTTGCGCAGCAGGTTGCGCATGTTCATCGTCACGTCGCCGAAGTCGATCTTCACCGGGCACGGCGTCACGCACTTGTGGCAGACCGTGCAGTGGTCGGCGACGTCGTTGAACTCGTCCCAGTGCTTGATCGACACGCCGCGGCGCGTCTGCTCCTCGTACAGGAACGCCTCGACCAGCAGCGACGTCGCGAGGATCTTGTTGCGCGGGCTGTACAGCAGGTTCGCGCGCGGCACGTGGGTCGCGCAGACCGGCTTGCACTTGCCGCAGCGCAGGCAGTCCTTCACCGAGTTCGCAATCGCGCCGATGTCCGACTGCTGCATGATGAGCGACTCGTAGCCCATCAGCCCGAAGCTCGGCGTGTACGCGTTGCGCAGGTCCGCGCCTTCGAGCAGCTTGCCCGCGTTGAAGCGGCCCTGCGGATCGACGCGCTGCTTGTACGAGCGGAATTCGGCGATCTCGTCTTCGGTGAGGAATTCGAGCTTCGTGATGCCGATCCCGTGCTCGCCGGAAATCACGCCGTCGAGCGAGCGCGCGAGCTTCATGATCCGCGCGACCGCCTTGTGCGCATCCTGCAGCATCTCGTAGTTGTCCGAGTTGACCGGGATGTTCGTGTGCACGTTGCCGTCGCCCGCGTGCATGTGCAGCGCGACGAACACGCGGCCGCGCAGCACCTGCTTGTGGATCGCCTGCGCCTCGTCGAGGATCGGCTTGAACTCGCCGCCGTTGAAGATCTGCCGCAGTTCCGCGCGGATCTCCTGCTTCCACGACACGCGCACGGTGCGGTCCTGCGCGACGTGGAACACGGTCGCGTCCGGCTGCGCGTCCACGCGGTCCGCGAACTTTTCCGCGAGCGCCTCGTAACCGAGCGTGACGAGATAGTGCTGCGCCTCGCGCAGCGGCATGTCGAGCCGGTCGCGCAGGAACGACCAGCGCTCGCGCACGCGCGTCATCAGGTCGAGCGCCTGCTGCACGCGGTCTTCGAGCAGTTCCGCGCTCGGAATCTCGTTGGCGTCGTCCGACTTGCCGAGCGGCAGCTTGCCCGCCTTGAAGAACGCTTCGAGCGCGTCGACCAGTTGCAGCTTGTTCTTGACCGACAGCTCGATGTTGATCCGCTCGATGCCGTCCGTGTACTCGCCCATCCGGGGGAGCGGAATGACGACGTCCTCGTTGATCTTGAACGCGTTCGTATGCTTCGCGATCGCGGCGGTGCGGCTGCGGTCGAGCCAGAAGCGCTTCCTCGCCTCCGCGCTGACCGCGACGAAACCCTCGCCGCTCTTGCCGTTCGCCATCCGCACGACTTCGGACGTCGCCGCGGCGACCGCATCGGCGTCGTCGCCGACGATGTCGCCGATCAGCACCATCTTCGGAAACGCGTTGCGCTTGCTCTTCGTCGCGTAGCCGACCGCGCGCAGATAACGTTCGTCGAGGTGTTCGAGGCCCGCGAGAATCGCGCCGCCCTGCTTCGACGTTTCGAACAGATAGTCCTTGATCTCGACGATGCTCGGAATCGCCTCGCGCGCCTGGCCGAAGAATTCGAGGCAGACGGTGCGCGTGTGCGCGGGCATCTTGTGCAGCACCCAGCGCGCGGACGTGATGAGCCCGTCGCAGCCTTCCTTCTGCACGCCCGGCAGGCCCGCGAGGAACTTGTCCGTGACGTCCTTGCCGAGCCCTTCCTTGCGGAAGCGCCGGCCTTCGATGTCGAGCGCCTCGGTGCGCAGCAGCTTTTCGCCGGGCGCGTGCTCGCCGTCGAACCACTTCAGCTCGAAGCGCGCGACTTCGATGTCGTGGATCTTGCCGAGGTTGTGATCGAGGCGCGTGACTTCGAGCCAGTTGCCGTCCGGATCGACCATCCGCCACCACGCGAGATTGTCGAGCGCGGTGCCCCACAGCACCGCCTTCTTGCCGCCCGCGTTCATCGCGACGTTGCCGCCGATGCACGACGCGTCGAGCGACGTCGGATCGACCGCGAACACGTAACCCGCGTGCTCGGCCGCCTCGGTCACGCGGCGCGTGACGACGCCCGCGCCCGAGAAGATCGTCGGCACCTGACGCGCGACGCCCGGCAGGTCGGTCAGCTCGACCGGCCCGAGTTGTTCGAGCTTCTCGGTGTTGATGACGGCCGAGAACGGCGTAAGCGGCACCGCGCCGCCCGTGTAGCCGGTGCCGCCGCCGCGCGGGATCACCGTGAGCCCGAGTTCGAAACACGCCTTCACGAGTCCGGCGATCTCCGCTTCGGTGTCCGGCGTCAGCACGACGAACGGATACTCGACCCGCCAGTCGGTCGCGTCGGTCACGTGCGATACGCGCGCGAGGCCGTCGAAGCGGATGTTGTCCTTCTGCGTGCGGCGGCCGAGCACCTTGGTCGCGCGGCGGCGCAGTTCGGCCATCCGCTCGAATTCGGCCGCGAAACTGTCCACCGCGCGGCGCGCGGCGACGACCAGCGTCTCGACGCGCGCCGCGCGATCGACGCCCGCGCCGTCGTTGTGGGCGACGAGGTCGGCGCGGCGGCGCTTCTCGATTTCCGCGAGCCGGTGGTTCAGCGCGCCGATCAGCAGCGCGCGGCGCTTCGGGTTGTCGAGCAGGTCGTCCTGCAGATACGGATTGCGGCGCACGACCCAGATGTCGCCGAGCACTTCGTACAGCATCCGCGCCGAGCGGCCGGTCCGGCGTTCCGAGCGCAGTTCGGCCAGCACCGTCCACGCGTCCTCGCCCAGCAGGCGGATCACGATCTCGCGATCGGAAAACGACGTGTAGTTATAGGGAATCTCGCGCAGGCGCGGTTCGGCATCGGCGGCCACGGCAGCAGCCGCGCCGTGAGGATCGAATACTTGAGGTGCGTTCATGTTTGGACGACTCTTTGGGTCAGTGTGCAGCGCGCTCTTTTCGTTCGAGGCGAGCGCCGGCTGCATCTGACGGGCGCGCGTGGGGGGCGCAGTGCTGAATTCGGGTCCGCTTGTCGCTGCATGCGGACGCAGGTGTGGGGGAAGCCCGACCGGCGGCACGGTTCACGCCGAGGGCTTCCCGGCGCTCAGATTCCGCGACACGATCGTGCGTGGCGGACTTGCCGCTGCGCCGCAGGGCGGGTCTCGCGCCGTGCGGGCATCAAATGGGCGGTCCGAGGCTGCCAGTGCATCTTCCGATCCTTGTTCCAAAAGCGGATTTTAACGCATGATCGGGACCCGCGCTGTCGGTAAACCGTCGGCGCAAAGGGGCATTCGGCCGAGCTCACGGGTCCGCTCGCAAGTGGATTCGCGAAACGCCGGGCGAGCGTCGACTGGGATCATGCCGACCGGCCGGAAGGTCGGTCACCGGCGGCCCGCTGCTCGCGGCTCCGACGCTTTCGCCGCCCGCCGGCAATGGCCGGCACACCGGCCTCCGCGCCCCGGATCAGGCCAGAGCGCGCGCCGTTGGCGCTATCATTGACGCTTTCCCGTACGACAAGCGCATCGAGCGTCCCCGCATGGCCTCCCACGACGACTACCTGAAGAAGATCCTCACCGCCCGCGTCTACGACGTCGCCCGCGAGACCGAACTGGAGCGCGCGCCGAACCTGTCGGCCCGTCTGCGCAACCCGGTTTTCCTGAAGCGCGAGGACAACCAGCCGGTGTTCTCGTTCAAGGTGCGCGGCGCGTACAACAAGATGGCGCATCTGCCGGCCGACGCGCTCGCGCGCGGCGTGATCACGGCGTCGGCGGGCAATCACGCACAGGGCGTCGCGCTGTCCGCCGCGAAACTCGGCGTGAAGGCGGTGATCTGCGTGCCGGTGACGACGCCGCAGGTGAAGGTCGACGCGGTCCGCGCGCACGGCGGCCCGACCGTCGAAGTCGTGCAGGCCGGCGAGTCGTACAGCGACGCGTATGCGCACGCGGTCAAGCTGCAGCAGGAACTCGGACTCACCTTCGTGCATCCGTTCGACGATCCGTACGTGATCGCGGGCCAGGGCACCGTCGCGATGGAAATCCTGAGCCAGCATCAGGCCCCGATTCACGCGATCTTCGTGCCGATCGGCGGCGGCGGGCTCGCGGCCGGCGTCGCCGCGTACGTGAAAGCGGTGCGCCCGGAGATCAAGGTGATCGGCGTGCAGACCGACGATTCGTGCGCGATGGCGCAGTCGATCGCGGCCGGCCATCGCGTCGAACTGGGCGAGGTCGGGCTGTTCTCGGACGGCACCGCCGTCAAGCTGGTCGGCGAGGAGACGTTCCGCCTGTGCCGGGAGTATCTCGACGAAGTGCTGACCGTCGACACCGACGCGCTGTGCGCGGCGATCAAGGACGTGTTCCAGGACACCCGCAGCGTGCTGGAGCCGGCCGGCGCATTGGCCGTCGCGGGCGCGAAGCAGTATGCGGAACGCGAAGGCATCGAGAACGAAACGCTGATCCCGGTGACGTCCGGCGCGAACATGAACTTCGACCGGATGCGCTTCGTCGCCGAGCGCGCGGAAGTCGGCGAGGCGCGCGAAGCCGTGTTCGCGGTGACGATCCCCGAGGAGCGCGGCAGCTTCAAACGCTTCTGCGAACTGGTCGGCACGCGCAGCGTCACCGAGTTCAACTACCGGATCGCGGACGCGGAGCGCGCGCACCTCTTCGTCGGCGTGCAGATCCGCAATCGCGGCGAGTCGCAGCAGATCGCGCAGGCCTTCGAGACCCACGGCTTCGCGACCGCCGACCTGACCAGCGACGAACTGTCGAAGCAGCACGTGCGCTACATGGTCGGCGGCCGCTCGCCGCTCGCGCACGACGAACGCCTGTTCCGCTTCGAGTTCCCGGAGCGGCCGGGCGCGCTGATGCGCTTCCTGTCGTCGATGGCGCCGAACTGGAACATCAGCCTGTTCCACTACCGCAACCAGGGCGCGGACTACAGCTCGATCCTCGTCGGCATCCAGGTGCCGGCCGCCGAGGACGCGGAGTTCCGCCGCTTCCTCGCGACGCTCGGTTATCCGCACTGGGAAGAGACGCACAACCCGGCGTACCGGCTGTTCCTCGGCTGATCCGCCGCCGCCCGGACTTCGCCCCGTCATGCCCGTCTCGCTCACCGACAAGCTGGTCGTCGCGATCTCGTCGCGCGCGCTGTTCGACTTCGAGGAGGAGAACCGCGTGTTCGAGGCCGGCGACCTGCGCGCGTACGAAGCATTGCAGCGCGAACGGCTGAAGGTGCCGGCCCGGCCGGGCGTCGCGTTCCCGCTGATCCGCAAGCTGCTCGCGCTGAACACGGACGCGCATCGCGTCGAGGTCGTGATCCTGTCGCGCAGCGATCCGATCAGCGGGCTGCGCGCGTTCAGCTCGTGCCGCGAGCACCAGCTCGAAATCCAGCGCGGGGTGTTCACGCGCGGGCGGCCGCCTTATGGCTACCTGAAGCCGCTGAACGCGTCGCTGTTCCTGTCCGCGAACCAGGACGACGTGCGCGGCGCGCTCGACGCCGGTTTCCCGGCCGCGCGCGTCTTTCCGGAATCGGCGACAATGGCGGGACGCAATGCGCACGAGATCCGCATCGCGTTCGACGGCGACGCGGTGCTGTTTTCCGACGAAGCCGAGGTCATCTTCCAGCGCGACGGCCTCGAAACGTTCATCAGCCACGAACGCGACAACCGCGAACTGCCGCTCGCGCCGGGGCCGCTCCGGCCGCTGCTCGACGCGCTGTACCGGTTGCAGAAACTCGCGGACCGCAACGCGCAGATGCGGATCCGCACCGCGCTCGTCACCGCGCGCTCCGCGCCGGCGCACGAACGCGCGATCCGCACGCTGATGGCCTGGGACATCGAAATCGACGAAGCGATGTTCCTCGGCGGACTCGACAAGGGACCGTTCCTGCGCGAGTTCGAACCCGACTTTTTCTTCGACGACCAGATCCGCCACTGCGAATCGGCGCGCACGGTCACCGCGACCGGGCACGTCGCGAACGGCGTGGCGAACGTAGCAAACAGCGCAGCACACGCATCATGACTCCCGAACAATCCCCGCTCGGCAAACCCGCCGCCTACAGCGAGCAGTACGACGCGTCGCTGCTCTTTCCGATTCCGCGCGCCGCCGCGCGCGAGGCGATCGGCATCCGCGCGCAGTTGCCGTTCTTCGGCACCGACATCTGGAACGCGTATGAACTGTCGTGGCTGAACGCGCGCGGCAAGCCGCAGATCGCAATCGCGACATTCTTCATCCCCGCCGATTCGGCGAACATCGTCGAATCGAAGTCGTTCAAGCTGTATCTCGGCTCGTTCGCGCAGACGCCGTTCGAATCGGCCGACGTGGTCCGCGAGACGCTGAAGCGCGACGTGTCGGCTGCGTGCGGCGCGTCGGTGTCGGTGCGGCTCGATCAGCCGGCGACGTTCGGCAAGCTTCAGTTCGAGGAATTCGAAGGGCTGTCGCTCGACCGGCTCGACCTCGACACGGACGTCTATCATCCGGACCCGTCGCTGCTGAAGGCGACGTTCGACGAAGCGCCGGTCGAAGAGACGCTGTATTCGAACCTGCTGAAATCGAACTGCCCGGTCACCGGCCAGCCGGACTGGGGCAGCGTGCAGATTCACTACGTGGGGCCGCAGATCGACCACGCAGGGCTGCTGCGCTACATCATCTCGTATCGCAACCACACCGGCTTTCACGAACAGTGCGCGGAGCGGATGTTCGTCGACATCCTGCACGCGTGCAAGCCGATCAAGCTCGCGGTCTATGCGCGTTATACGCGGCGCGGCGGCCTCGACATCAACCCGTTCCGCACCAACTACAACCTGCCGATGCCGGATAACGCGCGGCTCGCGCGGCAGTAACGGGCGACGCGTTTGCGTTTGTGTTGACGGTGGCGCGAGCCGGCCGACCTACTGCGGCAGTTCCGCCGCCCCCATCCGCCGTGCGATCACCGCCGCGCGCTGCGCGAGATACGGCGAGCCGCGATGCTCGTCGAAATAGCGCGGCTGCGGCAGCATCACCGCGAGCCGCGCCGCCTGGCCCGCGCTGAGTTTCGCGGCCGGCGTATGGAAGTAGTAGCGCGCGGCGGCCTCGGCGCCATACACGCCATTCCCCCACTCGACCGAGTTCAGATAGATCTCGAAGATGCGCTCCTTGTCGAGCAGCGTCTCCAGCATCCACGTGATGATCAGTTCCTGCGCCTTGCGGATGTAGCTGCGTTCGCGCGACAGGAACAGGTTGCGCGCGAGTTGCTGCGTGATCGTCGAACCGCCGCGCACGATATGCCCGCGCGCACGGTTGCGCTCCCACGCCTGCAGGATCGCATCGGTTTCGTAGCCGCTGTTGTTCGCGAAGTTCGCGTCCTCGGACGCGATGATCGCGCGCTTCAGGTTGCGCGAAATCTGGTCGTACGGCACCCACGTGCGCTGGATCGCGAGGTCCGGCCGCTCGCGCGCGAGCCGCGCCGCGTCCGAGCGCATGAACGCGGTCGAACGCGGATTCACGACGTTCCACGCGGCGATCTGCGCGAAGTAGAACAGTTGCGTCGCGAGCCACGCGGTCGCGAACACGGCGCCCGCGTACCCGAGCCAGCGGCCGAAGCCAGGGGAACGCGCGCGTCTCGTTGCGGGCATCGTCGCCGGTCTCCGTTCGGGAACGCGCGCCGCTACGTCTGCGCGGCCAGTTGGGCGCGCAGCGCGGCCAGCACCGGCGCGCTGTCGGGCCGCACGCCGCGCCACACGTAAAACGATTCGGCGGCCTGCTCGACCAGCATCCCGAGGCCGTCCGCCGCGCGCGCGCCGAGCGACTGCGCGTGGCGCATGAACACGGTCGGCTGCGCGCCGTACATCATGTCGTACGCGAGCGTGCCCGCGCCGAACGCGCGCTCGTCGCAGTCCGGCAGCGCCGCGTCGAGACTGCCGGCGGTCGCGTTGACGATCACGTCGTAAGGCCGCGGCTCGACGGCCTGCGGGCCGCCGCCGTTCAGTGCGCAGCCGGCGGCGCGCGCGGCCTCCGCGAACTGCGCGACCAGCGCGTCGGCCTTCGCGGCCGTGCGGTTCACGATCGTCAGTTCGCGCGGGCCGCGCTCCAGCATCGGCAACACGACGCCGCGCGCCGCGCCGCCCGCGCCGAGCAGCAGCACCCGCGCGCCGCGCAGCGTAACGCCGAGATTCGCTTCGATGTCGCGCACGAGCCCGAAGCCGTCCGTGTTGTCGCCGAAAATGCCGTCCGCGTCGAAGCGCAGCGTGTTCACCGCGCCCGCCGCCGCCGCGCGCGGCGACAGCCGGTCCGCGAGCGCGTGCGCTTCGAGCTTGAACGGCACCGTCACGTTCAGCCCGCGCCCGCCGTTCGCGACGAACGCGCGCACCTCCGCGACGAAACCATCGACCGGCGCAAGCACGCGGTCGTACACGATCCGCTCGTCGGTCTGCTGCGCGAACTGCGCGTGGATCGACGGCGACTTGCTGTGCGCAACCGGATTGCCGATCACCGCGTAACGCTCGACGCCCGTATCCGCCGCGCTCATTCGCGCGACCCCGCCGCGTGGTGCGTCGCCGGCTCGGCGGATTCACCGTCCTCGCCTGGCCCGTTTTCCGGTTCGTTCCCGCCGGCTTCGGTCTCGCCGGCTTCGGTCTCGCCTGCCTCGCCGGCCTCCGCGAGCGCCTCGGCCTCGCTCTCGGCCGACTCGTCCGACGCCTCGATCAGTTCTTCGTCGTCGCCCGCGTCGTCGCCTTCATCGCCCGCTTCCGCGCCGCTCGTCACGGTCGGCGCGTCGAGCACGTGCAGCATCCGCACCGACGCCTCGATCGTCAGCTCGTCGACCGACATCAGTTCGAGCAGCACGCGCGTGCCGCGCGCATGCACGCCGAGCCCCGGCACGTGCATCAGCAGCGGCACTTCCTCGAAGCGCACGAGGTCGTCCTTCACGACGGTCGCCGCGAACTGGCGGCGGTTCTCCTGCTGCAGCCAGCGCAGGCACCAGAAGTACTCCATCCGCCGCTGGTGGTCCGCATACGCGGTGTACGTCTCGTCGAAGCCCTGCACGACCGCGAACAGGTCCGCGTCCTTCGGCTTGAACGGCGCGACGAGCTTCGCGGCGACGCCGTGCTGCACGCACGCGAGCAGTTGCCACTGGTTGACCAGATCGACGTAGCGGCGCAGCGGCGACGTGCTCCACGCATACTGCGCGACGCCCAGGCCCTCGTGCGGCGCGGCGGTGGTCTGCATCCGCGTGCGCTTCGGGCCGCCCGGCGCGCCGAACGCGCGCTGCGACCGGTAGATGCCGGGCACGCCGTGATCGTTCAGCAGCGCGCCCCACGTCGAGTTCGCGAGGATCGCGAGTTCCGCGACGATCAGGTCGAGCGGCGAGCCGCGCCGGCGCGGCGTGATCGTCACGTGCTCGCCTTCGACGTAGAAATTGAAGTCGGTGTTGCGCTGCACCTCGCGGCGCAGCCCGTAACCGGCGCGCGCCTGCTGGCGCTTCTCGAACAGCGCCTGCGCGAACGGCCACAGCACCGCGATGTCCGCCTTGTGCGGATACTCGCCGGTGCCGGCCGCGAGCGTTTCCTCGTTGACGATCTCGTCGAGCGTGTTGTGCCGCAGATTGCTCTTCACGAACACGCGTTCCGCGCGCGTCTCGGTCGCGACGATTTCCTGCGTGTCGCGATTGACGATGCTGTACAGCGACAGCGCCGGCCGCATCCCGCCCTCCTTCAGCGTGAACGCGTCGACGAAGTCGTCCGGCAGCATCGTGATCTTGTCGCCCGGCATGTAGACCGTCGACAGGCGCGCGCGCGCGACCGTGTCGGCCGTGTCGCCGCGCGCGATGCCGAGCGCGGGCGCCGCGATGTGGATGCCGATCCGCACGCGGCCGTCCGCCAGATGCTCGACCGAGAACGCGTCGTCGATTTCGGTGGTCGTCACGTCGTCGATCGAGAACGCCTCGACGTTCGCGTCCGCATCCGGCAGATCGTCGGGCAGCGGACCGACCTCGACCGGCGGGAAGCCGGTGCCGTGCGGGAAGAATTCGGCGAGGAAACGCGCCTCGTGCAGCGCGCGCGGCGACGCGATGCCGCCGCATTCGAGCATCAGCCGCGCGGTCGAGATGCCGCGCGCGGCGGCCGCCGCTTCGAGCGCCTTGTATTCGATCGAATTCTTGTCGGGCCGCGTCAGCAGCCCGAGCGCCTTGCCCTCGAACGCGGCCGGCAGCTTGCCCGCCTTCAGCTCGTCCTCGTAGCCGGCCTGCACGATCGCCTGCTGGCGCTTGCGCTCCAGCGACGCGAGCGCCATTTTCAACTGCTCTTCCGGCGCGCGCTGATACTGGCCGCGCCCCTTGCGGCGGAAGTACACCGGCGAGCCGTGCAGCCGCAGCACCAGCGCCGCGCGCTCGACCGGGCCGTAACCCGAACCGAAATATTCGTCCGCGAGCGCCGTAAACGCGAACTCGTCGGGCGGCGCGCATTCCCACAGGAAGTCGAGGTCGATCTCCTGCGCGGCGGCGTCCGCCTGCTCCATCAATGCGCCCGCGGCCGGATTGTCGAATTCGATCAGCACGTCCTTCGCGCGCACCTTCGCGCGGCGTCCGCCCGGCAACTCGACCTGAAACGCATCGCCCTGGCGCGACAGCACGCTGCCGGCCTTGAAACTGCCCGATTCCTCAAAGAAGACGTTCACTCAATACTCTCGTTCAGACTCGCGACCGCCGCGGCTGCTGCCCGCGGCGGCGCTGTATACATATAGAGGCGCCGCACGCCCAGGGTGCGGCGCGGCCGGCCACGTCAGCGCGCGTCGCAGAATGCGATCACGTCGTCGACGTAGTCGGCGAATTCGCTGATGCCATGGTCGCTGCCTTCGATCAGCCGCGTGCGCACGCCCGGATAACGCGCGAGCATTTCGCGGTAGTCGAGCACCTCGTCGCCGGTCGCGGCAAACAGATAATAGCGTTCGGGCTGCGTGACCGACGCGACGTTCAGCGCGCGCAGCTCGTCCAGATGACGCGGCTCGACGACGATGCTGCCGCCGCCGTGCCATAGCGGCTGCTCGCCGAGGTAGCCGCTCAGGTCGCGGTCCGGCACCACCGCCGGGTTCAGCAGCACCGCGCGCCAGTTGTGCCGCTCCGCGAGATACGTCGCGAAATAGCCGCCGAGCGAACTGCCGATCACCGTCACGCGCTCGCCCGGCTGCGCCGCGCGTTCGACTTCGCGTTCCGCGAGCGCGACCGCGTCGGCCGGCGACACCGGCAGCGTCGGGCAGCACCACTCGCGTTCGCGGCCGAGTTCGACGAGGCGCGCCGCGAGCAGCCGCGCCTTGAACGACTGCGGCGACGACCGGAAGCCGTGCAGGTAGAGAATCACGTGCCGCTCCGCGCCGCCGCGACGCCGCGCGCGGACAACGCGTCGAGCAGCTTCTGGTGGATGCCGCCGAACCCGCCGTTGCTCATCACGAGCACCTGGTCGCCCGGCTGCGCGGCGGCGGCGACCGCCTTCACCAGCGCGTCGATCTCGTGGAACGCGTGCGCCTTCGCGCCGAGCGGCGCGAGCGCCGCCGCGAGGTCCCAGCCGAGCGCGTCGCGGCCGTGCAACGCGCCGTAGCCGAACACGAGGTCGGCATCCGCGAGGCTGGCCGGCAACTGCGCCTTCATCACGCCGAGCTTCATCGTGTTCGAGCGCGGCTCCAGCACCGCGAGAATCCGCGTGTTGTCGCGGCCGACGCGCGCGCGCAGCCCGGCGATCGTCGTGTCGATCGCGGTCGGATGGTGCGCGAAGTCGTCGTACACCGTCACGCCGTCGACGCTGCCGCGCACTTCCATCCGCCGCTTCACGTTGCGGAACGTCGCGAGCGACTGCGCGGCCTGCGCCGGCGGCACGCCGACGTGGCGCGCGGCGGCGATCGCCGCGAGCGCGTTCAGCCGGTTGTGCTCGCCCTGAATCTGCCAGTCCACGACGCCGACGCGTTCGCTGTCGTGATAGACCGCGAACCGTTCGTCCACCGGCACGCCGCTTTCGGCGGGCAGCGCCAGCCAGCCGCCGTCGACGCCGAAGCGCTCGACCTCGCTCCAGCAGCCGCGCGCGAGCACGCGTTCGAGCGCATCCGAGCGGCCGTTCGTGACGATCCGGCCGACGCCGGCAATCGTGCGCACAAGGTGATGGAACTGCGTTTCGATCGCGGCGAGATCGGGGAAGATGTCCGCGTGATCGAATTCGAGGTTGTTCAGGATCGCGGTGCGCGGCCGGTAATGGACGAACTTCGACCGCTTGTCGAAGAACGCGGTGTCGTACTCGTCCGCCTCGATCACGAAGAAGCTCGAATCGGTCAGCCGCGCGGACACGCCGAAGTTCAGCGGCACGCCGCCGATCAGGAAACCGGGGTTCAGCCCCGCGTCCTCCAGCAGCCACGTGAGCATCGACGTGGTGGTCGTCTTGCCATGCGTGCCGGCGACCGCGAGCACCCACTTGTCCGCGAGCACGTGCTCGCCGAGCCATTGCGGACCGGACACGTACGGCAGACCGCGGTCGAGGATCGCCTCCATCAGCGGGTTGCCGCGCGTGACGACGTTGCCGATCACGAACAGATCCGGCTTCAGGTCCAGCTGGCTCGCGTCGTAGCCTTCGATCAGCCGGATCCCCTGCGCTTCGAGCTGCGTGCTCATCGGCGGGTACACGCCGGCGTCGCAGCCGGTCACCGTGTGGCCCGCGCTGCGCGCGAGCACGGCGAGACCGCCCATGAACGTGCCGCAGATGCCGAGGATATGGATGTGCATAAGCCTGTCGCGCCGCGCGGGCGTCGTGAATCCGGGTTGGGAAGGGAAATGCAGGACGGCGGCCGTTCGCCGCCTGAGCAAAGACCGTCATTGTACCCGACGCTCCCGCGGTTTTCGGGCCGCCGCCCCGGCGCCGCCAGGGGCGCGGGCGGTTCTCTAGTATGATTGCCGGATGGTTCGCAGATCACATTTCGATCCGCAGCGCGTGCGCGAGGAAATCGCCATCGCGGCCGCGCGGATGATTGCCGAGGATGGGCTCGATTACTCGACAGCCAAGCGCAAGGCTGCGCGACAGGTCGTCGGGGAGGCCCGCGTCGAAGGCGCCTGGTTGCCGGACAACGACCAGATCGAGGAGGAAATCCGCGAATATCAGGCCCTGTTTCAGGGCGAAAGCCAGCCGGCGGTGCTGCGGCGGCTGCGCGAGATCGCGCTCGACTGGATGCGGCGGCTCGAAGCGTTCAGTCCGTATCTGACCGGCGCGGTGCTGAACGGCACGGCCGGCGAGCATTCGGACATCCATTTGCAGAGCTTTTGCGACAACCCGAAGGAAGTGGCGATCTATCTGCTGAACGCGAACGTGCAGTACGACGTGTCCGAGACGCGCCACTTCGCGGCGCGCGGCTACGTCGAGACACTGAGCTTCCTGTGGAGAGCGTCGCGCGACGACGAGCCGGTCGGCATCCACGTCGCGCTGTACGATACCGACGATCTGCGCGGCGCGGTCCGCGCGGACGGGCGGGGCCGGGTGTCGCGCGCGAACCTGCAGGCGTTGCAGGCGCTGCTCGACGAGAACGGCGCGACCTCCTCCCCCAACTGACCCACGAAGAACACAAGCAGCGATGAACAGACAGCGGATTCTCGCCGCCGCCACGGTGGCGGCGGTCGCGGCCGGCGCCAGCGCGCTCGCCGGACTTCTCCCGACCGGCCTGTCCGGCACGGCGCACGCCGCGTCGGCGGCCGTGCAGCCGGACGCGGTCGGCCAGTTGTGGACGGCGGCCGTCACGAACGCGGACGGCAAGCCGCAGTCGCTCGCGCCGTACAAGGGCCGGCCGATCGTCGTGAATTTCTGGGCGTCGTGGTGCGGCCCGTGCGTGCAGGAGATGCCGGAACTTTCCGCGCTCCAGCGCGAGTACGCGAAAAAGGGCATCCAGTTCGTCGGCCTCGGCGTCGATTCGGCCGCGAACGTGAAAGCGTTCCTGCAAAAGGTGAAGGTCGATTACCCGGTGTACATCGCCGGCTTCGGCGGCGCGGACATCGCGCGCGCGTTCGGCAACAACGCGGGCGGCCTGCCGTTCACCGTCGTGATCGACGCCAAAGGCGCCGTTCGCTCGACAAAATTAGGGCAAGTCAAGCCGGACGAGCTGCGCCACACGCTCGATGCGCTGTGACCGCAGTGGAACATTTGACCTGAGCTTGCACGCCGAACGGCAGTTTTTGCCATGGTTTTATGCGCTTTTGACTGGAGATCGCGAAAGCGCACCCCCGCACCCGACGGCGAAAGCGGCCCAACCCACCGGGAAAACTAGACAAATTTCTCTAATCGGCGCTAAAGTTCGCGCATTTCCACGGAAAACCTGTCGACCATGACGCGACTGCTGGTTCTGCACGGCCCCAACCTCAACCTTCTCGGCACCCGGGAACCGGAGGTCTATGGGCGCGTGACGCTGCCGCAGATCGATCAGGCGCTGGCCGACCGGGCCGTGGACGCGGGCGTCGAACTGGCGACCTTCCAGAGCAACCACGAAGGCGCGCTGGTCGATCGCATCCAGGCGGCGCGCGACGAAAAGACCGACTTCATCCTGATCAATCCGGCCGCGTACACGCACACGAGCGTCGCGATCCGGGACGCGCTGGCCGGAGTCGGCATTCCGTTCGTCGAGATTCACCTGTCGAACGTGCATCGCCGCGAGCCATTCCGGCACCACTCGTACCTTTCCGACCAGGCCGAAGGCGTGATCTGCGGCCTCGGCTGGAAGGGTTATCTGTACGCGCTGGAATACGCGCTCGACCGGCTCGCCGCATCCGGCGCCCGGGGCTGACGCGCGCCGGATGACGATCCGCGACTGACAGACAACACCAATCCCGTGCCGGCGCAACGCGTCCGCCGGCACTTCACGCATTGAAAGGGGCTGCACAATGGATCTACGTAAGCTGAAGACTCTGATCGATCTCGTCTCGGAGTCGGGCATCTCGGAACTCGAAGTCACCGAGGGCGAAGGCAAGGTGCGCATCGTGAAGAACGCGCCGCCGGTTTACGTGCAGTCGCCCGCCGCGCAATACGCGGCGCCGGCCAGCGCGCCGCCCGCGTTCGGCGGTGCGCCGGAAGCCGCCGCACCGGCCGCGCCGGCGCCGGCCGCTCCGCAGGGCCACGTGGTGACGTCGCCGATGGTCGGCACGTTCTACCGCTCGCCGTCGCCGGGCGCGGACCCGTTCGCGCAGGTCGGCGACACGGTGAAGGAAGGCCAGACGCTGTGCATCATCGAAGCGATGAAGCTGTTGAACGAGATCGAATCGGACTTCGCCGGCGTCATCAAGGAAATCCTCGTCGAGAACGGCCAGGCAGTCGAATACGGCCAGCCGCTCTTCGTGATCGCCTGATCCGGCTGCGCGAGCCGGCGCGGCGGCACTCCGGTGCCGCGCGCGGCGCACCCCGCCGCGACACGCCCGACGCGCACCCGACCCCGATCCCTGTGGCCCCTGCGGCAGCCGCCCACGGCGCCCACTGATGAGTCGAATACCCGCTATGTTTGAAAAAATCCTCATCGCCAACCGTGGCGAAATCGCGCTCCGCATCCAGCGCGCGTGCCGCGAGCTAGGCGTCAAGACGGTCGTCGTCTATTCGGAAGCCGACAAGGAAGCGAAGTACGTGAAGCTCGCCGACGAAGCCGTCTGCATCGGACCGGCGCCGTCGAACCTTTCGTACCTGAACATGCCCGCGCTGATCAGCGCGGCGGAAGTCACCGACGCCGAGGCGATCCACCCCGGCTACGGCTTCCTGTCCGAGAACGCGGACTTCGCCGAGCGCGTCGAGCAGTCGGGCTTCGTGTTCATCGGCCCGCGCCCGGAAACGATCCGGATGATGGGCGACAAGGTCACCGCGAAGCAGACGATGATCAAGACCGGCGTGCCGTGCGTGCCCGGTTCCGAAGGCGCGCTGCCCGACGACCCGAAGGAGATCGTGAAGATCGCGCGCGCGATCGGCTATCCGGTCATCATCAAGGCGGCCGGCGGCGGCGGCGGACGCGGGATGCGCGTCGTGCACACCGAGGCGGCGCTCGTGAACGCGGTGAACATGACCCGCGAGGAAGCCGGCCGTGCGTTCGGCAACCCGCAGGTGTACATGGAAAAGTATCTGGAGAACCCGCGCCACATCGAAATCCAGATCCTCGCGGACTCGTTCAAGAACGCCGTGTGGCTCGGCGAGCGCGACTGCTCGATGCAGCGCCGCCACCAGAAGGTGATCGAGGAAGCGCCGGCGCCGGGCATCGCGCGCCGCCTGCTCGACCGCATCGGCGACCGCTGCGCGGACGCGTGCAAGAAGATGGGCTACCTCGGCGCGGGCACGTTCGAATTCCTGTACGAGAACGGCGAGTTCTACTTCATCGAGATGAACACGCGCGTGCAGGTCGAACACCCGGTCACCGAACTGATCACCGGCATCGACATCGTGCAGGAGCAGATCCGCATCGCGGCCGGCGAGAAGCTCGCGTTCCGCCAGCGCGACATCCAGCTGAAGGGCCATGCGATCGAATGCCGGATCAACGCGGAAGACCCGTTCAAGTTCACGCCGTCGCCGGGCCGGCTGACGTCGTGGCACATGCCGGGCGGCCCCGGCGTGCGCGTCGACTCGCACGCGTACAACGGCTACTTCGTGCCGCCGAACTATGATTCGATGATCGGCAAGCTGATCACCTACGGCGCGACGCGCGACCAGGCGATCCGCCGGATGCGGATCGCGCTGTCGGAGATGGTCGTCGAAGGGATCCTGACGAACATCCCGCTGCACCGCGAGCTGATGCTCGACGCGAAGTTCGTCGAAGGCGGCACCAGCATCCACTACCTCGAAAACCGCCTCGCGGCGCGCCAGAAGGTCACCGAAGAAGCGTAATTCATGAGCTATCGCGAACTGATCGTCGAACTTACGCGCGAGCGCGCGGAAGCACTGTCCGATGCGCTGCTCGAACTCGGCGCGCTGTCGGTGTCCGTCGAGGACGCCGACGCGGACACGCCCGACGAACAGCCCCTCTTCGGCGAACCGGGCCTCACGCCCGGGCGCACCGCATGGCAGCACTCGCGCGTGATCGCGCTGATCGGCGCCGACCAGGACCCGGCGGTGCTGCTCGCGGCGGCCGCGAACGAACTGGGCCTCGCCGGCACGCCGGTCTTCGCGCTGCGCGAAGTCGAGGAACAGGACTGGGTGCGGCTCACGCAGTCGCAGTTCGATCCGATCCAGATCGGCCAGCGCATCTGGGTCGTGCCGTCGTGGCACGACGCGCCCGATCCGGACGCGCTCGTGCTCGAACTCGATCCGGGCCTCGCGTTCGGCACCGGCAGCCATCCGACCACGCGGCTCTGCATGGAATGGCTCGAACAGAACGTGCAGCCGGGCCAGTCGGTGCTCGACTACGGCTGCGGGTCGGGCATCCTCGCGATCCTCGCGAAGAAGTGCGGCGCGAATCCGGTCATCGGCATCGACATCGATCCGCAGGCGGTCGAGTCCGCGCGGCACAACAGCGAGCGCAACCGCGCCGACGTCGCGTACGGGCTGCCGGACGACTGCCCGGAAGGCACGTTCGACATCGTCGTCGCGAACATCCTGTCGAATCCGCTGAAGCTGATGGCGTCGATGCTCAGCTCGCGCGTGAAGCCGGGCGGACGCCTCGCGCTGTCCGGCATCCTCGCGCGCCAGGCCGAAGACGTCGCACGCGCGTACGAGCGCTGGATCGACATCGCAGTGTGGAAGGAGCACGAAGGCTGGGTGTGCCTCGCCGGCACGCGGCGCGACCAGCCGTAGATTGCCAGTAGAATGGCGGGTATCGCCAACCTCACGGATCTGTCCATATCCGCGCCCACATGCTCCTTGCGACGCGCTGTCCCTTCTGCGAAACCGTCTTCCGGATCCAGCCGCAGCAGCTTGCGGCCCGTCATGGTCTCGTGCGTTGCGGACACTGCCAGGAAGCGTTCGATGCGTCGGGAAGCCTGTTCGACGTGCCGGCCGGCGGCGACTTCTCGCAGGCGTCGCCGGTGGCCGCCGGAGTGGCCGCGAGCCTGACGTCGGCGGCCGCAGCCGCGACGGAGCCGTCGCCTCCCCCATCCGCATCGCCTGCCGTCACGCCTCCTGTTGCGGCGGGCGCGCCGAATTTCTCGAATCCGTCGTGGAACGCATGGGCGCCGCACGGCGATAGACCCGCCGATACGTCGCCTCGCTACAGCGGCGATCACCTGCCGCAACCGTCGATCGCACCCGGCGTCACGCCGCAGGTATCGGCCGGGCCGGCCGAGCCCCAGCTTTCCGCCGAAGCCGCAGAACTGCCGCCGACGACGCGCTGGTCGCGCGTCGAGCCGGAACCGGCCGAGCCCACCCTTTCGTCGAACGAAATACCCGCGCCGGAGCCCGACGCGGCCGAACCGCATCTGTCGCCCGCAGCGGCCGCGGGCGGCGGCGCCGGCTCGACGTTCGCCGACCTGCCGCCGTCCGACGGCGAAGCGCCGTTCGCGATGACCCGCGAAGCGCCCGCGCGCAAGCCGCGCCGCACCGGCTGGCGTATCGTCGGCGCGCTCGTCGCGCTGCTGCTGCTCGCGCTCCTCGCCGCGCAGGCCGCATGGTGGCTGCGCGAAACGGTGATGGTCTACTGGCCGGCGTCGCAGCCGCTGTACGAACAGGCCTGCGCGAAGATCGGCTGCCGCGTGCTGCCGCCGCGCGACATCGACGGGCTCCAGGTCGAGCCGTCCGACCTGCGCCAGGTCGACGACCCGCATCACCTCGAACTGAAGATGCCGCTGCGCAATCACTTCAACGTCGCGCTCGCGTATCCGGCGATCGAGCTGACGCTGCTCGACCGTCAGAACAACGTGGTCGTGCGGCGCGTGCTGTGGCCGCAGGACTACGTGCCGCCCGGCACCCGGATCGACGCCGGGCTGCCCGCGCGCTCGACGCAGACGATGATCGTCCGGCTCGACACCGGCAACGTCGTCGCGTCGAACTTCCGCATCGAGGTTTTCTACCCGTAAGCAGGCGCGTCGCGCCTGCCCGCGTTCGCAGCGTCCGGCGTCGCCGGACGCGATTTTCACAACGACATGCATTTCCGGAGAGCACATCATGAGTCAAGTCACGCTGGGCGGTAACCCGATCGACGTCGCGGGCGCCTTCCCGTCCGTCGGCCAGAAGGCGCCCGAATTTTCGCTGGTCGGCAAGGATCTGAAGCCGGTCTCGCTCGCCGACTTCGCCGGCAAGCGCAAGGTGCTCAACATCGTGCCGAGCCTCGACACGCCGGTCTGCGCAACGTCCACGCGCAAGTTCAACGAAGCCGCCGGCAAGCTCGACAACACGGTCGTGATCGTCGTGTCCGGCGACCTGCCGTTCGCCGCGTCGCGCTTCTGCACGACCGAAGGCATCGACAACGTCGTCACCGCATCGACGTTCCGCGGCCACGACTTCGCGAACGCCTACGGCGTCGACGTGACGAGCGGCCCGCTCGCCGGCCTGACCGCGCGCGCCGTGGTCGTGATCGACGCGAACGACAACGTCGTCCACGCCGAGCGCGTGAGCGAAATCAAGAACGAACCGAACTACGACGCGGCGCTCGCCGCGCTGAAGTAACGTCGAACGCCGGGGGCCGCGCACATCCGCCTCGTGCGGCGCGCGGCGCTCGCTGCCTGGTGCCCGCGCTGCGCGCGGGCCGGCTTCCCTTTCACGCCCTACAGGAATTCCAGCCTTGGCTACGCTGATCTGCGGCTCGCTCGCCTACGACAACATCATGACCTTCGAAGGCCGCTTTCGGGAACACATCCTGCCCGAGCAGGTGCACATCCTGAACGTGAGCTTCCTCGTGCCGACGATGCGCCGCGAGTTCGGCGGCTGCGCGGGCAACATCGCGTACTCGCTGCATCTGCTCGGCGGCGACGCACGCATCATGGCGACCCTCGGCGCCGCCGACGCGCAGCCGTACCTCGACCGCCTCGACGGGCTCGGCCTGTCGAAAGAACACGTGCGCGTGCTGCCGGACACGTGGTCCGCGCAGGCAATGATCACGACCGACCTGGAGAACAACCAGATCACCGCGTTCCATCCGGGCGCGATGATGCAGTCGCATCTGAACCGCGCGGACGAAGCGGCCGGCATCAAGCTCGGCATCGTCGCGCCGGACGGCTTCGACGGAATGGTTCAGCACGTCGAGCAGTTCGCGAAGGCCGGCGTGCCGTTCATCTTCGATCCGGGCCAGGGGCTGCCGCTGTTCGACGGCCCGTCGCTGCGGCAAGCGATTGAACTTGCCACCTACGTCGCTGTCAACGATTACGAAGCAAGCCTTGTCAGCCATCGCACCGGCTGGTCGCTCGAAGAAGTCGCAAGCCGCGTCGACGCGCTGATCGTCACGCGCGGCGAGCACGGTTCCCAGATTTATCACGGCAACGGCATCGAGGAGATTCCTCCGGTGGCCGCTGAACGCGTGCTCGATCCGACCGGCTGCGGCGATGCGTTCCGCGGCGGACTGCTGTACGGCATCGAGAACGGCTACGACTGGGGCACCGCGGGACGTCTCGCGAACCTGATGGGTGCGCTGAAGATCGAGCATCAAGGCCCGCAGAACTATGCGCCGACGCGCGCGCAGATCAACGAACGGTTCAGGCAGGCATTCGGTTACGACCTGCCGGCCTGAACGGGGCGCTCCACGGGGAGCCCAACAGGAGCAATTGGGAGCATCGCAAATGAAAACAACGAGTCGTCTGATGGTGGCGGTAATGGTCGCGGGTTCGCTCGCGGCCACGGGGTGCGCGTACAACAGCAGCTCTGCTGACGTGTACACCGCGTCGCAGGCGCAGCGTGAAGCGACGGTCCGCATGGGCGTCGTCGAGAGCGTGCGCGCCGTGCGGATCAGCTCGAACGACGGTCAGCCGAGCGGCCTCGGCGCAGTCGGCGGCGGCGCGCTCGGCGCGGTCGCGGGCAGCGCGATCGGCGGCGGACGCGGTTCGATCGTGACCGGCATCATCGGCGGCATCGCGGGCGCGGTCGCGGGCAACACCGTCGAGAACGCGACCGCGATGCGCGACGGCGTCGAAGTCACCGTGCGCCTCGACAATGGCGACCTCCGCGCGATCACGCAAAGCGCGACCGGCGAGATCTTCCGCGCCGGCGACCGCGTGCGTCTGCTGTCGAGCGGCGGCGTCACGCGCGTCACGCACTGATTCGTCCAGGCTTCCCCTGTACCGCACCGGCGCTTGCGCTGGCTGCGGAACCCAAGGCGCGTGCGCGTTCAGTGCATGCGCCTTTTTTCGTTGCGGCCACGCGCGTGCCGAACAGAGGACGAAAAAAATCCCGCTGCCGGTAAGTCCGGCAACGGGATGGATGAATCTCGCGAAGCGCGCATGGCGCGCTTCGCTTAGTGCAGCGTATTACGGACGGCTGCCGGTCGGAAACGGCCATGCTGCGGCCGGGTTCAACGCGGTCTTCACCGTTGCTGCCGGTGCGGCCGGTTGTGCGGCAGCAGGGGCAGCAGGCGCGGCAGGGGCAGCCTTCTTTGCAGCCTTCTTCGCCGCAGCCTTCTTCGCAGGCGCAGCCTTCTTCGCCGCGGTCTTCTTGGCGGCAACCTTCTTCGCTGCTGCCTTCTTCGCCGGCGCTGCCTTCTTTGCAGCAACCTTCTTCGCGGCAACCTTCTTCGCTGCGACCTTCTTCACCGCGACTTTCTTCGCAGCAACCTTCTTCGCTGCGGCCTTCTTCGCCGGCGCTGCCTTCTTCGCGGCAACCTTCTTCACCGCGACCTTCTTCGCTGCGACCTTCTTGGCGGCAACCTTCTTCGTTGCGACCTTCTTCGCAGCAACCTTCTTTGCCGCGACCTTCTTCACGGCGACCTTCTTCACTGCAACCTTCTTCGCAGCGGCCTTCTTCGCCGGTGCTGCCTTCTTCGCGGCGACCTTCTTCACAGCGGCTTTTTTCGCCGCCGGCTTCTTCTTGGCAGTTGCCATCGTTTTCTCCTTCAGGTTCAGATGAGAGTCAGTTCAAACTACACCCTTCGTCAAAACCCGCTTCCCGCGGACGCTTCTCACGGCGCGCGCTGCGAAG
Source organism: Paraburkholderia caballeronis (assembly GCF_900104845.1). Lineage (NCBI taxonomy): Bacteria > Pseudomonadati > Pseudomonadota > Betaproteobacteria > Burkholderiales > Burkholderiaceae > Paraburkholderia > Paraburkholderia caballeronis. The sequence continues at coordinate 849,956 of NZ_FNSR01000001.1, read as the reverse complement.
CGGGCTATTCATCGGCGTACGCAGATGCTTCGCGCTTACGCTAATGAATACGGTAAGGCGCGCCGTGCCGTCGGGCACCGCGCGCCAAGTCCATCCAGCATCGGGCTCCGACGCTGGCCAACGTTTGATGAGGGCGCTGGCCGTCAAGCCAGCGCCCTTTTCCGGGGGGAAGTTTGCCCATCCCACTGAAGGGTTCGCAAAGTGCCTGTCGTATAGGTGGGCCGCAACGGCACCGGGCACGCTTTGCATCAGGCGTTCCTGCTCCTAATCATCTTGCCGGCGCTGGCGCGTTGCGCCGCCGGCATCCCCAAAAGACTCGCAGTGCGTCCGGGTCATTCCCAGGACAGCGCACCGCCCGTCTGATATTCGATCACGCGCGTCTCGAAGAAGTTACGCTCCTTCTTCAAGTCGATCATCTCGCTCATCCACGGGAACGGGTTCTCTTCGTTCGGGAACAGCGGATCGAGGCCGATCTGCTGGCAACGACGATTGCAGATGAAGCGCAGATAGCTCTTGAACATGCCGGCGTTCAGGCCGAGCACGCCGCGCGGCATCGTGTCCTCCGCGTAGCGGTATTCGAGATCGACCGCGTGCTTGAACAGTTCGCGGATCTCCGCACGGAACTCCGGCGTCCACAGGTGCGGGTTTTCGAGCTTGATCTGGTTGATCAGGTCGATGCCGAAGTTGCAGTGCATCGACTCGTCGCGCAGGATGTACTGGTACTGCTCCGCCGCACCGGTCATCTTGTTCTGACGGCCGAGCGCCAGAATCTGCGTGAACCCGACGTAGAAGAACAGGCCTTCCATCACGCACGCGAACACGATCAGCGACTTCAGCAGCTTCTGGTCGTTCTCGACCGTGCCGGTCGTGAACGACGGGTCGGTCAGCGTGTGGATGAACGGAATCAGGAATTCGTCTTTCGCGCGGATCGACTCGACTTCGTGATACGCGTTGAAGATTTCGCCTTCGTCGAGGCCGAGCGATTCGACGATGTACTGGTAGGCGTGCGTGTGGATCGCTTCCTCGAACGCCTGGCGCAGCAGGAACTGGCGGCATTCGGGCGCGGTGATGTGCCGGTAGGTGCCGAGCACGATGTTGTTCGCGGCGAGCGAGTCGGCGGTGACGAAGAAGCCGAGGTTGCGCTTGACGATGCGGCGCTCGTCTTCGGTCAGACCGTTCGGGTCCTTCCACAGCGCGATGTCGCGGGACATGTTGATTTCCTGCGGCATCCAGTGATTCGCACAGCCGGACAGGTACTTCTCCCACGCCCACTTGTACTTGAACGGAACCAGCTGGTTCACGTCGGTCTTGCCGTTGATGATGCGCTTGTCGGCGACGTTCACCCGGGCTTCCGACGATACCTCCGGAGCCGGGGGCGGTGCGACCGCGAAGTCGTTCGCGAAGATGTTTTCCGCGGAGGAGATCTGAGGAGCGGCGCGCAGTCCAAACTGCTGCGTGCCGACAGTCGGGACAGTCGGGCCAGCGGAGTTGCGCAACGCGTTTTGTTGCGCACCGCTCGACGGAGTTACGGCCGTGATCTCGTCATCCCAGTTGAGCATACATGTCACCATCAATTTAGAACGGTTTGTACCATCTTTTCGTGAGCGTTAAAAGGGCTCGCACACGAAAATTCCTGTTTTTCGATTCGCGTTGAGACCTGCATACAACACTTTGTCGTCGCACTACGTCGCTCGCATCGAATGAGCGATGCGAATGCGTCGTTGCCGAAGGTCATCACGTGATCGAGAGAGCGTTCGCAAGCGTGAGTCCGCGGTGTGCATCGACGCTCTCGTGCGACGCATCCGGTACAGCCTGCATGGCGGACTTCTTCGCCGCCTGGTTGCCGCTTCATCGCGACTGGATGAAGCTGCGTGAGCCGGGACGTACCGGCAAAGACTCCAGGGATTCCTGACGCCTTCGCCGACGACTTCTCCGCGAGTCGCGGCACGCTGTGCCGCACGCCTTCGGTAAGCGCCGCTGCGTGTCGCATGCGGCGTGGTGTTCGATGCGGACGACTATGCCGTCGTCCGCTTTCGCATCACGCGCCGCGCATGAACCGCACGGCGACGTGTCGCGCACTATCGCGCGCTTACTGGCACGCCTCGCACTCGTCGAAGCCCGGGTCGCCAGGACGCATCATGCAGACGGGACCGTCCGCTTCCGGCGCCGCCGGTGCAGCAGCAACCGCCGCCGCTGCGGCCGGCGCCGACTGCAGTGCGCCCGAACCGCCGTTCGCACCTGCGGCACCGCCTGCACCCGCTGCGCCGAAGCCCGCGCCGCCGCCGAACGAACCGCCGTTGCCGCCTTCGCCGCCGTTCGTCGGCACCGCGTTCAGCGCGCCGTGCGCGACGGTGGACTTCTCGACGTGCGTCGCCGCCATCGTGCGCAGATAGTAGGTCGTCTTCAGGCCGCGCACCCAGGCGAGCTTGTACACCTCGTCGAGCTTCTTGCCCGACGCGCCGCCCATGTAGATGTTCAGCGACTGCGCCTGATCGATCCACTTCTGGCGACGCGACGCCGCCTCGACGAGCCACGTCGGATCGACTTCGAACGCGGTCGCGTAGATCGCGCGCAGGTCGGCCGGGATGCGGTCGATGCGCGACAGCATGCCGTCGAAGTACTTCAGGTCGGCGACCATCACCTCGTCCCACAGGCCGCGCGCCTTCAGGTCGCGCACCAGGTAGTCGTTGACCACCGTGAACTCGCCCGACAGGTTCGACTTCACGTAGAGGTTCTGGAACGTCGGCTCGATGCACGCGGACACGCCGATGATGTTCGAGATCGTCGCGGTCGGCGCGATCGCGACGCAGTTCGAGTTGCGCATCCCGTGCGTCGCGATGCGCGAGCGCAGCGTCGCCCAGTCCATCGTCTCGGACGTGTCGACCTCGACGTAACCGCCGCGCGCTTGCGCGAGCAGCTTCAGCGTGTCCTGCGGAAGCACGCCGCGATCCCACAGCGAACCGCGATAGCTCGAATAACGGCCGCGCTCTTCGGCCAGCTCGGTCGATGCGTAATACGCGTAGTAGCAGACCGCCTCCATCGAGCGGTCCGCGAACTCGACCGCCTCCTGCGACGCGTACGGCGTGCGCAGCACGTGCAGGCAGTCCTGGAAGCCCATGATGCCCATGCCGACCGGACGGTGCTTCAGGTTCGAGTTACGCGCCTTCGGCACCGCGTAGTAATTGATGTCGATCACGTTGTCGAGCATCCGCATCGCAACGCTGATCGTGCGCTTCAGCTTGTCGTGGTCGAGCGCGTACGTGCCGTCGGCCTGCTTCGCGAGGTGCGCGACGAGGTTCACCGAGCCGAGGTTGCAGACCGCGATTTCGGTGTCGCTCGTGTTCAGCGTGATTTCCGTGCACAGGTTCGACGAGTGGACGACGCCGACGTGCTGCTGCGGCGAGCGGATGTTGCACGGGTCCTTGAACGTGATCCACGGATGGCCGGTCTCGAACAGCATCCCGAGCATCTTGCGCCACAGTTGCGCGGCCGGGATCTTCTTGAACAGCTTCAGTTCGCCGCGCGCGGCCTTGTCCTCGTAAGCCGTGTAAGCCGCCTCGAAGTCGGCGCCGAACTTGTCGTGCAGATCCGGGCAGGTGGACGGCGAGAACAGCGTCCAGTCGCCGCCTTCCATCACGCGCTTCATGAACAGGTCGGGAATCCAGTTCGCGGTGTTCATGTCGTGCGTGCGGCGACGGTCGTCGCCGGTGTTCTTGCGCAGCTCCAGGAACTCCTCGATGTCGAGGTGCCACGTTTCCAGGTACGCGCAGACCGCGCCCTTGCGCTTGCCGCCCTGGTTCACCGCGACCGCGGTGTCGTTGACGACCTTCAGGAACGGCACGACGCCCTGCGACTTGCCGTTCGTTCCCTTGATGTGCGAGCCGAGCGCGCGCACGCGGGTCCAGTCGTTGCCGAGGCCGCCGGCGAACTTCGACAGCAGCGCGTTTTCCTTCAGCGCCTCGTAGATGCCGTCGAGGTCGTCCGCGACCGTCGTCAGGTAGCACGACGACAGCTGCGAGCGGCGCGTGCCCGAGTTGAACAGCGTCGGCGTCGACGACATGAAGTCGAAGCTCGACAGCACGTTGTAAAACTCGATCGCGCGCGTCTCGCGGTCGATCTCGTTCAGCGCGAGGCCCATCGCGACGCGCATGTAGAACGCCTGCGGCATCTCGATGCGCGTGCCGCCGACGTGCAGGAAATAACGGTCGTACAACGTTTGCAGGCCGAGGTAGCCGAATTGCAGGTCGCGGCTTGCGTCCAGCGCCTCGCCGAGGCGCTTCAGGTCGTACTGCAGCAGCTTGTCGTCGAGCAGCTCGGCGTTCACGCCGCGCTTGATGAAGAGCGGGAAGTATTCGGCGTAGCGCGTGGCCATGTCGGCCTGCGTGACTTCCTCTTCGAGGATCTCGCGGCGGATCGTGTGCAGCAGCAGGCGCGCGGTGACCTGGCTGTACGCCGGGTCCTTCTCGATCATCGTGCGCGCGGCGAGGATCGCCGAGTCGTACACCTGCGTCATCGGCACGCCGTCGTACAGGTTCTTCACCGTCTCGGCGACGATCGGCTCGGGGTTCACCGCATCGCCGAGGTCGTCGCACGCGGACACGATCAGTTCGCGCAGCGCGGCGAGGTCGAGCGGACGCGAAATGCCGTTGTCGATCACGTTCAGGCCGGGCGCGGCCGGCGCGTCCGCTTCCTGCGCGAGGCCGCGCTCCTGGTTGCGCTTCTCGCGATACAGCACGTACGCACGCGCGACGTTGTGCTCGCCGCCGCGCATCAGCGCGAGTTCGACCTGGTCCTGGATGTCCTCGATATGGAACGTGCCGCCAGCCGGGCGGCTGCGGACCAGCGCGCGCACGACGCTCTGCGTGAGCTGCTCGACGAGTTCGCGCACGCGCGCCGACGCCGCGCCCTGCCCGCCGTTGACAGCCAGAAACGCCTTCGTCACGGCGATCGCGATCTTCGACGGCTCGAACGACACCACGCTGCCGTTGCGGCGAATCACCTTGTAGTCGGCGAACGTGGCCTGGGCGAACGTCGCCTGGCCGCGTTGAGGCTCGCCGCCCGGCACGTGGCCGGCGGAGGCGCCTTCATAGCGGGTCGTGACGTTATCGGTCGTTTGCATGTGCAAAGCTCCTGGTCCTGGAAAGGTGCGAACGGAAATTTCGCGGATTAATACGGATGCCGCGCCCCCGAGTGCGCGGACGGTCGGGCGGAGAAGAACAGCCAGCCTGGCGAGGCTGCCGGATGCGGCAAGGCAGACGCTACGGACGAAACACCGGTTTTCATCGTGGATGCCGCGATCATTGGCTGTGCCCTTCTTCTCGACTGCAGCGGCGCGCCGGCTCTACCGGCCGGCGGCACCGCACAAGATTTTCTCTATGCCGGTAATGCGCGCGGCGCCGTGCTCAAAGAGTGGGCGCCGCCGTAAACCACAACATATGGTGCAAAGCTCGTTTTCGGGTACCAAGTATAGTGGAGATTGAGGCCGGGTCAAATTGAATTATTTGCTGCCGGAGCCTTGACTTTTCCAGACCCCCACGCGGACAGGGGACACGCCGCAAAGCAAGCGTGCATGCGCCTTTCGGCGATGGCGCGCTCGCGTCAGGGTGCCGCGCGCTGCGCGTCGCGCGGATGCCGATACGGGAAATACGAGTCCGCGAGTTGGGCGTCGCGCTGCAGCCGCGCCCAGTCGAAGTGCGGACCGGGATCGGTCTTGCGGCCCGGCGCGATGTCCGAATGACCGGCGAGTCCGTCGACCGGATAACGCGCGACGAGCGCCTGCACGAGCGCCGCGAGCGTCCGGTATTGCGCCGCTTCGAATGCGGTCGTGTCGCTGCCTTCCAGTTCGATGCCGATCGAGAAGTCGTTGCAGCGCTCGCGACCGAAGAAGTTCGACAGGCCCGCGTGCCACGCGCGCTCGTCGCACGACACGTACTGTTCGAGCACGCCGTCACGGCGGATCACGAAGTGCGACGACACGCGCACGCCGCGCAGGTTCGCGTCGTAGAACGGATGCGCGTCGCAGTCGAGACGATCGAGAAACAGGTCGGTGATGCCGGGGCCGCCGAACGTGTCCGGCGGCAGGCTGATGTTGTGGACGACGATCAACGAAGGCACCGCGCCCGCGGGCCGCGCCTCGAAATTCGGCGACGGCAGGCGATGCGCGGCCGGCACCCAGCCGTGCGCATCGACCGCGAACGGCGCAGCGGACGGACCGCTCATCGCGCGGCGCGATCCTGGCCGGCCGAGCGCGCCGTGTACTTGCGCGCGTGCTCGTTGCAGCAGAACGACTGGCCGACGGCCGTCACCGATTCGCTTCGCGGCGCGTGCACGCCGCACTCCGCGCAGCGGACCATCGGCTCGGACAACGACGCCGGCCGCGCGGTGCGTGGCCGCGCGCCGCCGTTGCGGCGCGCCTCCCCCGCGCTGCGCGGGGGAGCCGCCGGCTGCGGCGGCGCATCGGGCCGCTCCTGCGCCTGGGCGCGCCGCAGCGCCTTCACGAACCACTGACCGACGACGAACAGCAGGATCAGGAGAAGTATCTGTCTCATCGATTGACCGCGCTCAGACAACGGGACGGTGCAGCAGCACCTCGAAAACGAACCGGCTGCCGACGTAAGCGAGCAGCAGCGCCGCGAACGACGCGAGCACCCAGCGCAGCGCCGCGCGCCCGCGCCAGCCGGACAGCTTGCGCGCGGTCAGCAGCGCGCCGAACATCAGCCACGACAGGATCGCGAACACGGTCTTGTGATCGAGGCTCAACGCGCGATCGATCAGTTGCTCGCTGAACACGATGCCCGACGCGAGCGTCGCGGTGAGCAGCACGAAGCCGGCGCTGATCAGCCGGAACAGCAGCTTTTCCATCGTCAGCAGCGGCGGCAGCGTTTCGATCCAGCTCGACAGCCAGCCGTCGCGCGCGCTCGACGCGCGTTGCAGCCCCGCGCCGCGCAGCGCGTGCAGCCGGCGCTCGACCGCTAGCATCAGCACCGCGTGCAGCGCGGCGATCGCGAACAGCCCGTATGCGACGTTCGCGATCACGAAATGAAGCTTGAACATCGGCGCGGCCGCGTAGGGCAGCACTCGCACGCCGCCGAACACGAGCGGCAGCAGCGACGCGACCGCAGCGAGCGGCAGCAGGAGCAGGCGCAGCCCGTCGAGCGGGAAGAAAAAACTTTCGATCCAGTAGATGCCCGCGCCGAGCCAGAACATCGCCGACAGCGCGTACGCGAAGCCGAACACCATCTCGCTCTGCGGGAAGATCGTCATGTGCAGCAGCACGCCGTGCGCGACGAGCGCGACGCCGAGCAGCGTGCGCGCGACGGCGCCGAGGCCGGGCGCGCGCGCGGCCGGCGCGCCGCCGACGGGCAGCGGCACCGGCGTCGCGCCGCCGAGAACCGGCTGCGCGCCCGGGTGCCGCACGGCCCGCCAGTCGGCTGCGCACAATCCGCCGTACAGAAGCGCGGTGAGGGCATACAGTACAATATCCATGTTCGAAGTTTACTATAGGCCCCCTTCCCGCGACGGACCGCTCTTGCTCCTTCGCGCGGCACCCGGGCCGCACTGCACCGCATTCCCAATCGGCTCCCCCATGCTCGACACTCTCACCCAACGGATGGCGCGCGTCGTCAAGACGCTGCGCGGCGAAGCCCGGCTGACCGAGGCCAACACGCAGGAAATGCTTCGGGAGGTGCGCCTCGCGCTGCTCGAAGCCGACGTCGCGCTGCCGGTCGTGCGCGAATTCATCGCGAAGGTGAAGGAAAAGGCGCTCGGCGAGGAAGTGATCAGCAGCCTGTCGCCGGGCCAGGCGCTCGTCGGCGTCGTGCAGCGCGAACTGACCGCGGTGATCGGCGGCGACTACGAAGGCAAGGCCGCCGAACTGAATCTCGCGGTCACGCCGCCGGCGGTCATCCTGATGGCCGGCCTGCAAGGCGCGGGTAAAACGACGACCGTCGGCAAGCTCGCGAAGCTGCTGCGCGAGAAGTACAAGAAGAAGGTGCTCACCGTCTCGTGCGACGTCTATCGCCCGGCCGCGATCGCGCAGCTGAAGACGGTCACCGAGCAGGTCGGCGCGGACTTCTTCCCGTCGCAGCCGGACCAGAAGCCGGTCGACATCGCGAACGCGGCGGTGGACTGGGCGAAACGCCACTATCACGACGTGCTGATCGTCGATACGGCCGGCCGCCTCGGCATCGACGAAGCGATGATGCAGGAGATCTCCGCGCTGCACGCTCTGCTCCAGCCCGCCGAGACGCTGTTCGTCGTCGATGCGATGCTGGGCCAGGACGCGGTCAACACCGCGAAGGCGTTCAACGACGCGTTGCCGCTCACCGGCGTCGTGCTGACGAAGCTCGACGGCGATTCGCGCGGCGGCGCCGCGCTGTCCGTGCGTCACATCACCGGCAAGCCGATCAAGTTCGTCGGCGTCGCCGAAAAGCTCGACGGCCTCGAAGTGTTCCACCCGGACCGGATGGCGAACCGGATCCTCGGGATGGGCGACATCCTGGCGCTCGTCGAAGAGGCGCAGCGCGGCGTCGACGTGCAGGCCGCGCAGAAGCTCGCCGACAAGGTGAAGAAAGGCGGCGACTTCGACCTGAACGACTTCCGCGCGCAGCTCTCGCAGATGAAGAACATGGGCGGCCTGTCGTCGCTGATGGACAAGCTGCCCGCGCAGTTCCAGCAGGCGGCGGCCGGCGCGGACATGGGCCAGGCCGAGAAGCAGATGCGCCGGATGGAAGGCATCATCAACTCGATGACGCCGGCCGAGCGCGCGAAGCCGGAACTCATCAAGGCCACGCGCAAGCGCCGCATCGCGGCGGGCGCCGGCGTGCAGGTGCAGGAGGTGAACCGGATGCTGAATCAGTACGACCAGATGCGCACGATGATGAAGAAGCTGAAGGGCGGCAACCTGCAGAAGATGATGCGCGGCATGAAGGGCATGCTGCCCGGCATGCGCTGATTTTTTCCGCCGGCCGCACGGCATGCCGCGCGGCCGCTTTTTGTCATTCGACGCGCGCCGGCCCGCCCGGGTTTATGCTGTGTAGCGCGCGCCGTCGATTCTTCCCACACTGTTTACATATAGACCACGCCCGCGAGACGTCATGAACCGCGAAGAAGCCCTGCATATTTTCCGCCACTCCGAAGAGATCGTTTCGGAGGGCGAGGTCAACGCGTCGATCGGCCGGATGGCCGCGGAGATCCGCCAGCAGATCAGCGAGGACTTCCCGCTCGTGCTGTCGGTGATGGGCGGCGCGGCGGTGTTCACCGGCATGCTGCTGCCGCACCTCGATTTCCCGCTCGAATTCGACTACATCCACCTGACGCGCTACCGCAACGCGATCAAGGGCAGCGCCGAGATGCAATGGCGCGTCGCGCCGGCCGAGTCGGTGAAGGACCGCGTCGTGCTCGTGCTCGACGACATCCTCGACGAAGGCGAAACGATGGCCGCGATCCGCGACCGCATCCTCGCGATGGGCGCGAAGCGCTTCATGTCGGCGGTGCTGTGCGAGAAGCTGATTTCGAAGACGAAACCGTTGCACCCGGACTTCTGCGGCTTCAAGGTGCCGGACCGCTACGTGTTCGGCTGCGGAATGGACGCGAAGGGCTACTGGCGCAACCTGCCGACGATCCGCGCGCTGACCGAAGGCGCGTAACCCGCCGGGTTCCTGCCCGGTTCGCGTTTCGCGCGCGCACAAAAAAGCGGCCTCAGTTCAAAACTGGGCCGCTTTTTTCATTTCATCGCCGGATCGACTTCGGCGTGTGCGCCCGCTTCACAACTGATGCACGAACGCGCCGATCCCCGCGAGGATCATCTCGACCGAGATCGCGACCAGCACGAGTCCCATCAACCGCTCGAACGCGGTCACGACGCGCTCGCCGAGCAGCGCCTGAATCCGCTCCGCGAGCACCAGCACGATCGCGCAAAGCACCATCGTGACCGTCAGCGCGGCGACCCATTCGAGCGTCTTGCCGGGCGCCTGCGACGTCAGCAGCATCACCGTCGCGAGCGCGGACGGGCCGGCGAGCGCCGGAATCGCGAGCGGCACGATCAACGGCTCGCCGCCCTTGTCGCCGCTGCCGAACAGACCGCCCGGATGCGGGAAGATCATCCGCAGCGCGATCAGGAACAGCACGATCCCGCCGCCGATCCGCAGCGACGTGTCGGTGAGCCCCATCATCCGCAGGAAGCGGTTGCCCGCGACCATGAACACCAGCAGGATCACGAACGCGATCGCCACTTCGCGCAGAATCACGACCGCGCGGCGCTGCTTCGCAACGCCGCGCAGGCAACTGATGAAGAGCGGGATGTTGCCGAGCGGATCGGTAATCAGGATCAGCAGGATCGTCGCGGACAGGAAGCTGTACTCCACCGCGCGGCTCCCGTGACCGTCAGCGCGCGAGCGCCGCGCGGACCTTCTGCGCGACGCTCGCCGCGGCGTCGCCGGCCGGCAGCAACGTGGCTTCGGCGTCGCGGCGGCCCTGGTACTCGATCTTGCCGTCCTTCAGGCCGCGCTCGCCGATCACGAGCCGGTGCGGCACGCCGATCAGCTCCCAGTCCGCGAACATCACGCCCGGCCGCTCGCCGCGATCGTCGAGGATCACGTCGATGCCCGCCGCGACCAGTTCACCGTACAGGCGATCCGCGTGCTCGCGCACGAGTTCGCTGCGGTCGTAGCCCATCGGGCACAGCACGACCTCGAACGGCGCGATCGCTTCCGGCCAGATGATGCCCTTGTCGTCGAAATTCTGTTCGATGGCCGCGCCGAGGATCCGCGTGATGCCGATCCCGTAACAGCCCATCACCATCGGCTGCGGCTTGCCGGTCTCGTCGAGGAAGGTCGCGTTCATCGCGTCCGAGTAGCGGGTGCCGAGCTGGAACACGTGGCCGACCTCGATGCCGCGGCAGATGTCCAGCACGCCCTTGCCGTCCGGCGACGGATCGCCCTTCTTCACGTTGCGGACGTCCGCGACGATCGGCTCCGGCAGGTCGCGGCCCCAGTTGACGCCGGTGATGTGATAACCGGCATCGTTCGCACCGACGACGAAGTCGCTCATGTTCGCGGCGGTCGAATCCGCGATCACGTTGACCGGCTTCTTCGTGCCGATCGGGCCGAGATAACCGGGCGGCGTGCCGAACCATTCGACGATCTCCGCTTCGGTCGCGAAGCGCGCGTCGGCGAGGCCCGGCTGCTTCGACACCTTGATTTCATTCAGGTCGTGGTCGCCGCGCAGCAGCAGCAGCCAGATCGTCGGCTCGGCGCCTTCGTTGTCCGCGTTGTTGTCGGTGGCGAGCACGATCGACTTGATCGTGCGTTCGAGCGGAATCCCCAGCATGTCGGCGACCGCCTCGCACTTCGCGGCGCCCGGCGTCGCGACCTTCTGCATCGGTTCGGTCGGCGCCGCGCGTTCGGCGACCAGCGGCAGTGCGTCCGCCGCCTCGACGTTCGCGGCGAATTCGGACGTCGGGCAATACGCGATCGCGTCCTCGCCGGTGTCAGCGATCACGTGGAATTCGTGCGAGCCGCTGCCGCCGATCGAGCCGTTGTCGGCCGCGACCGCGCGGAACTCAAGGCCGAGCCGCGTGAAGATCCGCGTGTACGCGTCGTACATCTTCCGGTACGACTCTTTCAGGCCGTCGACGTCCTTGTCGAACGAATACGCGTCTTTCATGATGAACTCGCGCCCGCGCATCACGCCGAAACGGGGACGGATTTCGTCGCGGAACTTCGTCTGCACCTGATAGAAGTTCACCGGCAGTTGACGATAGCTCTTGATCTGGTTGCGCGCGATGTCGGTGACGACCTCCTCGTGCGTCGGCCCCATCACGAAATCGGCCTGCTTGCGGTCCTTGAAACGCAGCAGTTCCGGCCCGTATTTGACCCAGCGCCCCGACTCCTGCCACAGCTCGGCCGGCTGCACCGCCGGCATCAGCAGTTCAATTGCGCCCGCGCGGTTCATCTCCTCGCGCACGATCTGCTCGACCTTGCGGATCGAACGCAGCCCGACCGGCAGATAGTTGTAGATGCCGCCGGCGACGCGCCGGATCATGCCCGCGCGGACCATCAATTTGTGGCTGACGATTTCGGCGTCGGCGGGCGCTTCCTTCAGGGTGCCGATAAAGAAACGGGAGGCTTTCATTCAAGAATTTTCCAAAAGCGGCGGCCGGCGAGAGGCCGCCCGAAGCGAGTAAAACGGTGGGATTGTCGAACCTGCACGATACGCAGTGTGACGATACTGCATGCGCGGGCAGCGCCGACACTTGCCCGCGTTCGCGAGACCGGCTCTCGCTGGTTCGCGGCAAATCGTTCCAATCTGGTGCCCGTCCGGTGCGTCAGGACCGTTATCTGTTTATAATCAAAGCAATTTTAAAGGATTCGAAGGTGGTTGTATGCTGGATCGTGAAGGCTTTCGCCCGAACGTCGGCATCATCCTCTTGAACGCGCACAACGAGGTGTTTTGGGGCAAGCGGGTTCGCGAACATTCCTGGCAGTTTCCGCAAGGGGGCATCAAGTATGGTGAAACCCCCATGCAGGCAATGTATAGGGAGTTGCACGAAGAAACCGGCTTGCATCCCGAGCACGTCAAGATCATCGGTCGCACGCGCGACTGGTTGCGCTATGAGGTGCCCGACAAGTTCATCAAGCGCGAGGTTCGCGGCCACTATCGTGGGCAGAAGCAGATCTGGTTCCTGCTGAGGATGGTGGGACGCGACTGCGACATCTGCCTGCGGGCGACGGAACATCCGGAGTTCGACGCGTGGCGCTGGAACGAATACTGGGTTCCGCTCGAAGCGGTCATCGAGTTCAAGCGCGACGTCTATCAGCTGGCGTTGACCGAGTTGTCGCGCTATCTGCGACGGGTCGTGCCGCGCGCGGAACGCTCCGGCCCGCACGGTCACGACGTCCGTTATCCGCGCATCGTCGCGCAGCCGCGCGTGAGTGCGACGCAGACGCTCGTGACGCTCGACGTGTCGATCGAACCGTCGCACCATGCGTCGATCGACGACGATTGCGGCGCGGCGGAGAGTATCATCGTGCCTGCGCCGGACGGGCGCGACTGAACAGGCGATCGACGGCCGGCGCGCATCGCGCGGCCGAGCGGCGCGGGAACACCCGCGCCGCGTTTCGCTTCCGCGGCGCGAAATCGACGCGCCGGTGCTTCGAAGGAAAACCAATTTGAAACGATTTGCTCTCGTCGCCGGCTGCGTCGCTGCCGGCGTGCTGCTCGCTGCATGCTCGGGCATCCGGCAGCCGTCGAACAAGGATGACAGCGACTTCGCGTACCTGCTCGACCGCAAGGGCGTGTGGACGGAAAACAAGGTGACGTCGCTGCCGCCGCTCCCGCAACCGAATGCGAAGCTGATGTCGTTCGACGTGTCGAACGACACGCCGCTGTCGTTCGCGATCGATCCGGCGTCGCTGTCGGTCGGCACCGACGGCGTGGTCCGCTACACGATCGTGATCACGACGCCGACCGGCGCGCGCAACGTGAATTACGAAGGCATCCGCTGCGACACCTACGAATGGCGTCTGTACGGGAGCCTGAACGCGGATCACGACGGCTGGGACCAGACCGTCGCGAACGACTGGGACCGCATCGAGAAAGGCACGCTGAATGCGTACCACTCGGTGCTTTATCAGGACTACTTCTGCGCGAACAAGATGCCGGCCGGGAAAGCGCCCGTCATCGTCCAGAACCTGCGCTACGGGCGCACCCAGTCGTCACTGATGCACTGAGCGGTTCTCGCCGGCGCACACCGCACAAAAAAGCCGTTCCGGCCTGACGCCGGAACGGCTTTTCATTTGATTGCGTGCCGAAGCGGCGCGCTCAGACGATCACCAGGTTGTCCCGGTGAATCAGCTCCGGCTCCAGCATGTAGCCGAGCACCGTTTCGATCTCGCCGCTCGGACGCCGCTGGATCAGCTTCGTCTCCGCGCTGCTGTAGTTCGTGAGGCCGCGCGCGACCTCGACGCCGTCGCCGTTCAGGCACGCGATCACCTCGCCGCGCGCGAACGCGCCCTGCACGCCGATCACGCCGATCGGCAGCAGGCTCTTGCCTTCGGCGGTCAGCTTCTGCGTCGCGCCGGCGTCGATCACGACGTGGCCGCGCACCTGCAGGTGATCGGCCATCCACTGCTTGCGCGCGGCCATCCGCGCGGTCCGGGCGATCAGCTGCGTGCCGATCGCCTCGCCCGACGCGAGCCGCGCCAGCACCTCCGGCTCGCGCCCGCTCGCGATCACGGTGTTCGCGCCGCTATGCGCTGCGCGCTTCGCGGCGAGAATCTTCGTCAGCATGCCGCCGCGGCCGAGGCTCGATCCCGCGCCGCCGGCCATCGCTTCGAGTTCCGGCGCGCCCGCATCGGCCTCGCGCACGAGCGTCGCGGCCGGATCCTTGCGCGGATCGGCCGTGTAGAGGCCGCTCTGATCGGTGAGAATCACGAGCGCATCGCCTTCGATCAGGTTCGCGACCAGCGCGCCGAGCGTGTCGTTGTCGCCGAACTTGATCTCGTCGGTGACGACGGTGTCGTTCTCGTTGATGATCGGCACGACGCCGAGGCGCAGCAGCGTCAGCAGCGTCGAGCGCGCGTTCAGGTAGCGTTCGCGATCCGCGAGGTCCGCATGCGTGAGCAGGATCTGCGCGGTACGGATGCCGTGCTCCGCGAAGCGACTCTCGTACACCTGCGCGAGCCCCATCTGGCCGACCGCCGCCGCGGCCTGCAGTTCGTCGATCTCGCGCGGCCGGCGGCTCCAGCCGAGCCGCTGCATCCCTTCGGCAATCGCGCCGGAGCTGACCAGCACGACTTCCTTCGCCTGCGCGCGCAACGCGGCGATCTGCGCGGCCCACCGCCCGATCGCCGCATGGTCGAGGCCCCGACCGTCGTTCGTGACGAGGCTGGAACCGACTTTCACTACCAGACGCCGCGAATCGGCGATGACGGAACGCATGCTGCGCGGTCTCCCAGATTGACTTGATGACGCGTGAGGCAGCCGGCGCAACGCACGCCGGCCGCAAGCGGCATGTTATTCGTGCGACGCGTCGGCGTCCTCGCCGCCCGCGGACGACGCCGGCGCGTCGCGGAAGCGCACGTCCGACGCGAGGTCTTCCGCATCGGCTGCGCGCCGCGCGTCCGAGTGAGACGAGACGTAGTCGTACACCGCGTAGCAGAGGTTGTCGCAGCCCTGCCCGGTCAGCGCCGAAATCTCGAACACCGGGCCGTCCCATCCGAAACGCTTCACGAATTCGGCGACGCGCGCCGCGCGCTCGTCCTCCGGCACCATGTCGAGCTTGTTCAGCACGAGCCAGCGCGGCTTCTCGTACAGCGACTCGTCGTATTTGCGCAGTTCACCGACGATCGCCGTCGCCTCCGCGACCGGATCGACGCTTTCGTCGAACGGCGCGAGGTCGACGAGATGCAGCAGCAGGCCGGTGCGCTGCAGATGGCGCAGGAACTGGTGGCCGAGGCCCGCGCCTTCGGCCGCGCCCTCGATCAGCCCGGGAATGTCCGCGATCACGAAGCTCTTGCCCGGCCCGACGCGCACGACGCCAAGATTCGGCGCGAGCGTCGTGAACGGATAGTCGGCGATCTTCGGTTTCGCGTTCGACACCGACGAGATGAACGTGGACTTGCCCGCGTTCGGCATGCCGAGCAGGCCGACGTCCGCGAGCACCTTCAGTTCGAGCTTCAGCATGCGGCGCTCGCCGGGCTTGCCTTCGGTCTTCTGGCGCGGCGCGCGGTTCGTGGACGACTTGAAGTGCAGGTTGCCGAGCCCGCCCGCGCCGCCCTGCGCGACCAGCACGCGCTGATCGTGCTCGGTGAGGTCGGCGATCAGCTCGCCGGTGTCCTGATCGGTGATCGCCGTGCCGACCGGCATGCGCAGCGTGATGTCGTCGCCGCCCTTGCCGTAGCAGTCGGAACCGCGCCCGTTCTCGCCGTTGCGCGCCAGATGCTTCTTCGTGTAGCGGTAGTCGATCAGCGTGTTGATGTTGCGGTCCGCGATCGCGTAGACGCTGCCGCCGCGCCCGCCGTCGCCGCCGTCCGGCCCGCCGAACGGGACGAACTTCTCGCGCCGCATCGACGCGCTGCCATCGCCCCCGTCGCCGGCGATGACTTCAATTCTCGCTTCGTCAATGAACTTCATGCGTTACTCCGTCCCGTGGATGCCGTTATTTTGCCGCGCGCCGCGCCGCTTGACCAATACGCGGCCCGCGTCTGTCACCCATACGCGGCCGCTGAAATAGAAAAAGGCCCCGCAAACTTCGCGGGGCCCTCCTTGCGTCGGGTTTGCGTCGACTGCGAGCGTGCCTGGTAAAGACTCAGGCTGCTGCCGGAACGACGTTGACCAGGTGCTTCTTCGCTGCGCCCTTGATCGAGAACGTGACGTGGCCGTCGACCAGCGCGTACAGCGTGTGGTCCTTGCCGATGCCGACGTTGTCGCCGGCATGCATACGCGTGCCGCGCTGGCGCACGATGATGCCGCCCGCCAGGATCGCCTGGCCGCCGAACACCTTCACGCCCAGTCGTTTCGACTCGGAATCGCGGCCGTTGCGTGACGACCCGCCTGCCTTTTTGTGTGCCATTTGTTTGCTCCTTTACCGTGTTGCGCTTACGCGTTGATCGCGTCGATGCGCAGTTCGGTGTAGTTCTGGCGGTGGCCGCCATGCTTCTGGTAGTGCTTCCGGCGACGCATCTTGAAGATGGTCACTTTTGCATGACGTCCGTGCGACACGACGGTAGCCTTGACGGAAGCCCCACTGACCAGCGGCGTACCGAACTTAATCGATTCGCCTTCGCCCACTGCGAGAACCTGGTCGAGCGTGATTTCTGCGTCAATGTCTGCCGGTATCTGTTCTACTTTAAGTTTTTCGCCAACGGCAACCTTGTACTGCTTGCCGCCGGTTTTTATGACCGCGTACATTGAAAACCTCACTCTGGATTCGTTTTCCCGACACACAACGCGTCGGAAACCCGTGATTATACATAGAGTTAGCTGTCAAGTCAAAACCATCCGCACGACGAACCCATGGGCCTGCGCCGGCCGGCACACGGCGCGGCTGCGCCGCCAGCGCGTGGGGCGGCATCCGGGACCGCGCCGATTCGCCTTATAATCCGCGGCAATACCCCTTTTTCCCATCATGTCGTCCACCGCCACTTCCGCCCCCAACGCCGCAGCCCTGCTTGCCCCGATCGCCGATGACATGGAACAGGTGAACCGTGTCATCCGCCAGCGTCTGGCGTCGGAGGTGATGCTGATCAACCAGATTTCCGAGTACATCATCGGTG
Organism: Paraburkholderia caballeronis; assembly: GCF_900104845.1. NCBI lineage: Bacteria > Pseudomonadati > Pseudomonadota > Betaproteobacteria > Burkholderiales > Burkholderiaceae > Paraburkholderia > Paraburkholderia caballeronis. The sequence continues at coordinate 832,680 of NZ_FNSR01000001.1, read as the reverse complement.
CGGGCGGCAAGCGTCTGCGTCCGGCGCTGCTGCTGCTCGTGTCGGGCGCGCTCGGCGACCGCAGCGCGCACCGCTACGAACTGGCGGCCGTGATCGAGTTCATCCACACGGCGACGCTGCTGCACGACGACGTCGTCGACGAGTCCGACCTGCGGCGCGGCCGGCAGACCGCGAACGCGCTGTTCGGCAACGCGGCGAGCGTGCTGGTCGGCGACTTTCTGTATTCGCGCTCGTTCCAGATGATGGTCGGCGTCGGCAAGATGCGCGTGATGGAGATCCTGTCGGAAGCGACGAACATCATCTCCGAAGGCGAAGTGCTGCAACTGCTGAACATGCACGACGCCGACGTGGACGAGGCGCGCTACATGCAGGTGATCCGCTACAAGACCGCGAAGCTGTTCGAGGCGGCGGCGCAGCTGGGCGCGGTGCTGTCCGGCTCGGACGCGCGCACCGAGGAAGCCGCCGCCGAGTTCGGCCGGCGCATCGGCACCGCGTTCCAGATCATGGACGACTGGCTCGACTACACGGGCACGGCTGAATCGATGGGCAAAAACGCGGGCGACGACCTGCGCGAAGGCAAACCGACGCTGCCGCTGATCTGGCTGATCGAGCACGGCACGCCGGCGGAAGCGGCGCTCGCGCGCGACGCGATCGAACAAGGCGGCACGACGCGCTTCGACGAGATTTTCCAGGCGATCACCCGTTCGGGCGCGCTCGACCACACGCTTCAATGCGCGAAGGCCGAGGCGCAGGCGGCGGCGGATGCGATTTCTTCGTTTCCCTCTTCCATCTACAAAGATAGCCTGCTAGAATTATGTTCTTACTCAACGACGCGTCAGTCTTGAACAAGACTGAATGAGCCGGGGAGTCCAGCAGTAGAATTCGGGGTGTAGCTTAGCCTGGTAGAGCGCTACGTTCGGGACGTAGAGGCCGGAGGTTCGAATCCTCTCACCCCGACCAGAATTTTGAAAAAACCGCGCATGCACTGCGCGGTTTTTTTTCGCCCGCTTTCGCCTGATCTCCGCCCACAAAACACTGAATCGGCCGGCTCCCGCGCCCTCGCGATTTCGCGCCCAGGCCCACGCACAAGCCGTTCTGGCACCGTAACACCCTCTGCTATAGTCTCCTCATCCGCTCTCACTCATTTCACGCCGCGTGGAACAACTTCCCTTATGGGCGCAGGTCTGCGCCGTCTTTCTGCTTCTCGTCTGCTCCAGCTTCTTCTCCATCTCGGAAACGGCGATGATGGCGCTGAACCGCCACCGCCTGAAGTACCTCGCCAGTCACGGCGCGCTCGGCGCCAAAACCACGCAGAAACTGCTCGCCCGCACCGATCTGCTGCTGTCGGTGATCCTGATCGGCAATAACCTGTTCAATACGATCATCCCGGTCCTGACGACGTCGATCGCGCTGCACACGTTCGGCCATGACAACGTCGTGCTGTCGGTCGCGACGGGCATCGTCGCGTTCCTGATCATCGTGTTCGCGGAAATCACGCCGAAGATCGTCGGCGCCACCTATCCGGAAAAGATCGCGCTGCCGGCGAGCCTGCTGATCGCGCCGTTGATGCGCGTGACGAAACCGGTCGTCTGGTTCGTGAACCTGTTCGCGAACGGCCTGCTGCGCATTCTGCACATCAACACGCACAAGACGAACGACCAGCGGCTGTCCACCGAGGAACTGCGCACAATCGTGCTCGAATCCGGCAGCTTCATGCCGACGAAACACCGCAGCATCCTGCTGAACCTGTTCGACCTCGAAAACATCACCGTCGACGACGTGATGATTCCACGCCGCCGGATCGAGGCGCTCGACTTCGGCGCGCCGCTCGACGACATCCTGCATCAGCTCGAAACCTGCTATCACAACCGGCTGATCGTCTATCAGGGCGACATCGACCGCGTGCTCGGCGTGCTGCACGTGCGCAAGACGCTCGCGTCGCTGCACAATCAGGACCTCGAACGCGAGACGCTGCGCGAACTGCTCGCGGAGCCGTACTTCGTGCCGACCGGCACGCCGGTGTATCAGCAGTTGCAGTATTTCCAGGAGAGCCGCCACCGGCTCGCGCTCGTCGTCAACGAATACGGCGAGTTGCAGGGGCTCGTGACGCCCGAGGACATCATCGAGGAACTGATCGGCGAGTTCACGACGACGCTGCCGCGCAGCGGCACCGGCCGCGGCGGCTGGAACGACGAAGGCGAATGCATCGTGCCGGGCAGCATGCCGCTGCGCGAACTGAACCGCTGGCTGCATCTGACGCTGCCGACCGACGGGCCGAAGACGCTGAACGGGTTGATCCTCGAAGTGCTGGAGGAAATTCCGGAAGGCGACGTCTGCGTGCAGATCGGCGACGTGAAGCTCGAAGTGCTGCGCAGCGACGACCAGTCGGTGCGCACGGTGAAGCTGTTCCAGCCGGGCGCGAAGCAGCGCACCGGCGCGCTCGGCAAGGCAAAGAAGCTGCTGCCGGGCCGTTAGCCGTCCGGCCGAATGGCGCCGCGGCGCGCGCCGTTCGATGATCGAGCCGTCTCGTTCGCATGGACGGCCTCGCGCCGCGATCCGATGCCGGCTTTTTCGTCGCGCTCCCCGCTGCTTTTTCCCGCCACCGTCGATGACGGCGAACCGGGCGGGTCCCCACTTCGCCCGCCTGCGCCCGCCGCTGCGGCGCGCGCGACCGGCTTTTCACCCTTCGATCCAGGCCATGCGCCGCCGCCCGCCGCGCAGGCGGAAAACGCGCCGGCCGTCAGACTGCTCACCGACACGCTACGCGAAGCGTCGCTGCGCAACGCTTCGGACCTGCACGTCGAACCGTTCGAACACGGCTGGCGCATCCGCCTGCGCATCGACGGCGTGCTACACGAGATCGCGCGGCCGCCGGCGCATCTGCGCGACGCGTTCGTCACGCGCATCAAGGTGCTCGCGCGCATGGACATCGCGGAGCGCCGTGTGCCGCAGGACGGCCGTCTGCGGCTCGCATCGGGAACGACGGCGAAAGGCCCCGACGACTACCGCGTGAGTTCGCTGCCGACACTGTTCGGCGAAAAACTCGTGCTGCGGCGGCTCGAAGCACTGCCGGCGGACCTGTCGCTCGCGGCGCTCGGACTCGACGACGCGCAGTGCGGCACGGTCGCCGACGCGATCCGCGCGCCGCACGGCCTCGTGCTGGTGACCGGGCCGACCGGCAGCGGCAAGACGCTGTCGCTGTACTGCTTCCTGCAAATGTTGAACAGTGAGTCGCGCAACCTGTGCTCGGTGGAAGACCCCGCGGAAATCCAGCTAACCGGCATCAACCAGGTCAACGTGCGCGACAAGGCGGGCCTCACATTCGCGGTCGCGCTGCGCGCGTTCCTGCGCCAGGACCCGGACGTCATCATGGTCGGCGAGATCCGCGACGAGGAAACCGCCGACGTCGCGGTGAAGGCCGCGCAGACCGGCCATCTGGTGCTGTCGACGCTGCATACGAACGACGCGCCCGCGGCGATCGCGCGGCTGATCGACATCGGCGTCGAGCCGTACAACCTCGCGGCCGCGCTGCGGCTCGTCACCGCGCAGCGGCTGGTGCGGCGGCTGTGCACCGTCTGCCGCGCGCCGGCCGACGATTCCGCCGCGACCTTGGAGGCGCTGGCGCATGGCGAAGGCGCGTCGACCGGGTGGCGGCCGTATCTTCCTGTCGGCTGCGACGCGTGCCACGGAATCGGCTATCGCGGCCGCGTCGGCATTCACGAGGTGATGCCGGTATCCGACGCGATGCGCGAACTGATCGTCCGCAAGGCCAGCGCCCAGGAAATCGCGCGTCACGCGCGCACCGAGCGCGTTGGGACACTGCGCGACGCCGCGCTGACGCGCGTGCGCGACGGGACAACCAGCGTCGCCGAAGTGCTCGGCGCGACCGACGCATGAGCGGGTCGAGCAATCCGCATGCGCCCGCGCCGCACGACGAATGGTGCTTCTCGTGGCGCGGCATCGATGCATCGGGCACACCGAAGCGCGGCACGCTGATCGCGGTCGACGCCGCGGCGGCTCGCGTCGCATTGAAGCGCGAGCGCATCACTGTCACCGAACTGACGCAGCGCCGAGCCGCGCCCCGCCCTCGCGCGAACCGGGCGGACGTCACGCGCTTCACCCGCCAGCTTGCGAGCCTGCTGCGCGCGGGACTGCCGCTGGCGCCCGCGCTCGACCTGCTCGCGCAGGCGCCTGGGCCGCACGGGCTGCCGCGCATCGTCGGCGCGGTCGCGCGCGACATCACCGCCGGCGCGCGCTTCGCGGATGCGCTCGCGCGCCGGCCGCAGCAGTTCGGCCCGCTCTATTGCCAGTTGATCGCGGTCGGCGAAGCGTCCGGTTCGCTCACCGCCGTGCTCGCGCGCATCGCGGACGACCACGAGCGGAGCGCCGCGCAACGCTCGAAAGTGCGCGCGGCGCTCGCGTATCCGGTCGCGGTGCTGCTGCTCGCGGTCGCGATCACCGCGGCGCTGCTCGTGTGGGTGGTGCCGACGTTCAGCCAGATATTCGAGGGCTTCGGTGCAAGACTGCCCGCGCCGACCCGGTTCGTGCTCGCGTTGTCCGCGGCCGCTGCGCGCTGGAGCTTGCCGGTCGCGATGGGTGTCGCGGGCGGCGTCATCGCCACGCATGCACTGCTGCGCCGCTCGGAAGCCGCACGCCTCGCGTTCGGCCGCGCAGCATTGCGCGCGCCGCTCGCCGGCCCGCTGCTGACCACGTTATGCGCGGCGCGCTGGAGCCGCGCGCTCGGCACGCTGCTCGGCGCGGGCACGCCGCTCGCGGACGCGTTCGAATCGCTGACGCATGCAAGCGGCAACGCGTTCTTCGACCGGTCGAGCGCGACGATCGCGATGCGGCTGCGTCGCGGCGAACGGCTCGCGGCGGCGATGCGCGCAGCCGGCTGCTTCCCGGCCGACGTGATCCAGCCGGTCGCCGTCGCGGAGGAATCGGGCGCGCTCGATGCAATGCTGCTCGACGCCGCGTCGCTCGCGGACCGCCAGGTGGACGAAAAGATCGGGCTGCTGTCGAGCCTGTGCGAGCCGCTCGTAATCGTCGTGCTCGGCGCGCTGGTCGGCGGCCTCGTGGTCGCGATGTATCTTCCCATCATTCAACTCGGCAACGTGGTGTAGGATCGCTGCCAGATTCCGGTTCCCACTCATGCCCGTTCACCTCACGTCCGTCACCGACGCCTCGCCCGGCGCTCCGTCCGGCTTCGCCGGCGATTTCGCCACGTCGTTCTCCGATACGCTCGCCGTGCTGCCGCATGGGATGCTCGTCGCGTTCGCGATCGTGGTAGGACTCGTCGTCGGCAGCTTCCTGAACGTCGTCGTGCACCGGCTGCCGATCATGCTCGATCGCGCATGGCGAGCCGAAGCGGCGGATGCGACCGGCCAGCTGTTCGCGGACGACGGCCTGCCCGCGCGCTACAACCTGTGGCTGCCGCGCAGCGCATGTCCGCACTGCGGTCACGTGCTGCGTGCGTGGGAAAACCTTCCGGTCATCAGTTGGCTCGTGCTGCGCGGACGCTGCTCGCAATGCCGCGCACGCGTCAGCGTCCGTTACCCGTTGATCGAACTCGCGGGCGCCGCGTGTGCGGCGGGCGCGTTCGTCGCGTTCGGTCCGTCGGTGAAGGCCGTGACCGCGTTCGCGCTGTGCGCCGCGCTGATCGCGACCAGCGCGATCGACCTCGAACACCAACTGCTTCCCGACGTATTGACACTACCGCTGCTGTGGGCCGGCCTTATCGTGAACCTCGGCGGCACGTTCGTGACGCTGCACGACGCGGTGCTCGGCGCGGTCGCCGGTTATCTCGCGCTGTGGTGCGTGTACTGGGCGTTCCGGCTACTGCGCGGCATCGAGGGGATGGGCTATGGCGACTTCAAGCTGCTCGCGGCGCTCGGCGCGTGGCTCGGCTGGGCGGCGCTGCCGCAGATCGTCGTGATCGCGGCGGTTGCGGGCGCGGTCATCGGACTGGTCGCGACATGGTCCGGCAAGCGGCGCTTCGACGAACCGCTGCCGTTCGGCCCGTATCTCGCGGCGGGCGCGCTCGTCACGTTGTTCGCGGGCACGCCGTTCTATTTCGTCCTCGGGAGCTGAAGCGATGTTCGCGGTCGGATTGACGGGAGGCATCGGCAGCGGCAAATCGACGGTCGCGGACCTGTTCGCGGCGCGCGGCGCGACGATCGTCGATACCGATCTCATCGCGCATCGGATCACCGCGCCGCATGGCGTCGCGATGCCACAGATCGAAGCGGAGTTCGGCCCGGACTTCGTCGCCGGCGACGGCTCGATGGACCGCGCGCGGATGCGCGCACTCGTGTTCGGCGACGACGCGGCGCGCAAACGGCTCGAAGCGATCACGCATCCGCTGATCCGTTCGGAGACCGAACGCGAATGGCGCGCGGCCGACGGACCGTATGTGATCGTCGTCGTGCCGCTGCTCGTCGAGTCGGGTACGTGGAAAACGCGCGTGGATCGCGTGCTGGATGTCGATTGCAGCGTCGAAACGCAGATCGAACGCGTGATGCGCCGCAACGGCTTTACGCGCGAGCAGGTGCTCGCTATCGTCGCACGCCAGGCGTCGCGCGAAACGCGCCTCGCCGCGGCGGACGACGTGGTCGTCAACGACCACGCATCGCTCGAAGCACTGACACAGCAGGTAGACGCGCTGCATCGCCGATACCTGGAACTGGCCGCGCGCGCCGCGCCCGCGACCGACCGCGGCTGACGGCCGGCGGCCTTGCCCGGCCACGCGCGCCTGCCCGACGCGCCCGCGATTGCGACGGTGACCCCACGGCATTAGAATGTCCTGCAATCCTGTCACCGACCACGCCAGAGGCGAGCGCGCTTGATTCTTTACGAGTATCCCTTCAACGAGCGAATCCGGACGCTGCTGCGCCTCGAAGATCTGTTCGAGCGCTTCACGTTTTTCCTGACCCAGGAGGATGCGAGGGAACATCACGTCGCGCTGACGACGCTGTTCGAAATCGCCGAGGTCGCCGGTCGCGCGGATCTGAAGTCGGATCTGATGAAGGAACTGGAGCGTCAGCGTCAAACGCTCGCGCCGTTCCGCGGCAATCCGGGCATTGAGCAGAACGCGCTCGAAACCGTGCTCGGCGAAATCGAGCAGACGCTGGCCGGCCTCACGCAGATGCAGGGCAAGACAGGCCAGCATCTGTCGGACAACGAGTGGCTGTCGAGCATCCGCAGCCGCGCGATCATTCCCGGCGGCACCTGCAAGTTCGATCTGCCGTCGTATTATGCGTGGCAGCAGTTGCATCCCGATCAGCGCCGCCAGGACATCGCGAAGTGGGTCATGCCGCTGCTGCCGCTGCGCGACGCGGCGGCAATCGTGCTGCGGCTCGCGCGCGAATCGGGCCAGGCGTCGAAGGTCATGGCGATGCAGGGCAGCTATCAGCAGATGCTGTCGGGCCGCGCGTATCAGTTGATGCAGGTGCGCGTGGCGCCGGAATTGCGGGTGATCCCCGAAGCGAGCGCGAACAAGTACATGCTGTGGGTGCGCTTCACGGTGCAGGACGGCGATCTGCGGCCGCGCGCCGTGGATGTCGATGTGCCGTTCCAGCTGACGCTGTGCAGCCTGTGACGGTTCGTTGTGCGACGCCGCCGGCGTCGCGAACCTGAAGCCGAAGAGTCAACCGCGCCGCGAACGACGCGCGGCGCACGCAACCGAACGTTTTGCCGAATGACCACTGTCGTCAAATGCCCGACCTGCGGAAAGGACGTCCGCTGGGTGCCGGAGAACCGCTTCCGGCCATTCTGCTCGGAACGCTGCAAGCAGATCGACCTCGGCGCATGGGCCGCCGAGAAGTACCGCATCGGCAGCACCGACGACGAGCCGCCGACCGACGAAGCGCCGCCCGTCGATACCCGCCAGTAAGCCTGTCACCCGCGTCGCGCTCACGCCGGCGCGTCGACTGCGGCCGCGGCGGACCACCGCGCAGCGTCCCGCTCACTCCTGCGCAAGCCACTCCAGCACCGGAATCGTCGCCGGCAATAGCGGCTCGACCGTCGCCGGCAGCGACTGCCACACGAACGCCTGGCCTTCGCGCCCATGCGGTTCGCCGGCCCATTCGGTCACCTTGCAGAAATAGAGCCGCACATACGCATGCGGATAGTCGTGTTCGAGCGTGTGCCACAGGTGGCTCGCCTTCACGTCGATCCCGAGTTCCTCGTGCAGTTCGCGCGCGAGCGCGACCTCGACCGACTCGCCCGCTTCCAGCTTGCCGCCCGGAAACTCCCAGTAGCCCGCGTAAGGCTTGCCCTCCGGGCGCTGCGCGAGCAGATAACGGCCGTCCGGCTGCACGAGCACGCCGACCGCGACCTCGGTGACCGGGCGCGCCAACGCGCCATCCGCACCCGCCGCCGCGCTCATGCCTGGGCCTTCTTGCCGGACCAGTCGCGCGCGAACTGCCACGCGACGCGGCCCGAACGCGACCCGCGCTCCAGCGCCCATACGAGCGCGTCGCCGCGCGCGGCTTCGATGTCGGCGTCGTCGCAGCCGAAGTGGCGCAGCCAGTGGCCGACGATCGTCAGGTAGTCGTCCTGCTTGAACGGGTAGAAGCTGACCCACAGCCCGAAACGCTCGGACAGCGAGATCTTTTCCTCGACCACTTCGCCCGGATGGATCTCGCCGTCCGACGTGTGCTTGTACGACTCGTTGTCGCTCATGTACTCGGGCAGCAGGTGCCGGCGATTCGACGTCGCGTAGATCAGCACGTTGTCCGACTGCGCGGCGACCGAGCCGTCGAGCGCGACCTTCAGCGCCTTGTAGCCCGACTCGCCGTCCTCGAACGACAGGTCGTCGCAGAACACGACGAACCGTTCCGGCCGCGTCGAGATCAGATCGACGATGTCGCCGAGATCGTGCAGGTCGTCCTTGTCGACTTCGATCAGCCGCAGGCCGTCCTTCGAAAACGCGTTCAGGCACGCCTTGATCATCGACGACTTGCCGGTGCCGCGCGCGCCGGTCAGCAGCACGTTGTTCGCCGGCTGGCCGCGCACGAACTGCCGCGTGTTCTGTTCGATCAGCGCCTTCTGGCGGTCGATGTTCTGCAGGTCGTCGAGCGTGATCGCCGACACGGCCGGCACCGGCTGCAGGAAGCCGCGCCCCTGGCGCTTGCGCCAGCGGAACGCGACCGCCGCGCTCCAGTCCACGTCGGGCGCCGCCGGCGGCAGCACCGCTTCGAGCCGGCCGAGCAATGCCTCGGCGCGGGTGAGAAATTGTTCGAGCTTGTCCATGGAATCGAAATCAGGAACGGTAGTCCGCGTTGATGCTCACGTAGTCATGCGACAGATCGCACGTCCAGATGGTCGCCTGCGCGTCGCCGCGGCCGAGCAGCACGCGGATCGCGATCTCGCTTTTCTTCATCACGCGCTGGCCGTCTTCCTCGCGATAGTCGGGGTTGCGGCCGCCGGCCTTCGCAACCAGCACGTCGTCGAGATACAGGTCGATCTTGCCGACGTCGAGGTCGGCGACGCCCGCATAACCGATCGCCGCGAGAATGCGGCCGAGGTTCGGGTCCGACGCGTAGAACGCGGTCTTCACGAGCGGCGAGTGGCCGATCGCATACGCGATCTGGCGGCACTCGGCGACACTCGAACCGCCTTCGACCTGCACGGTGATGAACTTGGTCGCGCCTTCGCCGTCGCGGACGATCAGCTGCGACAGCGTCTGCGCGACTTCGGTGACCGCGTCGCGCAGCGCCGCATAGGCGGGCGAATCCGTCGACGTGATCGCCGGCAGGCTCGACTTGCCGGACGCGATCAGGATGAACGAGTCGTTCGTCGACGTGTCGCCGTCGATCGTGATGCAGTTGAACGAGCGGTCCGCGACGTGCTTCACGAGTTCGTCGAGCACCGGCTGCGCCACCGCCGCGTCGAACGCGAGGAAACCGAGCATCGTCGCCATGTTCGGCTTGATCATGCCCGCACCCTTGCTGATGCCGGTCAGCGTGACGGTGTGGCCGTCGATCGTCACCTTGCGCGACGCGGCCTTCGGCAGCGTATCGGTCGTCATGATCGACTGCGCGGCGTCGTACCAGTGCGCGGCCTCGCGGTTCGCGAGCGCGGCGGGCAGCCCGGCCTTCAGGCGGTCCATCGGCAGCGGTTCGAGAATCACGCCGGTCGAGAACGGCAGCACCTGGCCGGGTTCGATGCCCGCGAGGCGGGCCAGTTCGTCACAGGTTTCGCGCGCGTTCGCGAGGCCCGGCTCGCCGGTGCCGGCGTTCGCGTTGCCGGTGTTGATCACCAATGCGCGGATGCCCTTCCCGCCCGTGCGCACGCGTTCCAGATGCTCGCGGCACACGATGACCGGCGCCGCGCAGAAACGGTTCTGCGTGAACACGCCGGCGACGCTCGCGCCTTCATCGACGGAGATGACCAGCACGTCCTTGCGGTTCGGCTTGCGGATGTTGGCCTCGGCCCAGCCGAGCGTCACGCCGGCGACCGGATGAAGTTGTGCGGGTTCGATCGAGGGGAAGTTGACAGCCATGATGGCGACCTGTCGAAATGGCGATGCCGGCCTCGGCGTCTGTTCGCCTGGCCGGCATCGGGAGATCAAAACGCAAGGCCCGGGACGACCCCCGGGCCACCGGGATCAACGGCAACGCCGCATGACGCGGGGCTTCGCGGCATGGATCGCACGCCGCGGGCCGCACGTCACACGATCTTGCCGTGGCACTGCTTGTACTTCTTGCCGCTGCCGCACGGACACGGATCGTTGCGGCCGACGCGCGGCACGTCGCCCGCCGCTGCGCCCTGCGCGAGACCCTGATGCGCGCCGCGGCTCATCGCGTCGCCGACCATCGCCGCCGCGGCATCGGCCGCGACCGGCGCGGCTGCGGCCGCCGCCGCGCCCGCTTCGGCAAACTCCGCGTGACGGAATTCGACGTGCTCCACCAGCTGGCTGCCATGCTCCTCGATCTGCTCGGCGGCCTGCTCCAGTTGCTCCGGCGACTGGATCTGCACGTTCATCACGATGCGCGTGACTTCGTGCTTCACCGCGTCGAGCATCGCGGCGAACAGTTCGAACGCCTCGCGCTTGTATTCCTGCTTCGGGTTCTTCTGCGCGTAACCGCGCAGGTGGATGCCCTGGCGCAGATGGTCGAGCGCGGCAAGATGCTCGCGCCAGCTACGGTCGAGCGTCTGCAGCATCACCGAGCGTTCGAACGCGCTGAACGACTCGCGGCCGACCAGTTCGACCTTCTGCTCGTACCCCTCGTCGGCGGCGGCGAGCACCGCTTCGAGAATCTCGTCCGCGTCGATCGACTGCGACTCGTTGATCATCTCCTGAATCGCGAGGTCGAGCTGCCAGTCGTTGCGCAGCACTTCTTCGAGTTCGGGAACGTCCCACTGCTCCTCGATGCTGCCGGCCGGCACGAACTGCCGCACGAGGTCGGTGACCACGCCGTGGCGCATCGCGCCGATCGTCTCGTTGATGTCGTGCGCTTCGAGCAGTTCGTTGCGCTGCTGGTAGATCACTTTGCGCTGGTCGTTCGAGACGTCGTCGTATTCGAGCAGTTGCTTGCGGATGTCGAAGTTGCGCGCTTCGACCTTGCGCTGCGCCGACTCGATCGACCGCGTGACGATGCCCGCCTCGATCGCCTCGCCTTCCGGCATCTTCAGGCGTTCCATGATCGCGCGCACGCGGTCGCCGGCGAAGATGCGCAGCAGCGGGTCTTCGAGCGACAGGTAGAAGCGCGACGAACCCGGATCGCCCTGGCGGCCCGCACGGCCGCGCAACTGGTTGTCGATCCGGCGCGACTCGTGACGCTCGGTGCCGATGATGTGCAGGCCGCCCGCGGCCTTCACCTGATCGTGCAGCGTCTGCCATTCGTCGTGCAGCTGCTTGATGCGGCGGTCCTTCTCTTCCTGCGGAATCGACTCGTCCGCCTCGATGAACGCCGCCTGCTTCTCCGCATTGCCGCCGAGCACGATGTCGGTGCCGCGACCGGCCATGTTGGTCGCGATCGTGATGCGCTGCGGCCGGCCCGCTTCCGCGACGATCGCCGCTTCGCGCTCGTGCTGCTTCGCGTTCAGCACTTCGTGCGACAGCCCGGCCTTCGTCAGCAGGGTCGACAGCACTTCGGAATTCTCGATCGACGTCGTGCCGACCAGCACCGGCTGGCCGCGCTCGAAGCATTCGCGGATGTCGCGGATCACCGCGTCGTAGCGCTCCTTCGCGGTCTTGTAGATCTGGTCCTGCTTGTCGATCCGCTTCGGCGGCCGGTTGGTCGGGATCACGACCGTTTCGAGGCCGTAGATCTCGTTGAATTCGTATGCTTCGGTGTCCGCGGTGCCGGTCATGCCGGACAGCTTCGCGTACATCCGGAAGTAGTTCTGGAACGTGATCGACGCGAGCGTCTGGTTCTCGCTCTGGATCTTCACGTGCTCCTTCGCCTCGACCGCCTGGTGCAGCCCTTCGGACCAGCGGCGGCCCGGCATCAGACGCCCGGTGAACTCGTCGACGATGATCACTTCGCCGTTCTGCACGACGTAGTGCTGGTCGCGATAGAACAGCGTGTGCGCGCGCAGCGCCGCGTACACGTGGTGCATCAGCGTGATGTTCTGCGGCGCGTACAGGCTCTCGCCCGGACCGATCAGCCCCCACTCGGCGAGCATCCGCTCGGCCTTCTCGTGGCCCGATTCGGTCAGGAACACCTGGCGCGCCTTCTCGTCCAGCGTGTAGTCGCCCGGCTTCTCCACGCCGGTGCCGTCCGCCTTCTCTTCGCCGATCTGGCGTTCGAGCAGCGGCGGCAGCGCGTTCATCCGCACGTAGAGTTCGGTGTGATCCTCGGCCTGGCCGGAGATGATCAGCGGCGTGCGCGCTTCGTCGATCAGGATCGAGTCCACCTCGTCCACCACCGCGAAGTTCAGCGCGCGCTGCACGCGGGCTTCGGTCTCGTAGACCATGTTGTCGCGCAGGTAGTCGAAGCCGAACTCGTTGTTCGTGCCGTACGTGATGTCCGCCGCGTACGCCTGCTGCTTCGTCGCGTGATCCATCTGCGACAGGTTGATGCCGACCGTCAGACCGAGGAAGTTGTAGAGACGCCCCATCCACTCGGCGTCGCGCTGCGCGAGATAGTCGTTGACCGTCACGACGTGCACGCCGCGCCCGGACAGCGCATTCAGATACGCGGCGAGCGTCGCGACCAGCGTCTTGCCTTCGCCGGTGCGCATTTCGGCGATCTTGCCGTAATGCAGCACCATGCCGCCGATCAGCTGCACGTCGAAGTGCCGCATCTTCAGCACCCGGCGGCTCGCCTCGCGGCAGACCGCGAACGCCTCGGGCAGCAGCTCGTCGAGCGACGTGCCGCGCGCGACGCGCTCGCGGAACTCGGCGGTCTTCGCGCGCAACTGCTCGTCCGTGTACTGCTCGACCTGCGGCTCAAGCGCATTGATTGCCGCGACGGTCTTTTGATACTGCTTGATCAGGCGCTGGTTGCGGCTGCCAAAGATTTTCTGTAGGAAACCGGTGGTCATCGGATCGGTCTGCGTCGCGGCTTCAGCCGGGCTCCTGCATCATGCACCCGGATCGGAAGGACCTCGGCGGCTAAAGTCCAAAATAGGTGGATTCGAATCGGGCATTTTAGCACGCGCCCCCGTGCCCGCTTGTGTCGGCGCCGGGGGACGCCGGCTACCCGCCGGCTGCCGTCACACGGCCCGATGCGCGCGGCGGCGCGTTCTCGCAGCCGGCCCGCGGGCTACAATGGCGGCACGTCCGCGCGCGCTGCGCGGCGCCCAACATTTGATGACATGAGCCGATTCTCGCCGTTTTCAAGGTCGCCTTCCAAACGGTTCGCGCAGCCGGTCGCCGAAGTGCTGGGCCGCGCCGACGCGTTCGCGCCGCTGCGCGCCGGCGTCGAGCAGATCGCGGCGATGGAGCGCGACCTCGCGCAACTGCTGCCGGACTATCTCGCGACGAGCGTCGAGCCGGGGTTCATCAAGGACGGCACGCTGGTGCTGTTCGCCGCGCACAACGCACTGGCCGCGCGGCTGCGCCATCTGGAGCCGCGGCTCGTGACCGACCTGCAGGCGCGCGGCTGGGCGCTGAACGCGCTGCGCATCCGCGTGCGGCCGCAGTCGGTCAAGGAACCGCCGCAGCCGAAGCAGGCGCGGATGACGCCGGCCGGCGCCGTCGCGCTGCACGAACTGAGCGAAACGCTGCCGCCGTCGCCGCTGCAACAGGCGCTCGCGAAGATGGCGGCCCGCCATCTGAAACGAAGCTGACCGAACGAATCCGCGAACACGCGCCCGCCTCCGGCCTGGCAAGCCCGGAATTCGTGCGAACGATGCGTGGAGGGACTGTGGCGCGCGAAGCCGCCATGACGGCTTCGCGCCAAAGGAAGGAAAAACTCAGGCGAACGCGGTTTGCGCGTCGTAGCCGAACCCGCGCGGCGCGGCCTGCGGGTCTTCGAACGTGACGATCTCGTACGCGTCCTCGTGCGCGAGCAGTTCACGCAGCAACGCGTTGTTCAGGCCGTGGCCCGACTTGTACGCGGTGTACGACGCGAGCAGCGGATGACCGACCACGTACAGGTCGCCGATCGCGTCGAGCATCTTGTGCTTCACGAACTCGTCGTCGTAGCGCAGCCCGTCGTTGTTCAGGATCCGGTATTCGTCGAGCACGATCGCGTTGTCCATGCTGCCGCCGCGCGCGAGCCCGAGTTCGCGCATCATCTCGACCTCATGCGCGAAGCCGAACGTGCGCGCGCGAGCGATTTCGCGCACATACGACGTGTTCGCGAAATCGACTTCGAGCGCCTGGCCGGTCTTGTCGACGGCCGGATGACGAAAGTCGATCGTAAACTTCAGCTTGAAGCCGAAATACGGATCGAGCCGCGCGAACTTGTCGCCGTCGCGGATTTCGACCGGCTTCTTCACCTTGATGAACTTCTTCGGCGCGTTCTGCTGCTCGATGCCGGCCGACTGGATCAGGAACACGAACGACGCCGCGCTCCCGTCCATGATCGGAATTTCCTCGGCGGTCACGTCGACGTACAGATTGTCGACGCCGAGGCCCGCGCACGCGGACATCAGGTGCTCGACCGTCGATACGCGTGCGCCGTCCTTCTGCAGCACCGAAGCGAGCCGCGTGTCGCCGATCGCCATCGCGTTTGCGGGGATGTCCACCGGCGTCGGCAGGTCCACGCGCGAAAACACGATGCCCGTGTCCGGCGCCGCCGGACGGAGCGTCAGTTCGACCTTGCGCCCCGAGTGCAGGCCGATGCCGACTGTCTTGACGATCGATTTAATGGTGCGCTGCTTCAACATGTTCTTTCGCTCATTGAAAATCCCAATCGGGACTTTTTAATTCATAGCGCGAATTATACTTCAGATGGACGTCATCCGCTGTTGCGCGCCGCGTGACAATCTGTTTCCCGTTGTTACGCAGCGCCGGCGGATGGCGGGCCGACCTTCGGAACGGAGGCGTTTCCGGCGATCGGCCCGCGTAACGGCCCGTCACATTTGCGTCATCGACCGCGTTGCGCGACGGCAACGTCGGCTTCCGGGCGCGCGTGACTAGCTCAACGTAGCGAGGATGCTCGCCGCATCGCTGACTTCGAACTTGCCGGGCGCCTCGACGTTCAGCGTCTTGACCACGCCGTCGTCGATCACCATCGCGTAGCGCTGGGAACGGATTCCCATGCCGCGCGCCGACAGATCCTGATCCAGACCGAGTGCCCGGGTGAAAGCCGCACTGCCGTCCGCGATCATGCGCACCTTGCCCGAGGTGTGCTGATCGCGCCCCCACGCGCCCATCACGAACGCGTCGTTGACGGACACGCACCAGATCTCGTCGATGCCGGCCGCGCGCAATGCGTCGGCCTTCTCGACATAACCCGGCACGTGCTTCGCCGAACAGGTCGGCGTGAATGCGCCGGGCAATCCGAAGATCGCCACGCGCCGCCCCGCCGTCTGCTCGCGCACGCTGAAGCTCGTCGGCCCCACCGTGCAGCCCTCCGCCGGCTCTTCGACATACTCGAAAAGCGTCGCGTCGGGCAGCTTTTCACCCACTTTGATCATCGCTCGTCCTTCACATCGATGCGGGACATTCCGCACCCGTCATCATCGCGCGTTTCGCGCGCTCGCGTTGGCCGGCGCATTTCAGGGCGACACGGACCCGTCGCCGCTCACCGGAGCGAAGCGGGCAGTTGTCCGTTCCGCGTGGCGGCCGAAACCCGACCGGGACGCGGCATTGCCGTCCGAAACGACACCTCAGCACGACGCGCGAACGCCGTCCGTCTGCGGGCGCACGAACCGCCGTCCGCGCCGCAGCCAGACCCGCGTCGCGCTCAGTCCGCCTGCTTGCGCAGGAACGCCGGGATGTCGTACGTATCGACGCCCTTCTCCTGCAGCGCCTGCACGTGCGACGCCGCCGTGTCGCGCGACGTGCGCCACACCGCCGGCGTATCGAGCGCGCCGTAGTCGGCGGCCTGTTGCGGCGCGTACGACTGCTGCATCGTCGAGACCGGATGGTTGTCGGTGCCGGTGCGCAGCAGCGTCATCGGCGCCGACTGCTGTTTCTTCGCCGCGCGGCCGAGGCCCGTCGCGACGACCGTCACGCGCAGCGCGTCGCCCATCGCGTCGTCGTACACGGCGCCGAAAATCACGGTCGCGTCGTCGGCCGCATAGCTCTTGATCGTGTTCATCACTTCGCGCGTTTCGGACAGCCGCAGCGAACGGCTCGACGTGATGTTCACGAGCACGCCGCGCGCGCCCGACAGATCGACGCCTTCGAGCAGCGGGCTCGCGACCGCCTGCTCGGCGGCGAGACGCGCGCGATCGACGCCGGCGACCGTCGCCGTGCCCATCATCGCCTTGCCCTGCTCGCCCATCACCGTCTTCACGTCTTCGAAGTCGACGTTCACGAGGCCATCGACGTTGATGATTTCAGCGATGCCCGCGACCGCGTTGTTCAGCACGTCGTCGGCACACTGGAAGCACTTGTCCATCTCGGCGTCGTCGCCCATCACCTCGAACAGCTTGTCGTTCAGCACGACGATCAGCGAGTCGACGTGATCCTCCAGTTGCTGCGAACCGGCTTCCGCGACGCGCATGCGCTTGCCGCCTTCGAACTCGAACGGCTTGCTGACCACCCCGACGGTCAGAATGCCCATTTCCTTCGCGATCTGCGCGACGACCGGCGCGGCGCCGGTGCCGGTGCCGCCGCCCATGCCGGCGGTGATGAACACCATGTGCGCGCCGCGCAGCGCGTCGGCGATGCGTTCGCGCGCCTCCTCCGCTGCCGCGCGGCCCATCTCCGGCTTCGCGCCGGCGCCGAGGCCGGTGTTGCCGAGCTGGATCACCGCCGATGCGCGCGAGCGCGATAGCGCCTGCGCATCGGTGTTCATCACGATGAAGTCGACGCCCTGCACGCCGCGATTGATCATGTGCTGCACGGCATTGCCGCCAGCGCCTCCAACACCCACCACCTTGATGATGGTGCCGTTGGTTTCCGTTTCCAGCATCTGGAATTCCATATTGCCTCCGTCAAGAATAAAGTTGCTGCCTATCGGCTGTTATCCGGCGAGAGATCGGGCAACCTCCCGTCGCGCGCCGGCCGCCGACACCCGCGCGTGTTTCGAAATCGTTCCGTGCGATCAGAAGTTGCCGAGGAACCAGTCTTTCATCCGCGTGAAGACCTGCCCCATCGACCCCGACTGCACCGCAACCTTGCGCCCGCGCATCCGCTGCGAGCGTCCTTCGACGAGCAGCCCCATCGCCGTCGAGTAGCGCGGATTGCGCACCACGTCGGCGAGACCGCCCGCATACTCCGGCACGCCGATGCGCACCGGCTTCAAAAAGATGTCCTCGCCGAGTTCGACCATGCCCGGCATCATCGCCGCGCCGCCGGTCAGCACCACGCCCGAACTCAGCAGTTCCTCGTAACCCGACTCGCGCACCACCTGCTGCACGAGCGAGAACAGCTCCTCGACGCGCGGCTCGATCACCGCCGCGAGCGCCTGCCGCGACAGCGTGCGCGGACCGCGCTCCCCGAGTCCCGGCACTTCGATCATTTCGTCCGGGTCCGCAAGCGCCTGCTTCGCGATCCCGTAGCTGACCTTGATGTCCTCCGCGTCCGGCGTCGGCGTGCGCAGCGCCATCGCGATGTCGCTCGTCACCTGGTCGCCGGCGATCGGAATCACCGCGGTATGGCGGATCGCGCCTTCGCTGAAGATCGCGATGTCGGTCGTGCCGCCGCCGACGTCCACCAGCACGACGCCCAGTTCCTTCTCGTCGTCGGTCAGCACCGCGAGCGACGACGCGAGCGGCTGCAGGATCAGGTCGTTCACTTCGAGCCCGCAGCGCCGCACGCACTTCACGATGTTCTGCGCGGCGCTCACCGCGCCGGTCACGATGTGCACCTTCACTTCGAGGCGGATCCCGCTCATCCCGATCGGCTCGCGCACGTCCTCCTGGCCGTCGATGATGAATTCCTGCGTGAGGATGTGCAGCACCTGCTGGTCGGTCGGAATGTTGATCGCCTTCGCGGTCTCGATCACGCGCGCGACGTCCGCCTGCGTGACCTCCTTTTCCTTGATCGCGACCATTCCGCTCGAATTGAAGCTGCGGATGTGGCTGCCCGCTATTCCCGTGAACACGTTCGTGATCTTGCAGTCGGCCATCAGCTCCGCTTCTTCGAGCGCGCGCTGAATGGACTGCACCGTGGCCTCGATGTTCACCACGACGCCTTTCTTGAGCCCCTTCGATTCGCTCTGGCCGAGACCGATCACCTCGTAGTGGCCCTCGCCTTTCAGTTCGGCGACGACGGCCACCACCTTCGACGTCCCGATGTCGAGGGCGACCAGCAGATCCTTGTAGTCTTTACTCATAGCGTGCTCGTTGCGTGTGATGTCCTGTTACTTCTTGCCCTGATTGGGATCGCTGATGAAGCGCATGCCCGCGGCACGAATCGCGAAGCCGTTCGGATAGCGCAGGTCCGCATACTCGATGTCGTTCCCCCAGCGTTGCGTGACCGCCGACCACGCGGCCGTCAGCCGCCGCGCGCGATCGGACAGCGTGTCGCTGTTGCGCTCGCGGCCCAGTTCGACCTGCGTGCCGTTCGACAGCTTCACTGTCCACGCATAACGCGGCGACAGCGTGACTTCTTCCGGCGACGCGCCGGTCGGCGCGAACCACTTCCTGAAGTCGCGATAACGCGCGACGACTTCCTTCGCGGTGCCGTCCGGCCCGTCGAACGCGGGCAGGTCCTCGTCCAGTTCGCCCTGGTTCGCGGTGAACAGTTCGCCGTCGACGCTGACCAGTTGATCGCTGCCCCACGTGCCGAGCGGCTGGTATTCCTCCAGCGTCACCGCGAGCGCGTTCGGCCAGACCCGCCGCACGCTCGCGTGACGCACCCACGGCATCTGCTCGAACGCCTGGCGCGCGGCGTCCAGATCGACGGTGAAGAAGTTGCCCTTCAGGCGGCCGACCACGCTCGCGCGCACGGTCGGCGCGTTGATGTGCTCGGTGTCGCCTTCGATACGGATCTCGCGCAGCGCGAAGTTCGGACGCTGCACGAGCCAGTAGCAGCCGGCCGCCAGCAGCGCGAGCACGAGCAGCGCGTGCAGGGCACTCGCGGCAAGGTTCAGCTGGCGTACGTTGTTCCACATGTCGGTTCTTGCGTCAAAGGGCGTATCTGCGATTCGTCATTGATCCGTGTCCGTCAGCGTCAGCGACAGCACCGCCACGACCAGGTCCCGATAGCTGATGCCGACCGCGCGCGCCGCCTTCGGCGGCAGCGAGTGGTCGGTCATCCCCGGCGCGGTATTCACTTCGAGGAAATACGGCTTGCCGTCGGCGTCCAGCATGAAGTCCGCGCGGCCCCAGTCGGTGCAGCCGAGCACGTCGAACGCGCGGCGCGCGAGCTTCTTCAGGTTCGCCTCGACGTCCGGCGCGACGCCGCACGGAATCAGGTACTGCGTCGTGTCGAGGATGTACTTCGCGTCGTAGTCGTAGAACTCGCCCGCCGGCACGATCTTGATGAGCGGCAGGTCGAGGTCGCCGGCAACGCATGCGGTGTATTCGCCGCCGCCCTCGATGCTCTTCTCCGCCAGCACGATCGAGTCGAACTGCGCGGCCTTCGCGAGCGCGGCCGGCAGTTCGGCCGCGGTCTTCACCTTGATGACCGCGACGCTCGACCCTTCGCTCGCCGGCTTCACGAACAGCGGCAGGCCGAGCTTCGCGACGATGTCCGCCGCGCGCGCGGCGTAGTCGTCGCCGCGCAGCACCGTTTCGAACGGCGGCGTCGGAATGCCGAGCTGCTGCCAGATCAGCTTCGTGCGGAACTTGTCGAGCCCGAGCGCGGAGCCGAGCACGCCGCTGCCCGTATAACGGATGCCGTAGAAATCCAGCGCGCCCTGGATCTGGCCGTTCTCGCCGTAACCGCCGTGCAGCGCGTTGAACGCGCGCACGAAACCCTCGTCCTTCAACGCGGCGAGCGGCCGCTCGGCCGGATCGAACGGATGCGCGTCGATGCCCGCCTCGCGCAGCCCCTGCACCACGAGCCTGCCGGAATTGAGCGACACCTCGCGCTCGGCGGACACGCCGCCGAGCAACACCGCCACCTTGCCGAACCGCTTCGGATCGATACCGCTCATCTCGCTCACACCTTCTGTTCCTGCGCGATCCGGCCCGGCACGCCGCCGATCGAACCCGCGCCCATCGTGATCACCACATCGCCCGCGCGCACCACCGCCGCGAGCGCCTCCGGCATTTCATCCACCGTGTCGACGAAGACCGGCTCCACCTTGCCCGCGACGCGGATCGCGCGCGCGAGCGCACGTCCGTCCGCCGCGACGATCGGCGCTTCGCCCGCCGCATACACGTCGGTCAGCACCAGCGCGTCGACCGTCGACAGCACCCTCACGAAATCCTCGAAGCAGTCGCGCGTGCGCGTGAAGCGGTGCGGCTGGAACGCGAGCACCAGCCGCCGCTCCGGAAACGCGCCGCGCGCGGCCGCGATCGTCGCGGCCATCTCGACCGGGTGATGCCCGTAATCGTCGATCAGCGTGTAGCTGCCGCCGCTCGCGGCGGCAATCTCGCCGTAACGCTGGAAGCGCCGGCCGACGCCGTTGAAATCCGCGAGCGCCCGCTGGATATCGGCATCCTTCACTTCGAGTTCAGTCGCGATCGCGATCGCCGCGAGCGCGTTCTGCACGTTGTGCGTGCCGGGCAGGTTCAGCACCACGTCGAGCGGCGGCGCGTCCTCGCGCATCGCCGTGAAATGCATCTGGCCGCCGCGCGCGACGACGTTCACCGCGCGCACCTGCGCGTCCGGCGCGAAGCCGTAGCGGATGATCGGCTTCGACACGAACGGCAGGATCTCCTTCACGTTCGGGTCGTCCACGCACAGCACCGCGATCCCGTAGAACGGCAGACGGTGCGTGAACTCGATGAACGCCTGCTTGAGCCGCGCGAAGTCGTGGCCGTAGGTGTCCATGTGATCGGCGTCGATGTTCGTGATGACTTCGATCACCGGGAAAAGGTTGAGGAACGACGCGTCCGATTCGTCCGCTTCCGCGACGATGAAGTCGCCGGTGCCGAGCCGCGCGTTCGCGCCCGCGCTGATCAGCCGCCCGCCGATCACGAAGGTCGGATCGAGGCCGCCGGCCGCGAGCACGCTCGCGACGAGCGACGTGGTCGTGGTCTTGCCGTGGGTGCCGGCGATCGCGATGCCCTGCTTCAGCCGCATCAGTTCCGCGAGCATCACCGCGCGCGGCACGATCGGGACGCGCCGATGGCGCGCGGCAAGCACTTCCGGGTTGTCGCTGCGCACCGCGGTCGATACGACCACGGCGTCCGCGCCTTCGATGTTCTCTTCGCTGTGGCCGATCGCGATGCGCGCGCCGAGTTCGGCGAGCCGGTCGGTGACCGCGCCGCGCGAAAGATCCGAGCCGCTCACCTGGTAGCCGAGATTCACGAGCACTTCGGCGATGCCGCTCATGCCCGCGCCGCCGATGCCGACGAAATGGATGTGTTTGACGATGTGTTTCATGGCTTTCCTCCGTCGCTCGCGCCCGCGACGACTGCACAGATGCGTGCGACCTGGTCGGCGGCGTCGGGTTTCGCGAGCGAACGCGCACGCTCCGCCATCGCGGCGAGCGTGTCGCGTGTCTGTTCGCGCAGCCAGCCGGCGAGCTTTTCCGCCGACAGGTCGCGTTGTTGTATGACCAGCGCCGCGCCTTCGTCGGACAGGAACGCGGCGTTGGTGGTCTGGTGATCGTCCACGGCGAACGGGAACGGCACGAAGCACGCGGCGACGCCGACCGCCGCGATCTCCGCGACCGTCATCGCGCCGGAGCGGCAGATCACGACGTCCGCGTCGCGATACGCAGCGGCCATGTCGTCGATGAACGGCAGCAGCTCGACGCCGTCGCCGGGCGTGAGCCCCGCGTCGACGTAGTTCGCGCGCAGTGCGTCGATGTGCTTCGCGCCGGCCTGATGCACGACGCGCGGCCGCTCATCCGGCGCGAGCAGCGCGAGCGCGCGCGGCACCACTTCGTTCAACGCGGCCGCGCCAAGGCTGCCGCCGACGACGAGCAGCCGCAGCGGGCCGCTGCGCGACGCGTAACGCGCGGCCGGCGCTTCGACGTGTTCGAGTTCCTCGCGGATCGGATTGCCGGTCCATTCGGCGTGCGGCAACGCGCCCGGGAACGCGACGAGCACGCGCTTCGCGAGTTTCGCGAGCACCTTGTTCGCGAGCCCGGCGATCGAATTCTGTTCGTGCAGCACCAGCGGACGGCCGGACAACGCGCTCATCACGCCGGCCGGGAACGTGATGTAGCCGCCCATGCCGAGCACGACGTCCGGCTTCACGCGGCGCAGCGCCGCGAGGCTCTGCGTGCACGCGCGCAGCAGGTTCAGCGGCAGCATCAGCTTCGTTTTCACGCCCTTGCCGCGCACGCCGCCGAAACGCACGTATTCCATCGGAATGCCGTGCTTCGGCACGAGCGTCGCTTCCATGCCGGCCGGATTGCCGAGCCACACGACGCGCCAGCCCCACGCCTGCATCCGGTGCGCGACCGCGAGCCCGGGGAACACGTGTCCCCCGGTGCCGCCGGCCATCACCATCAGCGTGCGCGGTGCGGTCATACCTTGCCTCCGCGCATCAGCACCCGGTTTTCATAGTCGACCCGCATCAGCACCGCCAGCGCGATGCAGTTCAGCAGAATCCCCGACCCGCCGTAACTGACGAGCGGCAGCGTGAGGCCCTTCGTCGGCAGCAGGCCGAGGTTCACGCCCATGTTGATGAACGCCTGCGCGCCGAACCACACGCCGAGCCCTTTCGCGACGAGCCCCGCGAACGTGCGGTCGAGCGCGAGCGCCTGGCGGCCGATCTCGAACGCGCGCCGCACGATCCAGTAGAACAGCAGGATCACGACCATCACGCCGACGAACCCGAGTTCCTCGCCGATCACCGCGAGGATGAAGTCGGTGTGCGCTTCCGGCAGATAGTTCAGCTTCTCGACGCTGCCGCCGAGCCCGACGCCGAACCACTCGCCGCGCCCGAACGCGATCAGCGAGTGCGTCAGTTGATACGCCTTGCCCTGCGCGTAGCGGTCGTCCCACGGATCGAGGTACGCGAAGATCCGCTCGCGCCGCCACGGCGACAGCCACACCAGCATCGTGAACGTGCCGACCGCCGTCGCGACCAGCCCGCCGAACAGCTTGCCGTTCACGCCGCCGAGGAACAGCACGCCCATCGCGGTCGCGGCGATCACCATGAACGCGCCCATGTCCGGTTCGAGCAGCAGCAGCATCCCGACCACGCCGACCGCGAACGCCATCGGCAAAAAGCCCTTCGCGAAGCTGTGCATGTACTCCTGCTTGCGCACGGTGTAGTTCGCCGCGTAGATCGTCACCGCGAGCTTCATGATCTCGGACGGCTGCATGTTCGTGATGCCGAGCGGAATCCAGCGGCGCGCGCCGTTCACGCCCTTGCCGATGTGCGGGATCAGCACGACGACGAGCGCGACGAGCGCGATCAGGAAGAACTTCGGCGCATAGCGGTCCCACGTCGAAACCGGAATCCGGAACGCGACGAGCGCGGCCACCGAGCCGATCGCGACGGACACCAGATGCCGCACGAGGAACGCATAGTCGTGATACGACGCGTACTTCGGCGAGTCCGGCATCGCGATCGACGCGGAGTACACCATCACGACGCCGAGCCCCATCAACGCGATCGCGGCCCACAGCAGCGAATGGTCGTAGTCGAGCATCCGCGAGCGCGCGGGGCGCACGCCGTTGACGGCGCTCGACAGGCCGCCGCCGCGCGCGGCCGTCGCCGCACCACCACCGCTGCCGTTCTCGCGCGCGACGCGCATGCCGAACCGTTCGGACCAGCTCATATCATCGTCCCCCGTTCCGCGGCGATCTCCTCGACGGTGCCGTGAAACACCGCCGCGCGATGCGCGTAGTTCCTGAACATGTCGAGACTCGCGCACGCCGGCGACAGCAGCACGACGTCGCCCGGCTGCGCGAGCGCGGTCGCCGCGCGCGTCGCGGCTTCGAGCGTCGGCTGGTCGTCGAGCGGGATGCCGGTCGATTCGAGCGCGGCGCGGATGCGCGGCGCGTCGCGGCCGATCAGCATCACCGCGCGGCACCAGCGCGCGACCGGCGCGGCGAGCGGCTCGAAGTCCTGCCCCTTGCCGTCGCCGCCCGCGATCAGCACCGCGCGCTGCGCGAGGCCGTCGAGCGCGGCGACCGTCGCGCCGACGTTGGTGCCCTTGCTGTCGTCCACGTAGTCGATCCCGTCGATCGACGCGATCAGCTCGACGCGATGCGGCTCGCCGCGGTACTCGCGCAGCGCGTGCAACAGCGGCGCGGCCGGCAGATCGATCGCGCGCGCGAGCGCGAACGCGGCCAGCGCGTTCGCCGCGTTGTGCAGCCCGCGAATGCGCAGCGCGTCGGCCGGCATCAGCCGCTTCAGGCCGAGATTCACCGGCGCGGCCGCTTCCTGCCTGCGGCGGCGCGGCGACACCGGCTCGTCGCTCGCGTCGAGGTCGTGCGCTTCGACGAGCCACAGCATGCCGTTGTCGCGCAGCAGACCGTAGTCGCCGGCGCGCTGCGGCTCGTCGAGGCCGAACGTGACCGTGCGCGCGCCGTCCGCGGAGGACCCGAGCTTCATCACGCGCGCGTCGTCGCGGTTCAGCACGCGCGTCGTCCGCGCGCCGAAGATGCGGCCCTTCGCGGCCGCATACGCATCGAGCCCGCCGTGCCAGTCGAGGTGGTCCTGCGTGATGTTCAGGATCGCGGCCGCGTCGGGGGCAAACGTATGCGCGGTCTCAAGCTGGAAGCTCGACAGTTCCAGCACCCACACGTCCGGCAGCGCCGTGTTGTCGATCGCCTCGGTCAGCTTGTCGAGCACGGCCGGGCTGATGTTGCCCGCGACCGCGACGCGCTTGCCCGCGCGCTCGCACAGCATGCCGGTCAGGCTCGTCGTCGTGGTCTTGCCGTTGGTGCCGGTGATCGCGAGCACCTTCGGCGCGTAGCCGTTTTCGCCGAGCGAGCGCAGCGCCTGCGCGAAGAACTCCAGTTCGCCCCACACGTCGATGCCCTGCTCGCGCGCGGCGGTGATCAGCGGCAGCAGGTCGGCCGCGAGCGGCGACAGCCCCGGACTGATCGCGACCAGTTCGACGCCTGCGAGCAGCGCGGTCGAGAACGGGCCGCCGACGAAGTCCGCGTCGACGCCGTGCACCGCGAGCTGCGGCAGGTTCGGCGGCGCCTCGCGCGTGTCGGCGATGCGCAGGCGGCAACCATGCCGCGCGCACCAGCGCGCCATCGCGAGGCCCGATTCACCGAGCCCCAGCACGAGCACCATCGGCTTTTGCCGATCCCGAAACTTCTCGCCAAACATCGCTTGCAATTCCCGGTTAACGCAGCTTGAGGGTGGACAGACCGAACAGGCACAGCATCAGCGTGATGATCCAGAAGCGCACGACAACCTGCGTCTCTTTCCAGCCAGACAGTTCGAAATGGTGGTGCAGCGGCGCCATCTTGAAGATGCGCCGCCCTTCGCCATGCAGCTTCTTCGTGAACTTGAACCACGACACCTGCAGCATCACGGAGAAGGTTTCCGCGACGAAGATGCCGCCCATGATGAACAGCACGATTTCCTGGCGCACGATCACCGCGACCGTGCCGAGCGCGCCGCCGAGCGCGAGCGCGCCGACGTCGCCCATGAACACCTGCGCCGGATGCGTGTTGAACCACAGGAACGCGAGGCCCGCGCCGCCCATCGCGGAACAGAAGATCAGCAGTTCGCCCGCGCCCGGAATGTGCGGGAACAGCAGATAACGCGAATAGACCGAACTGCCCATCACGTACGCGAACACGCCGAGCGACGCGCCGACGAGCACGACCGGCATGATCACCAGACCGTCGAGGCCGTCGGTGAGATTGACCGCGTTGCTCGCGCCGACGATCACGAAATACGTGAGCGCGATGAAACCCCACACGCCGAGCGGGTAGCTGATCGACTTGAGGAACGGCAGCATCAGGTCCGCGCGCGCGGGCAGGCCCATCGACAGGCCGCTCTCCACCCACGCCATGAACAGGTCGAACACGCGCACGTTGTTCGCTTCCGACACGCTGAACGCGAGATACACAGCCGCGAAGAGACCGATCACCGACTGCCAGAAATA
Source organism: Paraburkholderia caballeronis (assembly GCF_900104845.1). Lineage (NCBI taxonomy): Bacteria > Pseudomonadati > Pseudomonadota > Betaproteobacteria > Burkholderiales > Burkholderiaceae > Paraburkholderia > Paraburkholderia caballeronis. Next base: position 806,017 of record NZ_FNSR01000001.1, on the reverse strand, counting down.
CTTCTCGCGCGACGACATCCCGCGCGGGTCCTTGTGGACGACCTTGCGATAGTCGTCGACCCAGCCGATCACGCCGTAGCCGAACGTGACGAGCATCACGATCCAGATGAAGCGGTTCGCGAGGTCGCCCCACAGCAGCGTCGAAATCGCGATCGACAACAGGATCAGCACGCCGCCCATCGTCGGCGTGCCGGACTTCACGAGGTGGCTTTGCGGGCCGTCCTTGCGGACCGCCTGGCCGACCTTCATCTGCGTCAGCTTGCGGATCACCCACGGGCCGCAGACGAGCCCGATCAACAGCGCGGTGATGGTCGCCATCACCGCGCGGAACGTCAGATAACTGAACACGCGCAAGAAGCTTGCGTCATTCTGCAGCCATTGCGCCAGCGCCAGTAGCATGCTTGAGGTCCTTCCAGTCTTTCAATGCGCGCCGGACTTCGCGTCCGGCGCAGGGTTGTTGTGCGGACTCGCGAGGGCAGCCACCACGCGTTCCATCTGCATGAAACGCGAGCCCTTCACGAGGATCGTTGCGGCCGGGCCGTAACCGGCTGCGGCCAGTGCGCCGACGAGCGCGCCGACGTCCGCCGCGTGGTGCGCATTCGCACCGTACGCGGCGGCCATGTCGCGCGACGCGTCGCCGAGCGTGTACAGCGCGTCGATGCCGCGCTCCTTCGCATACGCGCCCACCTCGCGGTGAAACGCGGGGCCGTCGTCGCCGACTTCGCCCATGTCGCCCATCACCAGCACGCGCGGCGACGGCTGCAACGCGAGCACGTCGATCGCCGCGCGCGCGGAGTCCGGGTTCGCGTTGTACGTGTCGTCGATCACCGTCGCGCCCGCGAGCGCGCCGAGCGCCGCCTGCTTCACCTGCAAACGGCCCTTCACCGGCTCGAACGCTTCGAGGCCGTGGCGGATCGCGTCGAGCGATACGCCCGCCGCGAGCGCGGCCGCCGTCGCGGCGAGCGCGTTGTGCGCGTTGTGCGCGCCGAGCGCCTGCAACGCCGCTTCGACGCGGCCTTGCGGCGTGTCGATCGTCAGCCGGTTGCCGACGAACGTGCCGGTCACCGCCGCATCGACGGCGCGCTCCGGCGTGTGCAGCGCGAAGTCCATCACCTGCGAGCCGGTCGCGGCGACGCGCCAGATGCCCGCATACGCGTCGTCGGCCGGGAACACCGCGACGCCTTCCGGCGTCAATGCGTGGATCACGCTCGCGTGTTCGAGCGCGACCGCCTCGACCGTCGCCATGAACTCCTGGTGCTCGCGCTGCGCGTTGTTGACGACCGCAACGGTCGGTTCCGCGATCTGCGCGAGTTGCTGCGTCTCGCCCGGATGGTTCATCCCGAGTTCGACGACCGCGAGCCGATGCGCGCCGGACAGGCGCAGCAGCGTCAACGGCAGGCCGATGTCGTTGTTGAAATTGCCGGCGGTCGCGAGCCGCGCGTCGGCGCCGACCGCCGCCGCGAAGATCGACGCGATCATCTCCTTCACGGTGGTCTTGCCGTTGCTGCCGGTCACCGCGACGAGCGGCGCCGCGAAGCGCCGCCGCCAGCCGCGCGCGAGCGCGCCGAGCGCGCCGCGCGTGTCGTCGACGCGCAGCGCCGGAATGCGCCAGTCGCCGGGGCTGCGCGACACCAGCACCGCGCTCACGTGGCGGTTCGCGACTTCCGGCAGGAAGTCGTGCGCGTCGAAGCGGTCGCCTTTCAATGCGACGAACAGGTCGCCGGGACCGGCGGTGCGGCTGTCGGTCGACACGCGCTCGAACGTCGCCGCGTCGTCGCCGAGGACGCTCGCGCCCGGAATCAGCGCCGCCGCTTCGCGTAGGGAAAACATCGTCATTCTGTGTCTCCGCGCCCGTGCTTCGTGGCACGGGCTGCGAGCGCAAGGCGCGCGTGGTCCTGGTCGGAGAACGCGCGTTTCCTGCCCTTGATTTCCTGGGTCGCCTCGTGGCCCTTGCCGGCGAGCACGATCACGTCCTCGCGCGCGGCGCCGCGCACCGCGTGCAGGATCGCGCTCGCGCGGTCCTCGATGCGCAGCGCGCGCGCGCCGTCGCGCATGCCGCCGACGATCTGCTCGATGATCGCGGCCGGCTCCTCGCTGCGCGGGTTATCGCTCGTCACGACGACACTGTCCGCGAGCCGCCCGGCGATCTCGCCCATCAGCGGACGCTTGGTCGCGTCGCGGTCGCCGCCGCAGCCGAACATGCAGACGAGCCGGCCGCCGCGCGCAGCCGCGATCGGGCGCAGCGCGTCGAGGGTCTTTTCGAGTGCGTCCGGCGTGTGCGCGTAGTCGATCACGACGAGCGGCTCGTCGTGATCGAGACGGCCGCCGAGGCGCTCCATCCGGCCGTTCACCGGTTGCAGTTTCGCGAGTTCGTTCAGCGCGGCGAACAGCGGCGCGCCCGTCGCGAGCAGCGCGCCGAGCACGCCGAGCAGGTTGCTGACGTTGAACAGGCCGAGCGTCTGCACTTCGACCTCGGCGTCGCCCCAGTCGGACGTCGCGAGACGGAACGCGGTGCCGTTCGCGCTCGCGCGCACGTTCGACGCGCGCAGCCAGGCGTCGGCGGCCGGCGCGTCGTCAGCCGTATCGATGCCGTACGCGATCGTGCGCGCGCGGCCGCGCGTCGCCGCAAGCAGGCGGCGGCCCGCCGCGTCGTCCGCGTTGACCACCGCCGCGTTCAGTCCCGGCCACGCGAACAGGCGCGCCTTCGCGGCCTCGTACGCGTCGAACGTGCGGTGATAGTCGAGATGGTCCTGCGTGAGATTCGTGAAGATCGCGATGTCGAACGCGGTGCCGTTCACGCGCCCCTGGTGCAGCGCGTGCGACGACACTTCCATCGCGACCGCCTGCGCGCCAGCCTTGTGCAGTTGCATCAGGCTGCGCTGCAGTTGCGGCGCGTCGGGCGTCGTGAAGCCGGTGTGCACGAGTTGTCCCGGCAGTCCGGTGCCGAGCGTGCCGATGATCGCGCAGCGCTTGCCGAGCCCGGTGAGCGCCGCGGCAATCCATTGGCTGCACGACGTCTTGCCGTTCGTGCCGGTCACGCCGACGACGAGCAGCGCGTCGCTCGGGTCGCCGTACCAGCCGCTCGCGATTTCGCCGGCGAGCGCGTCGAGCGACGGCACCGCGAGCGAGATCGCCGGATCGACCTGTCCGCCGAACCCTTCCGGCTGATACAGCACCGCGGCCGCGCCGCGCTCGATCGCGCCCGCGATGTGCGGGCGGCTGTCCGCGCCGTCCACCGCATACGCGACGAACACGTCGCCCGCCTTCAGCGCGCGCGAGTCGCCGTGCAGGTCGGCCTGCGGGCTCGCGTGCGCGCGCAGCCAGGCAAGCGCGTCGGCGATCTGCCGGTGCGCCGGATGTCGAGTGCGCAGCGCGCTCATCGTACGACTCCGGGGCGGGTTTTCGCGTTGTCGGCGACGGTCATGCGGCGCGCGCGCCCCGTGTCCTTCGCGCTGGCGATCCGTTTCGCGGGCGCTGCGGCGGCGGGCGCCAGTGCCGGCGTGTTCGCGGGGGCGGCCTGCGCGGTGTCGTCCGACACGACGAGCTGCTTCACCGGCATGTCGGGCGGCACGTTCAGCGAGCGCAGCGTGTCGCCGACGATCGCGGAGAACACCGGGCCGGACACCTGGCCGCCGAAGTGGCTGCCGGCGGTCGGCTCGTCGACGGACACCGCGACGACGATCCGCGGATTCGGCATCGGCGCCATGCCGACGAACGACGCGCGATACTTCGAGCGGTCGTAACCACGGCCCACGTGCTTGTACGCGGTGCCGCTCTTGCCGCCGACGCGGTAGCCGGGGACCGCCGCGTCCGGCGACGTGCCGCCGGGCGCGGTCACCATTTCGAGCATCGCGCGGACTTCGCGCGCGGTCGTCGGCGAGAACACCTGCGGACCGGACACCGGCTGGTCGCCGGGGGTCCGGAAGATCGACACGGGCAGGATCTGCCCGTCGTGCGCGATCGCGGTGTACGCGCGCGCGAGCTGGAACAGCGACGCGGACAGGCCGTAGCCGTACGACATCGTCGCCTGCTCGATGCGGCGCCAGCTTTTCCACGGACGCAGCCGCCCCACCGCCGCGCCGGGGAATCCGACCTTCGGCGCCTGGCCGAGACCGATGCTGGTGTACATGTCCCACATTTCCTGCGGCTTCAACTGCATCGCGATCTTCGTCGCGCCGATGTTGCTCGACTTCTGGATCACGCCGCCGACCGTCAGGACGCCGAACCCGCTGTCGTCGGTGATCTGCGCGCCGTCCAGCACGAAACGGCCGTTGCCGGTATCCACCAGTGTAGACGGCGACACGCGGTGCAGATCGAGCGCGAGCGACACCGTAAACGGCTTCATGATCGAGCCCGGCTCGAACACGTCGGTCAGCATCCGGTTGCGCAACTGCTCGCCGGTCAGGTGCGAGCGGTCGTTCGGGTTGTACGTCGGGTAGTTCACGAGCGCGAGCACCTCGCCCGTGCGCACGTCGATCACCATCGCCGTGCCGGCCTTCGCCTTGAACTTCTCGACCGCCGCTTTCAGGTTCGTGTACGCGATGTACTGGATCTTGCTGTCGATCGACAGATCCACGTCGACGCCGTCGTGCGGCACGACCTGCTCGTCGACGTCCTCGATGATGTGGCCCATCCGGTCCTTGATCACGTGGCGGATGCCCGGCACGCCCGCGAGAATCTTCTGGTCGCCGAGTTCGACGCCTTCCTGCCCTTCGTCCTCGACGTTCGTGAAGCCGATCAGGTGCGCGGTGATCTCCCCTTCCGGGTAATAACGCTTGTACTCGTTGCGCTGATAGATGCCGGGGATGTCGAGCGCGGTCACCTTCGCCGCGACGTCGAGCGGCACCTGGCGCTTCACGTAGACGAACGTCTTGTCCTCGGACAGCTTCGCGCGCAGCTCCTTCGTCGTCATGCCGAGCAACTGGCCGAGCTGCGCGAGCTTGTCCGCGCCGAGGTCGTCCGGCACCGACTCGGGAATCGCCCAGATCGCGCGCACCGGCAGGCTCGTCGCGAGCACGAGGCCGTTGCGGTCGAGAATCTTGCCGCGCGTCGCCGGCAGTTCGAGCGTGCGCTGATAGCGGCTCTCGCCCTGCTTCTGATAGAACGCGTTGCCCGGCCCCTGGATCCAGAACGCGCGCCCGGCGAGCGCGGCGAACGCCATGAACAACAGGAACACGACGAGCTTCGAGCGCCACATCGACAGGCGCACGGACAAGATCGGATTGGCGGAGAAAGCGACGCTCTTGCGGCTGGAACCCTTTTTCATCGGACGCCTCCGCGACGGACGGACGGCACGGAAGCGGCGTCGGCGGGCGGCACCGGGGCGTCCTCGGCGCGTGCGGCGCCGGGCGCGAGAGTCAGGTATTGCGTGCGTCCGGTCGTCACGGGCTGCATCTTGAGCGAATCGGTGGCGATCTGTTCGATGCGCGACGTCTTCGACAGCGCGCTCTGCTGATATTGAAGCTGGGCGTAGTCCTGCTGCAGTTGCCGCTCCTGCGTTTGCGCGCGCTGCAACTGGATGAAGATCTGCCGCTGCTGGTTCGTCGCATTGACGACCGACAGCGCGCATCCCATCACGACGATCAGCAGGAAGATGTTCAGGCGGTTCATGGCGTGACGCGCTCCGCGATGCGCATCACCGCCGAGCGGGCACGGGGGTTCGCGGCGACTTCGGCGTCGCCGGGAAACACGCGGCCGAGCAGCTTGAGCGGCGGGCTCGGCAGATCGACCGCGCGGATCGGCAGACGACGATCGACCGCAGGCGCACTCGCGTGCGCCTGCATGAACCGTTTGACGATCCTGTCTTCGAGCGAATGAAAGCTGATCACGACCAGCCGCCCCCCCTGCTCCAACTGCGCCAATGCCGCCTCTAGAACGACCTGCAGCTCCGCAAGCTCTTGATTGACGTGAATCCGTATAGCCTGAAAGGTGCGGGTTGCCGGGTCCTTGCCCTTCTCACGGGTCTTGACGACGTTAGCCACGATTTGGGCAAGCTCGCCCGTGCTCCGGAGAGGCCCGAGACGGTCGGACTCTGCCCGGCGAGCAACAAGCGCCTTTGCAATCTGAAAAGCAAACCGTTCTTCCCCATAATCCCGTATCACCTCCGTCAATTCCTGCACCGTGGCCCGCGCGAGCCAGTCCGCGGCGGACTCGCCGCGCGTCGGGTCCATCCGCATGTCGAGCGGACCGTCCGCGCGGAAACTGAAGCCGCGCTGCGGGTCGTCGACTTGCGGCGACGACACGCCAAGGTCCAGCAGCACGCCCGACACACGCCCTACCCCGCGCGACGCAAGCTCGTCGCGCAGTGAAGCAAAACTCTGATGCACGATCGCAAACCGCGGGTCCGCGATTTCGCCGGCCGTCGCGATCGCCAGCGGATCCTTGTCGAACGCGATCAGCCGCCCGGCGTCGCCGAGCCGGCCGAGGATCGCGCGGCTGTGGCCGCCACGGCCGAACGTGCCGTCCACATAGACGCCGTCCGTGCGCGTGACGAGCGCGTCGACCGCCTCGTCCAGCAGCACCGTGCGATGCTGCATTCCCTGTCCCATCGCAGATGCCATAACGGTTGAGCGGCGGTCAGAACGTGAAATTCTTTAACGCGTCGGGCATGCCCTGCGCCATGGCCGCCTGTTCCTTCGCGGCATAGGTCTGCGCATCCCACAACTCAAAATGACTTCCCATGCCGAGCAGCATCACTTCCTTTTCCATTCCGGCCGCGAGGCGCAGTTCGGGCGACACGAGCACGCGCCCGGCGCTGTCGAGTTCGACGTCCGACGCGTTGCCGAGGAAAATGCGGCGCCACCAGTGCGCATCCATCGGCAGCGCGGCGACCTTCGCGCGGAACACTTCCCATTCGGGGCGCGGAAACAGCAACAGGCAGCCGTCCGGGTGCTTGGTGATCGTCACCCGGCCTTCTGCCTGTCCTTGCAGCGCCTCCCGATAGCGAGACGGAATCGACATCCGCCCTTTCGCATCGAGCGTCAGCGCCGACGCCCCCTGGAACAATTCCCTTCCCCTCACGCGGCGACCATCGCCGCACGCCCATTATCAAAAAATCTACCGGATTACGCGCCCGAAATCACACAAAAATACACTTTCTCACACTGTCTCCCACTTTAGAGGAACGCCTAAGCAGGGTCAAGGGATGCTGAACGTTTTTTGACGAAATTTACCCGCAAGAACAAGGACTTAGCGCCACATCCTCAAGTCGGTCTCAAGTGAAAAACCGTTATGAATGAATGAGCTACTGCGGGTTGTGAAGGTGATACGTGAGAAGCGCGGGTTCAGGCAAGGCGAGGCGGGGGTTCGGCGGGGATCGAAGAGGCGGTTCGACGCGGGTTCGGGCGGATTTCCCCGTGGGACGGCAGCGGCGCCGTCTCACGGAGCGGCGCTCAGATGCGGTACGCGGTGCGGGTCATCACCTTCGACGCGGCGCGCATCAGCGACCGGACCGGCAGCGGCAGTTCGATGCCGCCCAGGTCCATCGCCGACTTTGCGTGGGCCGCCTCGTCGACGCGCATCTGCTCGACGACCGCGCGCGATTCGCGGTCGCCGGCAGGCAGGCTGTCGAGATGCGAATCCAGATGACGCTCGACCTGGCGTTCGGTCTCGGCCATGAAGCCGAGGCTCACCTTGTCGCCAAGTCGCCCGGCCGCGAAGCCGATCGCGAGCGCGCCCGCGTACCACAGCGGGTTCAGCAGGCTCGGGCGCGAGTCGAGCGCCTGCAGGCGCCGCGCGGTCCACGCGAGATGGTCTTCCTCTTCGAGCGCCGCGCGCTCGAACGCGTCCTTCAGCGCCGGCGAGCGGGTCGCGATTTTCTGCGCCTGATACAGCGCCTGCGCGCACACCTCGCCGACGTGGTTCACCCGCATCAGACCCGCGGCGTGCGCGCGTTCGGCGGGAGTCAGTTCGGCCGCAACGGTTTTTTCGCCATCCGCTTCTTCACTGGCCGGCGGCGTCGGCATCGGCCGCGTCATCCGCGATATTCCGGTGACCGAACGAAGGCCCCGATCGAACTCGGTGATCAACTCGTCGAGCGTCATCCAACCCCTCCCTTTCTCGATGACAACCGTCCGGCAAGGGGTGCCGCGGCGGCTTTACAGGAACATGCGGACCGCCGTCAATCCGGGGCAGATCCGATAGCTAGCCGCACATTCTAGACCATGTTGTGTAAACGAAACAGCGACTTACGGGCGTCGGGCTTTTCCTTTGTGCAGGTTGACCCTTTTGTTACATTACGTCCAACTTCTCGCGAAGTTAGCAAGCAGGGCCGCACGCGATACAAGCCATACATAAGCCGCACAACAAAAAACGGCCCTGCCAATAAGAGCCTGAAGGTTCAAACTTGGAGATCTATTCAAATGAAGAAGTCGCTTCTCGCGCTCGCCGCAATGAGCGCGTTTGCTGGCGTCGCTCACGCACAGAGCAGCGTCACGCTGTACGGCATCATCGACCAGGGCATTAACTATACGAACAATGCCAAGGGCGCCAGCCTCATCAACATGACGAGCGGCGTATTGCAGGGCAGCCGTTGGGGCCTGCGTGGTGCGGAAGACCTGGGCGGCGGTCTCAAGGCCATCTTCGTGCTCGAAAACGGCTTCGACCTGAGCAGCGGCAAGCTCGGTCAAGGCGGCCTGATGTTCGGTCGCCAGGCTTATGTCGGCCTGAGCAGCACGCGATACGGCTCGGTGCTGCTGGGTCGCCAGTACGACTCCGTCGTCGATTACGTCGGTCCGCTCGAAGTGGGCGACCAGTGGGGCGGCTACATCGCGGCTCACCCGGGCGACCTCGACAACTTCAACAACGCGTATCGCACGAACAACACCGTCAAGTTCGCCAGCGTGAACTACGCGGGTCTGACGTTCGGCGGCACGTACAGCTTCGGCGGCGTCTCGGGCAACTTCTCGCAGAACCAGATCTGGTCGCTCGGCGCCGGCTACAGCAACGGCCCGCTGACCCTCGGTGCGGCCTACCTGAACGCGCGCACGCCGTCGAACGCGGGCGGCCTGTTCGGCAACAACACGTCGACGAGCACGGCGTCGGCCGTGACGTCGCCGGTGTACAGCGGCTTCGCGAACGCGAACACGTACCAGGTCATCGGTGCGGGCGGTGCGTACACGTTCGGCGCGGCCACGATCGGCGCGACGTACTCGAACGTCAGCTTCCGCAACCTGGGCGCGAACCTCGGCGCTGCAACGCCGGTGTTCCAGAGCGGCCAGAACGCGACGTTCAACAACGCCGAAATCAACTTCAAGTATCAATTCACGCCGGCGCTGCTCGCAGGCGTCGCATTCGATTACACGGACGGCAACAGCGTCGCGAAGATCGGCGGCGGCGACGCATCCGCAAAGTACTACCAGTACTCGGCCGGCGTCGATTATTTCCTGTCGAAGCGCACGGACGTGTACGTGACCGGCGTGTACCAGCACGCTTCGGGTACCGACTCGACCGGCGGCCCGGCGGTTGCGGCGATCAACAACCTGTCGCCGTCGACGACCCCCAACCAGGTCACCGTGCGCGTCGGTATCCGCCACAAGTTCTAATAAGTCGTAACAACGGCAGCAAGACACTCAAGGCGCCTTCGGGCGCCTTTTTTCTTGTCCGCTGCCTTCAGCGCGCGGGCATAAAAAAACCGGCCTGCGCCGACGCGGCAAGCCGGTTTCGAACTGCCTGGCGCGGAAAAAGCCGCCGTTTATGCGTTCCCATCCCGCAGTTCGCGCCGCAGGATCTTGCCGACGTTGCTCTTCGGCAGGTCGGCGCGGAACTCGATCAGCTTCGGCCGCTTGTAGCCGGTGAGCTGCGTCTTGCAGAACGCGAGCACGTCCTGATCGGTGAGCGCCGGATCCCTCTTCACGATGTACAGCTTCACCGCCTCGCCCGAATGCGGATCGGGCACGCCGACCGCCGCGACCTCGTACACGCCTGGCAGCTTCGCCACGACGTCCTCGACTTCGTTCGGGTAAACGTTGAACCCCGACACGAGGATCATGTCCTTCTTCCGGTCAACCAGCTTCACGTAACCGCGCTCGTCCATCACGCCGATGTCGCCGGATTTGAAGAAGCCGTCGCCGGTCATCACCTTCGCGGTCTCGTCCGGACGCTGCCAGTAGCCGGCCATCACCTGCGGCCCGCGAATGCAGATCTCGCCCGCCGCGCCGATCGGCAGTTCGTTGCCGTCGTCGTCGCGGATCGACACTTCGGTCGACGGCAGCGGCAGGCCGATCGTGCCGCTGTACTCGGTGACGGTCGTCGGATTGCAGGTCACGCTCGGCGACGTCTCCGACAGGCCGTAGCCCTCGACGATCGGCGTATGGGTCTTTTCGTACCAGCGTTTCGCGACCGCTTCCTGCACCGCCATCCCGCCGCCGTTGGCGACCATCAGCTTCGAGAAGTCGAGCTTGTCGAAGTCCGGATGGTTCAACATCGCGTTGTACAGCGTGTTGACCGCGGGGAACGTGTTGATCGCGTAGCCCTGCAGCGACTTGATCGTGCCGGCGATGTCGCGCGGATTCGGGATCAGCACCGCAAGGCCGCCGCTGCGGATCGTCAGCAGCCCGCAGACGGTCAGCGCGAACACGTGATAGAGCGGCAGCGCGGCGACCGTGATGCCCGCGCCGACGTCCGGATGCTTGACGCGCGCGGCGTCGAGCCACGCCTGCGACTGCAGCACGTTCGCGATCAGGTTCCGGTGCAGCAGCGTCGCGCCCTTCGCGACGCCGGTCGTGCCGCCGGTGTACTGCAGGAACGCAACGTCGTCCGGGTGCTGCTCGACCCGACGGAACGACTGCCGCGCGCCGTCCGCGAGCGCGTCGTTGAAACGCACGTGACCCGGCAGGCTCCAGGCGGGCACCATCTTCTTCACGCGCCGCACGACGAAGTTGACGATGCAGCCCTTCGGACCGAGCAGGTCGCCCATCGACGCGACGACCACGTGCCGGACCGCCGTATGGCCGATCACCGCCTGCAGCGTCTTCGCGAAGTTTTCGAGGATCACGATCGCCTCGGCGCCGCTGTCCTTCAGTTGGTGCTCAAGCTCGCGAGGCGTGTACAGCGGATTGACGTTGACGACCACATAACCGGCGCGCAGGATCGCCGCGAGCGCGACCGGATACTGCAGCACGTTCGGCATCATCACCGCGATGCGCGCGCCCGGCGCGAGGCCCTTCGACTGGAACCATGCGGCAAGCCGGAGCGACAGTTCGTCCAGCTCGCCGTAACTGATCGTCTTGCCCATGCACGCGAACGCGGGTTTGGACCGGTTCGTCTCGAAGCTCTCTTCGAGCAGCGCGGTGATCGACGCGTAACGCGACGTGTCGATCTCGGCCGGTACGCCGGGCGGGTACGATTTCAGCCAGACTTTCTCCATGCTGCGTCTCCTCCTGAATTTTTAGAATGACCGTGCTAAAGGGCGGATCGTAGCATGGTGGTTCTACCGCCAAGCGGGCGGCGCGGCAAGTTAGAAAGCACCCTCGAACCTCGTTCGCGGCGCCCGGTGCCTGACGCTCACGCGCGCTCGACTTCGACGAGGCAGTCGTAGAACGTCGCCGAGCCGCCGAGGTCGGTCAACGCCTGGCTCGTCACCTGGTTCGCGTTGCGGCCGTCCGGCGCGAGTTTCTTCCACCAGATCGACAACCCGACGACGAGTCCTTCGCGGGCGCGCTCGGTGACGCGCGCCCGCGCGCGCAGCGATCCGCGGTCGTTGAATACGCGAACCTCGTCGCCGTCCGCGACGCCGCGGTCCGCCGCATCGGACGGATGCAGATCGAGGTGCGGCTCGCCTTCGGTCGCGCGCAGGCTTTCGACGTTCACGAAAGTCGTGTTCAGGAAGTTGCGGGCAGGCGGCGAGATCATGGCGAGCGGATAACGCGCGGCCAGCTCCGGCGCATGGTCGGCCGACTCGTACGGCGGCAGATAATCCGGCAGCGGATCGAGGCCCGACTTCGCGAGCGCGTCGCTGTAGAACTCGCACTTGCCGGTCGTCGTCGGAAAACCGCCGTTCGCGAACGGCGCGTCCGCGATCTTCAGCTTCGCCCAGCCCTGCGCCTTCAGCGTCGGCCAGTCGACGCCTTCGAGCGCGGGGTCGTCCCAGCGGAACGCGCGCGATGCGACTTCGTCGTCGCTCTCGAACAGCGCCGGCTCCGTCAGTTGCATGCCGCGCGCGATCCGCCGGAAGATTTCCGTGTTCGGCAGCGCGCCGCCGACCGGCGCGATTGCCGGCAGGTTCACCATCACGTGCGTATGGCCGTACGACTTGTGGATGTCCAGATGTTCGAGCTGCGTCGTTGCAGGCAGCAGCAGGTCCGCGTAGTCGGCGGTGTCGGTCTGGAACTGCTCCAGCACGATCGTGAACAGGTCGTCGCGCGCGAAACCCGCGGCCACTTTCGCGGAATCCGGCGCGACCGCGACCGGATTCGAGTTGTACACGACGATCGCTTCGATCTTCGGGCCGAACGCCGCGTCGCCTTCGTGCGTCAACGCATCGCCGATCTGGTTCATGTTGATCACGCGCGGCAGCTTCGACGGCCAGCCGGGCATCAGATCCGGGCGCTGCAATGCGTTCACGTCGGCCGGCGACCAGCCCGACGACGACAGCAGCGCGCCGCCCGAACGTTCGCGCCACGCGCCGGTCAACGCGGGCAGACACGCGATCGCGCGCACCGCATTGCCGCCGCCGCGCACGCGCTGCATCCCGTAGTTCATCCGGATCGCCGACTTGCGCGTGGACGCATAGAGCCGGGCGAGATCGACGACAGTCTGCTCGTCGATCCCGCAGATCGCCGCGACGCGCGCCGGCGTATACGTGAGCGCGCGCGCTTTCAGTCCGTCGAAACCCTGCGTGTGCGCGGCGATGTACGCGTGATCGAGCCGATCCTCGACGATCAGCACATGCATGATGCCGAGCGCGAGCGCCGCATCGGTGCCCGGCTTCAGCGCGATGTGCTGTTGGCATTTCTCGGCCGTCAGCGAGCGGTAAGGATCGATCGCGATCACCGTCGCGCCGTTGCGCTTTGCCTCCTGCACGCGCGTCCACAGATGCAGGTTCGAGGCGATCGGGTTCGCGCCCCAGATCAGGATGACTTCGCTTTCCGCGAAGTATTCGGTATGCATCCCGACACTCGCGCCATACGTATAGCGAAGGCCGGCCGCGCCGGCCGACGCGCAGATCGCGCGGTCGAGCCGCGACGCGCCGAGCTTGTGAAAGAAGCGCTGCGCGATGCTGTCGCCCTGCACGAGGCCCATCGTGCCCGCGTAGCTGTACGGCACGATCGCTTCGGGTGCGCGCCGCGCAATTTCGCCGAGCTTCGCGGCCGCGATCGCGACCGCTTCGTCCCAACCGATCGGCTCGAAACGGCCTTCGCCCTTGCGACCGACACGCTTCATCGGCTGCGTCAGCCGGCGCGGATGGTGCACCCGCTCCGCATAGCGGCTCACCTTCGTGCACAGCACGCCTTGGGTCGGTGGATGATCGGGATCTCCGGTCACCTTCACCGCCCTGCCGTCCTCGACCGTCACGCGCATCGCGCAGGTGTCGGGACAGTCGTGCGGGCAGACTGCGCGGGCAAATCCGGTCGGGGCATTCATCTGGGAGGTCCGTCTGGTGGTGCGTTGCTTGAGATATCGCGATTTTATTACGGAGCGGCAGTGCGCCTCATATGCGCCTGGGGGCTTTAGCGGGAAAAAAAACGTTGGGCGTAGAATGGACCGTCCAGACCCGGACAGATACCGGGTGTCAACTTGCTCAGGCACAGTCCACCATGAAACTGATCCCGGAAATCCAGGCGGCGCATGGAGAAATCCAGACGCTGCGACGAACGATCCATGCCCATCCCGAACTGCGCTACGAAGAGGCAGAGACGTCGGAACTGGTCGCGTCGAAGCTGACCGAATGGGGCATCGACGTGTTTCGCGGGTTGGGCAAGACCGGCGTCGTCGGCGTGCTGAAACGCGGCGACGGCAACCGGTCCGTCGGACTGCGCGCGGACATGGATGCGCTGCCGATTCAGGAGCTGAACACGTTCGATCACCGGTCGCGCAACGAAGGCAGGATGCATGCGTGCGGGCACGACGGCCATACCGCGATGCTGCTTGGCGCGGCGCGGCATCTGGCGAAGCATGGCCAGTTCAACGGAACGATCGTGTTCATCTTCCAGCCGGCGGAGGAAGGCGGCGCGGGCGCGAAGGCGATGATCGAAGACGGTCTGTTCGAACGCTTCCCGGTTGATGCGGTGTTCGGCATTCACAACTGGCCGGGCATGCCTGCAGGACACTTCGGTGTGACCGAAGGCCCGATCATGGCGTCGAGCAACGAGTTCAGGATCGACATCAAGGGCATCGGCTCTCATGCGGCGCTGCCGCATAACGGTCACGACCCGGTGTTCACGGCCGTGCAGATCGCGAACGGACTGCAGGGGATCATCACGCGCAACAAGAAACCGCTCGATACCGCAGTGCTGTCGATCACGCAGATCCATGCGGGCGATGCGGTGAACGTCGTGCCTAACGTAGCGTGGATTGGCGGGACCGTGCGGACGTTTACGACGGAAACGCTGGATCTGATCGAGTCGCGGATGCGCAGGATCGCTGAAAGCACGGCGGCGGCGTACGACTGCACGGTGGAGGTCGCGTTTCATCGCAACTATCCGCCAACGGTGAATAGCGCGGCGGAAACGCAGTTCGCGGCTGAGGTAATGAAAGAGGTTATCGGTTCTGAACGCGTTGAGACGAATGTCGAGCCGACGATGGGCGCCGAGGATTTCTCGTTCATGCTGCTTGAGAAGCCGGGCTGCTATGCGTTTCTTGGGAACGGCGATGGCGGGCATCGTGATGCGGGGCATGGAGCCGGTCCGTGCATGCTGCACAACGCGAGTTATGACTTCAACGACCAGTTGCTGCCGGTTGGATCGACGTACTGGGTACAGTTGGCGACACGGTTTCTGTCGCGAGGGTAAGTCGCATCGCGTGGCTGGGCGGTCCCGCCGCCACTGAGGTACTGAACGCCGAGCCGGGGCGTTTATTGTTTTTCAGTGCCGTAAACGCCGAACCCCGACCCTCCGTTGGGTGGAGAGGCCGGGGTATCGGGGACAGCATGAGGAGCCTGACGATTACCTACTTTCACACGGGCAATCCGCACTATCATCGGCGTGGAGTCGTTTCACGGTCCTGTTCGGGATGGGAAGGGGTGGGACCGACTCGCTATGGTCATCAGGCATGACGGGTTGCTGCGTCGCGGTTTGGGGTCGCGCCACAGCCAATCTGGAAGAAGCGTAAAGAGTGGGGGTTGTGATGTTCTGCACAACACGTTCTCAACTTGCGGCGCATCCCGCTGGGGGATGGGTCCGGCCGGGTGCTGAGGCACCGGCCATGACCGACACACCTGTTATAGGATCAAGCCTTACGGGCAATTAGTATCAGTTAGCTTAACGCATTACTGCGCTTCCACACCTGACCTATCAACGTCCTGGTCTTGAACGACCCTTCAAGGGGCTCGAAGCCCCGGGGAAGTCTCATCTTGAGGCGAGTTTCCCGCTTAGATGCTTTCAGCGGTTATCTCTTCCGAACATAGCTACCCGGCGATGCCACTGGCGTGACAACCGGTACACCAGAGGTTCGTCCACTCCGGTCCTCTCGTACTAGGAGCAGGCCCCCTCAAACTTCCAGCGCCCACGGCAGATAGGGACCAAACTGTCTCACGACGTTTTAAACCCAGCTCACGTACCTCTTTAAATGGCGAACAGCCATACCCTTGGGACCGGCTACAGCCCCAGGATGAGATGAGCCGACATCGAGGTGCCAAACACCGCCGTCGATATGAACTCTTGGGCGGTATCAGCCTGTTATCCCCAGAGTACCTTTTATCCGTTGAGCGATGGCCCTTCCATACAGAACCACCGGATCACTATGACCTGCTTTCGCACCTGCTCGACTTGTCAGTCTCGCAGTCAAGCACGCTTATGCCATTGCACTATCAGCACGATTTCCGACCGTACCTAGCGTACCTTCGTACTCCTCCGTTACCCTTTGGGAGGAGACCGCCCCAGTCAAACTGCCTGCCATGCACTGTCCCCGATCCGGATAACGGACCAAGGTTAGAACCTCAAACAGATCAGGGTGGTATTTCAAGGACGGCTCCACGACAACTGGCGTTGCCGCTTCACAGCCTCCCACCTATCCTACACAAACCGGTTCAAAGTCCAATGCAAAGCTGCAGTAAAGGTTCATGGGGTCTTTCCGTCTAGCCGCGGGGAGATTGCATCATCACAAACACTTCAACTTCGCTGAGTCTCGGGAGGAGACAGTGTGGCCATCGTTACGCCATTCGTGCAGGTCGGAACTTACCCGACAAGGAATTTCGCTACCTTAGGACCGTTATAGTTACGGCCGCCGTTTACCGGGACTTCAATCAAGAGCTTGCACCCCATCATTTAATCTTCCGGCACCGGGCAGGCGTCACACCCTATACGTCCACTTTCGTGTTTGCAGAGTGCTGTGTTTTTATTAAACAGTCGCAGCCACCAGTTTATTGCAACCCCTTCACCCTCACGGCGCGAGCCGCTCAAGCTACAGGGGCGTACCTTATCCCGAAGTTACGGTACCAATTTGCCGAGTTCCTTCTCCCGAGTTCTCTCAAGCGCCTTAGAATACTCATCTCGCCCACCTGTGTCGGTTTGCGGTACGGTCACTGTGAAACTGAAGCTTAGAGGCTTTTCCTGGAACCCCTTCCGATTGCTTCGCTCCCGAAGGAGCTCGCGCCACACCCTTGAATTCCGTACCCGGATTTGCCAGGGTACCTTCTCCAATGCAGCGACCGGGACTTCCAACACCCGGACAACCTTCCGCGATCCGTCCCCCATCGCATTTCACAATGGTGCAGAAATATTAATCTGCTTCCCATCAGCTACGCATTTCTGCCTCGCCTTAGGGGCCGACTCACCCTACGCCGATGAACGTTGCGTAGGAAACCTTGGGCTTACGGCGAGGGGGCCTTTCACCCCCTTTATCGCTACTCATGTCAGCATTCGCACTTCCGATACCTCCAGCACACTTTCCAGTGCACCTTCGCAGGCTTACGGAACGCTCTCCTACCATGCGTGCAAGCACGCATCCGCAGCTTCGGTAACTGGCTTAGCCCCGTTACATCTTCCGCGCAGGACGACTCGATCAGTGAGCTATTACGCTTTCTTTAAAGGGTGGCTGCTTCTAAGCCAACCTCCTGACTGTTTTTGCCTTCCCACTTCGTTTCCCACTTAGCCAATTTTAGGGACCTTAGCTGGCGGTCTGGGTTGTTTCCCTCTTGACACCGGACGTTAGCACCCGATGTCTGTCTCCCGTGATTGCACTCTTCGGTATTCGGAGTTTGCTATGGCGAAGTAATCCGCAATGGACCCTTCAACCATGACAGTGCTCTACCCCCGAAGGTGATACACGAGGCACTACCTAAATAGTTTTCGGAGAGAACCAGCTATTTCCAGGTTTGTTTAGCCTTTCACCCCTATCCACAGCTCATCCCCTAACTTTTCAACGTTAGTGGGTTCGGCCCTCCAGCACGTGTTACCGTGCCTTCAGCCTGGCCATGGATAGATCACCTGGTTTCGGGTCTACACCCAGCGACTGGACGCCCTGTTCGGACTCGCTTTCGCTACGCCTGCCCTATACGGTTAAGCTCGCCACTGAATGTAAGTCGCTGACCCATTATACAAAAGGTACGCCGTCACCCCTTGCGAGGCTCCGACTGTTTGTATGCATGCGGTTTCAGGATCTGTTTCACTCCCCTCCCGGGGTTCTTTTCGCCTTTCCCTCACGGTACTGGTTCACTATCGGTCGATCACGAGTATTTAGCCTTGGAGGATGGTCCCCCCATCTTCAGACAGGATTTCACGTGTCCCGCCCTACTTGTCGCATACCTAGTTCTTCCATGCCGTTTTCGTCTACAGGGCTATCACCTGCTATGGCCGCACTTTCCAGAGCGTTCGACTAACGGTACAGATAAAGAATGCAGGCTGATCCCATTTCGCTCGCCACTACTCTGGGAATCTCGGTTGATTTCTGTTCCTGCGGCTACTTAGATGTTTCAGTTCGCCGCGTTCGCTTCACATGGCCTATGTATTCAGCCATGGATACTCCATTCGGAGTGGGTTTCCCCATTCGGACATCTCCGGATCAAAGCTTGTTTGCCAGCTCCCCGGAGCTTTTCGCAGGCTACCGCGTCCTTCATCGCCTGTGATCGCCAAGGCATCCACCACATGCACTTGTTCGCTTGACCCTATAACGGGTGGGCCTCTTTCGAAGCCGCTCCGCTACAGGTTGAGTTTTAGCGTTGTGCCGTATTCCAATCCGTCTTGCGACGGCCTTGAGATACATCGATACAATCACAACCCTGATTCTCTACTCACACCCATCTCTAAGTGCTTTCGATGAATCTCTTTACTACTTCTTCCTGATTGTTAAAGAACGACAGCCGATAATCAGCTGACTGGCTCAGTCGCCAATGCGCAATACCCTGAACAGGACACTGTGCACTGATGACTGATGGACAGACCTTGGTGGAGGCAGACGGGATCGAACCGACGACCCCCTGCTTGCAAAGCAGGTGCTCTCCCAGCTGAGCTATGCCCCCCGTGTCTTGCGTACACACGCGGGAGACTGTGGCTCGCACCCTCCGGACCAGGATGGTGGGTCTGGCTGGATTCGAACCAGCGACCCCCGCCTTATCAAGACGGTGCTCTAACCGACTGAGCTACAGACCCCCGGGTCTGTCCTTCTCTCTACAGCCGACAAGTGTGAGCGCTCTGACACGTGAACCGCGCATAGCTCTGGAAAGGAGGTGATCCAGCCGCACCTTCCGATACGGCTACCTTGTTACGACTTCACCCCAGTCATGAATCCTGCCGTGGTGACCGTCCTCCTTGCGGTTAGACTAGCCACTTCTGGCAAAACCCACTCCCATGGTGTGACGGGCGGTGTGTACAAGACCCGGGAACGTATTCACCGCGGCATGCTGATCCGCGATTACTAGCGATTCCAGCTTCACGCAGTCGAGTTGCAGACTGCGATCCGGACTACGATCGGTTTTCTGGGATTGGCTCCCCCTCGCGGGTTGGCGACCCTCTGTTCCGACCATTGTATGACGTGTGAAGCCCTACCCATAAGGGCCATGAGGACTTGACGTCATCCCCACCTTCCTCCGGTTTGTCACCGGCAGTCTCCCTGGAGTGCTCTTGCGTAGCAACTAGGGACAAGGGTTGCGCTCGTTGCGGGACTTAACCCAACATCTCACGACACGAGCTGACGACAGCCATGCAGCACCTGTGTTACGGCTCCCTTTCGGGCACCCCCGGCTCTCACCAGGGTTCCGTACATGTCAAGGGTAGGTAAGGTTTTTCGCGTTGCATCGAATTAATCCACATCATCCACCGCTTGTGCGGGTCCCCGTCAATTCCTTTGAGTTTTAATCTTGCGACCGTACTCCCCAGGCGGTCAACTTCACGCGTTAGCTACGTTACTAAGGAAATGAATCCCCAACAACCAGTTGACATCGTTTAGGGCGTGGACTACCAGGGTATCTAATCCTGTTTGCTCCCCACGCTTTCGTGCATGAGCGTCAGTATTGGCCCAGGGGGCTGCCTTCGCCATCGGTGTTCCTCCACATCTCTACGCATTTCACTGCTACACGTGGAATTCCACCCCCCTCTGCCATACTCCAGCGATGCAGTCACCAATGCAGTTCCCAGGTTAAGCCCGGGGATTTCACATCGGTCTTACATCACCGCCTGCGCACGCTTTACGCCCAGTAATTCCGATTAACGCTCGCACCCTACGTATTACCGCGGCTGCTGGCACGTAGTTAGCCGGTGCTTATTCTTCCGGTACCGTCATCCACCCCCGGTATTAGCAGGGATGATTTCTTTCCGGACAAAAGTGCTTTACAACCCGAAGGCCTTCTTCACACACGCGGCATTGCTGGATCAGGGTTGCCCCCATTGTCCAAAATTCCCCACTGCTGCCTCCCGTAGGAGTCTGGGCCGTGTCTCAGTCCCAGTGTGGCTGGTCGTCCTCTCAGACCAGCTACGGATCGTCGGCTTGGTAGGCCTTTACCCCACCAACTACCTAATCCGCCATCGGCCGCCCCGTTAGCGCGAGGCCTTTCGGTCCCCCGCTTTCATCCACAGATCGTATGCGGTATTAATCCGGCTTTCGCCGGGCTATCCCCCACTAATGGACACGTTCCGATGTATTACTCACCCGTTCGCCACTCGCCGCCAGGGTTGCCCCCGCGCTGCCGTTCGACTTGCATGTGTAAGGCATGCCGCCAGCGTTCAATCTGAGCCAGGATCAAACTCTTCAGTTCAAACCTGTTACTGTCTTTCGGTTCCAGTGATCTCTCACCGGAGCCGGTCGCTCACTCAAAGTGCTGACAGATTCCACCCCCGTTTCTCAACGGGCGTGAAACCCACCTTTACTTTCGTGCGAGCGCCTTGCTGCTGATACTTTTGCTGCACCCCCTCCCGAAGGAGAGGATGTCGCGCAGTCCGCATCGAGCGCCCACACTTATCGGCTGTAAATTTTTAAAGATCGCGTCACACTCAACCCCGGAAAACCACTCACTACCCGGCGTTTCGTGCGTTGCTGCGTCAGCAGCAGAGAAACGAGATTATGAACAACCTTTCCCGCTTCGTCAACACCTTTTTTACCGCTACCCCTTCCGGATGTTGACCCCGCCACCGCATGTCAGGCCCCGCCCAACTTCGCAGTTTCCCCGCCTCTCGCGGGGAGCCGAATAGTAGGCTATCCCGTCGCAGCAGGCAAGAGCCTGACGCAGAAAATTGAGCAGCATCACTCACCACCTGCGGCAGACCACCACCCACTTCGCTACCGGTTCTTGAACTCCGGCTTGCGCTTCTCGACGAACGCGGCCATCCCTTCCTTCTGATCCTCGGTCGCGAACAGCGAGTGGAACATGCGGCGCTCGAAGTGCACGCCCTCGGCCAGCGTCGTCTCGTATGCGCGGTTCACCGACTCCTTCGCCATCATCACCGCAGGCAGCGAATAACCAGAGATGATCGTCGCCGCCGTAATCGCCTCCTCGACGAGGTTCGCCGCCGGAATGATCCGCGACACGAGGCCGGCCCGCTCCGCCTCTTCCGCGTCCATCATCCGCCCGGTCAGGCACAGATCCATCGCCTTCGCTTTCGACACCGCGCGCGGCAGCCGCTGCGTGCCGCCTGCGCCCGGAATCACGCCGAGCTTGATCTCCGGCTGCCCGAACTTCGCGGTGTCCGCCGCAAAGATGATGTCGCACATCATCGCCAGCTCGCAGCCGCCGCCAAGCGCAAAGCCCGCCACCGCCGCGATGATCGGCTTGCGGATCGAGCGGATCGTCTCCCAGTTGCGCGTGATGTAGTCGCCCTTGTACACGTCCATGAACGTGTAGCTCGCCATCATCCCGATGTCGGCGCCCGCCGCGAATGCCTTCTCGCTGCCGGTGATCACGATCGCACCGATCCCCTCGTCCGCGTCGAATGCCTTCAGCGCCGCGCCCAGTTCGTCCATCAGCGCGTCGTTCAGCGCGTTGAGCGCCTTCGGCCGGTTCAGCGTGACGAGGCCGACGCGCCCGTGCGTGTCGATCAGAATGTTTTCATAAGCCATACACCCTCCTTCCCGATAAAAAACCCGAAAATTTTTCGCACCGTTCTTTGACTAATGCTAACATTTGTCGACCAACCGGTCGGTCAATTAATCGGCACTGGTTCCACCAACCCGTTTCCACCTACGTTGCGCCATGACACATCCGTTATTCAGCAAGCACGAGAACGCGCTGCAACAGGCGCTCACCGCCATCGAGACGCGCGGCTACTGGAGCCCGTTCGCCGAAATGCCCAGCCCGAAAGTGTACGGGGAAACGGCGAACGCGGATGGCGAAGCGGCGTTCAAGTCTCACCTGAACCGCCCGTTCGAACTCGACCAGCCGTCGACCGGCGAAACGGTCGGCAGCGAATCGTCGCCGTTCGGCTTCGCACTCGGCGCGCGCTACCCGAAATCGACACCCGACCAGTTGATCGCCGCCGCCGGCGCAGCCCAGCGCGCATGGCGTGAAGCCGGCCCGCAGGCATGGGTCGGCGTGAGCCTCGAAATCCTGTCGCGGTTGAACCGCGCGAGCTTCGAGATCGCGTACAGCGTGATGCACACGACCGGCCAGGCGTTCATGATGGCGTTCCAGGCGGGCGGCCCGCACGCCCAGGACCGCGCGCTCGAAGCGGTTGCATACGCGTGGGACCAGCTTCGCCGCATCCCGGCCGACGCGCACTGGGAAAAGCCACAGGGCAAGAACCCGCCGCTCGCGATGCGCAAGCGCTTCACGATCGTGCCGCGCGGCACCGGCCTCGTGCTGGGCTGCTGCACGTTCCCGACGTGGAACGGCTACCCCGGCCTGTTCGCCGATCTCGCGACCGGCAACACGGTCATCGTGAAACCGCACCCGGGCGCGATCCTGCCGCTCGCGATCACCGTGCGCATCGCGCGCGACGTGCTGCGCGAAGCGGGCTTCGATCCGAACGTGGTCACGCTGCTCGCGACCGAGCCGAACGACGGCGCGCTCGTGCAGGACCTCGCGCTGCGCCCGGAAATCCGGCTGATCGACTTCACCGGCAGTTCGCAGAACGGCAACTGGCTCGAACAGCATGCGCACCAGGCGCAGGTGTACACGGAAAAGGCCGGCGTCAACCAGATCGTGATCGACTCGGTCGACGACCTGAAGGCGGCGGCGCGCAACATCGCCTTCTCGCTGTCGCTGTACTCCGGCCAGATGTGCACCGCGCCGCAGAACATCTACGTGCCGCGCGACGGCATCCGCACCGCGGACGGCCACGTCGGCTTCGACGCCGTCGCGCAGGCGATCGCCGGCGCGGTGCAGAAGTTCGTCGCCGATCCGGCGCGCGCCGTCGAAGTGCTCGGCGCGATCCAGAACGACGGCGTGATCCAGCGCCTCGACGAAGCGCGCCCGCTCGGCGCCGTGCTCGCCGACAGTCAGACGCTCGAACACCCGCAGTTCCCCGCCGCGCGCGTGCGCACGCCGCTCGTGCTGCAACTGGACGCAGCACGCGACGCCGCGTCGTTCACGCGCGAATGGTTCGGCCCGATCTCGTTCGTGATCGCAACCGACTCGACCGCTCAGTCGCTGGAACTCGCCGGCTCGATCGCCCGCGACCACGGCGCGCTCACGCTGTCCGTCTACAGCACCGACGACGAGGTGATCGACGCCGCGCACGAAGCGGCGATCACCGGCGGCGTCGCGCTGTCGATCAACCTGACCGGCGGCGTGTTCGTGAACCAGTCGGCCGCGTTCTCGGACTTCCACGGCACCGGCGCGAATCCAGCCGCGAACGCCGCGCTCGCCGACGCCGCATTCGTCGCGAACCGCTTCCGCGTGGTTCAAAGCCGCGTCCATGTTGAGCCGAAGGCGGCGCCCGCTCAAGCCGGCGCAACGGCCTAGTCCGTTCGGCCGAATGGCGCGCCGCGCCCCCTCCCCGTAGCATCATCGGCACGACGGCCTTCCCCCGTCGTGCCGCAGGAACCGAAGATGACCGATGCCTTTATCTGCGACGCGATTCGCACCCCGTTCGGCCGCTACGGCGGCGCCCTGAAAGACGTCCGCGCGGACGACCTCGCCGCGGTGCCGATCCGCGCGCTCGCCGCGCGCAATCCCGGCGTGGACTGGCAGGCGCTCGACGACGTGCTGTACGGCTGCGCGAACCAGGCCGGCGAGGACAACCGCAACGTCGCGCGGATGGCCGCGCTGCTTGCGGGCCTGCCGACCGACGCGCCCGGCGGCACGCTGAACCGCCTGTGCGGGTCGGGCATGGACGCGGTCGGCAGCGCGGCGCGCGCGATCAAGGCCGGCGAAGCGCAACTGATGATCGCGGGCGGCGTCGAGAGCATGACGCGCGCACCGTTCGTGATGGGCAAGGCGGCCAGCGCGTTCGCACGCGACGCGGCGGTCTACGACACGACGATCGGCTGGCGTTTCGTCAATCCGCTGATGAAGCGCGAATACGGGATCGACTCGATGCCGGAGACGGCCGAAAACGTGGCGGTCGATTTCGGCATCAGCCGCGCGGATCAGGACGCGTTCGCGCTGCGCAGCCAGCAGAAGGCGGCGCGCGCGCAGCGTGACGGCACGCTCGCGCAGGAGATCGTCGCGGTCGAAGTCGCGCAGAAGAAAGGCGATCCGATTCGCGTGACGCTCGACGAGCATCCGCGCGAAACGTCGCTCGAAACGCTCGGCAAGCTGAAGGGCGTCGTCCGCCCGGACGGTACGGTGACGGCCGGCAACGCCTCGGGCGTGAACGACGGCGCGTGCGCGCTGCTGCTCGCAAGCGATGCCGCCGCCGAACGCTACGGCCTGCGCCGCCGCGCGCGGGTGCTCGGCATGGCGACGGCCGGCGTCGAGCCGCGCATCATGGGCATCGGCCCCGCGCCGGCCACCCGCAAGCTGCTCGCGCAACTCGGCATGACGATCGATCAGTTCGACGTGATCGAGCTGAACGAAGCGTTCGCGTCACAGGGGCTCGCGGTGCTGCGGATGCTCGGCGTCGCCGACGACGATCCGCGCGTGAACCCGAACGGCGGCGCGATCGCGCTCGGGCATCCGCTCGGCGCGTCCGGCGCGCGTCTCGTGACGACCGCGATGTATCAGCTCGAACGCACGAACGGGCGCTTCGCGCTGTGCACGATGTGCATCGGCGTCGGCCAGGGCATCGCGCTCGCGATCGAGCGGGTCTGACGGCCAGGCCTGAAAGCCAGGTCGCGCCGCCGCGCGAACGCCGCACCGAACACGCAGACAAGGAGACAACCGATGGCCTACGAATCGATCCGGCTCGACCTCGACGCCGCCACGCGCGTCGCGACGGTCACGCTGAACCGCCCCGACAAGCTCAACAGCTTCACGCGCGCAATGCACCGCGAACTCGCGGCCGCGCTCGACGAAGCCGTCGCGGCCAACGCGCGCGCGCTCGTGCTGACCGGCGCCGGGCGCGGCTTCTGCGCGGGCCAGGACCTCGCGGACCTGGACTTCACGCCGGGCGCATCGACCGATCTCGGCGCGCTGATCGACGAGCACTTCAACCCGCTGATCCGCCGGCTCCACGCGCTGCCGATGCCGACGATCGCCGCGGTCAACGGCACGGCCGCCGGCGCCGGCGCGAATCTCGCGCTCGCGTGCGACATCGCGATCGCCGCGCGCTCCGCGAGCTTCATCCAGGCGTTCGTGAAGATCGGCCTGGTGCCGGACTCGGGCGGCACCTGGTTCCTGCCGCAGCGCGTCGGCGTCGCGCGCGCGCTCGGGCTCGCGATGACCGGCGAGAAACTCGGCGCAGAAAAGGCCGAGAGCTGGGGGCTCGTGTGGCAGGTCGTCGACGACGCCGAACTGCCACAGGCCGCGACGAAACTCGCCGCGCAACTCGCGCAGCAGCCGACACGCGCGCTCGTCGCGACCCGCAGCGCGCTGCGCGCCGCCGCGACGAACACGCTCGACCAGCAGCTCGATCTCGAACGCGACCTGCAACGCGAACTGGGCGCGTCGCACGACTACGCGGAAGGCGTCCGCGCGTTCATCGAAAAACGCGCGCCGCGCTTCGAGGGCCGTTGACATGTCATCCGAACTCCAGCACCCCGCATCGATGAGCCCCGACGAACTCGCGCGCGCCACCGCGCACGCGATGTACGAAGCGGACGCATGCAGCCGCGCGCTCGGCATCGAACTCGTCGAAGTCCGCGCCGGCTACGCGAAGCTGCGCATGGCCGTGCGGCCGGACTTCCTGAACGGCCATCAGATCTGCCACGGCGGACTGATCTTCACGCTCGCCGACTCCACGTTCGCGTTCGCGTGCAACTCGTACAACGTGAACACAGTCGCGGCCGGCTGCTCGATCGAATTCCTGCGTCCCGTGCAGCCCGACGACGTGCTCGCCGCCGAAGCGGTCGAGCAGATCCTGTCGGGCCGCAACGGCGTGTACGACATAACGGTCACGAACCGCGCCGGCGAAACGGTGGCGCTCTTTCGCGGCAAGTCCGCGCAAATCCGCGGCACCGTCATTCCGGTCGCGGACTAGACGGCAAGACCGGCAAACCCGCCAGCCGCATACGACATCCGACGACGGCCGCAGACCCGCCGCACAGAGCGAGGTCCGGCCGGGTCAACCCGCATTGAATCACCCGACATCCCGCGTAATCTTTTTGAAGGCTCAGGAGACACCGATGACCACCACGCTGCCGCTCGACCCCATCGAAACGGCGAGCCGCGACGAACTCGCGGCGCTTCAGCTCACGCGACTGAAGTGGTCGCTGACGCACGCGTACGAGAACTCGCCGGTCTATCGCCGCAAGTTCGACGAGGCCGGCGTCCATCCGTCCGAGCTGCAATCGCTGTCCGATCTCGCGCGCTTCCCGTTCACGACCAAGAAGGACCTGCGCGACAACTACCCGTTCGGGATGTTCGCGGTGCCGCAGGAGCAGGTCTCGCGGATTCACGCGTCGTCGGGCACGACCGGCAAGCCGACCGTCGTCGGCTACACCGCGCGCGACATCGACACGTGGGCGAACCTCGTCGCGCGCTCGATCCGCGCGGCCGGCGCGCGGCGCGGCGACAAGGTGCACGTGAGCTACGGCTACGGCCTCTTCACCGGCGGGCTCGGCGCGCACTACGGCGCGGAGCGCGCGGGCCTCACGGTGATCCCGTTCGGCGGCGGCCAGACCGAAAAGCAGGTGCAACTGATCCAGGACTTCCGGCCGGACATCATCATGGTCACGCCGAGCTACATGCTGTCGATCGCCGACGAGATGGAGCGCCAGGGCCTCGATCCGGCGAAGTCGTCGCTGCGCGTCGGCATCTTCGGCGCGGAGCCGTGGACCAACGAGATGCGTTCGGCCATCGAGCAGCGCGCCGGCATCACGGCGGTCGACATCTACGGGCTGTCGGAAGTGATGGGGCCGGGCGTCGCGTGCGAATGCGCGGAAACGCAGGACGGCCCGACGATCTGGGAAGACCATTTCTATCCGGAGATCATCGACCCGGAGACCGGCGAGGTGCTGCCCGAAGGCGAATTCGGCGAACTGGTGTTCACGTCGCTGACCAAGGAGGCGCTGCCGATCGTCCGCTACCGCACGCGCGACCTCACGCGCCTGCTGCCCGGCACCGCGCGCACGATGCGGCGGATGGAGAAGATCACCGGCCGCTCGGACGACATGATGATCATCCGCGGCGTGAACGTGTTTCCGACGCAGATCGAGGAGCTGCTGCTGAAGCAGCATGCGCTCGCGCCGCATTATCAGGTGGTGCTGACGAAGGAAGGCCCGCTCGACGTGATGACGCTGAACGTCGAGCCGGCGTCGGATGCGGCCGAGGCAACGGGCGAACCGATCCGCGCGGGCCAGGCGCTCGCCTACGACATCAAGGCGCTGGTCGGCGTGACCGCGATCGTCAACGTGCTGCCGGTGAACGGCATCGAACGTTCGGTCGGCAAGGCGCGGCGCATCGTGGACAAGCGGTTCTCGTAACGCGCCCGCACTACGCGCCTACATAAGCAGAGGGGCCGGCGGCAGCGCGCCGCCGGCCCCTCTGTCGTTCGCACCCGCCAGCCATCCGCCGGCAATCACGAGTTCGGAAACAGCAGCCACATCCGGCCGCCCTGCTTCATCTTGCCGGCCAGGTCGCCGGCCTCGTCGCCGAGTCCCCAGAAGTAGTCCGCGCGCACGCCGCCCTTGATCGCGGAACCCGTGTCCTGCGCGAACACGAGCCGGTTCAGCGGCGTGTTCGTCAGCGGCCGGGTCGTCTGCAGGAACACCGGCGTGCCGAGCGGGATCGACGACGGGTCCACCGCGATCGACCGCTCCGGCGTCAGCGGCACGCCGAGCGCGCCGATCGGGCCGTCCGCGCCGCCGGTCGGCGCGTTCTCGCCGGACGGCATCTCGCGGAAGAACACGAAACGCGGATTCGTGTCGAGCAAGCCGTCGACGCGCGACGGGTTCGCGCGCGCCCACGCCTTGATTCCCTGCATCGTCGCCTGCGCGGGCGTCAGTTCGCCATGGTCCAGCAGCCAGCGGCCGATCGACCGGTACGGCTGGTTGTTGGTGCCGCCGAAGCCGACCCGCATCACGCTGCCGTCTTCCATCAGCACCCGGCCGGAGCCCTGCACCTGGAGGAAAAACGCCTCGATCGGATCGTCGACCCACACCAGTTCGTTGCCGTCGAGCACGCCCGCGCGTTCGAGCTGCGCGCGCGGCGGCAGCGCCGCGCCCGCGCGATAGCCGGACGGCCAGCGGTACAGCGCGGTCTGATAGATGCCGTGGCGCACGCGCGAGCCGTGCAGCAGCGGCTCGTAGTAGCCGGTCACGAGGCCGTCGAGCGTGCCGTCGGTGTTCGCGAACTGGAACGGCGTGAAGTACGTCTCGAAGAACGTGCGCGCACCCGCAACGTCGAGGTCGTCGAGTTGCGTCGCCGCCGCGCACGCGCGCTGCCAGCGCGGCTCGCGCGCGACCCGCGCGCAGTTCTCGCGCAGCGCGGCCGTCGCGCCGATCAGCGAATCGTCCTGCCAGCCCGGCACCTGCTGCCATGCGACCGGCGTGAGCCGCGCGGCCGCGATCTGACCCGGCACGATCGCCGGGCCGGTCGGCGGCGCGGTCCGCACGACGTTGCGCCCGCCGCACGACGCGAGCAGCACCGCAACCGACAGCGCGCCGATCCAGCCGCACGCGCGACGCAGCCCGCCGCGCGGCAGTCCGTCGAAAAAGCGCGGAAAAGCGGACCCCGAAACCTGCCTACAATGGTTGTTCTTGATGGAAAACGCCATGTCTGATTTATTCGACGAATACCCGCTGCTGATGGTTGGGCTGGAAATCCTGATCCCGCTCTTCCTCGTGGTCTACATCGTCGTGTGGACGACGTCGGGCAAGAAAAAACAGAAGCGCGCGCCGCGCCGCCCGGACTAGCAGGCAGACCGCCGTTCGCGCGGGCGGTTCAATGCAGCGTGCGCGGCATCCGCAGCACGAACTCCGGCACCGGCGCGTCGAACCGCTCGCCGTCCTCCGCCACGCAGAAGTACTCGCCGCGCATCGTGCCGACCGGCGTCGCGATCACGGCCCAGCTCGTGTACTCGAACTGCTCGCCCGGCTTCAGCAGCGGCTGATGGCCGACGACGCCGAGCCCCTTCACTTCCTGCACGTGGCTGTCGCTGTCGGTGATCACCCAATGGCGCGCGATCAATTGCGCGCTCACGAGGCCGGTATTGCGGATGGTCAACGTGTACGCGAACGCATACTGGCGGCGCTCCGGATCCGACTCTTCGGGCAGGTAGCGCACCTGCGACGTCACGCTGAATTCGTACTGGCTCATCCTGATTCCGGTCGATAAGGCGGGCGCAACGCGCCGGAGATCGCGCCGGACGCCCGTCCGGCAACGGTCAGCGGACTTCGTCGGACGTCCGGTATGGTTTCGCATTCTGCTTGATGCGGCAGGTGCCCGCAACCCGGCAACGCCGCGGATCGCACGGCAAACGGCTAACGTGCCGCGCCCGCCGCGCCCGGCGTGTCGCGCGGCGGCAACCTGTCCGCCGGCGACCCGCATTCCGGCCGGTTCGTGCTGCCGGGTGGCGGTAAAATGGCGCTTTTCGCCTGCTCCGGTTCACGCCATGACGACCTTCCGTATCGCCCCCAGCATCCTGTCCGCCGACTTCGCCCGCCTCGGCGAAGAAGTCCGCAACGTCGTCGCGGCCGGCGCGGACTGGATCCACTTCGACGTGATGGACAACCACTACGTGCCGAACCTGACGATCGGCCCGCTCGTCTGCGAGGCGATCCGTCCGCACGTGCAGGTGCCGATCGACGTGCATCTGATGGTGCGCCCGGTCGACCGCATCGTGCCGGACTTCGCGAAGGCCGGCGCGAACCTGATCAGCTTCCATCCGGAAGGCTCGGACCACATCGACCGCACGCTGTCGCTGATCCGCGACCACGGCTGCAAGGCGGGCCTCGTGTTCAATCCGGCGACGCCGCTTTCGTATCTCGACTATGTGATGGACAAGGTGGACCTCGTGCTGATCATGTCGGTGAATCCGGGTTTCGGCGGGCAGTCGTTCATTCCGGAGGCGCTCGTGAAGCTGCGGGAGGCGCGCCGCCGCATCGACGCGTACCGCGACAAGACCGGCCGCGAGATCCATCTCGAAGTGGACGGCGGCGTGAAGATCGACAACATCGCGGAGATCGCGGCGGCCGGCGCGGACACGTTCGTCGCGGGCTCGGCGATCTTCGGCAAGCCCGACTACCGCGCGGTGATCGACCAGATGCGCGCGCAGCTCGCGACCGCGGGGGAACGTCAATGAGCCGCGCGCCGGTGTTCGCCGCCGCGCGCATCGACGCGGCGGTCGTCGATCTCGACGGCACGATGGTCGATACCGCGGACGACTTCGCGGCCGGCCTGAACGGCATGCTCGCGCAGCTCGACGCGAACGAAACCTCGCGCGAGGAAGTGGTCGACTACGTCGGCAAGGGCTCAGAGCATCTGGTGCGCAGCGTGCTCGCGCCGCGCTTCGATGAAGCGGACGCGCAGGCGCGCTTCGACGAGGCGCTCGCGCTGTATCAGGCCGAGTACGCGAAGATCAACGGCCGCTACACGCGGCTCTATCCGGACGTCGAAGCCGGCCTTGCGGCGCTGCGCGACGCGGGGCTGAAGCTCGCGTGCGTGACGAACAAGCCGCACCGCTTCGCGCTCGGGCTGCTCGAACAATACGGGCTCGCGCGTTACTTCGACGTGGTGATCGGCGGCGACAGCACGCCGAAGAAAAAACCCGACCCGCTGCCGATGCTGACCGCGCTGGCGCAACTGGGCGTCGCGCCGGCGGCGGCGGTCGCGATCGGCGATTCGGAAAACGACGCGCTGGCGGGCCGCGCAGCCGGCATGGCGACGCTCACCGTGCCGTATGGCTACAACCACGGGCAGCCTGTACAACAAATCGAATCGGATGGTATAGTTGCCACGCTCCTCGACGCCGCCACGGCGCTCGCGGCGCACAATCAGGCACACAATCAAGGTCTCGACTGACCTTCGCCTTGACCCAGACAGGTCCATTCTTCAATCATGTTTCTGAATAAAAAACGGAGTCTGAGCAGCATCGACCGGGGAGCATGGCCCTGGCGTCGCTGGTCGCGCTAACCTCTGCCGAGGTTCGCTGAAGTTCGTCTTCAGCACGTTTTTTACTTCGCTGCGCACTCGCGCGTGTCTCGTTCTTGATCGTTGCGGTAACGCTTCGGCTCACAGGCCGTCGGTGTACGTTACCCTGCCGCGTGTACGACTTCTCGTTCGCGAGCCGTCGCCTTCACGCAGCGGGTTCGCGTCGTCCCGTTCGCCCGTGGCCCGATCGAAACGCATCCGGCGCATGACCCGCGCCGGCGACACACACGACGCATCAGCGCAACGCACCCAACGCGACACCTCCGGACCGCCCGACGACCCCGCGGCCGACTGCACGAACAGGATCGGAACATGACCGAACTCGAATTCAAGTCCCTCGCGAACGAGGGTTTCAACCGCATCCCGCTGATCGCCGAAGCGCTCGCCGATCTCGAAACGCCGCTGTCGCTGTATCTGAAGCTCGCACAGGCCGAGCGCGGCGGCGCGAACTCGTTCCTGCTCGAATCGGTGGTCGGCGGCGAGCGGTTCGGCCGCTACTCGTTCATCGGCCTGCCCGCGCGCACGCTGATCCGCACCCGCAACGGCGTGTCCGAAGTCGTGCGCGACGGCGCGGTGATCGAGACGCACGAAAGCGATCCGCTCGAATTCATCGCGCAGTTCCAGGCGCGCTTCAAGGTCGCGCAGCGTCCGGGCCTGCCGCGCTTCTGCGGCGGCCTCGCCGGTTACTTCGGCTACGACGCGGTGCGCTACATCGAGAAGAAGCTCGCGGACACCGCGCCGCCCGACGACCTCGGCCTGCCCGACATCCAGCTGCTGCTGACCGAGGAAGTCGCGGTGATCGACAACCTCGCGGGCAAGCTGTATCTGATCGTCTATGCGGACCCGTCGCAGCCCGAGGCGTACGCGAAAGCGAAGCTGCGGCTGCGCGAGCTGAAGCAGCGGCTGCGCGCGACCGTGCAGCCGCCGGTCACGTCCGCGAGCGTGCGCACCGAGATCTACCGCGAGTTCGCGAAGGACGACTATCTGACCGCGGTGCGCAAGGCGAAGGAATACATAGCGGCCGGCGAGCTGATGCAGGTGCAGGTCGGCCAGCGCCTGACGAAGCCGTACCGCGACAATCCGCTGTCGCTGTATCGCGCGCTGCGTTCGCTGAATCCGTCGCCGTACATGTACTACTACAACTTCGGCGAATTCCACGTGGTCGGCGCGTCGCCGGAAATCCTCGTGCGCCAGGAGCAGCGCGGCGACGACCGCATCGTGACGATCCGCCCGCTCGCCGGCACGCGTCCGCGCGGCAACACGCCGGAACGCGACACGGAACTGGCGACCGAACTGCTGAACGATCCGAAGGAAATCGCCGAGCACGTGATGCTGATCGACCTCGCGCGCAACGACGTCGGCCGCATCGCGCAGATCGGCTCGGTCGCGGTGACCGACAAGATGGTGATCGAGAAGTACTCGCACGTGCAGCACATCGTCAGTTCGGTCGAGGGCAAGCTGAAACCGGGGATGAACAACTTCGACGTGCTGCGCGCGACGTTCCCGGCCGGCACGCTGTCGGGCGCGCCGAAGGTTCGCGCGATGGAACTGATCGACGAACTGGAGCCGGTGAAGCGCGGCCTGTACGGCGGCGCGGTCGGCTATCTGTCGTTCAACGGCGAGATGGACCTGGCGATCGCGATCCGCACCGGGCTGATCCACAACGGCAATCTGTACGTGCAGGCCGCGGCGGGCATCGTCGCGGATTCGGTGCCCGAGTCCGAATGGCAGGAGACCGAGAACAAGGCGCGCGCGGTGCTGCGCGCCGCGGAGCAGGTGCAGGACGGACTGGACGGCGACTTCTGAACGGAGGACGCGGTGTTGCCGATGGCTGGCGGTCCGTGTGCCCGCCGGCCACGCGCGCTCCGATCACGCGCTGGTCTCAGCGGAACTTGCCGGGTCGATCGGAACAATGACCGCAACGCCACCAGCAAAGCCTTGCCCGTGCAGCTTCGGATCGCTCTGCGTCGAGCGCCGCAGAGGTTGATGCACGAAGCACGGATGGCGGCCTGAAAAAAGCGAATCCAGACGACCCGACCCCGAACCGCCGCCGTCGCCACATCGGCCGCTACTGCACTCCGGCATCACCGATACGCGTGCTCGCGCATCCACCGCGTCGCAATCCACTTCTCCCCGCGACGCACCGGCGCCCCGGCGTGCAAGCTCAACGGATCGAGTTGGCGCATCCCGTTCATGTAGCGGAAATAGACAGCGGTGCCTTTCCTGCCCGTGACCGAGATGCCCGCATCGGGAAATACCGTTTCGCCGCCTTCCGCCACATCGTTCAGGTAGATGACGAGCGTCGCCACCCGTTGACCGCCATGCGCCAGTTGAACCGCGCTGCCGCTCTGCTCCGGCGGGAAATAATCGAAATGCGGCCGATACTCGGCGCCGGGGCCATAGTGCAATATCTGCAGCCCTTCGCCGTTCTCCACCGGCCAGTTCATCAGACACGCGATCCGCCGGTCGAGCCGTTCGATGAACGCGTCCTCGCCGCGCGGAAACCATGTTCCCTCGCTGGTCCGGTTCCGGATCACGTCTTCCGCGCCTGTCTCGGGATTGATCGTGGTATTGCGCTTGAGCCGGTGCCGCGAGCGCTCGATCAATTCGTCGCACTCGGCGGCGGAGAGCACGTCGCCGAAGATCACGATCTGTGGCCGCTCGCAGCGCATCAGCACGGAAACATCGCGATCGAACGCATGCACGAGGTTCCCGGCGGAGACCGGCGCCGGGTCGTAGCGATATTGCGCGGAGCCTGTCGGGGCGGCCCCGCCATCGGCAACCGCCCCGCCCACCGCGCGACGCACGGCCGAATCGGCGACAGCCGGTTCGAAGCCGGCCCGCACCATCGCGTCCGTCATCGAGTCGGCGCTACATCCGCGGGTCACGTTGGTGGCCAGCCATTCTTCCCAGTTCGCATCGACTGTCGGCATGGGTATCGTCTCCCTCGGCATCAGCGCCGTTGCATCAAATCCATCGTCGCGTCGACGCACCCCGCGACGGAGAGCGCCGCCGTGTCCAGCCGCAGATCGGGGTTCAGCGGTTCCTCATACGGGTCGCTGACGCCGGTGAAGTTCGCGAGGTCGCCGGCACGTGCGCGGCGATACAGTCCCTTCGGGTCGCGCGCCTCGCATACGGCGAGCGGCGTTGCCAGGTACACCTCGAAGAAGCGGCCTTCGCCCACGATCCGGCGCGCCTGCTCGCGATCTTCGCGGTACGGCGAAATCAGCGCGGCGATGGCCCACGTTCCGGCGTCGTTGATCTGCCTGCAACGGTCCGCCACGCGCCGGATGTTCTCGCTTCGATCCGCCTTCGAAAACCCCAGATCGCGGCTCAATTCCTTGCGCACGACGTCGCCGTCGAGTATCTGGCAGACCGCCCCCGCAGCGGCGAGACGCTCCGCGAGCGCCTGCGCCAGAGTCGTCTTGCCCGCGGCGCTCAGGCCGGTCAACCACAGCGTGGCCGGTTGATTTTTCATGTTGTCACACAAGGAAGTTCATCACGGGGGATACGGCGCCTGTCGGGACCCGACAAGACAGCCGGCCGCATCCGGTCCCGGCATAACGGCCGATGCCGCTCATGGTCCATGGGGTTCGCCGGAACAGCGCGGTGCGATCGTCAGCAAGCGAGGCCAGTACGCGCTCCAGTCGCCATCGTGGGTCACGTCGGCAACCGTGCGTGCCTGCGCACAGCGTTTTCCGGCAGCCGCCACGAAACGCTGCGCCACGTCCGGCGGCACGACCGTGTCGCCTGCGCCGCTGAAATGCATCTGCGCAATGGATGCGACCCGGTCCGCGAAGTCGATGGGATTCGCCGACTCCGGCATCGGCGAAACGTGATGCAACCGGTTGACGAACTCGTCATCGAGATTGCCCGCCACGGTCCTGATCGACGCGACGTCGGTGCGGCGCGCCGCGACCAGCACCGCCAGCGCGCCGCCGCCCGAATAACCGACCAGGTTGATGGACTGCCCCGGCACGCGCGCGGCAAACTGGCTCACCGCGTCGTTCATCGACGCCACCACATCGGGCGCGAAGCGCCTGCCCGTCCAGTACGGCACGCCGCAGCGCGGATTCTGTTCCATCGGCGTGAACTGGCACGGGCGCGCCACATATGCGACGTTCGGCGCGGGGTCCGCCGCCGCGAGCGCGAGCCCCGTCGCGTCGCGCGGCGTCGGGTCCAGCGACGGCTCGCTGCGCGAAATCCACGCCAGCCCGTCGCCTTCGATATAGAGGTCGAGCGGTTCGTCCGGCCGCGTGATGCGTGAGAACGTCGTCAGCACGAAATTGCCGGTGTCGATCTGCTCACGGTGCAACCCCGCCGGCGCGGCCAGCGCATCAGCATGGGCGCTCCGGTCCAGCGAGGCGCAGCCGGCGAATGCGGCCGTCAGCAGCAGGCACGCAACGACGGCGACGCAGCGCTGGCGGTCAAACGACGAACGCGCCGGTTCGCGCCGCTCGCGCATGACGTTCGCCGGGGCGAGCCTCGATGCCGGCCGGGTCGTGGACCGCAAGGCCGGACTCATCGGCAGGCCTCGCCAGCCGTGCACGTCGGAAAGCGGGCAACCAGCGTATCGAACAGATCCCAGGTATTGACGGCGGGTTTCATCACTTTGCCGCGCCGCTATTCGTGCGTCAGCCGCACCAGCTCGGACGCCATATTGGCCATCACACCGCCCCAGTCGCCGCGCGACGGCTGCCGGAAGAGCCGCGTGCGCGGATACCACGGCGTGTCGCTGCGCCCGAGCAGCCAGCGCCAGTCCGGCACGAACGGCAGCATTACCCAGACCGGACGGCCGAGCGCGCCGGCCAGATGCACCGGCGACGAATCCACGGAAATCAGCAGGTCGGCAACGGAGACGATCGCGGCGGTGTCCTCGAAGTCCTGGATCTCGTCGCTCAGCGAGACGACCGGCATGCCCGGCGGCGGACGGTCCGCCTGCGCCGACGCGGGTCCCTTCTGGACCGACAGGAACGTGACGCCGGCCTGCGCGAGCGGCGCCAGCTGCGCGAGCGAAAGCGACCGGTTCGCGTCGTTCACGTGCGTCGGCCGGCCGGCCCAGACGAGCGCCACCCGCAGTCCCGGCACGTCCGCGAGACGCCGCCGCCATTTCTCGACGCGCTGCGGATCGGCGGACAGATACGGGACGGGTCCGGGCAGGTCTGCGAGTTCGATACGCATGATCATCGGCAGGCTCATCAACTCGCAATGCACATCGAACGCGGGCGGCAGCGTGCCGCGCGCGATCACTTCATCCGGGCCGGCGATGCGTTGCGCGAGCGGCAGCGTCTCGCCGTTCACCTCGAAAATCACGCGCGCGCCGCTTCTGGCTTTGGCCCACGACACCATGCGCATGAACTGGAACGTGTCGCCGTAGCCCTGCTCGTCGTGGATCAGCAGCGTCTTGCCCGGAATGGGCTGTCCGTTCCAGCGCGGGCGCTGCACCTTGCGCTCAAGGTTCTTCGTGTGCGCCATCCCGTAGCGGTAGCGATACTCGCGCCAGCCGCGCTGGAAATCCCCCCTCAGCAACAGCGTTTCGGCCAGGTTGAATCTGGCGGTCAGATCCCCCGGCGCGCACGCGACCAGCATCTGCTGGATCGCCTGCGTCTCGGCGAACCTGCCCTGCGGGCGGATGGCGTCCGCGAGCACGCGCCACAGCACCAGCGGACCGCTGCCCGATGCGAGGTACGGGCGCACCAGTGCTTCGGCATCCTCCAGTCGTCCTGCTGCGAGCAGCGCACGCCCGCGCTGCTCAATCTCCGCGAGCGCATTCGTCACGCGTCGACCCCGAGCGCCGCGAGCAACGGCTCAAGGTGACTCGCATACCGCTGCCAGCGCCCCTTCGACGTGCTGTAGATCGGCCGCCGCACCTGGTTGACGCTCGCCGTGCGCACCACCCGCTGGTTGTCGTGGAAACGCAGGCACGCATCCTCCCACTGCAAGCCGAGAAAGCCGATCAGCCGGCGCGCCTCGCCCTCCAGGTCGTCCACCACGCTTTCGTAGTCGAGTTCGAGGTAGCGGCCGGCCGGCAGCACGGCGGCCCAATGCGACATCAACCGCTCGTAGTAGCGGTAAAACTCGCCCAGTTCGGTCTGGTCGTACGCGAACGACTGGTCGCCGGCGAACTGCTTCGTGTAGCAGGACAGGCACGTGTCCACCGCGTCCCGGCGGCAATGGATGATGCGGGCGCCCGGCAGGATCAGCGGGATCAGCCCGGCGTACAGGAAGTTGCCCGGCATCTTGTCGATCAGCCGCGCGCTTCCCCGCGCCAGCGGGGTGATCCGGTCGAGATACGCGCGGCCCATCCTCGCCGCCTCGTCGGCGGTGAGCGCGCCCATCGCGTCCGGGAAGCCGCCGTGCTCCTCGACGATCACGCGCAGCGTCGACAGTTCGCCCGCGCCCGTCACCGCGGAATGCGACGACAGGATCTGTTCGGCCAGCGTGGTGCCCGAGCGCGGCATGCCGACGATGAACACCGGCAGATCCGACTGCACGCCCGCGCCCTTCAGCCGTTCGAGCAGTGCAGGCGTGACGACGTCGGCGATGCGCTGCATCCACTGCCCGGTCGCCGCGGAATCGTAGCTGAACGTGCTGCGCTTCAGACGATTGGCCTGATCCAGATGCGAAAACGCGCGCGCGGCATCGCCGATGTCGAGATACGCCTTGCCCAGCGAGAAATGCGCCGACATGCGGTCCGGCAACGGCCGGCGCTCGCCGTCGGCAAGCAGCGCTTCGAGCGCGCCCACATCCGGGTCGCCGGGAGCGAACGTCTTCGCATCGGCGCGGCTGGACAACACGCGCGCCGAGCCGGGAAAACGCGCCAGCGCCGCATCGAACGCCGCCGTCGCTTCGGCCTTCCGACCGGCTTCCATCAGCAGCGTCGCACGCCCGATCAGCGCCT
Source organism: Paraburkholderia caballeronis (assembly GCF_900104845.1). Classification (NCBI taxonomy): domain Bacteria; kingdom Pseudomonadati; phylum Pseudomonadota; class Betaproteobacteria; order Burkholderiales; family Burkholderiaceae; genus Paraburkholderia; species Paraburkholderia caballeronis. The sequence goes on along the minus strand of NZ_FNSR01000001.1, from coordinate 767,903 downwards.
CTTCGGCAACCGCGCCGGGCAACGCGGCCGCCTGTTCGAATTCCGCGAGCGCCTCACCGGTTTCACCCAGCGCCTGCAGCACCTGCGCGAGCGTGTGATGCGCGTCGGCGCTGCGCGGCGCGAGCGCGACCGCCTGCCGCGCGCATTCGAGCGCGCGGTCCATGCGCTCCAGTTGCTTCAGCGCCTGCGCGCGCGCCATCAGGCCAGCGGGATGCTGCGGCGCGAACGACTGCAACGCGTCCAGCGCCTGCAGCGCCGCGCCGTGACGCCGGCGCGTGATCTCCGCATCCGCGAGGTTCAGGTAGGCATCGACGAGCTGAGGACTCAGTTCGATGGCGACACGCGCCTCTGCGGCCGCCTGCTCATACTGGCCCTGCGCGGTCAGCAGGAACGCGAGATTGCTGTGCGCCTCTGCATAGTCCGGATCGAGCTTCAGCGCCTCGCGATAATGCGGCCCGGCCAGATCCAGCCTCGCGAGACGCCGGTACGTGTTGGCGAGATTGTTATGTGCCTGCGGCACGTTCGGCGTCAGCGCGACCACGCGCTCCAGGCAGTCCCGGCTTTGCTCCAGCTTGCCGGCTTCCTGCAGCAGGATGCCCAGGTTGTTCCAGCCCTCGACCAGCGCCGGATCCATCGCGACCGCGCGCCGCGCGGCTTCCTCGCCTTCTGCGAGCATGCCCTTGCGGCGATACATCTCCGCGAGATTGCTCGAATAGATGGCCGGCGCACGCGGCGCCATGCACGCCTGGCGCAGATGGTCGATCGCCAGGTCCAGATTGCCGTACGCGTGAGCCATCAGGCCCAGCAGATGCAGCGCGTCGGCCTGCCCCGGCCACGCGGCCAGCACGCGCTGGCAATAGATCTCCGCCTCGTTCGCCTGGCCTGCGTTCCAGTGCGCGTGCGCGCGGCTCATCGCGTCGGCGATGCTCATCGGATTGGGTACGACGGAACTCGACATGGACGTTCGGAACTACCTGACTCAGAAAACGGAATGGGAGTTTCGCAGAATACCGGATCGGGCCGTTCCCGGATGCGCCGCGCGATCACCGGCATTTCACAACCGGACCGCCTCGGCCGGCGATCCGATTCAATCTGGAAACGACGGGCGCACGCAGCGCGCCCGTCGCCCTTTCCGCACGCTCCCGATCAGAACAACTGGCGCAGACGCAAGCTGCCCGTCTGCGACACGAAGCGCGGCGCTGCCTGCAGCTCGTAGCGGGCCGTCACGGTCAGGTTGTTTGCCTTCAGCACCGTCACGCCGAGCGATACGCTGGCCAGATCCGCCACCGGCGCGGATCCCACCGTGGTAAACGCCGTCTGACCGGTCGGATCGGCAACGAAGCTCGCCGAAGTGACCTGCTTCGCGTGGTCGTACTCGTGGATCCACTTCAGTTGCAGGTCGGGCACGATCACGCCATACGAGGTCTCGAAGCCGCGCTCCAGCTTCATGCCGAGGGCGCTCTTCACCGACGTGCTGTGCGTGCCGTCCACCGACAGCGCCGCGCCGTTGCCGCCGGTTTCCGCATAGCTGTTCTGATGCTGGTAGCTATACGTGAGGCTCGCCAGCGGCGTCAGCGTGAACTGCCCGAGCGCCAGCGGCCAGCCGCCTTCGGCGCTCGCGACATACTGCTGGCCGCTGAACTGGCCGTTCGCCATGCCGGAGAATCCGGGGAAGGCGATCTGGCGCGTCGTGTCGAAGTGCTGCAGCACCACGCCGCCGGACAGGTTCACGTACCACGGCGTCCCCGCATAGCTCGCGTAGCCGATCAGTCCATAGCCGTTCACGCGCGTCGAATCGCCGGCGCTGTTCTCGGTCCCGTCGACCAGCGAGTTGCTGTAGCTGAACACGCCGCCCGCGCGCCAGCGATCGCCGAACGCGCGATCCGCACCGACCAGCAGGCCGGCGTAGTTGGCGCTGTAGCCGTCGACCTGCGCGACCGCTCCCTGCCCCGCATGGCCGCCGAACGCCTGGCCCCAGACGCCCCACTGCGGCGCTGCCTCGCCCGTCGCGATCCCCGACGCCGCCGAACCGTCCGCCTGCGCGAGCCGCAGACTGTCCGAGTGCGCGGCCACGACCGTCAGCACCTCGAAGGTCGGCGCGGCGGCGGCCTGCGAGCCCGCCGCCGAATGTGACGGCGCGAGCTGCGCGCCCACATGGTTGGCCTGGGCCGTCGAGCCGAATGCATTCACCGCGAGCACCGCGTTCTGCAGGTTCATCAGGTTCGAGTTGAACCCGGTGTAGCTCAGCACACCCGTCAGCGACGCGATCGCGTTCGGCGCCGTAGCTGGAGCGCGCGCCGGTGCTGGTGTTGGCGTCGGCGTTGGCGTTGGCGTTGGCGTTGGCGTTGGCGTTGGCGTTGGCGTTGGCGTCGGCGTCGGCGTTGGCGTTGGCGTCGGCGTTGGCGTTGGCGTTGGCGTTGGCGTTGGCGTTGGCGTTGGCGTTGGCGTCGGCGTCGGCGTCGGCGTTGGCGTCGGCGTCGGCGTCGGCGTCGGCGTCGGCGTTGGCGTTGGCGTTGGCGTTGGCGTCGGCGTCGGCGTCGGCGTCGGCGTCGGCGTCGGCGTCGGAGAACAGGTCTCAAGGCACAGTTCGAGAGCCGTGTGGCCCCCGACCGTCACCTGTTGACCGACGATCGTGCCGCCATAACCGTTCGCCGAATAGTTCAGCGTCGCCTCGTTGTAGCTGGCTGCGCCGGCCGTATCCACGACGAGATAACGCTGACCGTCCGTGAACGCATAACCCTGGCTCTTCAGCCCGACCGACGAACCCGATGCGATCGTGGTATTGCCGGTCACCATCAGCTCGCCGTAGTTCGACGCCGAAGTCACGCCCGACAGCAACGTCGCCCCCGCGCCCTGGCTATAGTTGCCCGTGATCGTCATCGGTGCGTTGACCTGCAGCGTCGCGCCGACGTTGTTCACCGTATTGCTGCCCACGTTGATCGCATCGTTCAGCAGCAGGTTGCCCGAGCCGAACACCACGTTGGACGAAGCATTCGCGATGGTGCCGATCGCGCCGTTGACACCGGTCAGGGTGCCGAAGACCGACCCGCTGCCGCCGTTGATGTTCAGGTCGCTGCTGGAAAGATTCGTGATGTTGCCGGCGATGGTCCCGCTGTTGGTGACCGTGCCGAGCACCCCGGAAGCCGCGTTGTACAACGCATAGCTCGAACCGGTCAGCAGACCGCTGTTGGTCAGCGTGCCGATCGAATCGCCGTCGCCGTTGTAGATCCCGGTCCGGCCGCCGATGATCGTGCCGCTGTTGTCGAGCGTGCCGATCGGGCCGTACGCCTGATAGCCGTTATAGATGCCGGCCGTGACGCCGCCGATCAGGCCGCTGTTCGTCAGCAGCGCAATGCTGCCGCCTTCCGCGATGCCGTTCACGCCGCCGACGATCGCCCCGCTGTTGTTCAGCGTGCCGATCGTGCCGTTCAGGTCGGCCACCCCGTTTATGGTGCCGAGGATCACGCCGCTGTTCGCGAGCGCGCCGATCGTGCCGCCCCAGTTCCCAATGCCCGTCTGTTGCCCTGCGATCGTGCCGCCCGCATTGTTGGACAGCGCGCCGATCGTGCCGGTGTTGCTGATGCCGTTGCCCGGATTCGTGCCGTCGCCGATCACCCCGCCAGCCGCGTTCGTCAGCGCGGCGATGGTCCCGGCGTTCACGATGCCGGTGTAGCCGCTGATCGTGCCGCTGTTGGCGATCGTGCCGAGCACGCCGCCGTTCGCGTTGTACAGCGCGTAACTCGCGCCGGTCAGCAGACCGCTGTTGGTCAGCGTACCGATCAGATCGCCGTTGCCGTTGTAGATCCCGGTCCGGCCGCCGCTGATCGTGCCGCTGTTGTCGAGCGTGTCGATCGGCGCAAATACCTGATAGGCGTTGTTGACGCCGATCGTGCCGCCGGTGATCGTGCCGCTGTTGCTGAGCAACGTAATGCTGCCGCCTTCCGCGACGCCGTTCGCGCCGCCGCTGATCAACCCGCTGTTGGTCAGCGTGCCGATCGTGCCGTTCAGGTCCACTACCCCGTTCGAATTGCCCTGGATCGTGCCGCTGTTAGTCAGCGTGCCGATCGTGCCCGACCAGTTCCCAACCCCCGTCCAGCCACCGCTGATCGCACCGCCCGCGTTGTTGGTCAGCGCGCCGATCGAGCCGGTGTTGCCGATGCCGTTGCCCGGATTCGCGCCGTCGCCGATCACCCCGCCATCCGCGTTCGTCAGCGCGGCGATGGTCCCGGCGTTCACGATGCCGGTGTAGCCGCTGATCGTACCGCTGTTGGTGATCGTGCCGAGTACGCCGCCGTTCGCGTTGTACAGCGCGTAACTCGCGCCGGTCAGCAGACCGCTGTTGGTCAGCGTACCGATCAGATCGCCGTTGCCGTTGTAGATCCCGGTCCGGCCGCCGCTGATCGTGCCGCTGTTGTCGAGCGTGTCGATCGGCGCAAATACCTGATAGGCGTTGTTGACGCCGATCGTGCCGCCGGTGATCGTGCCGCTGTTGCTGAGCAACGTAATGCTGCCGCCTTCCGCGACGCCGTTCGCGCCGCCGCTGATCAACCCGCTGTTGGTCAGCGTGCCGATCGTGCCGTTCAGGTCCACTACCCCGTTCGAATTGCCCTGGATCGTGCCGCTGTTAGTCAGCGTGCCGATCGTGCCCGACCAGTTCCCAACCCCCGTCCAGCCACCGCTGATCGCACCGCCCGCGTTGTTGGTCAGCGCGCCGATCGAGCCGGTGTTGCCGATGCCGCTTCCGATCGTCGAGCCGACGCCGATCAGGCCGCCGTCATCGTTGGTCAGCGCGGCAATCGTGCCGCTGTTCACGATGCCGGTATTGCCGGTGATGGTGCCGCTGTTGCTCAGCGTGCCGATCGCGCCGGTGTTGTAGATGCCCGTGCTGCCGCCGCTGATGGAGCCGGTGTTCCCGAGCGAACCGATCGCGCCCCGGGTATAGACCCCGAACTGCCCCGCGGTGACGGTTCCGCTGTTGTCGAACGAGCCAATGCTGCCCGCCGTGCCGACGTAGACGCCCCGCGAGTTCGAACCGCTCGCGCCGATGAACAGACTGTTCGTCAACGACGCGATCGTGCCCGTGTTGAATACGCCGTTCGCCCCCGCGCCGACACCCACGATCGAGCCATTGTTGACGACCGCGGAAAGGGTCCCGCCGCTGTTGTCGATGCCTGCCGCGCCACTGCCGTCCGCCTCGATGTAGCCGGTGTTGGTGAGCGTCCCGATCGTCCCCTGGTTGTAGATGCCCGTGGCGGACGCACTGGCGGTAACGGTAATCGTGCCGCTGTTTCCGATGGAGCCGATCGTCTGATAGTTCGCGATCCCCATCGGGTTCGGCGCCAGCGCGGTTTCTCCAGCGCCATCGGTGTTCCCGGTCGAGCTGTCCACCACGAGCGAGCCGGCGTTCTGAACGCTGTCGATCGTCCCGTTGTTGGCGACGGCCTGGCCTCGATCGCTGCTGGCGTAGATCGTGCCGCCGGCGTTGTTGACGATGGTGCCGATGGACGCCTCGTTGTCCACGCTGCGCCGCAGCGCCGAGATGGACCCGTAGTTCGACAGCAGCGTGATCGATCCGTTGTTGCCGATCGCCTCGTCGACGGCTGTGCCGCCGATGATGCCGCTGTTATCAATCGCGCCGAGCACGCCGCCATTCGCGTTGGTCAGCGCGCCAATCGTGGCGGACTCAGCGTTGTAGATGCCGGTGCTGCCGCCGATCGTGCCGCTGTTCGTCAGCGTGCCGATCACTGCGTTCGTCCTGTTGGCAATCCCCGATCCGCTGGCGGTGATCGTGCCGCTGTTCGTCAGCACGCCGATCGTGCCGCGGTTCACGACGGCTTCATAGAAGCCGCTGATGGTCCCGTTGTTGATCAGCGTGCCGATCGTGCCGACGGCCGCGGTGTCCAACCCGTAGATCATACTGGTCATGAGACCGCTATTGGTCAGCGTGCCGATCGTGCCGCTGTCGTAGAGGCTGCTGCTGCCGCCGCTGATCGTGCCGCCCGCATTGTTCGTCAGCGCCCCGATCGTGCCGGCATTCAGGATGCCCATGCTGCTGCCGCTGATCGTGCCGCCCGCATCGTTGGTCAGTGCCCCGATCGTGCCGACGTTCATGATGCCGAGATTGCCGGCAATGGTGCCGCTGTTGGTGATCGCGCCGAACACGCCGCCGTTCACGTTGTACAGCGCGTAACTCGCGCCGGTCAGCAGACCGCTGCTGGTCAGCGTGCCGATCAGATCGCCGTTGCCGTTGTAGATCCCGGTCCGGCCACCGCTGATCGTGCCGCTGTTGTCGAGCGTGTCGATCGGCGCAAATACCTGATAGGCGTTGTTGACGCCGATCGTGCCGCCGCTGATCGTGCCGCTGTTGCTCAGCAACGCGATGCTGCCGCCTTCCGCGATGCCGTTCACGCCGCCATGGATCAACCCGCTGTTGGTCAGCGTGCCGATCGAACCGTTCAGGTCCACCACTCCGTTCGAATTGCCCTGGATCGTGCCGCTGTTCGTGAGCGTGCCGATCATGCCTGACCAGTTCGCGACACCCGTCTGGCTACCGCTGATCGCGCCGCCCGCATTGTTCGTCAGCACGTCGATCGTGCCGCCGTTATTGATACCGGGACTACTGCCGGTGATCGTTCCGCTGTTGGTCAGCGTGCCAAGGTGACTGCCGCTATGACCGACGATGCCGGCGGTTCCGGCGGTTCCGCTGGCGCCAGCAACAACTCCCGTGACTGTCAGGCTGGGAAGCGCCGTGCTGTTGTCCCAAGTGTAATCAGTATTATCGGCACCGCCGTTGACGGCGAAACCCGGGTCCGCCATCGCCCCCTGCGCCGTCATGGACAGGGCCGCAGCCAAAGCCAGCGTCAGAGCCTTCGGCGGCGTGCTCAAGTCCGCATGCCCACGGATGGAATCGCTGATACGGCTATCCGCTCCCGACCGCTTGCCCTGCGTGCGAGCCAATTCCGAAACCGCCTGGAACATGCCCAGACCCGCGTTCCACACGACGCGATAAACGTGATTCATCCCCGACAACTCCCCGATACGATTTGTATTTGAATTACTGGCCGCCACGCGCTTCGGGCGCCGGGCTGGTCTATGTGCATTATCTGTATTTGTCGGGACGTGGTCCGCGTCCTCTGTTCACGCGGACACGATCCGCGAGCGGCCTACGGGCAACACTCCATCAGAAAACCGTGCAGCGGATGATCGCTGCGAATGCGCACGGCCGCGACGACGGCCCCGGAAGAAGCAAGGGCGCGGGCGAAATCATGCGCAATGGCGTGCGTCACCCGCACCGCGAATGAAGTAATCGTGTTGAACCAGGAGATGCTGACCGGCATGATTCCCCGACGCTGGATTTTTCTTGAACGCCGCCCGTCCATTCGACGCCGTCTTGCCGGCGCCGCCACCGGCGATTTTATTGGGCGCGCGTGCGCATTATCGCAAAGCTTACACTGAATTCCGCCGTCAATTATGCTGTCGGAGAGTGGCAATCTGTTGAATTTCACACGCGACGCGGACCCGCTTTTTGTTATAGCCAACGGTCGCGATCCGATACCGCCCGAACAGGATAAAAGGCATTCGCGATCGCGCGGCGGGCGTTGCACGCCAGCCTGCCTCGGGTATCCGCCTGCCACTCCCCGCAATCCGCTACCGGCCAATTCCGCAAACGTTTTCTATATCGTTTTTTTTCGCGCATTTTCGAAATTGCAGGAATAATCCGCAACGAGGTTTTATTGCCCGTGACCACGCCGGCAGTGAATCGCATTCGATATTGTCCAACCCCGGCCGGGCTAAACGGCCCCTGGCCGGAAGTCGATCATGATGAGCAACGCGCCGCCGGCTCTTGTTGTAAAAGTGCCACCCGTGCTCGATGAACGCGTCGACCCCGGCGCCGCCAGGACCGGACCCACGACCACCCCGCACAACCAGCGCATAACCCAGGCAACCGTCAATCCCGCGCGATGGTCCGGCTGGACATGACAGAAAAGATACAGCGCCCGATTCCTTGGTAGAATCATCTCCGTCATGCGTAACCGCTCCCGCTTCCCCTCCGTCCTGCTTTTCTTTGGTTGGCGTTAAGCCAGCCAATATCTTCCATTGCGCCCGCACGGGCTCGCCGTCGTTCGCTTCGCCGCTGAGGCTTGAGACGAAACGACGGCCGAAATCCAGACTTTTTCCGCCCGACAACCGCGGAAAGCTCAATAAAATCATCCAGTTGGGGCAAGCCATGCTTCTGATGATCGACAACTACGACTCCTTTACCTACAACATCGTCCAGTATTTCGGCGAACTCGGCGAAGACGTCCACACGTACCGCAACGACGAAATCACACTGGACGACATCGCGAAGCTGAACCCCGAGCGCATCTGCCTGTCGCCGGGGCCGAGCAACCCGCAGCACGCGGGCATCACGCTCGCGGTGCTGCGCGAATTCTCCGGCCAGATTCCGATTCTCGGCGTGTGCCTCGGCCATCAGGCGATCGGCGAGGCGTTCGGCGGCCGCGTCGTGCGCGCGCAGACGATCATGCACGGCAAGGTGAGCCAGATCGAAACCGACTGCCGCGGCGTGTTCGCGGACCTGCCGAAGCACTTCGACGTGACGCGCTACCATTCGCTCGCGATCGAGCGCGACACGCTGCCCGACTGCCTCGAAGTGTCCGCGTGGACCGACGACGGCGAGATCATGGGCGTGCGCCATCGCGAACTCGCGGTCGAAGGCGTGCAGTTCCATCCGGAGTCGATCCTGTCCGAGCACGGCCACGCGCTGCTCGAAAACTTCCTGAAGCAGACGAAGCGCGCGGGCTCGCCGCGCCCCGCATGAGCACGGAGGCCAACGCGATGATCACCCCACAGGAAGCGCTGCAACGCACGATCGAGCACCGCGAGATCTTCCACGACGAGATGCTGCACCTGATGCGCCTCATCATGCGCGGCGAACTTTCGCCCGTGCTGTCGGCGGCGATCATCACGGGCCTGCGCGTGAAGAAGGAAACGATCGGCGAGATCACCGCCGCCGCGACCGTCATGCGCGAGTTCGCGAATCACGTGATCGTGCCGGACAACTCGAACTTCATCGACATCGTCGGCACCGGCGGCGACGGCTCGCACACGTTCAACATCTCGACCGCGACGATGTTCGTGTCCGCGGCGGCCGGCGCGCGCGTCGCGAAGCACGGCAACCGCAGCGTGTCGAGCAAGTCGGGCAGCGCGGACGTGCTGGAGGCGCTCGGCGTGAACATCGACCTGCAGCCGGATCAGGTGGCCGCGTCGATCGCCGAAACCGGGATGGGCTTCATGTACGCGCCGAACCATCATCCGGCGATGAAGAACATCGCGCCGGTGCGCCGCGAACTCGGCGTGCGGACGATCTTCAACATCCTCGGCCCGCTGACGAACCCGGCCGGCGCGCCGAACCAGTTGATGGGCGTGTTCCACCCGGACCTCGTCGGCATCCAGGTGCGCGTGATGCAGCGGCTCGGCGCGAAACACGTGCTCGTCGTGTACGGCAAGGACGGGATGGACGAGGTGTCGCTCGGCGCGGGCACGCTGGTCGGCGAACTGCGCGACGGCGAGATCCGCGAATACGAACTGCACCCGGAAGACTTCGGTTTGCAGATGGTGTCGAACCGCACGCTGAAGGTCGAGAACGCCGAAGAATCGAAGGCGATGCTGCTCGGCGCGCTGAACAACAAGCCGGGCGTCGCGCGCGAGATCGTCGTGCTGAACGCCGGCACCGCGCTCTACACCGCGAACGTGGCCGCGTCGGTCGCGGACGGCATCGCGCTCGCGCGCGAAGCGATCGAGAGCGGCCGCGCGCGCGAGAAAGTCGACGAACTGATACGCTTCACGCAGCAGTTCAGGCGTTGAGCGGTTCCACGCATCCAGATTCACGAAACAGACATGAGCAACATTCTCGACAGGATCATCGCGGTCAAGCACGAAGAAGTGCGCGCCGCGCAACAGAGCGCGCCGCTCGAAGAACTGCGGCTCGAAGCGTCGTCGCGCGATCTGCGCGACTTCGTCGGCGCGCTGCGCGCGAAGCATCTGGACGGCCACGCGGCGGTGATCGCCGAAGTGAAGAAAGCGAGCCCGTCGAAGGGCGTGCTGCGCGAGCACTTCGTACCGGCCGACATCGCACGCTCGTACGCAAAACACGGCGCCGCGTGCCTGTCGGTGCTGACCGACGTGCAGTTCTTCCAGGGCAGCGCCGCGTATCTGGAAGAGGCGCGCGCCGCGTGTGCGCTGCCGGTGCTGCGCAAGGACTTCATCGTCGATCCGTACCAGATCGTCGAGGCGCGCGCGATGGGCGCCGACGCGATCCTGCTGATCGCGGCCGCGCTCGATCCGGGCCACATGCGCGACCTCGAAGCGTTCGCGCATTCGCTCGGCCTCGCGGTGCTGGTCGAAGTGCACGACGGCGAAGAACTGAAGCACGCGCTGACGCTGAAGACGCCGCTGATCGGCATCAACAACCGCAACCTGCGCACGTTCGAAACGACGCTGCAAACGACGATCGACATGCTGGACGACGTGCCGGACGATCGCATCGTCGTCACCGAGTCAGGCATCCTGTCGCGCGACGACGTCGAGCGGATGCGCTCGCTCGGCGTGCATACGTTCCTCGTCGGCGAGGCGTTCATGCGCGCGGAGCAGCCGGGCGCGGAGCTTGCACGGATGTTTTTCTGACACCGCGCGACGGAGACGGACGATGGGCATCGAGCGCGAAATCAAGCTGGCGCTGCCGCGCGGCCAGGTGGACGCGGCGCTGCGTTTCTTCGCGGCGCGCGCGGGCGCGCCGGGCCGCGACGTGCGGCTGGAGAACGTCTACTTCGACACGCCGCGACTGACGCTGTCGGCCGCGAAAAGCGCGCTGCGGCTGCGCCGCACGCCGGACGGCTGGCTGCAGACGTTCAAGACGGTCGGCGTGTCGCAGAACGGGCTGCACGAGCGGCATGAATGGGAAATGCCGGTCGCCGGAGCCGCGCTCGAAGCGGACCGGGTGATCGCGGAATGCGAGCAGTCCGGCGAGGCGGCGGTTGCCGCCGCGCTGCGCGACGCCGCGCCTTCGCTGATCGCGCTGTTTCGCACCGACTTCACGCGCACGCTGTGGACGCTCGACACCGGCAACGCGCAGGTCGAGGCGGCGGTGGATCAGGGCGAGGTGGTCGCGGACGTGAACGGCGAGACGCGCCGGACGCCGATCTGCGAGATCGAGCTCGAACTGAAGGACGGCGACGAAGCGGCGCTGCATACGCTGGCCGCCGAACTGACCGCCGCGTTGCCCGGCCTCGCGCCGGACGACGTCAGCAAGGCGCAGCGCGGATACCGGTTGCGCGAAGGTTGATTGGGCGCGGCGGGGCGTGCGAACCGCGTATGCCATGGATGCTTCATCGGCAACCGGCGGCAACCAGCGGCAAAGATCCGATGTCGTTCGCACCAGCCTGACCGCGGTGACCTAACCGCAATGCAACCGAGCCAGCGCCCGCGTCGACGCTTACGAACGAACGAGCCGATCCCGACGGCGCCGGTCACAATGCAGCGGTGCCGACAGGAACATCGGCGCTCGCAGGTCATCCACTGCGCCGGCCTTGCCGGTGCTCACGACGCAGCGGTATCGACCGCCGCCGACACTCGCGCAACGGCGAATACTCGCGCAACCCGACCGCTCCGGCCGATGCACCGCGCCGCCAGCGCCGTCGCGCCCATGGCACCGTCATCAAACTCGCCACATCAGCGCGCAGCCCTCCCGCCATTGAACCGCCGCCCGTTTGCTGCGACACTTGCCGCCCATGACTTCCGCCAAACGTTCCCGCACCGAACCGTCGCCGCAGGCGTCGCTGTTCGGCGACGACAGCGCGTCAGCAGCGCCCTCGTCGTCGGCGCAGACATCCGCAGCCGCCCCCCTCCCGCGCCTCGAAACCCAGTTCGACGCGCTGCCGTCCGCATGGCGCGACCTGCTGCGTCCGTTCGTCGAAAGCGACGGCTACGCGCCGCTGTGCCGTTTCGTCGATGACGAGCGCGCGGCCGGCAAAACCGTCTATCCGGCCGACGTGTTCCGCGCGCTGCGTCTCACGTCGCCGGACGACGTGAAGGTCGTGATCCTCGGCCAGGACCCGTATCACGGCGAGGATCGCGGCACGCCGCAGGCGCACGGACTCGCGTTCTCGGTGCCGCCGTCGGTGCGTCCGCCGCCGTCGCTGCGCAACATTTTCAAGGAAATCGCCGCGAGCCTCGGCATCGCACAGCCGGCTCACGGCTGCCTCGACGCATGGGCGCGCCAGGGCGTGCTGCTGCTGAACACCGTGCTCACCGTCGAGCGCGATCGCGCGGCGAGCCACGCGAAACGCGGCTGGGAACGCTGCACGGACACGCTGATCCACGAACTCGCGACGCGTCACGAGCATCTGGTGTTCATGCTGTGGGGCGCGCACGCGCAGGCGAAACGCGCGCTGCTCGGCGGCCGGCCGCATTGCGTGCTCGAAGCGCCGCATCCGTCGCCGCTGTCCGCGCACCGCGGTTTCCTCGGCTGCGGGCATTTCGCGCAGGCGAACGAGTATCTGCGCCTGCACGGCCGCCAGCCGATCGACTGGCGCCTGCCGGACGAAGCGGAAGTGCTCGCGTAATCGCCGCAAGGCACGGCCGGTAAAGCGAAAAAAGCCACGTTCGACGTGGCTTTTTTCATGCTGCGATCGGGAACGGCGCGTTGTCGCCCCGCTCCCGACGATGCCGCCGCGGCCTAAACCGCGGCGATTGCGTCGCGCGCGTTCGCGAGACCGGCGCTCTGCGCTTCCGGACCCATGTTCAGGCCTTCCGCATAGATGAACGTCACGTCGGTCATGCCGAGGAAACCGAGGAACGTGCGCAGGTACGGCGTCTGGCTGTCGTTCGGCGTGCCGGCGTACAGGCCGCCGCGCGGCGCGACGACGAACACCTTCTTGCCCGTCACGAGGCCTTCCGGACCTTGCGCGCCGTAGCGGAACGTGATGCCCGCGCGCGCGATCCAGTCGAAGTACGTCTTCAGTTGCGACGACACGCCGAAGTTGTACAGCGGCGCGCCGATCACGACGACGTCGGCGGCTTGCAGTTCGGCAATCAGCGCCTCGCTGCGCGCGGCGATCGCCTGCTGTTCCGGCGTGCGCTGCTCGGCCGGCGTGAAGAACGCGCCGAGCACGGCGTCGTCGAGATGCGGCAGCGGTGCGCTTTGCAGGTCGCGCGAAACGACCTTCGCGCCCGGATTCGCTTGTTGCAGCTTCGCGGTCAGTTCACCGACCAGCAGTGTCGATTGCGCACCTTGCGAGCGCGCGGCGGAATTGATTTGCAGGATCGTGGTCATGGATGGCTCCATCGGGTTTGTGCCGCGCAGGGCCTGCGCGAGTGGGAGCCATTGTGTTTTTTTGCCGACCGCCGAAAAAGAGGCCCGGCCATGACGGATCGTTGCACGGGTGGGACAATGGGCGGCCATCGACCCGCCCGGCCGCCGCCCGGCGCAACGATCGGATCAGCTTGCGAGCCAACGGTCGCGCAACGCGCGCGCGGCCGTGCGCTTGTCCGCGACCGTCAACCTGTAGCGCGCGACTTCGGGCGCATCAAGCGACACGCGCACGACGCGCAGTTCGTCGCGCCGGAACGCGTGCACCTCGACCTTCGCGCCCGGCTGGTAACGCGCGAGCAGCGCGTCGAGATTCGCGCCGGTCACGCGCAGCCCGTCGAGCGCGATCAGCACGTCGCCCGCCGACAGTCCCGCCTTCTGCGCGGCGCCGCCTTCGTGGACCACCGCGAGCGTCGCGTCCGCGCCGCCGCGCAGACGCGCGCCGAGCGACGGGCGCGCGCCCTTGTCCGGTTCGCCGTCGAGCGCGACGCCGAACGGTTCGAGCAGCGCCGCGAGCGGCAGGTCGCGCGTGCCGCGCACCGCGTCGTCGAACAGCGCGCCGAGCTGCACGCCGGTCGCCTCGGCGATCAGCGCGTCGACTTCGTCCTCGCCGACGCCGACCGGCTTGCCGCGATAGAAGTCGCGCCCGTAACGCTGCCACAACAGCCGCATCACGTCGTCGAGCGACTTGCGCCCGCCGGTCTGCGCGCGGATCGACAGGTCGAATGCCAGCGCGACCAGCGAGCCCTTCGTGTAGTAGCTGACGATCGCGTTCGCCGCGTTCTCGTCCTGCCGGTAGTACTTGACCCACGCGTCGAACGAGCTTTCCGCGACGCTCTGCTTCAGCCGGCCCGCGCCGCGCAGCACGCCGCCGATCGTCTTGCCGACGAGGCCGAAATACTCGTCCTGCGAGATCAGGCCGCTGCGCACCAGCATCAGGTCGTCGTAGTAAGACGTGAAGCCTTCGAACAGCCACAGCAGCGACGTGTAGTTCTCGCTCGTCAGGTCGTACGGCGCGAACGCGGCCGGCTTGATCCGCTTCACGTTCCACGTGTGGAAGTATTCGTGGCTGCACAGCCCGAGATACGTGCGATAACCCTCGGTCGTCTCGCTTCGCCCCTTCACCGGCAGGTCGGTGCGATTGCAGATCAGCGCCGTCGACGCGCGATGTTCGAGGCCGCCGTAACCGTCGCTGACCGCCTGCGTCATGAACACGTAGCGTTCCACCGGCGCGCGTTTCGTGCGCGGCTCGAACAACGCGATCTGCGCTTCGCACACGCGTTTCAGATCGGCCGCGAGCCGCTCGATGTCGAGCGCGATCACCCGGCCCGCGATCACGATGTCGTGCGGCACGCCGTGCGCCTTGAAGCTCGCGAGCGTGAATTCGCCGAGCGTCACCGGATGATCGACCAGCTCGTCGTAGCTCGACGCGACGTATTCGCCGAAGCCGTAGCGCTTCGTGCCGCGCGCTTCCGCGAGCGCGGTCGCGACGCGCCAGTGCCGGTACGCGTGGCCGTCCGGCCGCTGAATCTCGACCACGCACTGCGCCTCCTCGTGGCCCAGCGCCGCGAGAAACACGCTCGTGCCGTTGAAGAAGCCGACCGTATCGTCGAGATGCGCGGCGCGCACCGACAGGTCCCACGCGTACACGTCGTAGCGCAGCGTCAGCGCGCCCTTCACCGGCGCGGCCTGCCACGCGTGTTTGTCGGTCTTCGTCACGCGCACCTTGCGGCCCGCGTCGTTGAACGCGCGCAGCGTCACGATGTTGCGCGCGAACTCGCGCACCATGTAGCTGCCCGGAATCCACACCGGCAGCATGAAACGCTGGCCGTCCGGCGCGGGATCGTCGATGGTCAGCGTCACTTCGAACAGATGCGCGGCAGGATGCTTCGGGACGATGGTGTATCGGATCGGCTTCATCGACGGGATCGGTGGCTAGGATTCGGAACCGCGCGCCGCGGCGGCGGCGCTGCGAACGGCGTGCGCGCGGCGCGGACTGCGGGGACGCACGCGGCGGGCATCGGGAACGGCGGGACGGCCAGGGTGAACGACAAGGGCGAACGACAGGGTGAATGGCAACGGTGACGACTGCGGCTTCGCGCGACGGGCGACGCCCGCCGCCGCGAAGCGAAGAACGACGGCGACGCTCAGCGGACCGCGTTCAGCTCGCGATCGAGCCGGTCCGCCTGCACGGCGCCCGGCAGACGGCGGCCGTCCGCGAGGAAGATCGTCGGCGTGCCGTTGACGTTCATCTTCGCGCCGAGCGACAGGTTGCTGTCGATCGCGGCGGTATCGCAGGTGCCGGCGGCGCTCGGCGCGCGCCGGTCGAGCATCCACGACTCCCATGCCTTCGCGCGGTCGGACGAGCACCAGATCGACTTCGCCTTCGCGGTCGAGTCCGGCGACAGCACCGGGTACAGGAACGTGTACACCGTCACGTTGTCGACCGACTTCAGCGTGGTTTCGAGCTGATGGCAATACGGGCAGTTCGGGTCCGAGAACACCGCGATCTTGCGGCTGCCGTTGCCCTTCACGACCTTCACCGCGTCCGCGAACGGCAGGCTCGCGAAGTCGATCCGGTTCAGGTCGCTCAGGCGCGCGTCGGTGAGATTGCGGCGCGTCTTCGAATCGACGAGGTCGCCGAGCAGCAGGTAGTCGCCGTTCGCGTCGCTATAGATGATCTGCGTGCCGAGGTTCACCTCGTACAGCCCGGCAATCGGCGACTTCGCGATGCCCTTGATCGACGCATCGGAGCCGAGCCGCGACTGCAACGTGGCCTTGAGGCGGTCGGTCGTCTGGTCGGCCTGCGCGGAACAGCCGAGCGCCGCGGCCGCCACCGCGAGCACCAGCGCCGCAATACCACGGATTCGCTTTTGCATGTGTTGCTTCCAGGTTCTGTGTTCTGTCGCGCGCGCCGTTCGCGCGGCGGGTTGAGTGTCGCGCCGGGGCGTCGGCCGATGCGGTTTCCGTTATCGCTTCCGTTGCCGGACATCCGCACCGATCGGTTCGATCGGTTCGATCGGCGCCGGGCGCGGCGGGCCGTCACCGTCCAGCCGCCCATTCTGACGCCCCGCCGGCAGACCCGCAACCGCGCGGCGCGCGCCCTGCCCTGTGGTTCAGCCGAGCGCCGACGCGACGAGCCAGCGTTTGACGAGCGGCTGCGAGCCGACGAGCGCCATGCCGGTGTTGCGCACCACCCGCGCAATCGTACCGGGAATCGAAAAGACCCGTTGCAGGCCGTCGGTCGCGACGACGAGCTTGCGGATGTCCTCGCGGCGGCCGCGCTCGTAGCGGCGCAGCAGCACCGTGTCGCCGAGTCTGCGGAACGCTTCCTTCTGCGTGACCACGTCCACGAGCGCCGCGACGTCGCGCAGGCCGAGGTTCACGCCCTGGCCCGCGAGCGGGTGGATCAGGTGCGCGGCGTCGCCGACCAGCGCGACGCGCGGCGCGATCAGCCGGTCGACCGTCTGCAGCGCGAGCGGAAAACCGCGCGCGGGGGTCACGCAGTCGAGCGCGCCCGGATGGCCGAGCGTCACGCGCTCGACTTCGGCCGCCAGCTGCTGCGGTTCGAGCTTCAGCAGCGCGTTTGCATGTTCGGTCTGCGCGGACCACACGAGCGACACGTGATTGTCCGGCAGCGGCAGCAGCGCGATGATCTCGCCGTCGCGGAACCACTGGTACGCGGTTTCGCCGTGCGGACGCTCCGCGCGGAAGTTCGCGACGACGCCGGTCTGCCGGTAGTCGCGCCGTTCGACCTTCGAGCCGATCTGCGCGCGCAGCCACGAATGGGCGCCGTCCGCGCCGACCGCGAGGTCCGCTTCGATCACGCGGCCGTTCGCGAGGCCGATCACCGCCGCGTCGCCGGTCGCGTCGAACGACTGCGCGCGCGCATCGACCCACGTGAGATTCGGCTGGAAGTGCAGCGCGGCGTCGAGCGCGCGCTCGATCACCGACGATTCGGCGATCCACGCGAGTTGCGGCACCGACGCCTGATACGCGGAGAAGTGCAGTTCGGCCGCCGCGTCGCCGAACACGCGCATGTCGTAGACCGGCGCGAGGCGCGCGGCATCGATCGCCTGCCAGACCCGCAGCCGCTCCAGCAGCGCCTGCGAACTGCCGGACAGCGCATAAACGCGCGCGTCGAAAACCGCGCCGGGCGGCAGCGGCGCGCAAGGCTGCGCGAGCAGCGCGACGCGCAGGCCGCCTTGCGTCAGCGCGAGCGCGGCCGACTTGCCGACAAGCCCGCCGCCGATCACGGCGACATCGAAAGTCTGGGTGGATGCAGTCATCCGCGCATTATAGCCGGGGGCTCTCGCCCCAAAACCCGCGGGCGGCATCGGCTTGCGGTACGGCAACCGGCTGCCTCCGGCGCCCGCATTCCGCGCCAGGGATTGCCCGCATTCGCCCGCAGCGCGCGCGACGCGCGAATCGCCGGAACAGCCTGCCGGCCCGCTGCCCACGGGCCACGGCGGGTCGCCGCACGACTCGCGGCGTTACGTTCGGATGCCCACGATCGGGTCGGGTGCGTTGCGTGCTACGGCTAATGGCGTGGTACTCTTTTCGCGTCGGAGACAAAGGTTTGCGCGAGCGCGCGCAAACGTGTTCCCCACCACCTTAGCGAGCGTCGCCATGAGTGATGTACGCCACCACCTGAGCCCGCGCGACCGCGTGGAGCTGCTCTGCTGGCTCACCTGCGGAAGCCTCGGAGCCTACTACCTGAACGAGTCGTGGCCCAACGCGGCGTTCCACGTCGAGGCGGCGCACAAGTGGCTCGACCGCCACGGCCGCGAGGCCGACTGGCTCGCGGTCGCGAAGCTCGCGGCGATCGCCGTCGACATCGCGAGACAGCATGCGTGGTTCATCGATGCCACGTGGGCGCGCGACGCGGTCGAGGAGATCATCGACACCGACGACCTGAACCATCAGGCAAGACTCGTGATGCAGGTGCTGAAGGACTGCGAATGGGCGCTCGCCGACAAGCGCCCGGCCGACTAATCCCCTCTTTCCTTTTGCAGGCGAACGTCGCGGGAAGTTTCTCCGCGAGCCTCGTTCGCGCGGCCTCGCCGTCAAACGTTTACTTACAAACGCACACAGTCGCACACAGCCGGTCAGCGACCCGCCCGCTAAAGTGCTGCCTACGGAAACAACCGGAGGTTCACTTGAAACGTCTCGCTGCATTCGCCATTCTCGCCGCGCTCGTCGGCACGTCGCTCGGAGGATGCATCGTGGTCCCCGACGGCGGTTATCACCACCATCACGACGGCTACTACTATCGATGAAGCCGGCGCGATGCCGGCCGCCGCGATGCGGCCGGCACGCTTCGCCGCACTCGCCACCCTCGCCGCGGGCAGCGCCCTGTGCTCTGCCCCGCCGCCATGCGCTTCCCGGCGCCCGCACCAGGGCGCCCATCCGAAAGAGTTACAATTCCCCCTTTCGTGACACAGCTTGCACCCGAAGCCCGGGCCGCCGCCCGCTCCGGTGTCTTGTCCGCTCCGCCGCGGTCCTCTGCGATGCCATCCGCCATTGCCGCCAGCACCCCGCCCGCAGCGTCGAGCGCATCACGCAACTCACTGATTCACTGAAGGATCCTCATGAGCCTCAAATGCGGCATCGTCGGCTTGCCGAACGTCGGCAAGTCCACCCTGTTCAACGCGCTCACCAAGGCGGGCATCGCGGCCGAGAACTATCCGTTCTGCACGATCGAGCCGAACGTCGGCGTCGTCGAAGTGCCGGACGCGCGCCTCACGCAGCTCGCAGAGATCATCAAGCCCGAGCGCATCGTGCCGGCCGTCGTCGAGTTCGTCGACATCGCGGGCCTCGTCGCGGGCGCGAGCAAGGGTGAAGGACTCGGCAACCAGTTCCTCGCGAACATCCGCGAAACCGATGCGATCACGCACGTCGTCCGCTGCTTCGAGGACGACAACGTGATCCACGTCGCGGGCAAGGTCGATCCGCTGTCCGACATCGAGGTGATCAACACCGAACTCGCGCTCGCCGACCTCGGCACCGTCGAAAAGGCGCTCGCGCGCTACTCGAAGGCCGCGAAGTCGGGCAACGACAAGGAAGCGGGGAAGCTCGTCGCGGTGCTGGACAAGGTCCGCGCGCAGCTGGACCAGGCGAAGCCGGTCCGCGCGCTCGACCTGTCCGACGACGAACTGGCGCTGATCAAGCCGTTCTGCCTGATCACCGCCAAGCCGACGATGTACGTCGCGAACGTGAAGGAAGACGGCTTCGAGAACAACCCGCACCTCGACGCGATCCGCCAGTACGCGGACGCGGAGAAGTCGCCGGTGGTCGCCGTGTGCGCGGCGATCGAAGCGGAAATCGCGGACCTCGCGGACGAGGACAAGACCGTGTTCCTCGCGGACATGGGGATGGACGAGCCGGGCCTGAACCGCGTGATCCGCGCGGCGTTCAAGCTGCTCGGCCTGCAGACGTACTTCACCGCGGGCGTGAAGGAAGTGCGCGCGTGGACGATCCACATCGGCGATACCGCGCCGCAGGCGGCCGGCGTGATCCACACGGACTTCGAGCGCGGCTTCATCCGCGCGCAGACGATCGCGTTCGACGACTTCATCGCGTTCAAGGGCGAACAGGGCGCGAAGGAAGCCGGCAAGATGCGCGCGGAAGGCAAGGAGTACGTGGTGCACGACGGCGACGTGATGAATTTTCTGTTCAACGTGTAACCGTTCGCACGGCCCGCTCCGGCGAGCTCGCCTGCCACGGCAGTTTCAGCACCGCATGACCGAAGCCCGCGCGAGCGCGGGCTTTTTCACGACCGCCGGACCAGCGGCCGACCGACGCCAGGAACAGCGACGACAACAACGAGCCCATGAGCGCCCCTACGCTGCTTCGAACCCCGCTGCGCACCGCGGCCGTCGCGCTCGCCGCGACCGTCGCGCTCGCGTCGCCGTTCGCGGCGTTCGCGTTCCAGCCGTCATCGGCGACGCCGGACGAACGCAACCTCGACAATCACAACGCCTACCTGAACCGCGACGGCCAGTCGGTCCACGCGCCCGCGCATTCGCTGTCCGGCCGCGCGCCCGACGGCGCGACCGCGCGCTGCCGCGACGGCACGTACAGCTTCAGCCGTCATCGCAGCGGCACCTGCTCGCGCCACGGCGGCGTGGCCGAATGGCTATGACACGCCTCCGCATGAGCCGCGCCGCACCCGGCATCGCGGGACGCCTCGTACAATAGCGGTTCAGCAGCCGTTGCAATCGCGGTCACGACGCGCGGCCAGGACCCATCGGCCGCGCGCGTCCCACCCCATTCCCCTGTTTTGCAAAGACCACTCCCATGGCCCAATACGTCTTCACCATGAACCGGGTCGGCAAGATCGTGCCGCCCAAGCGCCAGATCCTGAAAGACATCTCGCTGTCGTTCTTCCCCGGCGCGAAGATCGGCCTGCTGGGCCTGAACGGCTCGGGTAAATCGACGCTGATCCGCATCATGGCGGGCGTCGACAAGGACATCGAAGGCGAAGCCACGCCGATGCCCAACCTGAACATCGGTTATCTGCCGCAGGAACCGCAGCTCGATCCGCAGAAAACGGTGCGCGAGGCCGTCGAGGAAGGCCTCGGCGACGTGTTCAACGCACAGAAGAAACTCGACGCCATCTACGCGGCCTACGCGGAGCCGGACGCCGATTTCGACGCGCTCGCCGCCGAACAGGCGAAATACGAGGCGATTCTCGCCACCGCCGACGGCGGCAGCCCCGAGCAGCAGATCGAGATCGCCGCCGACGCGCTGCGTCTGCCCGCGTGGGACGCGAAGATCGAGAACCTGTCGGGCGGCGAGAAACGCCGCGTCGCGCTGTGCAAGCTGCTGCTCGAAAAGCCCGACATGCTGCTGCTCGACGAACCGACCAACCACCTCGACGCGGAATCGGTCGAATGGCTCGAACAGTTCCTGACGCGCTTCCCGGGCACTGTCGTCGCGGTCACGCACGATCGCTACTTCCTCGACAACGCGGCCGAATGGATTCTCGAACTCGACCGCGGCCACGGCATTCCGTGGAAGGGCAACTACAGCAGCTGGCTCGACCAGAAGGAAGAGCGGCTGAAGCAGGAAGAGACGTCCGAGTCCGCGCGCCAGAAGGCGATCAAGAAGGAACTGGAGTGGGTGCGCCAGAACCCGAAGGGCCGCCAGGCAAAGTCGAAGGCGCGGATCGCGCGCTTCGAGGAACTGTCGAGCCAGGAATACCAGAAGCGCAACGAAACGCAGGAAATCTTCATCCCCGCCGGCGAGCGTCTCGGCAACGAAGTGATCGAGTTCAGGAACGTCAGCAAGTCGTACGGCGACCGCCTCTTGATCGACAACCTGAGCTTCAAGATTCCGGCCGGCGCGATCGTCGGCATCATCGGGCCGAACGGCGCCGGTAAATCGACGCTGTTCCGGATGCTGACCGGCAAGGAAACCCCGGACTCGGGCGAGATCGTGCAAGGCCCGACCGTGAAACTCGCCTACGTGGACCAGAGCCGCGACGCGCTCGACGGCAGCAAGACGGTGTTCGAGGAAATCTCGGGCGGCGCGGACGTGCTCGCGGTCGGCAAGTACGAGACGCCGTCGCGCGCGTACATCGGCCGCTTCAACTTCAAGGGCGGCGATCAGCAGAAGATCGTCGGCAACCTGTCGGGCGGCGAGCGCGGCCGGCTGCATCTCGCGAAGACGCTGATTTCGGGCGGCAACGTGCTGCTGCTCGACGAGCCGTCGAACGATCTCGACGTCGAAACGCTGCGCGCACTCGAAGACGCGCTGCTCGAATTCGCGGGCTCGGTGATGGTGATCTCGCACGATCGCTGGTTCCTCGACCGGATCGCGACGCACATCCTCGCGTTCGAAGGCGACTCGCAGGTCACGTTCTTCGACGGCAACTACCAGGAGTACGAGGCGGACAAGATCAAGCGCCTCGGCGAGGAAGCGGCGCGGCCGAAGCGTCTGCGCTACAAGCCGATCAGCCGGTAAGCGCTTTCGGGACGGCGGCGCGTACGCCGCCGTGCCGGGCCGCCCCAACTCTTCTTCCCGACGTTGCTTCGCGCGGCACGACGGTTGCGCGCCCCGCTCACGCCGCGCGGCGTTCGTTGCGCCACGCGGCGCTCAAGGAGAACCGCATGGCGAGATCGACCCGCTCCCGCGTTGCCGTTGCCGCCGTCATCGTCGTCGCGGTGCTGGTGCTCGCCGCGCTCGGCGGGGCCATTGCGCTCCAGCACGCGGTGAAGAACCGCGTGGTCGCCGCGCTCGGGCCGCTCGGCAGCGCGGAGCGGATCGACGTGGGGCTCACGTCGATCGAACTCGTGAACGTGCGGCTGAAGGCGCCGCCGGACTGGCCGGCCCCCGACGCGCTGCGCGCCGCGCGGATCACGATCACGCCGGACCGGCGCGCGCTGCTCGCGCGCCGCGTGCACATTCGCGACATAACGGTCAGCGACTTCGACCTGACCGTGCTGCGCCGCCAGAGCGGCTCGATCCAGTTGCTGCCGAACCTGCGCCAGTCGGTGTCGAACACCGGCGGCGGCGCGTCGCCGGGCAGCGGGTCCGGTTCGCCGCCCGAAGAAAAGCTCGTCGATCACATCGCGTTCCAGCACGGCACGTTCGAGTTCTACGACCGTTCGGTCGGCAACCCGCCGTACCGCGTGACGGTCGGCGACGCGAACGCGACCGTCGATCATCTGCGCCTGCCCGCGCTCGACGAGCCGACGCAACTGTCGGTCACCGGCTCGATCCGCGGGCCGTCGCATACCGGGCACGTCGCGTTCGGCGGCTGGATCCGGATCGCGAGCCGCGACTCGCAGACCACGACGACGCTGCGCGGCGTCGACGTGGCGACGCTCGATCCGTATCTGCTGAAGAAAGCCGGCACCAAGGCGCGCGTGACCGGCGGCACCGTCGATCTCGATCTCGTGTCGACGGTGCGCGACTACCATCTGCACGCGCCCGGCACGCTGACGCTGCACGACCTGCAACTCGCGCCGACCGGCAACCCGCTCGACACGTTCATGGCGATCCCGACGCGCGCGGCGATCGCCGCGCTGAAGACGCACAACGGCAACCTCACGCTGCACTTCACGCTCGAAGGCAACCTGCGCGATCCGAAGTTCGAGCTGAACGAGCACCTGCTGACCGAAATCCGCACGGGTTTCGCGAAGGCGCTCGGCGTCAGCGCGGAAGGCGTCGTGAAGGGCGCGGGCGAAACCGCGAGGGGCCTCGGCGACGCGCTGCGCAACCTGCTCGGCCAGTAATCAGACCGATAAGCACGCGCGCCGCGCGGCCCTGGACGTTCAGATCGGCAGCCCCAGTTCGCGCAGCCGCGCGTCGGTCGCCGCGTTGCTCGTGTGATGGATGCCGTGCCAGCCGAGCGCGGTCGCGGCGTCGGCGTTCATCCGGTTGTCGTCGATGAACACCAGTTCGTGCGGCGCGATGCCCGGCAACTGCGCGTCGATGCGCCGGAACATCTCGTGGAAGATCGCCGCGTCCGGCTTCACGAGCTTCACGTGACCGGACACGACGACATCACGGCAACGCGACAGCAACGGGAAATTCGCCTGTGCATACGGAAACGTCTCCGCCGACCAGTTCGTCAGCCCGAACAGCGGCAGACCGGCCGCCTCCAGCTTCTCGAACGTCGCGACGCCGCCGTCGAGCATCCCGCCGATCATCTCGTGCCAGCGGTCGTAGAACGCACGGATCAGCGCCTCGTGGTCCGGGAACTGCGCGATGCGCTCGGCGGTGCCGTCCGCGAGCGTCTGCCCGCCGTCCTGGCGGATCACCCAGTCGAGGCCGCACACGTGCGTGAGAAACCAGCGGCGCTCGTCGTCGTCCGGAATCAGCTTGCGATACAGATAGTCGGGGCTCCAGTCCACCAGCACCCCGCCGAAATCGAACACCACCGCCTTGATCGCCATCGCCGCGTCTCCCGCGAGATCAGACCGGTTGCGTACGCGCGTCGAGCCACGCCTTCGCATCGCCGGACACGTGCGGCGACACGCGCCGGCGCACCGTGTCGTGGTACGCGTTCAGCCACTCGCGCTCGTCCGCGCGCAGCAGCGCGAGGTCGATGCAGCGGGTGTCGATCGGGCACAGCGTCAGCGTCTCGAATTTCAGGAAGTCGCCAAGCTCGGTCTTGCCGGCCGGCTGGTTCAATACCAGGTTCTCGATCCGCACGCCCCACTTGCCGGGCCGGTAGATGCCCGGCTCGACCGACGTAATCATCCCTTCTTCCATCGCGGTCCACGGCTCGGCCGGCGCGTAGTGCGAGATCACCTGCGGGCCTTCGTGCACGTTCAGGAAATAACCGACGCCGTGACCGGTGCCGTGGCCGTAGTCCGCGCCGGCTTCCCAGATCGGCGCGCGCGCGATCGCGTCGAGCATCGGCGAGCGCACGCCGCGCGGGAAGTGCGCGCGCGACAGCGCCATCATTCCCTTCAGCACGACGGTGAAGTCGCGCCGCTGCGCGTCGCTCGGCGTGCCGATGGGCACGACGCGCGTGATGTCGGTCGTGCCGTCCAGATACTGGCCGCCGGAGTCGATCAGCAGCAGGCCGTCGCCGGCGATCGTGCTGTGCGACTCGCGCGTCGCGCGGTAATGGGGCATCGCGCCGTTCGCGTTGAAGCCGGCGATGGTCCCGAAGCTCAAGGACACGAAACCCGGCCGGCGCTCGCGCGCGGCGGTGAGCCGCTCGTCGACCGTCAGTTCGGTGACCGTCTCGCGGCCGAGCGCCTGTTCGAACCACGCGAAGAATTCGGCGAGCGCCGCGCCGTCCTGCTCCATCGTCGCGCGGATATGCTCCGCCTCGGCGGCGGTCTTGCGCGACTTGAAGAACGTCGTCGGATTGACGGACTCGACGAGCTTCACCGTCGACGGCACCGCCTGCAACAACCCATACGTGACCCGGCGCGGATCGACCAGCAGCGTCGCGCCGGCGGGCAGCGCGGCGAGCGCGGCGGCGGCCTGCGCATACGGCGCGACCTGCACGCCGTCGCGCGCGAGCGCGGCGGCGAGCGCCGGCGGCACCTTGCCTTCGGCGACGAACAGCGTCGCGGCGTCAAGCCCGATCAGCGCATGCGCGACGAACACCGGGTTGTAGCTGACGTCCGCGCCGCGCAGATTGAAGAGCCATGCGAGGTCGTCGAGCGTCGAGATGAAGTGCCACTGCGCGCCCTTCTCCTGCAACGCGCGGCGCAACTGGTCGAGCTTGCCGGCGCGGCTCGTGTCCGCGTGCGGCGCGACATGCTCGTAGACGGCCTCGACCGGCAGCGACGGCCGCGCGGACCACACGTGATCGAGCAGGTCGAGATCGGTGCGCAGCGTCACGCCGCGCGCGCCGAGCGCGTCGGCCAGCGCGCGCGCCGACGCGACGCCGAGCACCGCGCCGTCCACCGCGACGGCGGCGTCCGCCGGCACGTTCTGCGCGAGCCAGTCGATGTGCGGCTGGGTCTGCTGGCCGCCCATCATCTTCATCAACTGCACGCCGGTGCCGGCCAGTTGCTGTTCCGCCTGCACCCAGTAGCGGCTGTCGACCCACACGCCGGCGAAGTCGGCGGTCACGACGAGCGTGCCGACCGAGCCGGTGAAGCCCGACAGCCACTGCCGGCCCTGCCAGCGCGGCGGCAGGTATTCGGACAGATGCGGGTCCGCGGACGGAACGAGGGTCGCGGCGACGCCTTCGCGCGCCATCGCGGCGCGCAGCGCGGCGATCCGCTCGGGAATCGAGGACGTTTCGGGAAGTCGGGCGGTCATGGTTTCACCTGCGGAAATGGAATGGGAACGCCGGGTTCGCGTGCGGCGCGACGCCGGCGTTGCGTGCCGACGGCGCGCGGGTCAGCGCCGGAACGACAGGCTCGCGATCGCGGCGGCCGCGAGCAGCGCGACGGCCGTGCAAACCGGCCATTGCAGCGTCTCGCCGTCGAGGAAAGCGCCGGTCGTGCGGCCGGCCGCGTTCGCGAGCGCCGCGCCGGCGATGCCGGCGAGCACCGCGCGCCACAGCCCGCGACGGGCGCGACCGCGCAGCGGATGCAGCCACCAGCCGGCGACGCCGACGACCGCGCCGAGTATCGCGATGCCGATCCAGCCCATTAGCGACGCGTTCCGACGATTCTGGAACAAATCGGACAGGCGCGTATCGACCCGGTGACTGGCATCTTCGTCTCGTTGAGGGTTGTCGGTGAACGGCGGCGGCCTGCGCGGCGGCCCGCAGCCAGCGTAGCGACCGAGTGTAGGGGGCGCGATGAAGCAACGCAAGTTCGCGGGGCCGGTGCGCGGCACACGTTGCCCATCCGGCCGATAAGGATGTGGCTGGGCGGGTTCGCTTCGCGAATTCCGGCGAAATTCACCCGGGGCGCGGCCGGTCCGCGGCGGCTCCAAAGCCGTGCAGCCGGTTCCGCGGCGTTCCGTCGCATAAACCTGGGCACACTCGTTCAGGCTATTCCGATCTGCCCCGATCACCTTGTGTACAACGGCTCGCAACCCCAATGACGGCGGGGCTCGGCCGTCCGAACGACATCCCGGCCAGGTGCGCCAGGCCTGTGTACGCGCCGCCACAGCCGTGCCCAATGCCGAAATCGGGGAAAAGTTATAATATCCGCCAAAATCTCGGCCCCACGGTATGCAGCTCCTAACGATCGGAATCAATCACCACACCGCGCCTGTCGCCTTGCGCGAACGCGTGGCGTTTCCGCTCGAACAGATCAAGCCCGCGCTCGCCACCCTGAAGGAAGCGTGGGCCGGCCGCCGCGCGCTGAACGTGCCGGAAGCCGCGATCCTGTCCACCTGCAACCGCACCGAGCTGTACTGCGCGTCCGACGACCACGGCTCGCGCGACGCGGCCGTGCAGTGGCTGTCGCACTACCACGGCATCCGCGAGGAAGAACTCGCGCCGCACGTGTACGCGCTTCCGCAGTCGGAAGCGGTGCGGCACGCGTTCCGCGTCGCGTCGGGGCTCGACTCGATGGTGCTCGGCGAAACGCAGATCGTCGGCCAGATGAAAAACGCGGTCCGCACGGCGTCCGAGGCCGGCGCGCTCGGCACCTATCTGAACCAGTTGTTCCAGCGCACCTTCGCGGTCGCGAAGGAAGTGCGCAGCACGACCGAAATCGGCGCGCAGTCGGTGTCGATGGCCGCGGCCGCGGTGCGGCTCGCACAGCGCATCTTCGAAAACGTGTCGACGCAGCGCGTGCTGTTCATCGGCGCGGGCGAAATGATCGAACTGTGCGCCGCGCACTTCGCCGCGCAGCAGCCGCGCGAACTGGTGGTCGCGAACCGCACCGCCGAGCGCGGCCGCGATGTCGCCGAACGCTTCGGCGGCCACGCGATCCCGCTGTCCGAACTGCCCGCGCGGATGCACGAGTTCGACATCATCGTGTCGTGCACCGCGTCGACGCTGCCGATCATCGGCCTGGGCGCGGTCGAGCGCGCGGTGAAGGCGCGCCGCCACCGCCCGATCTTCATGGTCGACCTCGCGGTGCCGCGCGACATCGAGCCGGAAGTCGGCCAGCTCGAAGACGTGTTCCTGTACACCGTCGACGACCTCGGCGCGATCGTCCGCGAAGGCAACGCATCGCGCCAGGCGGCGGTCGCGCAGGCCGAGACGATCATCGAGACGCGCGTGCAGAACTTCATGCAGTGGTTCGACTCGCGCAGCATCGTGCCGGTGATCCGCCACATGCATACGCAGGCGGACACGCTGCGCCGCGCCGAACTCGAACGTGCGAAGAAGATGCTCGCGCGCGGCGACGACCCGGCGGCGGTGCTCGAAGCGCTGTCGCAGGCGCTGACCAACAAGCTGATCCATGGCCCGACGCACGCGCTCCACAGCGCGAGCAGCGACAATCGCGATTCGCTCATCGAGCTGATGAGCGGCTTCTACCGTCACGGCAACCCGACCGGTTCGTCCGACCGTTAGCGACGATCACCCCGCTGCGGCGCTTCGCGCGCCGCGCCGCCGCCCGCGTCCGGGCATCCCGCACCGCCCTTTCCCGCATTCCTTTTCCGGAGCCCGCTCCGCACCGCCCGATGAAGACGAGCATGCAATCCAAGCTCGACCAGCTGACTACGCGCCTGGCCGAGCTGAATGACCTGTTGAGCCGGCCGGACGTCACGTCGAACCGCGACCAGTACCGCAAGTTCACGCGCGAACACGCGGAACTGGGGCCGGTGGTCGAGCACTACGCGCAGTGGCGGCGGGCCAAAGCCGACCAGGCGGCCGCCGAGGAACTGCTCGCGGACGCGTCGATGCGCGAGTTCGCCGAGGACGAGGTGAAAAGCGCGCGCGAGCGGATGGCGCAGTTGCAGCTCGATCTCCAGAAGATGCTGCTGCCGAAGGACCCGAACGACGACCGCAACATCTTCCTCGAAATCCGCGCCGGCACCGGCGGCGACGAGTCCGCGCTGTTCGCGGGCGACCTGCTGCGGATGTACCTGCGCTACGCGGAACGCAACCGCTGGCAGGTCGAGATGATGTCCGCGAGCGAGTCGGACCTCGGCGGCTACAAGGAAGTGATCGTGCGGATCGCCGGCGAGGCCGCGTACTCGAAGCTGAAGTTCGAATCGGGCGGCCATCGCGTGCAGCGCGTGCCGGCGACCGAAACGCAGGGCCGCATCCACACGTCCGCGTGCACGGTCGCGGTGATGCCCGAAGCCGACGAAATCGGCGAAGTCGAGATCAACCCGTCCGACCTGCGGATCGACACGTTCCGCGCGTCGGGCGCGGGCGGCCAGCACATCAACAAGACCGATTCGGCGGTGCGCGTCACGCATCTTCCGACCGGGATCGTCGTCGAGTGCCAGGACGACCGCTCGCAGCACAAGAACAAGGACCGCGCGCTGAAGGTGCTCGCCGCGCGGATCAAGGACCGCCAGTACCAGGAGCAGCACGCGAAAGAGGCGGCGACGCGCAAGAGCCTCGTCGGCTCCGGCGACCGCTCCGAGCGGATCCGCACGTACAACTTCCCGCAGGGGCGGCTCACCGATCACCGGATCAACCTGACGCTGTACCGCCTCGAAGCGATCATGGACGGCGACCTCGACGAACTGATCGCGGCGCTCGTCAGCGAGCATCAGGCGGAACTGCTTGCGTCGCTCGGCGACGCGGAATGACGACCCGCGATGGCCGCTGACGAAAACCCCAGCACCAGCGCCGCCGCGCTGCTGCGCGCGTCGCCGCTGCCCGTGCTCGAAGCACGCGTGCTGCTCACGCACGTGCTCGGCTGGCGCCGCACCGAACTGATCACGCGCGGCGACGAGCCGCTCGACGCCGCGAGCGTCGCGCGCTTTCGCGCGCTCGAAGCGCGCCGCGTGAGCGGCGAGCCGGTCGCGCAACTGACCGGCTCGCGCGAATTCTTCGGGCTCGATTTCGACGTGACGCCGGACGTGCTGATCCCGCGCCCCGAAACGGAATTGCTGGTCGAAACGGCGCTCGACGCGCTCGATCGCATCGCGCACCCGCGCGTGCTGGATCTCGGCACCGGCAGCGGCGCGATTGCGGTCGCGATCGCGTCCGCGCGGCCCGACGCGCGTGTGTGGGCGGTCGACCGCTCGGCCGCCGCGCTCGCGATCGCCGCGCGCAACGCGGCGCGGCTCGCCGGGCCGGGCCGGTCCGGCGGCGCATTGACGTTCGTCGAAGGCAACTGGTATGACGCGCTCGATCCGGCGCTGCGCTTCGACGCGATCGTCAGCAATCCGCCGTATATCGCGAACGGCGACCCTCACCTGTCGTCCGGCGACCTGCGTTTCGAGCCGCGCGGCGCGCTCACCGACGAAGCGGACGGCCTCGCGGCGCTGCGCGCGATCGTCGCCGACGCGCCGCGCTGGCTCGCGCCGGACGGCGTGCTGTGGATGGAACACGGCTACGACCAGGCCGAAGCGGTACGCGCGCTGCTGACCGCGCGCGGCTTTGCGGACGTGCGCTCGATGCGCGACCTGGCCGGCATCGAGCGGATCAGCGGCGGCCGTTTCACGAACTGAACCGCGCGCGCCGGAACCGCAGCAGGACCGCGCGCGGGCGCGCCCACGCGCGCCTGGCAGCGCCCGGCTCGCCCCGGCGAAATCCGCTATCATTTCGCCTTGTCTCGCATCAATCTCTAGCAAGGTCAGTCATGGATACCCAACAACGCATCAAGCAGATCGTCGATGAAAACGCCGTCGTCCTGTTCATGAAGGGCAACGCGCAGTTTCCGATGTGCGGCTTTTCCGGCCGGGCGGTGCAGATCCTGAAAGCCTGCGGCGTCGATCAGTTCAAGACCGTCAACGTGCTCGAAGACGACGGGATCCGCCAGGGCATCAAGGAATTCTCGAACTGGCCGACGATCCCGCAGCTTTACGTGAACGGCGAATTCGTCGGCGGCTCGGACATCATGATGGAGATGTACCAGAACGGCGAACTCCAGCAACTGTTCGCCGCCGCGTGACGCGGTTTCACGCGTCGTTGCCTTTCCGTTTGACCCGGGACGCGGGGCGGCAGTCGTGAGCCCCGCCGACGTCACGCTGCTTCATCGCCCGCGCCGGCTGATCGTCGCGATCACCGGCGCGACCGGCGCAATCTACGGCGTCCGCGCCCTCGACCTGCTGCGGCAACTCGGCGGCGTCGAAACCCATCTGCTGATCTCGGCGGCCGGCTGGCTGAACATCCAGCACGAGCTGCGACTCACGAAGGACGAACTGCATTCGCGCGCGGACGTCGTCCATCCGGTGCGCGACATCGGCGCGGCCCTTGCGTCGGGCTCGTTCGCGACCGACGGGATGATCGTCGCGCCGTGCTCGATGAATACGCTCGCGAGCATCGCGCACGGGCTCGCGGACAACCTGATCGCGCGCGCGGCCGACGTCACGCTGAAGGAGCGCCGCCGGCTCGTGCTGCTGGTGCGCGAAACGCCGCTCAACCTCGCGCACCTGCGCAACATGACCGCCGTCACCGAGATGGGCGGCGTGATCTTTCCGCCGCTGCCGGCGTTCTACAACCGGCCGGCGTCGATCGAAGAGATGGTCGATCAGACGGTCGCGCGCGTGCTCGACCTGTTCTCGCTCGGGCCGCCGCTCGCGTCGGCGTGGACCGGGCTGCGCGGCGGCGCCGGCGATTGACCCGGCGCGTCGCCAATGCACGCTTCGGCGGCGGCTTCTCGCGCGGCTGACGATTATCAACAGGCACGATGCAATCAAATCCCGCTGGGGCCGTTTAATTCCTCGCGCGACACAACTATATTGAGATCAACTGAATCCACCCGGACGCCTGTCGCGTCCTTCAGGCCATGACCTCACCTTCCCGCATTCCGACGCTGTTCCTGTCGCACGGCGCGCCGACGCTGCCGATCGACCCGTCGCTGCCGTCCGGCGGCTTCGCCACGCTGTCCGCCGAACTGCCGCGGCCCGAATCGATCCTGATGCTGTCCGCGCATTGGGGCACGCAGCAGCCGGTCGTCAGCACCGCGACGCGGCCGGAAACGATCCACGACTTCTACGGCTTTCCGCGCGCGCTGTACGAGATCCAGTATCCGGCGCCGGGCGCGCCCGACACCGCGCGCCGCGCCGCCGCGCTGCTCGGCGAGCAGGGCATCGCGACCGGCAGCGAGCCGTATGGGCTCGACCACGGCGCATGGGTGCCGATGCTGCTGATGTTCCCCGAGGCCGACGTGCCGGTCGCGCAGTTGTCGATCCAGCCGCGCGCGGACGCCGCGCACCACTTCGCGATCGGCCGCGCGCTGCGCGCGTTGCGCGACGACGGCGTGATGGTGATCGGCTCCGGCCAGATCACGCACAACCTGCGCGCCGCCGATTTTTCCGCGCGGCCCGAGGACGCGGACCCGCGCGTCGCCGAGTTCACCGACTGGTTCGAGGACCGGCTGCGCGCGCGCGACGTCGATGCGCTGCTCGACTACCGCCGCCGCGCGCCGTATGCGCAGCTGATGCATCCGACCGACGAGCATCTGCTGCCGGTATTCGCCGCGCTCGGCGCGGCGGACGACGACTACGCGCTGACCGTGCAGTCGCTCGGCACGTACCAGCGCGCGCTCGCGATGACGAACTACGTGTTCGGCCCGGCGACCGCCTGAAGAGTCCGCCAGCCCGACAGGACGCAAAAAAACCCGCCTGAATCGCTTCAGGCGGGTTTTTTCATAGCCTCGTTACCGCCGCCGGAGCCGGCATGTGCCGGCTCCGACGCTGCGAGTGCGCCGAACCTCAGGCGCCCATGCCTTCGAGAATCTCGTCGTGCTTTTCGCGCTCTTCGAGGTATTCGGTGCGATAGCCCGAATTCACGCCCCAGAAATAGAACACCAGCGAGAAGACCGCGACGGTCAGCATGTCCCAGCCGTACGGAATCAGGTTGGAGCCGCCGAACTGCTTGCTGCCGATCAGCGACAGCAGCGCCATCAGCGGCAGGTACGCGACGAGCCACCATGCGGCCTTCAGGTCGCGGCCCCAGCCTTCCCAGCCCGACTTGCCCTGGAAGTAGAAATACACCGGCAGCGCGACGACCATCAGCAGGATGATTTCGCCGGTCAGCGGCCACTTCGCCCAGTACAGGATCAGCGACGCGCAGACGAACGCGAACGGCGCGATCACCTTCATTGCCGGCACGTGCAGCGGACGTTCGAGGTCGGTCGCCGCGCGCTTGAGCGCCATCAGGCTGATCGGGCCCGTCAGGTACGAGATCACCGTCGCGACCGAGATCACCGCCGCGAGCGCGCTCCAGCCTCGGAAGAAGAACAGGAACAGGAACGACACGAGCAGGTTGAACCACATCGCGTTACGCGGCACGCCGTAGAGCGGGTGCACGTTGCCGAACATCTTCGGCATCGTGTTGTTGCGCTCCATCGCGTAGATCATCCGCGTGGTGGTCGCCATGTAGGTCGTGCCGGTGCCGCTCGGCGACACGAACGCATCGATGTACAGCAGGATCGCCAGCCAGTTCAGATTCAGCGCGATCGCGAGTTCCGCGAACGGCGACTTGAAGTTGAACAGGTTCCAGCCCTTCTCGACATCGGCCGGATTCACCGCGCCGATGTATGCGATCTGCAGCAGCACATAGATCACGAGCGCCAGCAGGATCGAGCCGATCACCGCGAACGGCACGCTCTTCGCCGGATTGCGCGCTTCGCCCGCGAGGTTGATCGGGCTCTGGAAGCCGTTGAACGCGAACACGATGCCGCTCGTCGCGACCGCCGTGAACACCGCCGACCAGCCGTACGGCGCGAACGTCGCGGCCTGGCCGAAGTTCTCGTGATGGAACGCGCCGGCCATCAGGCCGATGATCGTCAGGCCCGGAATCACGAACTTGAACACGGTGATCGCGGTGTTCGCGCGCGCGAACAGCTTCACGCCCCAGTAGTTCAGCATGAAGTACACGACCACGAGCACCGCGGACAGCAAGAGCCCGTTTGTCGTTAACGAACCGTCCACGAACAGCGCGTGCGCCCAGGGGTACGGCCACGTGCTCATGTACTGGATCGACGCTTCCGCCTCGATCGGAATCACCGATACGATCGCGATCCAGTTCGCCCACGCGCTGATGAAACCGACCAGCGCGCCGTGCGAGTAGCGTGCGTAGCGCACCATGCCGCCGGACTCGGGGAACATCGCGCCGAGTTCCGCGTAGGTGAGCGCGATCGCGAGAATCACGACCGCGCCGATCACCCACGCGCAGATAGCTGCGGGACCGGCAATCTTCGCTGCTTTCCACGCCCCGAACAGCCAGCCCGATCCGATGATCGAGCCGAGACCGGTAAACATCAGCGCGAGCGGGCCGATGTTCCGTTGAATAGAACTTTTCACGTCTTCTCCTGTATGAAGAGCAGATCGACACCGCGCGGTCATGGGAAACGGCTGGAAACCTCCACGCGGCGGTCGCCTCTGCGCGCAAAGGCTGCACCTGCGCGGCGCAACTTTTCGCGCGGCGCGTAGTTTAACGGTTGCACCGCCGCTTAGCTTCAAAAATGTGCTGCGTCCTACAAAAATCCGGAAAAATTTGCAAGCTTTGTAAGCGACGTTTTGACCCTCATGATAAAAACACCGTCCATCAGCAGGCGCCCCAGTTGACACTCACTGTCGATTCGCCGTATAAAGTGCGGGCAGGATTTCAAGCGTCGAGTGTGAATTGGTCTTTCGTGGTTGCTCGCCTGTCAAACGGTACTCCGGCTGTTCCCATCCCCTTCCTTGATTTTCATGCACCTTCGGGCTTCGGCCTCAAATTCATTTTTAGGAAAGTAATATGGAAACCGGTACCGTCAAATGGTTCAACGACGCTAAGGGCTTTGGCTTCATCACGCCGGACGGCGGCGGCGAAGATCTGTTCGCGCATTTCTCGGAAATCCGCGTCGACGGCTTCAAGACGCTGCAGGAAAACCAGAAGGTTCAGTTCGAAGTGAAGACTGGCCCGAAGGGCAAGCAAGCGGCGAACATCAAGCCGCTGTAAGACCCTGACCGCCCGGATGCCTGCCTGAGCGGCGTCCCGGATGGCAAGCTTACCGAAAAACCCCGTGTTCCAGCCGGAACGCGGGGTTTTTCATTTGCAGCGACGAATCGGCAGGAAAGGACAGCAGCCGTTCAGCCGAACAGCCGCTGCGCGTGGATGCCGAGTCCGGTCGCGACGCTCGCGAGCCGGTCGCCGAACACCGGCCGCGCGTCCGGGAACGCGTCCGCCAGCGCGCGGGTGAGGAACACGAGCCCGGTCGAGCCGCCGGTGAAATAGATCGCGCTCACGTCGCGCGCAGCGACGCCGGCGGTCTGCACGGTGTCGCGCGCCGCCTGCACGATGCGGCGCATTTCGTCGTGGCCCGCGTCGACCAGTTGCGCCTCGTCGAACGCGAGCCGCAGGTCGTCCTCGACGCGTTCCAGGTCGATCAGCGTCTCGCCGCCGGCCGACACGCCGATCTTCGCTTCTTCCGCGCGCGCCGCGAGCGCATGGCCGAGCCGCTCCTCGACGACGCGCATCAGCCGTTCGTGATGCCGCGCGTCGCGATACAGATGGCGCATCAGCCGCAGTTCCGCGACGCGTTTCGGCGGATAGACGGTGTTGATCAGGTGCCAGGTGGCCAGATCGAAGTACACGCGGTTCGGCACTTCGCGCCCCTGCGGATCGAGCGACTGGTAGCCGAGTTCGCGCAGCACGGTCGCGAGTTCGACGCGGCGGTCGAAGTCGGTGCCGGCGACGTGCACGCCATGATGCGCGAGCACGTCGTCCTTGCGTTCGAGCCGCTGCATCCGCTGCGGGCCGACGCGCACGAGCGAAAAGTCGGAGGTGCCGCCGCCGATGTCCGCGACGAGCACGAGCCCTTCTTCCGTCAGCCGCGACTCGTAGTCGAACGCGGCCGCGATCGGCTCGTACTGGAACTGGATCTCGGAGAAGCCGACCGCGCGCGCGGCCGCCTCCAGTTGATGCTGGGCGAGCTGGTCCGCGCGCGGGTCGTCGTCGACGAAGAACACCGGCCGGCCGAGCACCGCACGCGCGATCGGCGCGCCCGCGAAATGCTCCGCGCTGCGCTTCAGGTGCTCCAGGAAAATCGTGATCACGTCCGTGTAGCGAATCGCGCTGCCGTCGCCGAGGTCCGTGGTCGTCTCCGCGAGCGGCGAGCCGAGGATGCTCTTCATCGAGCGCATCAGCCGCCCGTCGAAACCGTCGATGTACGCGTCGAGCGCCGCGCGGCCGTACTCGCGCGTGTGTTCGTCCACGTTGAAGAACACGGCGGTCGGCAGCGTCACGTGCGCGCCTTCGACGGGCGCGAGCCGCAGCCCGTCCGCGGTGGGCAGCGCCACCGCCGAGTTGGAGGTTCCGAAGTCGATCGCGCAGAAGGTGGTCATGGCAGGGACGTGCCGCATTCGGCTCGCGCGGGCAGGGGAGAGGACCGGCTTTTTAACACGAAAGCGCGGCGCGCAGCAACCGGACCCGCCCGATGCAGCCCCAATGAAAAACGCGCGGCAACCCCGCGCGTTCGTCGGTCCGGCTGCGCCTGTCGAGCGCGCCGGTCAGGCGTGGAACGGCTTCTTCCACGCGCCTTCGTAGGTGACGTCGCCGACCGCCGAGCGGCTGCGCTCGGCCTTTTCGCGGTCGCGCAGCACCGGTTCGAGCTTGTCCGCGTCGCCGTAGTGGCCGATCGAGATGATCGCGAGCACGTCGACGTCGTTCGGGATCGCGAACTCGGTGCGGAACGCGTTCGCGTCGAAACCGCTCATCTGGTGCGCGGCGAGGCCGAGCGCGTGCGCCTGCAACACCAGCGACATCGCGGCCGCGCCGGTGTCGTACTGCGCGGTGCGGTTCACTTCGCCCTTCGCGTTCAGCGTCTGCGCGGTCACCGCGATCAGGATCGGGGCCGGCGTGTTCCATTGCTGGTTGAACGGCACGAGCGTCGCGAACGCGCGCTTGAACGCCGCCTCGTCGGTCGCGCGGTCGAACACGATGAAGCGCCACGGCTGCAGGTTGTACGCGGACGGCGCCCAGCGTGCCGCCTCGACCACCGCATGCAGCGCGTCGCGGCTCACCGGCTCGCTCGAATACGCGCGCGGGCTCCAGCGGCCGGCGATCAGTTCATGAATGGGCACAGCGGTAGGTGCGGGTTTGTGCGTCATGCGCTTCTCAATCCTCGATTGATGGAGGGCGGCTCGCCCCGGGGCCCATAGCATAACCGGGCAAAGTGAAATGCGCTGTCCGATGTTCGGCGACGCGGATCGACGCCGGATGGCGGAAGCGGCGACGCCGGGAAGCGAGGGTTGCGGCGGGATGGCGCATCACGCGGCAGGTTCTTTCTGCACGCGGCGATGACCCCGCGGCGTCCCCCGAAAGATGCCGCTTGTGCCGTCGCCGCCCCGATCGCATGCCCATTGGCCGCCGGTCAACCGGTCAGAACGGGCGCGTCGCGCGCCCCGCCGTCACACCGCCAGCGTCGTCACCGCCCGCGGCCCGCGGTTGATCCGCAGCACGAGCACCGCCGCGACGAGGCACAGCCCGCCCGAGATCATCGACGCAAC
This sequence comes from Paraburkholderia caballeronis, assembly GCF_900104845.1. Classification (NCBI taxonomy): domain Bacteria; kingdom Pseudomonadati; phylum Pseudomonadota; class Betaproteobacteria; order Burkholderiales; family Burkholderiaceae; genus Paraburkholderia; species Paraburkholderia caballeronis. Next base: position 730,585 of record NZ_FNSR01000001.1, on the reverse strand, counting down.
CGTGTACGTGCCGAGGCTGGACCGCAGCAGCCCCGCGCCGAACGCCGCGAACGCCGCGCCGAGCTGGTGGCCCGCGACGACCCAGCCGAACACGATCGGCGCGCGCTCCTTGCCGAACACGTCGGTCGCGAGCCGCACCGTCGGCGGCACCGTCGCGATCCAGTCGAGCCCGTAGAACACCGCGAAGATCGGCAAGCCGAAGAAGTCGATCCCGAACGCGTGCGGCAGATAGATCAGCGACAGCCCGCGCAGCCCGTAGTACCAGAACAGCAGCACGCGGCTGTTGAAGCGGTCCGACAGCCAGCCGGACAGCGTCGTGCCGAACAGGTCGAAGATCCCCATCGTCGCGAGCAGCGACGCACCCTGCACTTCCGTCATCCCGTAGTCGCCGCACATCGCGATCAGGTGGGTGCCGACGTAGCCGTTCGTGCTCGCGCCGCAGATGAAGAAGCTGAAAAACAGCAGCCAGAAGTCGCGCGTGCGGCTCGCGGACGTCAGCGCGTCGAACGCGATCCTCAGCGGATTCTGGTGCGGCGCCGGCGGCGCGACCGGCGCATCGTGCGCTTCGCCGAACGGACGCTGCTGCACGTCGGTCGGCCGCTCCGGCAGCAGGAACGCCACGAGCGGCAGCACGACGACGGCCGCGGCCGCGACGACCAGCACGACCGACTGCCAGCCGTGCTTCTGCGCGATCGCCGCGAGGAACGGCAGGAATACGAGCTGGCCGGTCGCGGAACTGGCGGTCAGGATCCCCATCGCAAGGCCGCGATGCGTGGTGAACCAGCGCGTGACGACCGTCGCCGACAGCGACAGCGCCGCGACCCCGGTCGCGCCGCCGACCATCACGCCCCAGATCAGCACCATCTGCCACGGCGCGCTCATCATCGACGACAGCGCCACGCCCGCCGCCATCGTGCCGACCGCGACGAGCACGGTCGGCCGCACGCCGAAACGCTGCATCGCGGCGGCGGCGAACGGGCCCATCAGCCCATACAGCGCGATGTTCACCGAAATCGCCAGCGAGATCGTCGCGCGGCTCCAGCCGAACTGGTGTTCGAGCGGCACCATCAGCACGCTCGGCGTCGCGCGCGTGCCCGCCGCCGCGAGCAGCACCAGAAATACCACCGCCACCACGAGCCATCCGTAATGGAAACGCCCGCCTATCCTTGCCGCTGCCCAGTTCATCGGTGCTCCAGGTCGCTCCGCTCGCGGAGTCGTCGTTCGTATGATTCGTTCGTATACTTGCGCGGCCGACGGGGTTCCGCCGTCCGCCATGCCGGTCTCCGACGACTACCGGCATGCGGCGATTGGTACCGCCCTGTCACAAGAGAGTTGCGATGTTAGTTACCGGTCGGTAACATGTCAAGCGATGTCCCTGACGCCAGAAAGCCCATGAACGACGATCCCACCTCGCTCCCCGCCGCACCGGCGCGCCGCCGCGCGCACACGGCCGGTCCGCGCGCGCAGGAACATCTGCTGCGCGCGGCCGACGACCTGTTCTATCAGCAAGGCGTGCGCGCGGTCGGCGTCGAGGCCGTGGTCGAGCGCGCGGGCGTCAACAAGATGAGCCTGTACCGGCAGTTCTCGTCGAAGGACGACCTCGTCGTCGCGTACCTGAAGCGCGCGGACGGACGCTTCTTCGAACGCGTCGAACGCAGCTTCGCGAAACATCCGGGCGAGCCCGCGAAGCAGTTGCTGCAATACTTCGACGACCTGACGCAGCGCGCATCGGCGAGCGATTATCGCGGCTGTCCGTTCGTGAACGTCGCGGCGGAGTTTCCGGATGCGTCGCATCCGGCCCGGCGCGCCGTCCTCGACAACAAGACGCGCCTCGTCGCGCGCCTGACCGACGTCGCGACAGAGGCCAACGCCGCCGATCCGGCCGCGCTCGCCAACTCGCTCGCGCTGCTGATCGAAGGCGTCTACGCGGCGAGCCAGACTCACGGCACGGGCTGCGGGCCGATCCAGGCGGCGCCGCGCGTCGCGAAGCTGCTGATCGAAGCCGCATGCCCGCCGAAACCCGGCACGCCATCGGACGCGTAACGCGCTTACGCCTGCCCGCCGAACCGCTGCGGCAACCCGCGTCCGCGCGCGCCGCAACGCGTCGGTAAAATGCGCGGATGACCGCCCTCCCTACCGATCGACCCGACCCCGCGCCGTCGCACGACGACATCCTTCAGGCGACCCGCCACTGGCTCACGCGCGCGGTGATCGGCCTGAACCTGTGTCCGTTCGCGAAGAGCGTGCACGTGAAGAACCAGATCCGCTACGCGATCAGCGACGCGACGGACCTCGAACACGTGCTGACCGATCTCGAAGCCGAGCTGCTCGCGCTGCAAAACGCCGATCCCGCCGAACGCGACACGACGCTGCTGATCTTCCCGCACGCGCTCGCCAACTTCGCGGACTTCAACGACAGCCTGTATTTCGCGGACCGCCTGCTGAAGCAGTTGCGTCTGGAAGGCACCTTGCAGATCGCGAGTTTTCATCCGCAGTACCAGTTCGAAGGCGCCGCGCCGGACGACATCGAGAACTACACGAACCGCGCGCCGTATCCGATCCTGCATCTGCTGCGCGAGGCGAGCATCGAACGCGCGGTCGATGCGTTTCCGGACGCCGAGGCGATCTACGGACGCAACCAGGCAACGCTGCGCCGGCTCGGCCCCGCCGGCTGGCGCGAGTGGATGAGCCGCAGCGACGACGCCGAATGACGCGGCGGGTGTCACCCGCGATCGCCCGCCTCCACCACGGCCCCGGCCGCGGCGCCGTCAATGCCGTCGTCCACGAAGAAGCGTTCGTTCAGTTCGGCCAGCCCGAGCGTGCTGAGAATCTCGCGCAGCCGCTCTGCCGGACGGCGTCGCGGCAGATCCTTGTACTGCGCAACGATCAGCTCGTTCTTCATCGAGTGCTCCCAGCCGACCAGCTCCGTCACGCTGACCTGATAACCGTGCGCTTCGAGTTGCAGGCAGCGCAGCACGTTCGTGATCTGGCTGCCGAACTCGCGCGTGTGCAGCGGATGACGCCAGATTTCGGTCAGCGCGTCGCCGAGCGACTTGCCCTTGTTCCGCCGCAGCACGCCCGCGACCTCCGCCTGGCAGCACGGCACGACGACGATGTAACGCGCCTTCTTGCGCAGCGCAAAACGGATCGCGTCGTCGGTCGCGGTATCGCACGCGTGCAGGCCGGTGACGATGTCGACGGTCGGCGGCAACGCGGTCGACGCGATCGAGTCGGCGACCGACAGCGTCAGGAACGACATCCCGTCGAAACCGAGCCGTGCCGCAAGCTCGCACGAGCGCTGCACCAGTTCGTCGCGCGTTTCGATGCCAAAGATTCGCGATCCGTCGCCGAGCCCTTTGAAAAACAGGTCGTACAGGATAAAACCTAGATACGATTTGCCCGCGCCGTGATCGACTAGCGTGATGTCGCGGCCATCGGCTTTCAGATCTTTCAGCAGCGGCTCGATGAACTGGAACAGGTGATACACCTGTTTGAGCTTGCGGCGGCTGTCCTGATTCATCTTGCCGTCGCGTGTCAGAATGTGAAGCTCCTTCAGGAGCTCGATCGACTGCTCGGGGCGGACTTCGTAGGTCTTGCTGGACATCGCTGGATACGCAGAGAGAATGAAGTCGAATGCCGCAAAACGTGCGACAGGCGACGGAAGCAGGGTGGATTGACTGCCATTTTACGGAAAAAGCGATGCGAGGCCGGCGGGCGGCCCGCGAACCGACGCGCGAACCACACAAACACGCGCGGGCATGCACAGGGCCGGCATCCAGGCTCACGGTCGTCGGGCACGGCATTCGCGTGGCGGCAGGGGTTCGAACAACACCAAACGACGCGGCGGGCGACAGCCCCCCGATGCCGAGGGACCGAGGGGCGCGGCTGCAAGGTCGAGGCAAAGACCTGCGGCACGCGCATAGGGAGCGTCACGCCGGGCCGTCGAGGCTGCGGCGCCAGGCAAGCCGGCATCATTTTCCGCAAACGGCACACGTTGCGGGAAGCGCAACGCCGGGTATGAGGCAGCGATGAACGCACAACCGGACGGAAACGCCGAGCAGAAATTCCAGGAACTGCTCACGAAGCTGCTGGCCACCCCCGGGTGGACCGAAAAACAGCAACTGGAACTCGAAATGGCGCGCGACATCTCGGTCGAGATGCTGCGCATCGCCGAGCAGATGCGCGACGGCGCGGCGGATCTGGAGAACTGCCTGATCCTGCTGAAGTATGCGAAGGTGCTCGACTTCGTGATGTCGTCGCTGGCCGCGCGCCGCGATATCAAGCCCCAGACGCTGCGGGTGATCTTCAAGCTCGCGGGGCTGAAGGTCGACGAGGCGTATCCCGGCTGAGCGCCGAACCGCCGCGGCCGCGCGCGGCGCGGCGTCGCCTGCGGCGGGGTCGCGGCTTGACCCCGTGCGCCGCGCACTCGCAGGATCAATGGCACGCAGCGCGCCACGGCATCACGCGCTGCCGCAGCAGACGTTCTCGCCGCGCCGTCATGGGGTCCCCCGCGATGAAATCCGTCCCTTGCGTACCGGCCGTTCCCGCCTTTCCGCCGCTTTCCCGTTCTTCGCCGCACGTCGCCTCCGCCGCCCGGTTTTGCGGCGCGGACGGCGAGCCATGACGCTTCCGGCACCGCAATCCGGGTCAATCGCACTCGTACGGCGGCCTCGCGTTCGCGGCCGCGAGCATCTGGGCGCTGCCGGCCGACGTCGCGCCGTCACCGCGGCACGTCGCGTCGATCAGCGGCATCCAGAACTTCGCGTCGAACCTCGCGGGCATCCTGATCACGACGTTCACCGGTGCGATGGTCGCGCTGACGAAAGGATCGTTCACGGTGCCGCTGGTCGTCGCGGGCGGCTTCTGCCTGCTCGGCGCATTCAGCTATCTGGTGATCGTCGGGCGCATCGAACCGCTGCCGGTCGAACGCGGCCGCGACCGCGCGCGCGACGGCGCAGCGCGCGCCGCGTAGGCCGCACAGGCCGCGCGGGGGGCTTATGCGTCCTTCGCCTTCAGCCGCCACAGCGACGTGACCTCCGCCGCGCGCGCCCGGTACAGCGGATCGGACGGATCGGCCGCCTTCGGATGGCGCGGCCGGATATCGTCGCGGCCGGCCACTTCGAGCCCGGCCTGCGCGATCGCCTCGAGCAGTTCGTCGCGCGAGCGCAGCCCGAGATGCTCCGCGAAGTCCGACAGGATCAGCCAGCCCTCGCCGCCCGGCGCGAGGTGATCCTTCAGTCCGGCGAGGAAACCGCGCAGCATCCGGCTGTCCGGGTCGAACACCGCGGACTCGATCGGCGACGACGGCCGCGCCGGCACCCACGGCGGATTGCAGACGACAAGCGGCGCGCGCCCCGGCGGAAACAGATCGGCCTCGACCACCTCGATCCGGTCGCCGTAACCGAGCCGCTCCACGTTGTCGCGCGCGCAGGCGAGCGCGCGCGGGTCCTGGTCGGTCGCGACCACGCGCTTCACGCCGCGCGACGCGAGCACCGCCGCGAGCACGCCGGTGCCGGCGCCGATGTCGAACGCGGCGTCCAGCGACGGCAGCGGCGCGCGCGCAACCAGATCGACGTACTCGCCGCGCACCGGCGAGAACACCCCATAGTGCGGATGAATGCGCGCGTTCAGCGCGGCGATCTCGACACCCTTCCTGCGCCACTCGTGCGCGCCGATCAACCCGAGCAGTTCGCGCAGCGACACCGCCGACGCGTCGCCGGTCGCCGGCCCGTACGCTTCCTCGCACGCGAGCTTCACGTCCGGCGCGCGCCGCAGCGGAATCGCATAGTCGCCGTCGAGCGGGATCAGCAGCATCCCGAGCGTGCGCGCGCGCTGCGACTGCGCCTGACGATGCAGATGGAACGCGTCGAGCGGCGTCGCGGCCGCCGCCTTGCGCGGCTTGCGTTCCGCGCGCCGGTTCAGCGCCTGCAGCAACTGGCGCGCGTTCTGGAAGTCGCCGCGCCACAGCAGCGCGGTGCCTTCGCACGCGAGCCGGTAGGCGGCGTCGGCGGTCGTCGTGTCGTCCGCGACGACCACGCGTTTCGGCGCCGGCACGCCGGCCTCGGAACGCCAGCGGACCTGGTGGGTTACGCCGGCTTCGGGCCAGGCGACGGTCGGGAATTCGGTCATCTCTGCAATCGGTTGGACAGACGGGGCAACGTGGACGGCGGTCGTGGGCCGCCATCATATAGCACGCGCCCGGCCCGCCTGCGTCGACACATGCCACTACCCGGTTCGCATCTGGTTTCGCGCGCAATCATCTGATGTATACGCAATCGAGGCCGCAGCGAGCGCCGCTCATCGCACGCCAGGTTCAGCATACGCTTAATCACGCCGCCAGCCCGCCCCGCGCCGAGCGGCGCGATCCCGCGCCAGCAAAGGCCCCGCAAAGGGATCAGCAAAAACTACCGGCCCCCGTATAAAGAACCGTTCGGCGGTAGCCGTAATTACAGCCAGTGGCATCGTGCTGGCCTCGAAGTCCTTTACCGAACGCTCTGGTATGACCGACTCACTCCATCATGGCCCGCCGCCGGCGCACGAATCGATCGTGCGCAATCCGCCGTTGCCGCAGTCGCTCGCGCAGATCTGCACCCAGCTTGAGCGTACGCTCGGCGCGGACGCCGCATGCTCGATCCGTCTGCTCGACGACGATCGCGCGCGCGTCGGCGTGGCGGTCGCACCGTCGCTGCCGACGTCGTTCGCCGCATCGTTCGAAGGCTCGATGCGCTGCCCGCCCGCGTGCACCTGCGGCGTCGCGCTGGAGACCGGCCGGTTCGTCGCGGACGACGATGCGATCGCGTCCGCGCGCAGCCGCGGCGGCTGCCGGCGCTGCGAGCGCATCGCGATCGCGGCCGGCATCGTGTCGTGCTGGGCGATGCCGGTGCTGAGCGAAGCCGGCTCGGTGCTCGGCGTGCTGAGCGTCCACCATCGCGTGCTGCGCCGTCCGACCCGCGCCGACGAAACCGCGATGCTCGACACCTGCCGCGCAATCGGCTTCGCGATCCAGCGCGACGCGATCGCTCACCGGCTGTCGCAGGACGGCGAATATCACCGGCTCGTAATCAACCATCTGCACGAAGGCGTCGTCGTGCAGACGCCGGCCGGCGTGGTGCTCGCGTGCAACCCGAGCGCGCAGCGGATCCTGCGCGAGCAGACGAGCCTCGTCGGCCGTCACGTGTACAGCATCATGACGCCCGCGTTCCGCAACGACGGCTCGCGGATGCCCGAGGCCGAATGGCCGATCAACCGCGTGCTGACGAGCGGCCAGCCGGTGCTCGGCGAGACGATCGGGCTGCTGTTCAGCGACGGTGCGATCGTGTGGATCAAGGAAAACGTCGTGCCGATCGTCGCGGCCGGCGAGAGCAAGCCGGGCGCGCTGCTGATCTCGTTCAACGACGTCGGCCCGGTGCGCGACGCGCATCAACGGCTGATGCATCTCGCGACGCGCGATCCGCTGACCGGCCTGTTCAACCGCGCGTATCTGCTCGACCGGATGCACACCGCGTTCGACGCGACGCCCGAGCGCCGGCAGACGACGACGCGCGCGGCGGTGCTGTTCATCGATCTCGACGGTTTCAAGAAGGTCAACGACACGGCCGGCCATGCGGCCGGCGACTCGCTGCTGCGCGCGGTCGCGGACCGCCTGACGCGCGGGATGCGGCGCGGCGACACGCTCGCGCGCGTCGGCGGCGACGAGTTCGTCGTGCTCGTGCACGCGTACAACGAGGTGACCGAGATCGTGTCGCTGTGCGAGTGGCTGCTCGACGCGATCGCGCAGCCGTTCCAGATCGCGGGCAGCGAGTTTTATCTCGGCGCGTCGATCGGCATCAGCCTGTATCCGGACGACGGCAACGACGGCGCGACGCTGATGCGCAACGCGGACTCCGCGATGTTCGAGGCGAAGGAGCGCGGCCGCAACCGCTGCCAGTTCTTCACGAGCGAGTTGCGGCAGACCCTGCTGCGCCGCATCCGCATCGAGCAGTTGATGCGCCAGGCGCTCGCGGACGACGAGTTCACGCTCGTGTACCAGCCGGTCGTCAGCAGCAACAACGGGCAGACCGTCGCGGCGGAGGCGCTGCTGCGCTGGAACAACAGCACGCTCGGGCCGGTGTCGCCGGTCGAGTTCATCCCGATCGCGGAGGAGTCGGGGCTGATCGTCGCGATCGGCGACTGGGTGCTGGAGCACGCGTGCGCGCAGGCGGCCGAATGGCGGCGCACGATCGCGCCGGACCTGCAGATGTCGGTGAACCTGTCGCCGCGCCAGTTGACCGACGACATCGTCGACAAGGTCCGGCACTGCCTCGCGCGCACCGGACTCGAACCGGCGGGGCTCGAACTGGAGATCACCGAAGGCGTGCTGATGGCGGAGAACGGCAGCGTGTTCCCGACGCTGTCGGCGCTCACGCAACTGGGCGTGCGGATCACGCTGGACGATTTCGGCACCGGCTATTCGTCGCTGTCGTATCTGAAGCGCTTCCCCGTGCAGTGCCTGAAGATCGACCGCTCGTTCGTCGCGGAGCTGACGTCGGATCGCGACTCGGTCGCGCTGACGAAGGCGATCATCGTGATGGCGCACGCGCTCGGCATCGAGGTGACCGCCGAGGGCGTCGAGACGCCGGAGCAGTCCGCGTTTCTGCGCGCGATCCGCTGCGACCGGCAGCAGGGGTATCTGTTCGGTTATCCGCTGCTGCCGGTGCAATGGACCGACACGCTCGTCGGCACCAGGGCGGAGATGCAGATCAGCGGGGGGGATGTCGCGAGTCCGCCGGAGTTGAATTAGGGCGGCGGCGCTCGGAGGCGGCGGGCGGGCGGTCACGCCCGGTTGCCAGTCGGTCAGCAGCGGCGCCGCGCGGAACACGCATCGCGTATTCGCGCGGGGCCGGCGGCGGTGATGCGTGGTGCGGACCAACGGGGACTTTGGCGACCGGGCTTTCCGCCGTTCAGCCGGTTCCGCCGCGCCGCCAGCTGCACGACACGACGCCCGCCTCGCCCGCCGATCAACCGCCGTTGTCCGGCGCCTTCACGAACAGATCGTAGGCGCGCGCGGGCAGCGTCATCCCCCATGCGTGCTTGCTCACCGTCACGCGCACCGGCTTCGCGCCGGTGATCGCCGCCGCGTGCGTCGCGCAGGTTGCGTCGTCGCCGCGGCACGCGAACAGCACGCCGTCGCGGGCGAAATCCCCGCTGCCCAGCCACGGCGTCATGCGCGGCTCGCCATAGTCCCAGAACCGCGCGCCGTCGCCGCCGTAGAACGCGATCGACTGCGCGGACTGCGTCGAGCCAGCGACGATCCGCAGCGGCTCGCCGGTCCGCTCTTGCCACAGCGCGCCGGCCGCCGCCGCGAGTTCCGCGCGCGGCTCGGCGGCGTCGTCCGTGTTGCGGCGCGCGCCGGAATAGCCGATCGTCGCGTTGACGGCCAGCACGACCGCCCAGTAGACGACGAGCACCCACGCGGCGCGCTCCGGCCGCACCGGCACACGCTCGCGCACCAGCACCGCGAGCCACAGCGGCGCGAGCGCGAACCATTCGGCCATGCCCCACACGGACGCCATCTGCGTTCTCGCGGCGACCGCGATCGCGCCGACGACGATCAGCGGCGCGAACGCGAGCCACCACAGATCGGGATGCAGCGACGGCCGCACGTAGCTCGACGCCATCCGCTTCGCGGCGCGCAGGCGGCCTTCGCCCACGATCAGGATCACGAAGCAGAACGCCGGCAGCAGGTAGCCGATCTGCGCGAGCGTATAGATGCCGAACCGGCCGACCGCCGACAGCAGCGTGCCGCCGGTGCGCTGCTCCGCGTAACCGAACGTCGGGAAGTGATTCGTCACGAGCCAGTGCAGGTGCGGCAGCAGCACGGCCAGCCCCGCCACGACGACGAGGGCCGACCGCCAGTGGAAGAGCCGCGCGCGCCACGCCGGCCGCACGAGTGCGGCGAGCGCGAACGCGACGAGCAGCACGATCGAGAAATACTTGCCGAGCACCGCGGCCGCGGCAAGCGCGCCGAGCGCGAGCGCGGACCGCCAGCCGCCGGTCTGCATGTAGCGCACGAAGCAATACGCGGCCCACGGCCATACGGATAGCAGCACCGCGTTCGCGTTGAACTTGATCGCCAGCCCGGAATAAAGCGGTGTCACGGCCATCGCGAGCCCCGCGACCACTGCGACCCGGCGCGGCACGAAACGCCCCGCGAGCGCGGCGATGCCGAGCAGCCCGACCATCGCGTTCAGCGCGGACAGCGCGAAATACGCGACGTCGGTGTGCGGGAACACGCGGAACCATGCGGCGGTGATCCACGCGAACAGCGGCGGATGCTTCGCGTAACCCGCCTGCCATTCGATGCCCCACACGTAGTTCTCGACCATGTCGCCCTGCGTGTCGAGGTTGCCGCGCGACAGCCACGCGGCGATCGTCCACACGACGGCATGGATCGGCAGCAGCGCGACGAGGCGCGTCATGCCGGAGGCGGCGTGACCGCCGGCGTGGAAGTCGCGGGCCGGCCGGCTCGCGGATATCGGTTGTGTCATGGGGATTGTTTTGTTTGAACGAATTGCGGGTCGCCGCGCGTGCGATGCGCTACGGCGGTCCGTGTGCGCGACGCAAACGTAGGCGCACGCGCGGGTCGCAACGATACGGCTTTGCGCCGTGCGAGCCGCTGCGGCATCCTCGCTGGCCGTGCGAAACGCGCGGTCAGGTCAGGCGCCGCGCGTCACGACTGGCCTTGCCGGTAGGTGCGCCTGACGATGTAGACCGGGCGGCGCTTCGCTTCCATGTAGATGCGCCCGACGTATTCGCCGATCACGCCGATCCCGACCAGTTGCACGCCGCCGAGGAACAGCACGGCGGTGATGATCGACGCGTAACCCGGCACGTCGACGCCACGCACGGCGGTGCGCAGGATCAGGTAGGCCGCGTACAGGATCGCGAACCCGGCGGTCGCGCCGCCGAGGTATGTCCACACGCGCAGCGGCAGCGTGCCGAAGCTCGTGAGCCCCTCGATCGCGAAGTTCCACAGCTTCCAGCCGGAAAACTTCGACTCGCCGCCGACGCGCGCCTGGCGCACGTACTCGATCTGCGTCGTGCGAAAGCCGACCCACGCGAACAGGCCCTTCATGAAGCGCCGGTTTTCCGGCAACTGCTTCAGCGAATCGACCACCTGCCGCGACATCAGCCGGAAGTCGCCGGCGTTCTCCGGAATCTCGGTGTCCGAAATGGCGTTGTGCACGCGATAGAACAGCGCGGCGGTGCCGCGCTTGGCGTAGGTGTCCGTCTGCCGCTCCGCGCGCTTCGCGAGCACGACGTCGTAGCCTTCGCGCCAGCGCGCGACCATCTGCGGAATCACTTCCGGCGGGTCCTGCAGGTCCGCGTCGAACGGGATCACCGCGGCGCCGTCCGCCAGATCGATGCCGGCCGTCAGCGCGGCTTCCTTGCCGAAATTGCGCGACAGATCGATCACGCGCACGCGCGGATTCGCGTCGCACGCGGCGATCAGCCGTTCGAGCGTCGCGTCGGTGCTGCCGTCGTTCACGCAGACGATCTCGTAGTCCGAATCGGGGATGCCCTGCAACACGGGCACGACGGCGTCGAAGAACGCGCCGGTGATGGCGGCTTCGTTGTGGAACGGGACGACGAGCGAGATCAGATCACGTTGGGATTCGCGGGTTCCCCCGGCATAGCCGCCCGCCAGATACGCCTCCCCGCGCGCGGGACCGCCACGGGTATATTGCAACATGGTGTCTATCCTTCTGTGGGGCCGTCCGCCAGCCGCGAAACACGGCGAGCAGACGCATATCCTTGGTTATCGGCCGTTATCGACGGCCTTTGACGCCCGCGGAAGGTTTTCTTTCCCCCGCCTCCGCCGGACGGTTTTGCAATCAAAGTGCAGAGTTTAGATGAAAGCGGGCCGAAGTTTCGCGCATTTCTGGCCCTGTTGGGAAAGTACCAGGGCGTTTGACCCCACGCGGCGAGCCGTGGCGTCCCTCTCTTTCGCAAAGCTGACAATAGCGCTGACAATCGCGCGCGCCCCCTTTTTACCCGGGAATAGGGGGAAATATCGCGGCCTGTTCGGGCAATCGGCCGCGCGCCGCCGCGGCTATCGTGGGCAACATGAGCGCGATCACCACCCTCCCCCCGATCTACACGTCGTACGCGAACTCGCTCGCGTCCCAGGGCGCGGCGTCGGCGTCGCTGATCGCCGATGCGCAGGCGCAGTCCGCCGCCGAACAGAAAGCGGCCGGCGCCGCGGCCGCGAAGAACGCCGCGTCGTTCGACCAGCTACGCGCCAAGGGCGTCGACATCGAAACGGTGTCGTTCGGCGACCTGTACAAGTCGCAACTGGCGTCGGATGTCGACCGGGATGGCGACGGCAACGTGTCGCTTCAGGAACTCACCGAAGCGGTCGTCGCGGGCGGCGGCAGCGCGGATTCCGCGCAGTCGCTGTTCAGCGCGATGGACGCGGACGGCAACGGCGTCGTCACCGATGCGGAGTTCAAAAACAGCGTGCCGAACCCGTTCACGACGGACCGCTTCACGCAGTTCATGCAGCAGGAACTGCGGACCGCGCTGGACGGATCGGCCGGCCAGCAGACCAACGCGCTGAGCGAGCAGGCCCAGCATCCGCAGACGCTCGACACCAACGCGATTCTCGCGAGCCTCGCGACGCAGCTTTACGCCGCGAATACGGCGAGCTGAACGCTTCGGGCCGGCGCTGCTTCTTCGCGCGCAGCTACGCCGGTCCGGCGCCGCCGCTTTGCGAACGGCCGTCCGGCCGTCGTGCTACGCTGACTCCCTCCCTGCCCGACCGCCGCCGCGCGCCGCCCGTTCGGCCTGCCGCGACGCCGGTTCACGCCGAGGTGCTGTCATGCGTCGCTGCCCGCCGGCCGCGGACAACCGGCCGCCCATCCCTGCATGCCTGGGTCATGGCCTCGCGTTCGCATCGCTGAACGAACGGAGCGCATGGAAACTCGTCGCGCCGGTTCCGGCTTCTTCGCTGCGCTGCGTCGGCGCCGCGGCACCTTCGCCCCCCGCCTTCGATTCGCGCTGGCCCCGCGTTTCCCGTCCCCCATGACGCGCCGGCAATCGCCATCGCGTTCACCCCTGTGAAGCTGTTCGAACGGAGACCGGCGGGTAAGCCGATCAACGCGAACAAACACGCTGCGCATCCGGCAGCGGCCGAAGCCTCGCTAAAAAACGGCGACCGCCGCACGCCATCGCGCATCTTCGCCACTCTGCGCGACATGACCGTCCCCGCAATCGACAACGGCCCACCGGCCGATCCGGCGAAGAACCCGAACGGCGTCACGCAGAGCGGCGCCTGCACCCGAACGAATGCACCGCATGGCGGCAGCGGGCCGGCCGTTCCAGGCACTCACGCCGTTCCGCCACGGAGGACCCGACCGATGAAGCGAAGCACCCAGGTGATCCACGCCGGCACGGAACGCGATCCGTATGGCTCCGTAACCACGCCCGTGTCCCGTTCGGGCACGTCCGGCTTCGCGTCGGTCGATGAGGCCGGCCTCTTCGCCAGCGAGCCGGACCTGTACGGCTACACGCGGCTCGGCAACCCGGCCAACGCCGCGCTCGAACGGCGGATGGCCGCGCTCGAAGGCGCTGGCGACTGTGTCGTCACCGCGAGCGGCATCGGCGCGATCTCGACCGTGATGTGGACGTTCCTGAAACCGGGCGACCATCTGCTCGCGGACACCGCGCTGCACGGCGACACCCATGCGCTGTTCGCGCACGCGCTGACGCGCTTCGGCATCGAAGTCGATGGCGTCGATTTCAACGACGTCGATCGCGTGCGCGACGCGCTGAAGGCGAACACTGCGATCGTCTATTTCGGGAGCCCGTGCAACCCGACGCTGAAGGTGAACGACATCGCGGCGCTCAGCGCGCTCGCGCATACGCATCATCCGCACGTACGCGTGGTGGTCGACAACACGTTCGCCACGCCGTACCTGCAAAACCCGCTCGCACTCGGCGCGAACCTCGTCGTGCATTCGACGACGAAGTACCTCGGCGGACACGGCGACGGGGTCGGCGGCTGCATCTGCGGCACGAAAGCGGACGTGGCGCGGCTGCGCTTCGACGGCATCGGGCATGCGACCGGCGCGGCGATGGCGCCCGACACCGCGTATCTGGTGCTGCGCGGAATCGCGACGCTGTCGGTGCGCATGGAGCGGCACTGCGACAACGCGGCGAAGCTCGCGCGTTATCTGGCCGGCTCGCCGCACGTCGCACGCGTCCACTATCCGGGCCTCGCGGCGGACCCCGGCCACGCGGTGGCGGTCACGCAGATGCGCGCGCCCGGCGGCATGGTCGCGCTGGAACTGGCCGGCTCGTTCGAGCAGGCGAAGGCGTTCGTCAACGGCCTGAAGCTGATCCGGATCGCGGTGAGCCCGGGCGGCGTCGAGAGCCTGATCGAGCATCCGGCGTCGATGACGCACGCGCACGCGCGCCTCGCGCCGGACGAACGGCCGGCGGCCGGCATCGCGCCGACGCTCGTCCGCGTGTCGGTCGGCATCGAGGACGTCGACGACCTGATCGGCGATTTCGACCAGGCGTTTCGCGCGATGGGGGATTAGCAGGCTTCGGTGGAACGGCGGCCGGTGCAACCGGGCTCGTGCTGACGCATGCGTCGGCCTGGCAAAACGGCCACGCGAACACAGGCTTCGAACCGCTCGTCCCCCGCAAGCCGCGTCAGCAGGATTCCCGCATATCGGTTACCGTTTCCCGATCGGCCCGTCGCCCGACGGCCAGCCTCGCGAAACGCGGCGCGCAGCGTCCGTTCCGTCTCCGCGTCAACTGGAAAGAGCCGCATGGCAAGCGTCAACAAGTATTACTCCGGCCCGGTCAGCGACCACTACGACGGGGTCCGCTTCTTCAACCCGGACCACCCGAGCACCGACCGCTCGGCCGCCGACCTGCTGCGCTGGCGCATGAAGGAAAAGGCCGCGCGCTGGCCCGATGCGGTGCGCGGCCGGCAGACCGTTCCGGACGAACGGGTCGCCGGCCTGCGCATCACGATGGTCGGCCACGCGACGGTGCTGATCCAGGCCGGCTCGCTGAACCTGCTGACCGACCCGGTCTGGTCCGAGCGTGCGAGCCCGTTCAGCTTCGCGGGGCCGAAGCGCGTGAGCGCGCCGGGCGTCGCGTTCGACCGCCTGCCGCCGATCGACGCGATCCTGCTCAGTCACAACCACTACGACCATCTGGACGTCGCGACGCTGCGCCGGCTGCATCAGGCGCACGCGCCGCTCATCGTCACGCCGCTCGGCAACGACGCGATCGTCCGCAGCGTGATCCCGGATGCGCGCGTCGTCACCGGCGACTGGTGGGATCGGGTCGAACTCGCGGGCGGCGTCGACGCGACGTTCGTGCCCGCGTATCACTGGTCCGCGCGCGGCACCGGCGACCGGCGCATGGCGCTGTGGTGCGGGTTCATGCTGCAAACGCCCGATGGCCTCGTGTATTTCGCCGGCGACACCGGCTACGGCAACGGCGAGATCTTCCGGCAGATGCGCGCGCGCATCGGCTCGCCCGACGTCGCGCTGATCCCGATCGGCGCGTATGCGCCGCGCTGGTTCATGCGCGACCAGCACACCGATCCGGAAGAGGCGGTGCGCATCATGGAGGACCTCGGCGCCGCGCAGTCGATCGGCATTCACTGGGGCGTGTTCCGGCTCACCGACGAAGCGCGCGAGGAACCGCTCGCGCTGCTGCGCGACGCGCTGCGCCGCCGCGGCATCGACGAGCGGCGGTTCGTCGCCGCCGAACCCGGCGACGTGATGGACGTCGCGCCGGTGACGACGCCGATCGCGTAACGACCGCCCATCGACGCCCGGCCATCGGCGTGTGGCCCGTATCGCCTACCCGTCCGTCGAACGCGTGACCGCTTCCCACGCGTCGATCTCCGCCGCGTAACTCGCGAGCTTGCCGCGCACCAGCGTCAGCGCGTCGGTGCCGAGCAGCAGATGCGCGGGCGGGTCGTCGCTGCCGATCAGCGTCAGGATCGCGCGCGCGGCCTTCGCCGGGTCGCCGGGCTGATGGCCGCTGCGCTCCGCGCGGGTCTGGCGGATCGGGTCGAACAGCGCGTCGTAGTCCGCGATGCTGCGCGCGGTGCGCACCATCGAGCGGCCGGCCCAGTCGGTGCGAAACGAGCCCGGCGCGACCGCGGTGACCGCGATGCCGAACGGCTTCAGCTCCTTGCCGAGCACCTCGGAAATGCCTTCGAGCGCGAACTTGCTGCCGCAGTAATACGCGATGCCCGGCATCGTGATGAAGCCGCCCATCGACGTGATGTTCACGATGTGGCCGCGTCGGCGCGCGCGCATGAACGGCAGCACCGCCTTCGTCACCGCGACCGCGCCGAACACGTTCACGTCGAACTGCCGGCGCATCTCGCCGAGCGGCGACTCCTCCATGATGCCTTCGTGCCCATAACCCGCGTTGTTGACCAGCACGTCGATCGGGCCGACGCTGTGCTCCGCTTCCGCGATCACGCCGTCGATGGCGTCGAAGTCGGTGACGTCGAGTATCCGCGCGAACGCGTTCGCCGGATGCAGCGCCTCGAACGCCTGCTTCGTGGCATCGCTGCGTACGGTGCCGATCACCCGATGGCCGGCGTCGAGCGCCGCGACGGCCAATGCGCGTCCGAAGCCGCTATTCGCTCCGGTGATGAAAATCGTCTTGTCTGCTGACATCCTCGGTTCCCGCCAATGAATGAACGATGGTCGGGCATCACATCGCTGCGCGACGTACGATGCCGTCGAACCAGATGGTAGGGTTCCGAAGCATTGGCGTGGAAGCGGATTCCTCTATCGTTATTGCCTATTCCTATGAGCGCCGCGCGCGCCGCACGCAACTCGTGCGATAGTGCGTGTGCAACAGGCACGACCACCACGGAGGATTCATTGAGCGACCCGACATGGGACGCGCGCAGCCGGCAACGCACGATTTCGCTGCTCGGCCGGCTCGCGCCGCAGGAAGGCTACAACCTGACCGCGCTGCCCGACGTCCGCTTCCTGCGCTCGAACCGCCCGCTGAAACGGACGCCGGTGCTGTACGACCCGGGTATCGTGATCGTCTGCCAGGGGCGCAAGCGGGGCTTCTTCGGCGATCGCGTGTATCTGTACGACGAGCAGCACTATCTGGCCGTGTCGGTGCCGGTGCCGTTCACGATGGAGACCGACGCGAGCGCCGACAAACCCCTGCTCGCGATCTACATGCACCTCGACTTCAAGGTCGCCGCCGACCTGATGCTGCAGATCGATCAACGCGGCGGCCAGCCGCCCGCCGCACCGAAAGGGATGATTTCCTCGCCGGTGGACGCGCGGCTCGGCGCATCGGTGCTGCGTTTTCTCGAAGCGATGGACGATCCGCTCGAAGCCGGGCTGCTCGGTCCCGCGCTGGTGCGCGAACTGTATTTCCGCGTGCTGACCGGCGATCAGGGCGGATCGATACGCGCGGCGCTCGCCGCGCACGGCCAGTTCGGCAAGATTTCGCACGCGCTGCGCCGCATTCATTCGTCGTTCGACGAGGCGCTCGACGTCGGGCAACTCGCGCGCGAGGCCGGCATGAGCGTGCCGGCGTTCCACAGCCACTTCAAGACAGTGACCAGCACGTCGCCGATCCAGTACCTGAAGTCGATCCGGCTGCATCAGGCGCGGCTGCTGATGGTGCGCAACGGCGTGACCGCGGCGGCGGCGGCCGGCGAAGTCGGCTACGAGAGCGCGTCGCAGTTCAGCCGCGAGTTCAAGCGGCTGTTCGGGCTCACGCCGGCCGAGGAAGCGCGGCGCATGAAGGAGAGTTTTGCGGTGCCGCCCGTGCATCGAGGGGCGGTGTTTGTGTCGTCGCATTAGCGCGCGCGGCGGCGTGTGGGTCGAGCAGGTCCGCACACGCTTCACGGTGGCGAAACCGGGGGCGGCCGCGCCGCCCCGGCTTCATGACTCACCGTGCGATGTCGTCCAGCGCGAGCCCGGTGGTGCGCGGCCCGAACAGCGCGACCGCGACGACGACGATCGCCATCGCGCCGCTGATGAACACGAACACGCCCGGCACGCCGAACTCGCGCAGGAAGAACGCGATGAAGAAGCCGACGAAGATCGACGACAGCCGGCTCCACGAATAGACGAACCCGACACCGCCGGCGCGGATGCGCGTCGGGAACAACTCGGCCTGGTACGTGTGCACGATCGTCGACAGCCAGTTCACGACCAGCGTCTGCACGATGCCGACCGCAATCAGCCAGCCGGGCGTCTTCAGCAGCGAGAACACGACGCCGATCACCGCGACCGAGATCGCGCTCCACACGAGCTGCCACTTCCGCTCGAAGCGGTCCGCGACCAGCATCACGATGAACGGCGCGATCGGATACAGCAGCACGATCAGGAACGTGTATTCGAGGCTGCGCGTGACCATGATGCCCTTCGCGATCAGCAGCGTCGGAATCCAGCTCACGAAGCCGTAATAACCGATGGTCTGGAAGAAGTTCACGACGACGAGCATCAGCGTGCGCGAGCGGTAGGTCGGGCCGAACAGTTCGCGCAGCGTGCCGCTCTGCTCCTCAACCTCGGGGCTTTCCTCGGGCGGCGGCAACGCCTTGCCGTATTCGGCTCGCACCTTCGATTCGATCACGTGCATCACGCGCTTCGCTTCGTCGATGCGCCCCTTCTGCACGAGCCAGCGCGGCGACTCGGGCAGGCGCAGTTGCAGGTACCAGACGAACAGCGCGCCGGTCGAGCCGATCAGGATCACCCAGCGCCAGCCTTCGAAGCCGAGCGGCGCGATCGGCACCAGCACCCATGCGAGCAGCGCGATCAACGGCGCGCAGATCTGCGCGACGCCGTACACGAGGCCGAACGCCATCCCGCGCGCGCGGCGCGGCGTCAGCTCGGACACGTACGAATCGATCGTCACGTACTGCACGCCGACGCCGATCCCGCAGATCAGCCGCCAGATGTTGAGGCCGAGCGCGGTGTCCTGGAACGCGATCACGACGGTCGCGACGCAGTACCACAGCATCGACGCCGCGAACACACGGCGCCGGCCGAAACGGTCAGCGAGACCGCCGAACGCGATCGTGCCGATGAAGAGCCCGACGAACAGCGATGCGAGAAAACCGGCGAGCCCGTTCATCGCGAAGAACGTCGGCGTGGTCGCCGTGAGGATGCCGGAGTGAAACAGGCCCGGCGCAATGTAGCCGGCGAAATACACGTCGTACAACTCGAAGAAGCCGCCGAGCGCGACGAGCGTCAGCGTCTTCCA
The DNA here is from genome assembly GCF_900104845.1 of Paraburkholderia caballeronis. Taxonomy (NCBI): domain Bacteria; kingdom Pseudomonadati; phylum Pseudomonadota; class Betaproteobacteria; order Burkholderiales; family Burkholderiaceae; genus Paraburkholderia; species Paraburkholderia caballeronis. The sequence continues at coordinate 711,322 of NZ_FNSR01000001.1, read as the reverse complement.
CATCGTCGCCGTCATCGGCAGCCGGTCGAACCGCGCGGTAACCTGGCCCGGCGTCATCGGCCTGTCCAGGTAATCCGGCTGATCGAGCGCGCCCACCAGGTCGGCGGACATCGTTCTGTTGGGGGTGTTCATCTCCTGAGCCTCCTCCTGATATGCGGTCCGTTTGCGCGGCACGAGCGGCTGTCGCGCCCCGGACATTCGCATAGTCATACTAATTATTGGCGCTGTCCTCCACCTGTCGAACGACCTCCGGTGTGACAACGGCTCCGATACGGTTTCGCTGCGCGCACGATCCCGTACGTTGCAGGCCAGTCTAGTGACGCGTGCTCCGGTCCACAATACTTGATCGTTGAATCAACTCCGTTTTGCACGCAGGAACACGCGCGGTTCGAACCGCATCGACGACGGCCATGCGCGCCGCGCGTCGAGCCCGGAAGGTTCGACGCGCGCAGCTTGAACACAGGGAGACTGCGGCCGGAACGGCCGCGAGCGACGGTCAGGACGACGCCGCCACCACGAGCGGCGCGGCGGCCGCGAGTGCGCTTTCCGCCGTCGCGCGCGGCTCGGCCGGCAGATAGTCGGCGCGCGGACGGATCAACGCGCCCGACGCGCGCTGTTCGAGAATGTGCGCGACCCAGCCGACCGTGCGCCCGATGATGAACAGCGCGAACGCGCTGCGTGTCGGCAGGCCGAGCGCGATCGTCAGCAGCGTGAGCCCGGTTTCGAGGCTCGGCAGGCAACCGTATGCGGCCGCCATTTCGAGCGCGTGGTGCAGCGGCTCGGCGGCCGGATGCCGGCCGTCCAGACGCCGCGCCGCGTCGATCAGCCAGGCCGCGCGCGGGTCTCCATCCGGATATAGCGGATGATTGAAGCCCGGCAGGTTGCGATGCGCCGCATATTCGGCCGCGAAACGGCGTTGCGCGTCAGGCCGCGTGCGGCACGCGCGCAGCAGATCCTCCGCGCTTTCGTACGAACGCGCGGACGTCAGCCCGGTTTGCGTGAGAATCGCGGCCGCCACGCATTCGCCGATGTCGGCGCCCGCCGAAGCGGCAATGCGCGCGACGAACGTCGCCTGCGCGAGTTCGTGATCGGCGCACAGCACGAGCGCCGCGTCGAGCGCGGCGACGTGCGCAGTGAGAGTGGGATCGCCGCCGAGCGCCGCGAGCAGCGTCGCCGCGATGCCGTGGCCGCGCTTTGCCAGCGCATGCTCGCCGTCGGGCGCGCGGCGCAGATAACCGAGGCATTGCGCCATCGTCGCGATCAGGCGGCTCGATCCGTTCACCTGCGCGGCGGGCGTCGCCGCGCCGCGCAGATGCTCGGCGCCGAAGCTCAACGCGACGTCCGCGAAAAAGCGCACGAGGTCGCGGCGCGGCTGGATGCCCGCGCTGTGCGCCCACGCGTCCGCGACGCGCAGCGTGCGCGCGCACGGATGCCACGACAGCCGCACGTCGTCGCCGACGTTCCAGAAGCGCGCGGCGACTTCCTCGAACGTGCGACCTTCGCGCACGAGATCGAGCGCCGCGACGCCGCGATAACGCGGCCCCTTCGCGGTAATCTCGGTGATCGTGCTGGAAATGATCGGCTCGCCCCAGCGCATCGCGGCGGCGGCCACCGGCGCGTGGCCGCTGCGCGCGTCCGCGCGGGACTTCATCCGCTCGACGTCCTGGCGCGCGTACAGCCGCCGCCCCTTGTCGCCCTGCGGGACGCTGCGGATCAGACCGCGGCTCACGTACGCATACAGCGTCTGCAGCTTGACCTGCAGCATGTCGAGCGTTTCCGCCCGCGTGAGGTAATCGCCGGACGCGGCCGGCGCGGCGGACGGGCCGCCGTGTGGATTCTCCTGCACCATGGTCTCCTTACCGGCGCATGGGCGCCGTTGACTGGCACAACCGAACCACACGATAGCCAAACGAGCCGCCGCTCACAATCCGGTCATGCCAGTACCCGGAATGTTTTCGGAATGCCTGCTTTCGGCACCTGCCCGTACATCGGCTCGCCCGGCACGCCTTCGTGCAGCAGTTCGCGCGCGGCGATCAGCCGGTCGAGGTCGATGCCGGTGTCGAAACCCATGCTTTCGAGCATGAACACGAGGTCCTCGGTGACGATGTTGCCCGACGCGCCCGGCGCGAACGGGCAGCCGCCGAGGCCCGCGAGCGCGGAATCGAACGACCGGATGCCTTCTTCGAGCCCGGCGAGCGCGTTCGCGAGCCCGAGCCCCATCGTGTCGTGCAGATGCAGCTTGGTCAGCTTGCCGCCGATTTCCGCGCGCACCGCGCGCACCAGCGAGCGCACCTGGGCCGGATTGCCGTAGCCGACGGTGTCGGCGAGCGCGACCGCGTCCACGCCGGCCTCCACGAGCGCGACCGCGGTCCGCACGACCTTGTCGGCCGGAATCAGGCCGTCGATCGCACAGCCGAACGCGGTCGCGCAACCCGGCTCGACGGCCATCGGCCGCTCCTGCTCGCGCACCCATTCGACGATCCGGCGCACTTCGTCCACCTGTTCCTCGGTGCCCTTGCGCGTGTTCGAGCGGCTGTGCCCCTCGCTGACCGACACCGGCACGCCGACGCCGTGCGCGCCCGCCGCATACGCGGCCTGCGCGCCTTTCAGGTTCGGTACCAGCGCCATCACGCGCAGGCCCGGTTGCGCGAGCGCCGCGCGCACCACGTCGGCCGTGTCCGCCATCTGCGGCACCAGCTTCGGCGGCACGAAGCTGCCGACCTCGATTTCGCCGACGCCGGCTTCCGCGATCGCCGCGATCCAGCGCGTCTTCAGCGCCGTCGGCATGATGTCGTGCGCCATCTGAAGGCCGTCGCGCGGCCCCACTTCGCATACCGCCACTTTCTCTTTCATCTTCTCGCTCCTCGATATCTAGTTGTCTCCGCCCGGTCAGCACAGCACGCCGGCTTCGGTCAATGCGTCGACCTCTTCCTCGCGCAGTCCCAGCAACGTGCGGAATACGTAATCGTTGTCCTCGCCCAGCTTCGGCGGCGGTTTGAATTCGCCGCGCCAGCCGGCCGTGTCGCGCCATGGCAGCGCGATGCTGCGCGAGCCGTCGGCCAGTTCGGGGAACAGGCCGCGCTGCGCGAAATACGGGTCCTCGACCACCTCGCCGATGTGGCGCGAACGCGCGGCCGGCACGCCGCCGCGCTGCAACGCGTCGAGCGCGCGCCGCGCATCCTGCTTCGCGAGCCAGCCGGCGACGAGCGCATCCGCTTCGGCGCGATGCGCGGCGCGGCTCACGCCGTCCGCGAAACGGGCGTCCGCGATCAGCCCCGGCCGGTCCATCGCCGCGCACAGCGCGTGCCACTGCGCGTCGTCGCGCACCGACAGCGCGATCCAGTCGTCGTCGCCCGCGCAGCGAAAGCATCCTGAAGGCGACGCGTCAGGCTCGCGCGCGCCGCTCGCCGTCGGCAATTCGCTCTTCAGCGTCTCGCGGAACAGCAGTTCGGGCAGCAACGCGACCGTGCTCTCCAGCATCGACAGGTCGATGTAAGCGCCCTCGCCGGTGCGGCGCCGATGCCGGATCGCCGCGAGCACCGCGCAGCTTTCCCACAGCGCGGTGATCGGGTCGGTCCAAGCCGGCAGGATGCCCATCGCCTCGACGCGCGTGTTCGGCGTGCCGACCACGCTCGCGCGGCCGCTGTATGCCTGCAGCAGCGAGCCATACGCGAGCGCGTCGCGCTGCGGCCCTTCGCGGCCGGTGCCGGACGCCGACACGAAAATCAGATCGGGGCGGATCGCGCGCAGTGTGTCGTAATCCAGCCCGAACTTCGCGAGCACGCCGTTCGAGAAGTTCTCGACCACCATGTCGCTCGATTCAATCAACCGCCGGATCAGTTCCGGCCCCTGCGGCCGCCCGAGGTTCACCGTGCAGCTCCGCTTGCCCGCGTTGACGACGGCCCACCACGGCGGCCGCTGCGTATGTTCGCGGCGCGACGCCGATTCGATCTTGATCACTTCCGCGCCCATGCCGGCCAGCATCTTCGTCGTCATCGGACCGGCCAGCACCCAGCTGAAATCGACGACGCGCAATCCCGCCAATGCCTGTCGCTTCATCACACCACTCCCTGCTGACGCAGTTGTTCGAGTTCGCCCGGCGAGAGTCCGAGCATCGTCTCGAACACGTCGCGATTCGCTTCGCCGAGGCGCGGCGGGCGCACCTGCCGGCCGCGCGGCAGCGTGGCTCCGGACGACGTGTCGAGCCTGAACGGCAGCCCCGGCATCGGCAGCGCCGCGCCGCCGGTTCCCGACCACTGGTCGAAGAACGCGCGCGCGTGCAACTGTTCGTTATCCAGCAGATCGCGCGCGCCGCTCACCGGAAAACACGCGACCCGCGCGGCCTGCGCGCGCTCGAACACTTCGGCGCGCGTGCGCGTGCGCGTCCACACCGACATCTCGTCCTGCAGGATCAGCCAGTTTTCGTTGCGCGCGGCGCGCTCGCCGCACAGCGCCGCGTCCTTCGACCAGGGCGGACTGCCGAGCAGTTCGACCCAGCGGTCCCACTGATGCTGCTCGCGCGGCGAGATCATCACGAATCCGTCGCTGCACGGCAGCAGCCAGATCAGGCCGCCCGCGACCTCGGTGCCTTGCAGTTCCTCGCGCACGCGGCTGAAGGTGCGCTCGCCGCGGCCATAGTCGGCCACCGGCTCGATCAGCAGATGCGCGATCACGTCCGCCTGCGAGCATTCGATCGCGCGGCCTTCGCCGTTCAGCTGCGCGTCGAGCAGCCCCCATATCGCGCCGTTGGCCGCCGCGACGCCGGCCGCGAGCGCGACTTCGCGGTCCGCGCACGCGACCGGCGGCTGCCGGTGCGGTTCGTGAACCGGACGCGCCTGGTGAAACGCGTAACCGACGTGGTGCGTCAGCGTGAAGTCCGTCGATGCGGGCGGCGTCGAAGCAGCGCCGTTCTGCGCCGCGAACGAACCGAAGCGCGCGACGGACAGCACGACGAGCGCCGGGTTGATCTCGTGCAGCACGTCGGCGCCAAGGCCCAGCGCGTCCAGTTCCGCGAGCGTTTTCGACGTGACCAGCAGATCGGTCGTTTCGACGAGCCGTTTGAAGAGCGCCGCGCCGAGGCCGCGCCCGACGTCCAGCGTGACGCTGCGCTTGCCGTGGTTCAGATACGCGAACAACGCGCCGTCGTCGCCATACGCGGCATCGGGGGCGAACGGACCGAGCCGCCGCAGCGGATCGCCGGCGCCCGGCGGTTCGACCTTCAGCGCGTCGGCGCCGAGGTCCGCGAGCAGCCGCGCGCAGAATGAGGCGGACATCGCATCCGACCATTCGAGCACGTGCACGTCGCGAAGCGGCGCGGCCACCCGCGCACGCTCTTGCGGAAGACGTTCGATCGCATTCATGCCGTGACGGGCTGATCGAGAACGGCGGGATCGAACGGATACGGCACCGGCTCGCCGTGGCGCAGCGGCAGCACGACACTCGCGCTGCCCGGCGTGCTCTCCATGCCGTCCTGATTGCGCAGGCCGATTTCCAGATGCACGACGCCGTAGCCGCCGCGCTGCTCGCGGCCCGTCACGCGGCCCCACGCGGTCAGCGTGTCGCCCGGCACGTTCATCCCGCGAAACTGGAACGACAGCTTCCACGGCCAGCCGCTTTCGCCGACCCAGTCGGTCAGCAGCTGCAGCATCACGTGCTGCTTCCACGAACCGTTCACCATCACGTCCGGCAGGCGGTCATGCCCGGTCGCGTAACGCCAGTCGTAGTGAATCCGGTGCCAGTTCTCCATCGACGCCGACCAGCGCACGATATGCGCGGTGCTCATCGGCCCTTTGACGACGTGCGGAATCTCCGCTCCCACTTCCACGTCCTCGAAGCACAGTGCAGCCATGTCTCTCTCCTCCCTGCTTACCGCATGATCTGCGTGTTGGTGACCTTCAGCAGCTTCTCGCCCTGCTCGTTCACGTAGGTTTCCTCGATGACGACGAACACCATCGGGCCGCTGCGGCCGTCGCGCTGCACGATGTCCTTGTAGCGCGCCTGGCGCAGCACCTTTTCGCCGACGCGCGCATAGCGGTACAGCTCGTATTCGTAGCCGCCGTTCAGGTCGCGCGGCAGCGGCACCTCGACCGCCGGCAGACCGCTGAAGCTGCGGCTCAAGCCGTCGAAATCGGGCTTGTTCATGTCGTCGAGCGGATCGGGCGAATCCGGCGTCCGGCGAAACGCGTGCACCGGGAAACCGGGCGGCGCGACGAGGCCGCCGTAGCGGCTCGTCGCGGCCCAGTCCTCGTCCCAGTAGCGTGGCGCCCGATCCATCGTCGCGTGATGAAAACGGCGGACCTCGCTTGCTTCGACCGGGTGCGTGGACGGCACCCATTCCGTCTGCGCACCGATGATCGCCTTGACCTTGTCGGTGATGTATTCGTTGCTCACTGGTTCATCTCCTCGTTACAGACCGCGCCTCGCGGCACACGTTGCGTGCCGGAGTTCGCACTGGCGATGCCAGTCTAGTGACGTGGATTTCGACGCACAATACTTGATCGTTGAATCAACGTCTTCCCACCGCCTGGGCGATCGACTATCGTGTTCGCATCCCTTAAGAACAGGGCTTTCCAGACCGATCGAGGAGACACGAGGATGACCGATCCCCGCTATGAAAGCGATGCATTGGGCGCGTATGCGACGAACGTTCTGTGCGTAGCCGGGCTCGACCACGAGCATGCGGATATCGTTGCGCGCACATTGGTCGAGGGCGACCTGATGGGCCACGACACGCACGGGCTCGCGTTGCTCGCGGGTTACGTCGGCGCGCTCGAAGCCGGCACGATGACGAAACACGGCGGCCCGGACGTCGTGTCCGATCGCCCCGCCGCGCTGTTATGGGACGGCCGGCGCCTGCCCGGCCCGTCGCTCGTTGCGCGCGGCATCGACGCGCTAGCGCCGCGTGCGCGCGAACTCGGCAGCGCGACGCTCGTGATTCGCCGCAGCCATCACATCGCATGTCTCGCCGCGTATCTGCTGAAGGCAACCGAGGCCGGGTTCGTGATGCTGCTCGCGAGTTCGGACCCGAGCGTGCAGAGCGTCGCGCCGTTCGGCGGCACGCGCGCGCTGTTCACGCCGAATCCGATTGCGATCGGGATACCGACGTCCGATACGCCGATCCTGATCGACATTTCGTCATCCGTAACGACTAACGCGATGACCGCGCGGCGGCACGCAAGCGGCGAGCGATTCGCGGAACCGTGGATGCTGGATGCGAGCGGCAATGCGACCGACGATCCCGGCGTGCTGTTCTCGGACCCGCCCGGGACGATCCTGCCCCTCGGCGGACTCAGCGCGGGACATAAGGGTTTTGGACTGGCGTTGCTGATCGAGGCGCTGACCGGCGGACTAGCGGGTTTTGGACGCGCCGATCCGCCGGAGGGTTGGGGCGCGACCGTGTTCGTCACGCTGTACGAGCCCGATGCGTTCAGCGGCATGGCCGCGTTCGACCGGCAGATGGACTGGCTCGCCCACGCGTGTCGCAACAATCCGCCGCGTACGGCGGGTGAGCCGGTGCGGATGCCGGGTGACCGGGCGGTCGAGCGGCGCGCTTATCAACGGGCTCACGGCGTGCGGCTGCATCCGGCGATCGTCGAGCCGCTCCGTGCTTGTGGCGCGCGGTATGGCGTCGTGTTTCCGGATGCGGCGGCGGTCTGACACGCCTGTTTCATCGCGAACTGGCCTGGATGCGTCGCGATGAATACGCGGACCTGCCCCGTCGACAACTCGGCTACGCGTTGTCCTTCCTGAACTGGTAGCAGTTCAGATGCTGTTCGAGTTCGGTCCTCGAATAGCCGGCGTACCGATCGATGACCGGCCGCGTTTCTCTTTCGAAATACTCGGCCGGCACGGTTTTCCAGGTGATTTTCCCCACCGACCATTCGTCCTGCAGGAAGACGCGCTCCAGGTCCGAGGGCGTGAGTCCGTTGATCTCGTCCAGCACGCCGTCGTAATACTTCTCGAATGGCGACAGGTTGTTGTCGTCGTAATAGCGATGATCGAGGAAATCGACGATGTGATAACCGACGCTCGTTGCCGACGTAACGCGACGCAGGATGCTGGAATGACGGGCCATGTCCTGAACGTGTTCGAGCACCGCATTGCTGAAGTGCGCGTCGATTGCGCCGTCGGGGATCCGGTCGATGTTGCTGGTGAACAGCACGCCACCGAGGTCGATCACGTCGGTTTCGTTGTTCGCGACGGCTGCGAGCGACCTGTCGATATGCCGGAGATCGAGCGACCGCACCCGTTGAAGGAGCGCGTCCTCGCCGATTCCGGAAAAGTCGAACCGCTCCGGCTGAACGAGCATCTGGTTCACCAGATGCATCAGCGACGCGAGCGGAAAGTCAGGTTTCAATGCGAACGGCTCGAACGAATAAACGCGGTCGAAGCCGTTGGCGAAGAGCATGACGGCGACGCAGAACGGCCGGTAGACACCCGCGCCGAAATCCAGCGCCGTTTTCCCGCTGAAATTCGCGTGGCTGAAGAAGTTTGCGTCGAATCCGAGGGCCGCGGCCTTGTAGTTGCCGACGATGTCGTACGGACTCTTTTCCGAAATGTAGCCGCCGCTGCCGATCAGCGGATCGATTCTGACCTTCAGATGGTCGATCATCTTGAACCAGCCCGTCGAGTCGACCTGCAGCGCCGCGAGCAGGCGTCCCCACGCCTCCACGTTCTCGACGGATACCAGCTTACGGTCGATCAACTGCTTCAGGACATCCAGCTTGTCGGCGCCGAGCACCATGTCTGCCAGCAAAAACGAGTCTTCACGCTCGAACTTCGGATGCATGCCCATGCATAACTTCCTTTTTTTGATTGGTGGGTGCTGGCTGTCGACTACCGGCTGAGTTTAACAGTTGCGGTAGTCGATCCGGGCGTGCTGTACGAGGCGGGTGAAGCAGACGTTGTGCGAGTGCGGCGGTGATGCTGGAGACTGGTGGGACGCTTACCGGTATCGGTCGGACAGGGCTCGGAGCCCGAAGAATAGCGAAGGGGTTACAGGAATTTTCCTGTAACCCCTTCGATTTACTGGTGCCGGCTGCAGGACTCGAACCCACCATCTGATGATTACAAATCATCAAGATGCGACATTTATCGACGTTGATCAAAGAGTAAGAAATCGCCACAAACCCAGTAAACATAAGGCTAACAAGGAAATTCGTCACCTTCTTACATTGACATGAATGCCCTCAAAGTCCGAGAATCGGGTTACATAGCGGTTACATGGAATGTCCATGTAACCCTCTCCGAGGGCGGTAACGGTGGCGAAGGTCAATTTCACGGCAGGACGCGTAGAAGCGCATAAGTGCCCTGCCGGCAAATCACAGGCATTCATCTGGGACAGCAAAGCTCCCGGTCTCGGCTTGCGTGCAACCAAGGCAGGGGCGAAGGCGTACATCTTCCAGGCAAAGCTCAACGGAGACGCCGTCCGCGTCACGATAGGCGACCCCAGAAGCTGGAACATCGACCAGGCACAGGAGGAGGCGCGCCGCCTGCAGCGCCTCGTTGACGAAGGCATCGATCCGCGCGAACACGCAGCCGAGCAGCGTGCCGCCGTAGCTACGCGAAAGGCCGAAGCCGAGCGCCAAAACGTGACATTTGCCGACGCATGGGCGGCTTACCTGATCGAGCTGGAAGCGAAACCTTCCCCGAAAACGAAGCGCCCGCGCAGCGCGCAGTACATAGAGGACCACCGCAAATTGGCCGCCCCCGGCGGCGAGAAAAAGAAGCGCGGAAAGGGGCTGACCAGCCAAGGCCCGCTGTATCCGCTCATGCCGCTGAATCTGTCCCACATGACTGGCGACACGATCGCCAGCTGGATGGAAGACGAGGTTGCCAAACGCCCAACGAGCATCGCTTACGCCTATCGCATGTTCAAGGCCTTTGCCGGTTGGTGCGAGGGTCAAACCAAATTCAAGGGGTTGTTGCCGGATGACTGCCACTCGTCTCCCAAGGTCACGGCCCTGTTGCCCAGTACGAAAACACCCGAAGGCGACTGCCTAGAGCGCGAGCAATTGCCAGCATGGTTTAAGGCGGTACGCGCGCTACCCAATCCCGTGGCGTCCGCCTACCTGCAAGGGGTTCTCATCACTGGCCCACGCCGCGAAGAACTCGCGGAACTGCGGTGGGAAAACGTCGATTTGCGCTGGAACAAGATAAAGCTGCGCGACAAGATCGAAGGCACCCGCACCATCCCGCTGACGCCCTATTTCCGATCGCTCCTGCTGGAACTGAAGCGTATCAACGAGACGCCGCCGAGCGCCGCACAGCGGCAGGCCTTGACAGCGGCAGGCTCGCCCTGGCAACCGTCGCCTTGGGTATTCCCGAGCAGCGCATCGGAAAGCGGCCACATCGAAGAACCGCGCTATGCGCACGGGACTGCCATCGAACAAGCGGGCCTACCCCATGTGACGCTACAGGGTTTGCGCCGTTCGTTCGGCACGCTGGCCGAGTGGCTGGAGGTTCCCGCCGGTGTCGTGGCCCAAATTCAGGGACATAAGCCTAGCGCATTGGCTGAGAAGCACTACCGCCGACGACCGCTCGACTTGCTACGCCAGTGGCACACCCGCATCGAGGCGTGGATGCTGGAGCAGGCTGGCATCGAATTCGATTCAACCCAATCTTGAAACTATGCCACCAAGTGGCATAATACGAAAGTGAAGAGAGTGTTCAAAAACCGACACTTCCAGCGCTGGATGCGCAAGTCCGGGCTGACTGATGCGGCCTTGTGCGAGGCGGTCGAGGAAATGATTGCCGGGCTGATCGATGCCGACCTTGGGGGCGGTGTCGTGAAGAAGCGGGTTGGCCTTTCCGGGCGAGGCAAGCGTGGCGGGGCCAGAACGCTCCTTGCAACAAACAAGGGAACCCGCTGGTTCTTTGTGTTCGGATTCGAGAAAAACGAACGCTCGAATATCAGTGACAGCGAACTCGATGCTTTGCAGAGTCTTGCTGCGGATTTGCTTGCCAGAACGTCCGGCCAACTCGATCTTGCGGTGGCCGACGGAACGCTACAGGAGATTTGTCATGCCGACCAAAGCTAAAGCCAAGAGCGCGATCCTCGGTGCCGTTCATGAAACGGCGGCCGATCTGCATCGCCTCGGTTTTATCGACAAGCGGAAGATGCAGAAGTACGAGGCACTGTGCCTCGTACCCGTACCGGAATACGATGCTGCGAAAATTCGCGCGTTGCGCGCCCGGTTTCATTTGAGCCAGGCGGTGCTTGCTGCTGCGCTCAACACCAGCTCCTCGACGGTGCGCAAGTGGGAGATCGGCGACAAGCGACCGAGCGGACCTTCGCAAAAACTGCTGAACCTGATTGACAGGAAGGGACTCGAAGCAGTTCTTTAAGCTCGAGAGCAACTGTGCCGTCAGTGTCAGGCGGCATACCTGTTCCCTCATGCCCCCAGAAATGCCCCCCAGACTGCTCCGGTGCCAACGGAAATACCAACAAAAGCTCGACCTGCGACTGCGCCTGCCAGACAAGTCGCCCTTCGTCGCCCGTAACCTGCGCGTATCTGAGGCATCAGGGCGCGGTTGACCAAGTGTATTAATATTCGCGAAATTCACGACGTCATCGCATCGATTGCCGACGACGTCATGAACGCGCCGTTTCGAAAATAAGCCAAGTCTATCCAACAGCTATCGGTTTCATACCAGTGGACCGCTTGGCTTCTTTACGATATTCGCAGCGATTATTCTGGTTCAAAACTTCCGGGTTTGAATTTGAGCGTGATGCAGTTCTCCGTTACGGCACGCTGGATCCCCGCATCGAATCCTGTGATGGATTCAGCCTGGATTTCGACAGTGATCGTCACGTTCACGCCGGGACGCACAGTGAATTGCTGCACCACCTCGTCAGCCAGATCAGCAAACTGCCGCTTGGCCTGAATCGGATTGAGGTCGAATACCCCGTAAAATCGTTTGTTGATAGTCTGGCTTACGGTACCCGCTGCTCCGGCGCTAGGCGTGTTTCCTGAGGAAGTACCGGTCGCTGGCGAGGTGCTTTCGCCTGCTGATGTCGTCGTTGCTGCTCCGGAGGTAGCGCTGGCAGCCTGGGCCCGAGAAGCTTCCTCCGCTGCTCGCAATTGCTCCATGTACGCAGCCGCAGCGATCGGCTCGATCAGCAGCAACGACGAGTCCCTGATCAGAGATGTCCGCTTGCCATAGCTGAAGCCCACATACCGGTCATCTTCCCTGCCCTGCGCAATGCCGAAAAACTCCCGGCTTTCTGCGCCGGCGGCCATCGTGTTGAAAAACACGTCGTCGTCCTTCAGCCGGGGCAGATAGAGCTGCTGGCAGCTTTGTTGCCACACGTTCAGCGCGCTGACGTCTTTGAAGTTTTCCTTCCAGAACCACTCCCGGAGCACCCTAGCGAGATGGATAGGTGCCCACTCACTGATCAACAGCTCGTTGTCTTTAAGGACGCGCTCTATCTCCTGAGTCCAGCTCTGCGCGCCGGGGTTAAGTGGGAAAGGTTCCCACAGGATTTCCGAAAGTCCTTTCCCCTGACGTGCTTCTTGGGCAGGAGCTAGCAGCCATTTGTAGGTCTCGCGGACCATGCGTTTGACGGTGTCCTCGGCCTGATCGAGACTGGCCTGCGCCTGCTTGGCCATCAAGTTATCTAGAACGATCCGGTTATCTTTGTAGTCGGTGACAATGCTACGCCAGGCAAGGTACGAGCGCACGTGATCTTTGAGGCGGCTCACGCTGTCATAGTCAGCCGCGACGAAGATCAGGCGATTCCGCTTGATGCGCGGCTGGTCGCCACGCATCGTGAGAATCTCGGTCGCATGATCGATGGCAAGACTTTGCCCGCTCTTGCTGAAAGCTGCGTCGGGGGGGAGTACCACCAGTCTTAGTGCCCAGTCGTCTGGCACGTCATTGCTACCGGTAAAAATATGGGTGCCGCTGAACACGCCGTTCACGAGGAAACGCTGCACGCGCTCGCGGACTGCAGGAAAGACATCTTCCTTGTCTTGGAACTTGCGCTTGCGCTCTTCCATTTCGCGGCGCAGATTAGGACGGGTATCCAGCCAGAAGCGGTTGTTCGCTTGGTTCAGATAGTGCAACCGATCACCCAGCCGGCGAAGCGCATCCTTGAACAGGTTCACCTGATGGCCCGGAACGGCCACACCCAGGATGACGCGCTCGAGATCGACGCCGCGTAACCCCTGGTTGGTGGTATTGGGTGCGCTTCCGAGAAAAATCGCACGCGCGGTGCGACGGCACGCCTGCACACTACCGAACCGGGTATCGCGATTCTCGATATCCCACGTTTCGGAACGTTCGCCGTCAACATCTCGCTCAATGACCGGGTCCCATCCTTGGGGAAGATAATAGAGAACTTCGTTACGCGTATCTGCATCCATCAGGGGAAAGCTACCCGGCATGATCAGCGGATCGTTATTGCCATCTTTCCACAAGCGATGGATCACCTTGGCCATCAGTTTAAGTACTCCTCGCGTGCGCTGGAAATTATCGAGCGTTGACCAGTCTTCGTATAGGCGGTCAAATACCTCGGGGTGAATTGGATACGCATGCGTTAAGCGCTCGAAGTACTTGCTGTCCTGCGTTTCCTGAGGGAAATCATCGCGATTCGTGGTGTAGTAGTCCGCGAAGGTTCGGCACACCGATTCTGCAGTTAGACGGTTGTTGATGTTCGTGAAGAGGCGCCTACGGACGATCTCGAAGGCTTCTTCTGCCGCGACCGGTTTCCACAACGCGTGAATACGACCGAAATAGTGCGCAAGTGTCTGCAGCGCCTTTTCACCGCGCTGGCTGCCTGCTTCCTTGGCCGACTCCGGCAACGACGCCAGTAGCACAGCGGTCGGCACAGCCTTCAATGCCTCCGTCAACGCCTGCACGAAACTGAGATTCGAATCGAACGTACCGCCCGTCAACACCTTGCCATCATCGAATTGGCGGATATAGGCGACCAGCTCGTCGATGAGAATCACGCACGGTGCATAGCGACCAAGCAGTTCCTCCAGAACTGCTTTGCCGGGAGACGTCCCCGAGGCATCGGCATCTGCGACTAGCGCGTAACCTTCTTCGCCGCCCAACTGCCAGGCAAGATCACCCCATAGCGTGCGGATTTTTAGTCCATCTCTCACGACAGGCTGGTTGGGTGATGACTTTATGCCATCAAGAACAGCGACACGTGCCTTGGGCAGCTCACTTATTCCGGCTGCATCGAGGATCGCAGGTACACCTTGTAGGTCGCTCGTTGGCCCGCTACTTTTGGCAAGATGATAGACCGCAAGCATCGTGTGCGTCTTGCCGCCTCCGAATGCGGTCTGCAGCTGGATGACCGGATCCCCGCCTTTGCCAGAAAGTCGCTTGACTACGGAGTCGAGCAGCAGTCGCATGCCTTCGGTTATGAAGGTGCGTTGGAAAAAGAGGGCTGGATTCTGGTATTCCTCGGCTGCTGTGCCTGCATGCACGCGTGACAGGTCAGCCGCGAACTCGGCCTGCTGGAAGTTTCCTTCACGCACATCGGCATGCGGTTCCGCAATTTCGCGCCACGGTTTCAGAGTCATTGTCGTTCCCCGTTTAAATATCCAATTCACGCTGAGTGTTGACCACGCCAAATTCTCCTGCCGCCTGTTCGATTGCACTCCATGCTGTGACGAGCTCGTTATAGGCCCGTGCTTCATCCGCCCACTTCTTGCGTTCGCAGAGTGTGTAGAGACGGTAGGCTAGGTTTCGAATTTGATCCGCTCTTGCTGGCATGCCAGCAAGAAGCTCTCCGGCCGCAGTTTCTCCGCTCGACTGCAACGCGCGGATCATTTGATGGAGCGCTTCCCAGACTGGAGTGTTATTGTCATTTTCGGGACGCCAATCGGCCGCGTATTCGGCGGGTTTAAACAACCTCACATTGCCCCCCCAGACCTCACCACCCCGGCGGCTGCGACCGCTTGGACACTAGTACCCTTCGCACGAGCCAAAACGTCTGCTTGACCAAAATCTCCATCCGCCCAACCTTGCTCATCGAACCAGGCCAAGCAGAAGTGGGTGTCGGAATCGAAGTCATCCGCACCATCAGTCAGCATTTTGTTGATCAGCGTCAATGCCGTGTGAACCGTCATCGGACTGCCATCCGCTTCGAGCACGGAAGAATACTTCGAGAAGACCGCCATGCCGGGACCGATCACTGCTTGCGCGAGATCGACAGGCGCGACTGGTGAGACGCCCTCGACGCCGCCAATCATTTCTTCTAATGCATCCCTGAGATGATCTTTGAGTTCGCGCTGGAAGTCCCGGCGCGAGATGGCTTCGGCATTTTTGTCGCGCTTGCGGCAAACGAGAACGATGGACGATGCCAATGCATTCGAGCCAATTGCGCGTCCGCGACTGCTGCGCTCGGTTCGGACCGGCCAAGTTCCAGTGATGACAAACTCTGCCTTGATGACCGACTCCAGGAAGCTCTCCCACCCGGAAGAAGCTGTGCCGCTGGCCCCGGTGTCGCTCTGCTTGAAAGCGTAGTAGATCGTTACGGGAACGCTGTCGTTGGACTTGGCGTGAATTTGCCTCAGCGCCAGCGTCATGCCATCGGTGAAGTGCTTCATTGCATCGCCAATGTCCTCATAGAGGCTGTGCGAGGCGACGAGCTCATCCTCCTTGGGCGTCTGACGCGTTGCGAACACATCAGGGAAAACGTCGCGTAAGCATGGGCGCAACCAAATATAAAAAAAGTCCGACAGGTTCGAGTAGGGAACGTTGTCGTAATAAGGGGGATCAGTCGATACTACCGTTTGGACTTCGCTAGGAATCGTACCCTTGGCAGCGTCGAGCTGGAACACGTGGCCAGGCGCGTTAGCAGGTAGCAGGTCGATGACTCGTGCAATCCAGCCCAATGCGCTGGACCAAGAACCCCCTCCGTCGGTCAACGGGTTGATTTCCCCATAGTCCCAGACGATGGGCAGAGCATGCTTAGTGAAGGCGTGGGCAACGAATTCACCGCCCGACTCCCATGACGTAAGCGTGTTCCAGTAATCAGCCGCTCGCCCAATCGCGCACGCAAGGTAAACGGAAATAGCTTCGGCATAAGCGGTCGCCCCGGCGCCCCCGTCGCGAAGAGTAACTCCGTCGTCCGGAAATCCGGCAGCGACGGCATCACGCTTGACAAGCTCCCGAGCCTCCACGACTAGCGATGAAAAGGTGGACAGCGCCAATTGTTGTCGGAGATTGAATAGACTGGGGAACGTCTTCATCCCATAGACCACTACGTTGGTGCAGCCGGCCCAATGCAGGATCTCCGCGTCCGGCGCGGTCTGCTCCATGCCTGAAAAATCCGGCTCCTCGATCTCGCTGGCGGCAACGAAAGCCTTTCCGTTGGAAGTCTCGACGACCGCAGCCATAAGCCGCTGGCCCATACGTCCGGCGACACCTTCGGCACGTATGTAGTTGAGAGTGATTGGTGAATCGGTCAGCACGCAGATTCCGCCGCGACCACCAACGGTGCTTGGATACGCCGGAGGGCCGTCTTCTTTGAGTACAAATTCGTAGCTAAGCCGATCCTCCGACACCTTCGGTTCAATCCAGAACTCACGGCCCTCACGGGAGGCGATCTGAAAAGACTTGGCCAATGGAACATGGACACCCCCGGCGGCCGGATTGGGGCTGGCTACAGTCCGGCACCAAAGCCACGTAAGAACGGTGGCCTTGCCTCCTCCCAAGCGATGAGGCAATTTGATTTTAGGGTAATGCTGTGCAAGTCTTTCAGTGGCTTGCTGCAACACCCAATTCCCATAGCGGCGCAGGTCTTCGGAGAGACCTTGTGCACCCGACCAGATCTCTTCAATTCGAGATTGTTTGGCGGCGTACTCTTTTGGTCCAACAGGGGCACGGTCTTTAAAACGCGGCGGGATCTCAATCATTGCCTTGTTCAGAACCACCGGGACCGGATTCAGGTCAGTAGCGTAGGTCTCGAAGCCAAGGCGTTGGGCCTCCAGCGGCAGCGAACCACCACCAGCGAACGGGTCATGAAAAACCGGCAACCGCTCAGGGTCAAATCCCGGCTTGCCGGCATTGAGCTCGCAGGTCTCCCGCCACGATCGATTAATTTCGTCTCGCGCGCGGTTAAGGACATCCTCGTTGTTTGTGTTTTCCCACTTGACTAAGTCGCGGATGATTGAGAAGAGCCGTTCGCGCTCAAGCTTTGCCTTTTCCTTATTCACCCCTCGCCCAAGATGGCGCTCATATCCAGGATCATTGACCATTTGCGCGAACAAGATCGCGCGCGCAGCCGCTAGTGGGCGTCGTGCGAACCACAAGTGCAGCGTCGACGGATGGCCATGTCGAATCGATTTTTCTCGCGCGGACGCTATGTTGATGTCGTCCAGCGGTAGCGCGACCTCGATCAATTTTTTTGGAGTCTTGATGGTTGTCATGTTTCGGTTTTCTTTCATGCAGGCTGCTGCGCGCGCGCGAGCAGTCGGTCGAGGTCGAGGTTAATACTGGTCACCGCTATGTCTGGCTCCTGTGTGAATGGCCTACTGACATAGAACGGACCTTCATGCGATTCACCATCTACTAGGACGATAGCGAGGATAAATTTGTCCGCCTGGTTCAGGCCATAGAGCACTTCGTTGCGGGTGACGGTGATTGTGGTTTGTCCCTTAGCTCGGCCTTTTACCTCGATATGACGAGAGTTGGGAAATCGACCATCAATGCTCGGTGGTTGGCTCGTGATATCCCAACCACATTTCTCAGCAGATTTGTCGATAACCGCGTTACCCAGTGCGCGCTCCGCGTTCATCACCGCCTGCATGGCGATGCGCTCCACGCGTGCCCGGGCATCGGCATTTGCTGTCCAACCGGTTTCCCCCTTGCGTTGCAGGAGTAGACCAGCAGGAATCACCAACGCCCCACCTAGCACGACAGGTGTTGCCGATATGACGTTGCGCATCCCTTCCAATTCCGCGGTACGTGACTGCAGTCGCACAGTCAGTTCGTCTAGTATTCGCGTGGCATTGTCGTAATTGAGCCGAGGCTGCTTGCCAGCAGCGACATCTTCCTTAAGCTTGATGACCCGGTCCTGCCAGAAATTGATTTCCTTGACCAAGCGCTCGTGGACGGCGTTCAGTGTTTTTTCGACTGATTTCTCACGGCGACTTCTTACCTCATCAAAATGCTCGGGCACGATATGGGACGCAGCATGCGCCAGTGCCGTATGTTCGAGATCCTTCACGATCCATGACGCAGACAGGACATCCGCGATCAGCGGTCTGTCTGCCAGGGCAAGTGGTTCTAGATCTAGGTGAGGAGCCCAGCCAGCATTGATCGCCTCACCGTTGGGCGAGATTTCAACGAACTGCATACGTCGAGACACAATGTGCGAAGGATCGCTCCCTTCCTTGACCGAGTGGTCAATGATGAACATGACCTTCGGCGTCAGACCCATGTCAGTCGGATCGACGAGCACCGAGCCTTGCTTGAGCTTTTTGCGGTGGTTCTCCAGAACGAGATCCGTAACCGCCTGCATCAGCGGATGTGCAGGGTGCAGCAGGCTGGCCATCGGGGCGCTCGGACGGTCAGCCAGACGGATATGCTGCTTTTCAAAGCAAACGCGCTCATAGCGCCGGAGAACCGGTTCTGCGTTTCGTCGGTCACGACCTGCAATCTGGCGGTCCCGCTCGCGGATGACCGCTGGCACATTCGTGATTTCATACCGGCCGGGCTCGCGTGGCCGAAGATCTCCCCCCAGTTGCTGAAATGCCTGAATGAAGAAGGCACGAATAAAAAACGGCTGCAATTTCCGTGCTTCCGCCTTCTCCATTTCCTCCTTCACGGCAAAGAGGCGCTTCTCATCCATGACCTCGTCGCACAGTGCGTTGCGCTTGATGATGTCTTCAAGGTGTCGGGTATCCAGTGCACCCTCAACCTTTTTCAGTAGGCGTGCACGGATCTCTGGATCGTTGCCATAACGGATTGCCTCGATTAGCAAGTCCTTGAGACTGCGGTCCTCGAACACTTCGCCGAGGATGTCGAACACCCGCCCCCCTAATGCATCGCGCTCTATCTCGAGTTTCTCAAAAAGCCGTTGGAATACGTCACCCTCGCGGGTTTCCGCTGCCACCATGTTCCACAGGTGACAGACCTCAGCCTGACCAATGCGGTGGATCCGCCCGAACCGTTGCTCAAGACGGTTCGGGTTCCACGGCAGGTCATAATTGACCATCAGATTGGCGTTCTGCAGGTTCACGCCTTCGCCCGCAGCATCGGTGGCCAACAGAACGCGAACGTTCGGATCGTTGCGAAAAAGCTCCTGTACCTTGCGACGCTCGTCGCGCTTCACGCCACCGTGGATCATCACTACGGCATCCTCGCTGCCGATAAGACCACGAATCCTGGTAGCCAGGTAGTTCAGTGTGTCGCGATGCTCGGTGAAGATGATCAGCTTACGTTGACGCCCGTCGGTGTCATGCATTTCGGGCGTGTCCTGCAGTAGGCGAGAAAGTTCGTCCCACTTACGATCCTGTCCGGAGTGGACGACCTGCCGTGCTTGCTCTTCCAGGTCTTCTAGGATGATGATTTCAACCTCCAGTTCCTGGATGGTCTGGGCAGCCGTAGCCTGATCGACGACTTCTTCCTCGAAGTACTCATAGTCCTCGGGGGGCATGTCGTCCTCCGAATCCCAGATATTGTCGGGAATGCCGTTGATTCCGCTAAGCGTTTCCGCCGCACTCTGACCGCGCTGACGCAGCTTCTCGTCCTCGACGCGACGCTTGAGCTTGTTGCGCCTACGTTTGAGGGACTGATAGATAGCCTCGGGGCTAGACGCGAGGCGGCGCTGCAGGGCGGTTAACGCAAAGCCGATCGTTCCCTTGCGCTTACCTTCAAGTTCTTCGGCCTTGTCGAACTGGTTTTTCACATAGTCTGTGACCGCTGCGTACAGTGCAGATTCCGCATTGGAGAGTTTGTAGTTGACCGTATATGCTCGCCGCTCAGGGAACAGCGGAGTATTGTCGAACTTGACCAGATCTTCTTTGACCATACGCCGCATCAGGTCAGCGACATCGACCTTGTGTGCCCCGTCTCGGAATTTTCCGTAGAAGCGGTCCGAGTCGAGCAGGGACATGAAGAGCTGAAAGTCCTCTTCCTTGCCGTTGTGCGGCGTTGCCGTCATCAGTAGGAAATGGCGTGAAATCGAGCCGAGCAGTTCGCCGAGCTGGAAACGCTTGGTCTTGTTGACCTTGTTGCCAAAATAGTTGGCCGACAGCTTGTGCGCTTCGTCGACCACGACCAGATCCCATTGGGATAGGCGCAGTTTCTCCTGAAGCTCCTCGGACCGGGCTAGCTGGTCAACACGTGCCACCAGCAGGTCGAAATCGTCAAACGGATTGCCACTGCGCGACTGCTCGACACGCTCGCGTGAAAACAGCTCGAACGACAGACCGAACTTCTCGAACATCTCGTCCTGCCACTGTTCGACCAGACTTCCGGGAGCGACGATCAGCACGCGCCTCGCATCGGCGCGCATCAGCAGTTCACGGATCAGCAAGCCTGCCATGATGGTCTTGCCCGCACCAGGATCATCGGCCAAGACATACCGCAGCGGCTGGCGAGGCAGCATGGACTCGTAGACTGCTGTGATCTGGTGAGGCAGAGGCTCCACGTTGGAGGTATGGACCGCCATCATTGGATCGAACAGGTGCGCGAGATTGATACGGTATGCCTCGGCGGCGAGCTTGAAATCCTCACCCGGCGCATCGAACGCCCAAGGGCGCCCGGCTTCGGCGAGCGACATGTTGACCTCGTCGGTGCGAAACAGCATCCGCTCGCGCAGCGCACCGTCTGCCGTCTTGTAATAGACGGTGAGGGAATTGTCTCCGGCGGATTCCGTCGTGACGACGCGCACGACTTGCCCTGGCTCCAGGCCCGAGACTGTTGCATTCTTCTGGATCTGCTCAAGCTTCAGCACGGTACATTCCCCTTCCAGTTATTTCCCATGTCTTTATCGCCATCACCATTCAGAGCCCGATGCCCCGTAGCCGGGGGCAATGGCAAGATTGGTGATGCCATATAGCGCTTGGCGATTGCGCAGCCAAAGATGATGCTCACCGCCCTTGAGGCTGTGGTCCGCGGTGCAGTCGACATCCCAGCGGCGCAGTAGATAGCCGGCCATTGCCGCGCGAGTGCGAACCTTGAGTACGCCACCCTCCATGCCGTATTCCGCCTCGATGGTATCGGGGTGCTGCACGTTAGCTGGATGAGGCACAAGCTCCAGTTCGGTGATACGGTTCCACTGGATATCCTGATCTGGCATCTCATGCTCGGCGATTGGACCCGTGACCAGTCGCGCGTCATCAAGCCGACCCAGCACGAAGTCGCGGAATTCACCGCTGCGCCGGTCGAATGCTCGGACATGCCAGCGTAATCCGCTGTCGGCGAGCGCGATCGGTACGATCTCTCGAGTTGTAAGGCCACTCGATAACGCACGATAGGAGACTTCCACAGCATCACAACGGTGGATAGCACGCGTCACAACCGAAAGCATTTCGAGGTCGGCCCTGACAGGCAGACTGGTTCCATCATGGGCGACCAGCCCTTTCCAACGGACGGGTTCAGCGTCGCCGTAGCCTTGGGCGAGCCATCGAAGCACACGTTCGGCAGGAAAATCGAAAACCGGGCGAAACCAAGACGCACATGCGTAGACCTTGCTGCTAGCGTCGTATTCCATGTTGCGCGGCGCCAGTTCCTTGTATTGCCCAAGGTCTCGCGTTGCGGCTGCGGACTGGATGCCGAAGCGGGTTACGAGATCCTGCCTGCGGATTTCGCCAACAAAGCGCAGACGCAGCTCGATGAATGCGAGCCGGTCGCGCTGGGCTTGGGTCATCTCGGAAAGACGATCGTTTGACATGGTGGGTAGCTAATGCCAGTACGGGGCAAGGATAACCATCGCCTAACGATACGTCAACATGTCTTAAATTGATCGATACATCGAATCAAAATGATCAGCTTCTAACCTGTCCGGTATGAAAAAGTAGGGGAGCAGTGTTCCCTCATATCAACCGGCAGAGCAGACGACGAGCGATGTGACTAGCCGTTTGACCGACTGTGCGATCACGCACCTGGATTACATACTGACGAGAATGCACTAGCGCGCCGCACTGCCTAGCAACCATCCGTTGTTCAATGCCCCACGCGTCGGAAGGATTTGAGTTTGGCGGAATTGAGTCGCCCAGATACCCAACCCGCCGCCCGTCAGGGTGCACCTCCGGTGCATTCCAGAAAATCTCAGTCACATATCACCTTCCCGAGCTCAGCCATCAAAGGCCTCTCCGCCGCCCCAATCCCGCGTCGGCGCACTTCTCTCAGGAGGTTTCATGTCACTTCCCGCTACCAAGCAAGAACCATTTGCCTACTGCTATGGATATTCGGAATACGGCTTCGGCAAAATCGTCATCGAATTGAGGAACTATCTGATCAATGCCTTCGGCGATGTCTACATGGGCGACATTCGCATCCGGTGTTCGTTCAGCGATCAGTTCGAGGACGCCTACGCATTCGAGATCGAGTATCACTCGCACATCGGTGCTCGTCTCAATGAACTGCGCGCCGCAGCCAGGAAAATGGCGGCGATCAAACGGAAGCTCACCTCATGCAACGCACTGATGGGCCACACGAACAATTTTCCGGAGTACGCACGGCGGGTGCTCGCGGCGGCCGGCATTTCGCGCCTGCACGTGGACCAAAGATTCAGACTGCCGGGTGAGTCCTTGTCAGTCAACGCGCTCCCGACGTACGACACGGCGGATGACGATGCCGTCAGGAACGCGATCGGCTCGCTCGTACAGGAAGGGCTGAAGCAGTACGCGAAGCAACCGACGCAAGGCGATGCGTGACAGCGAGCGTTCGATCCCACGGGAGAAAGCAAGAATGCACGCTGAACTGACCTGAGTAACCGTGTTAAATGTCAAGCTGTCAGGGGCTGATTTTGGGCATTCAGGTGGGTACGGGCGATGGCATTGAGGTGGGTGACGAGCTTGCGCATGCACGCGACCAAGGCCACTTTCTTGAGTTTTCCTGCGGCCACCAAGCGTTCATAGAAGGCGCGGACGACCGGATTAAATCAAGTCGCGGTGAGCGTTGCCATGTATAGCGCGCGCCGTACCTCGAAGCGCCCGCCGGCGATGCGCCTACGACCTCTGATAGAACCAGAACCTTGGCATAAGGTGCCACGCCGACCAGGGCGCAGATTTGGCGCCGATTGAGGTGGCCCAGTTCAGGCAATTCGGCAATCAAGGTCGTCGCGGCGACGCGGCCGATGCCCGCCACGTTCCGCAACAGCCTGGACATGACGGCGCGGTGCTGCTCGACATGACTGAGCATCCTGGCGTCGACATCGTCCAGCTGACAGGCGATGGCTTCGAGCAGCGCCTGGATGCTCGGGCGTGTGACCGGACGAGCCAGGCGCAGGCGCTGACGCTCGGAGAGTCGCATGGCCACAAGCTGGCGTCGCCGGGTGACCAGAGCCGCCAGATCCTGCTGTGCGGGATCGCTCAGCGGACGCACGAAGCGCTCGCAGTCAGGACGCTGGGCAAGTACGGCAGCGAATTCGGCGAGGGTGGCTGCATCGATGCGGTCGGTTTTGGCGAGGCGCTGCATCGCACGAGCGAAGTCACGAGCCATGCGCGGGTTGATCACCGCCACACGCAACCCGGCTGCCTGCAGTGTGCATGTCAATGCCGCCTCATAGCCGCCGGTAGCCTCCATCAGCACAAGTCCGGGCTGCAGCTTCGTCAAGGCGTCGGCCAGCGCGACGTGCCCCTCGGTGTCATTGCTGACATGTGTCAGTTCGGCTGGCAAAGTAGCTCCCAGGCACGCTACATCGACATGGGTACTCGCCACATCGATGCCCACCATTACGGATGATCCAGACATGGCCTTCATATCCCTTTCTTGTACATGCGAGCTGGTATCAAACCGCTCGATTAACCGTTCGGGCTTCAGGAAGACCAGCACGGAGAACGTGCGCAATCGACTCAGGTACGAGCTGGCGAGCGGACTCGCCGACTCCAGACGATTCCAGGTTACACGATCCGGTCCGGTCACCTCAGCGGTGATCAGACTGTACCGCGCTGATCTGGTTTAAACATACAAGACGGATCATGTAGCCAAACGGCAAGTGAGTTCTCTTATCCTGTAGGCAAGGAGAACTCGATGAAGAAGCGCCACACCGACGAACAGATCATCCGCATCCTGCGGGAAGCCGAGAGCCGCGAAGAAGCGGTGAAGGATCTGTGCAAACGGCGCAACATCACGGAACAGACTTTCTACCGCTGGCGAAACAAGTTCGGCGGCATGGATGTCGCCGAGGCCCGGCGTCTCAAAGAACTGGAATCGGAAAATGATCGGCTCAAGCGCCTGATTGCCGAGCAACTGCTGGTGATCGACGGGCTGAAGGAGTTCAGCCGAAAAAAATGAGCACCCCGACGGGCCGGCGCGAAGCGCTGGAAGTCCTGACCCGGCGGGGATTATCGCAACGCAAGGCATGTCGTTACCTGGGGCTGAGCCGCCGGGTGGCGACCTACGCACTCAGGCAACCGGAGAAAGACCGGAGCCTGGGCGAACGGTTGATCGCGGCGTCCCAGGAAGTGCCGCGCTTTGGGTATCGCCGTATCTCGGCGTGGTTGTCGCTGGGCGAATCGCGCGTGCGCCGGATGTGGCGTGCGCTGAAGCTGAACATCCCGAAGCGGCGGCCGCGCCGGCGGCGTTGCGGCAGCGATATCCGCCTGCCTGGCGCGACAAAGCCCAATTCGGTCTGGAGTTACGACTTCGTCCACGATCAACTGGTCGACGGCCGTGTCTTGAAGATGCTGTGCGTGATCGACGAGTACACCCGGGAATGCCTGGCAATCGAGGTCGGTGCCAGCCTGCGTTCGCAGGACGTGATTCTGGTGCTGTCGAGGCTGATGCGGCTGTATGGAAAGCCGGCATTCATCCGGTCGGACAACGGCGCGGAATTTACCGCCGCCCGGGTCATGCGCTGGCTGCGTGACGCATCGATTGGCCCGGCTTTCATCACGCCGGGCAGCCCTTGGCAGAATGGCTTCGTCGAAAGCTTCAACGGCAAACTGCGTGACGAACTGCTGAATCGCGAATGGTTCCGCAGCTGCGCCGAGGCCAAAATGCTCATCGAGCAATGGCGCCAGTTCTACAACGAGAGGCGGCCACATAGCGCTCATCGTTACCAACCTCCAGCCACGGTCCGTCGAGCCTGGCTGGAGTCCGATAATATCGACATGCGACTCACTGCCTGACTGGCTACAAAATCCCGCCGCAGGTCACAAGGGATTCAGAAATTGCACTTCGCGGAACCGCACTGGAACACGGTTTCATCAACATCTATCCATGCGGCTCAACAAAGTGTGAGTGCACGATAGAGACCACCGGCTGACCGGTCGATATAGCGGGGAATATTGGGAAATAACGGGCAATAACGGGCGCGCTTACTTGCCGCTCAGGTACTTCTTGAGAGCTTTGTAGGTGTAGGTCTTCTCCCCCTCGTGAGAAGCGTACGTAATTCCCTTTCGATCGCTGCCTCGTAACCGGGTGCTCTTTGCGCCCGGATCCTTGCTCATCGTGTCGAGAATGCCCCAGATAACATCCGGATCCTTGTGATCGAGGTCCTTCTGCCGGGCTTCGTCTTGGGCGAGCAATATTTCTGCGTAAAGTCCCGGGCGCTTACCCGGTCCACTCGTTCTATGTATCCGACTAGCAGCGTCCTCTTTGACCACGAGTCTCAAGGATGCTAGTTCGTCCGTGACCGATAGCGCGAATGGATGCTCCTTCGAGCCCGGAAAAAAGAGATGTCGCAGGAATTCCGGTAGCTTGGGCACGTGCCACGGCGCTTGGTCGCTGTCGTAGCACCACTTCAGGAAATCGTCCGACAGCACCTCGTCACCGGGTGGCAGATCGCCATCCTTCACATGGTCGAGGTAGTCATCAAGCACGCGCCTTGCGCCGCCTAGCTGCTGTGGGGTAGCAGGCAGATCGGGATCGTCGAGCTGGCGCGCATCGCCCACGGACGTCGGAATGTCCTTGCGACCTTGCGGAGACGGGATAACGCCATTGACCAGCAACGCTCCGTCGGCAGGCGTCCATCGCGGACTCCGGTTGACGTAGTACTCGACCAGCTCAAGGAACGCGATTCGCTTTTGTGCGGGCTGGCTGTATTTCTTGAAAACGTCGGAACTCATCCTGTAGGCGGTCTGCAGTTGCTGCCAAGCCCCTCTCGTATCGCAGTGATCTAGATGGACTTGTGCTGATCGAATCCGGTTACACAGCGGTTACACGGAGCCAAGAAAGAGAAAAGGGTTACGCAAGAAACTCACGTAACCCTTTGATTTAATTGGTGCCGGCTGCAGGACTCGAACCCGCCACCTGATGATTACAAATCAACTGCTCTACCAGATGAGCTAAGCCGGCGTAGCACGCGATTCTACTTCATTTCACGATCTTGAGGTGCCCCTTGCCGCCCTTCGCGCCGTCGTCGCCGGCATCCGGCGCGGGCGGTTCGGCGCGCGCCTCGTCGTCGGCAGCGGCAGCACTCGCCGCCTCCACCTCTTCGAGTCCGTGCTCGTCGACCTCGGACGACAGCACCGGCCCGGCATCGCCCTGCGTGACCGCGGCCTCGACCGGGAACGCCATCCCCTGGCCGTTTTCGCGCGCATAGATCGCGAGCACGTTCGCGACCGGCACTTCGATCTTGTGCGACTTGCCCGAGAAGCGCGCGTGAAACTCGATCTGCTCGTTGCCCATCTGCAACTGGCTCGTCGCCTCGAAGCTGATGTTCAGCACGATCTCGCCGTCGCGGACGAACTGCCGCGGCACCCGCGTCCGGTTATCGACCCGCACCGCGATGTGCGGGGTGTAGCCATTGTCCGTGCACCACTCGTACAGCGCGCGCAGCAGATACGGCTTCGTGGAAATCTCTTGCATCGACATTCCTCTGCGAGTCGACACGCGCCGCACAACACGGCGCCTATCGACCTGAAGGCCCGCAGGCGCTTAGCGGCGCATCACCTTCTCGGAAGGGGTCAGCGCCTCGATATAGGCCGGACGGCTGAAGATCCGCTCCGCGTACTTCATCAGCGGCGCGGCGTTCTTCGACAGCTCGATCCCGTAGTGGTCGAGGCGCCACAGCAGCGGCGCGATCGCGACGTCGAGCATCGAGAATTCTTCGCCGAGCATGTACTTGTTCTTCAGGAAGATCGGCGCGAGCTGCGTGAGGCGGTCGCGGATCGCGAGGCGCGCCTTCTCGTGGTTCTTCTCGGCGGCCTTGCCCTTCTCGTTTTCGAGCGTGCCGACGTGCACGAACAGTTCCTTCTCGAAATTCAGCAGGAACAGGCGCGCGCGCGCGCGCTGCACCGGGTCGGCCGGCATCAGTTGCGGATGCGGGAAGCGCTCGTCGATGTATTCGTTGATGATGTTCGACTCGTACAGAATCAGGTCGCGCTCGACCAGAATCGGCACCTGACCGTACGGATTCATCACGGCGATGTCTTCCGGTTTGTTGAACAGGTCGACATCGCGGATTTCGAAGTCCATGCCCTTTTCGAACAACACCAGCCGGCAACGCTGGGAGAACGGGCAGGTAGTGCCGGAGTACAGAACCATCATGATTTACGTTTCCTCAAAAAACCCAAAGGCCAGCACGCGAAAAATCCGTCGGACGGATTTTCGTCGCGCCAGCCCCACGCCGGTCAGGACGTGATTATTTGATATCTTTCCAGTACGCGGCGTTCAATCGCCACGCGAAAAAGCTCAGGACGCCGAGGAACAGCAGCACCCACACGCCAAGCTGTCTGCGGGTCCGCTGCTCGGGCTCCGACATCCACCCGAGGTAGGCCACGAGGTCGGCCACGGCAGCATCATAATCCACCCGTGACAGTGTCCCCGGTGTGACCTGCTGGAAGCCGGCGAAGCGGTGGACCTTTTCGCCGGTTTCCTCGTCCACCGCGTCCTCGAACTTGGCGGTCCGGATGCCCTGCAGTTGCCACAGCACGTGCGGCATGCTCACGTTCTCGAACACCAGGTTGTTCCAGCCGGTCGGGCGCGCGTCGTCCCGGTAGAAACTGCGCAGGTACGTGTAGAGCCAGTCGCGGCTGCGCGCCCGCGCCTCCACGGAGAGGTCCGGCGGCGCCACGCCGAACCACGCTTTCGCGTCGTCCGGCCGCATCGCGATGGACATCGTGTTGCCGACCTTGTCGGTCGTGAACAGCAGATTGGCCTCGATTTCCTTCTGCCCGATGCTGAGATCCTGCAGTCGGCTAAAGCGCATCAGGTTCGCGCTGTGGCAGTTGAGGCAATAGTTTACAAACAATTGGGCGCCATGTTGCAGCGAAACGAGATTTTCGCCGTTATCGGGCGCGCGGTCGAGCGGAATGTTCTCCTGCGCATGAGCCGGAACAGCCGCCAGGCCGCACGCGAGCAGCAGCGACGCGGCGCCCGCGACCCGCGCGAGCGCCGAAAGCAGTGGATTTTTCGTCATGTTTTGCTCGCTCGCGGTTAATGGGGCTTGAACCGGACGCGCTCCGGCGGCTCCTTGAAGGTGCCGCGCGGCGTCCAGAACGGCATGCCGAGGAAAAACGCGAAATAGACGAGCGCGCAGACCTGCGCGATCAGCGTCGCGGCCGGCGACGGCGGCCGGGTGCCGAGGAACGCGAGCGTCAGGAACGCGGCGACGAAAATCCCGAGGAACACCTTGTGGAACAGCGGCCGGTAGCGGATCGACTTCACCGGCGAACGGTCGAGCCACGGCAGGAAGAACAGCGACAGCACCGCGGTCCCCATCACGACGACGCCCCAGAACTTCGACTCGGTGAAGTACATCGCGAGGATCACCAGCACCGCGAGCGCCGGCAGCCCGACGCGC
This sequence comes from Paraburkholderia caballeronis, assembly GCF_900104845.1. Taxonomy (NCBI): domain Bacteria; kingdom Pseudomonadati; phylum Pseudomonadota; class Betaproteobacteria; order Burkholderiales; family Burkholderiaceae; genus Paraburkholderia; species Paraburkholderia caballeronis. Next base: position 682,440 of record NZ_FNSR01000001.1, on the reverse strand, counting down.
CAGCGGCCGCGCGCCCGCAGCAGCGCGAACAGGCCCAGCAGCGCGATCACGATCATCAGCACGATCTTGAACGGGTCGGTGGTCGCGCGCAGCATCGCGTAGAACGCGGTGAAATACCACACCGGCGCGATCTCCGGCGGCGTCTGCAACGGGTTCGCCGGCACGAAATTGTTCGCTTCGAGGAAATAACCGCCCATTTCCGGGGCGAAGAACACGATCGCCGCAAAAACCATCAGGAAAATGCAGACGCCCATGAAATCGTGCACCGAGTAATACGGGTGGAACGGGATGCCGTCGAGCGGCACGCCGTCCGCATCCTTTTTATCCTTGATCTCGATGCCGTCCGGGTTGTTCGAGCCGACCTCGTGCAGCGCGACGATGTGCGCGATCACGAGGCCGATCAGCACCAGCGGGATCGCAATGACGTGCAGCGCGAAAAAGCGGTTCAGCGTGACGTCGGACACCACGTAGTCGCCGCGGATCCACAGCGACAGGTCCGGGCCGATCAGCGGAATCGCGGAAAACAGGTTCACGATCACCTGCGCGCCCCAGAACGACATCTGCCCCCACGGCAGCAGGTAGCCGAAGAACGCCTCGGCCATCAGGCACAGGAAGATCGCGCAGCCGAAGATCCACACCAGTTCGCGCGGCTTGCGGTACGAGCCGTACAGCAGCCCGCGGAACATGTGCAGGTACACGACGACGAAGAACATCGACGCGCCGGTCGAGTGCATGTAGCGGATCAGCCAGCCCCACGGCACCTCGCGCATGATGTACTCGACCGACGCGAACGCGAGCGTGGCGTCGGGCTTGTAGTTCATCGTGAGGAAGATGCCGGTGACGATCTGGTTCGCGAGCACGACGAGCGCGAGCGAGCCGAAGAAATACCAGAAGTTGAAGTTCTTCGGCGCGTAGTACTCGGACACGTGGGCGCGCCACGTGGACGTCATCGGAAAGCGGCGGTCGATCCAGCCGGCGAGCCCGGTCGTCTGCACCTCTTTTTCGTGTCCCGTCGCCATTACGCTTCTCCCTTTTCGTCCTTGCCGATCACGAGCTGCGTCGCAGACGTGAACATGAATCGCGGGATGTCGAGGTTCTGCGGCGCCGGCTTGTTCCTGAACACGCGGCCGGCGAGGTCGTAGGTGGAGCCGTGGCACGGGCACAGGAAGCCGCCCGGCCAGTCGTCGGGCAGGTTCGGCTGCGGCCCTTCCTGGAAGCGCGCGGTCGGCGTGCAGCCGAGGTGCGTGCAGACGGCGACCGTCACGAGAATGTTCTTGTGCTCCGCGCGCGAGCGGAATTCGTTCTGGCAGTACTCCGGCACCGGCATCGAGAACGGGTGCTCGGAGTTCGGATCGGCCAGTTGCGGGACCGCCTTTTTCACGTCGGCGAGCATCCGGTCGGTCCGGTTCAGGATCCAGACCGGCTTGCCGCGCCACGCGACGGTCATCATGCTGCCGGGTTCGAGGTTGCCGATGTCGGCTTCGACCGGCGCGCCCGCCGCGCGGGCTTTTTCGGAAGGTGCAAACGAAGCGACGAACGGGACGACGGTCGCGACGCCGCCAATGCCGCCCGCCACCGACGTCGCAATCAGCCAGGTACGGCGGCTGCCATCGACGCGGTCATTTTCCTTGTCTCGCATCACATCGCCCCACTTCTGAGTTGGAATTTTCCGTCACGCCGTTCTCCACCGATCGCTAGTTTGCGCGAATGGAGTCGGCATTTACAAGGGGCGTTACCCGCAAAAGCGACCGAAGTCCTTGATATTTCGGGTTTTCCCGCACCGCGCGAGAGGCCTTTCGCGCGGTTGCGTTTTAAGCGTTTTCTCCGTTTCCGGCTTCCCCGCCGGGCACGGTTTGCGCCCGGTCAAACCGGGTTAGGGATGTCGATGAACAGGTGTTCGATGTCGAACGTCTCCGACAGATGCGCGCCGAGCGCCTGCACGCCGAAGCGTTCGGTCGCGTGGTGGCCGGCGGCGAGGAACGCGACGCCGCTTTCCGCCGACGTGTGCGTCGTCTGCTCGGAGATCTCGCCGGTCAGGAATACGTCCGCGCCCGCGTCGATCGCCGCGTCGAAGAACCCCTGCGCGGCGCCTGTGCACCACGCGACGCGCCGCAGCTCCCAGTCCGGGTCGCCGAGCACGAGCGGCGTGCGGCCGAGCGTCTGCTCGACCTGCGCGGTGAAGTGCGCGAGCGTGATCGGCATCGGCAGCGTGGTCATCCAGCCGAGGTCCTGGTCGCCGAACCGCTGGTCGCCGATCCAGCCGAGCCTCGCGCCGAGCTGCGCGTTGTTGCCGTACTCCGGATGGCTGTCGAGCGGCAGGTGGTACGCGAACAGGCTCAGGTCGTTCGCGAGCAGCGTCTTCAGCCGCCGGTATTTACGGCCGGTGATCTGCGGCGCCTCGTTGCGCCAGAAGTAGCCGTGATGGACCAGCACCGCGTCCGCGCCCCATTCCAGCGCGGCTTCGAGGAACGCGAGCGACGCGGTCACGCCGGTCGCGATCTTCTCGACCCGGCGCCGGCCTTCGACCTGCACCCCATTCGGGCAGTAGTCCTTGAAGCGCGCGGTTTCGAGAAGATTGTTCAGATACAATTCCAGTTCGATCCGATCCATATAAACCTCTGTTCTTCAGATGCTTAGACGCTTTTGGCTGCTCTTCGCCCAGGCGGTGACAGTCCTGCTGGCGCTGATGTTCATCGTCGCCACGCTCAAGCCGCAGTGGCTGCAGCGCCAGGGACAGTTCGGCAAGCAGCTTGCCGAACCGATCGTCGCATTGCGCGAGGTCGCGCCAGGCATCGGCGGCAGCCCCGCGTCGGGCACCTATGCGGACGCCGCCCAGAAGGCGATGCCCGCGGTCGTCAACGTGTTTTCGAGCAAGGACGGATCGCTGCCGCCCGATCCGCGTCAGAACGACCCGCTGTTCCGCTACTTCTTCGGCGACCGCAACAACAACCGCAAGCAGCAGGATCAGCCGGCCGCGAACCTCGGCTCAGGCGTCATCGTGAGCCCTGAGGGTTACATTCTAACGAACCAGCACGTCGTGGACGGCGCGGACCAGATCGAGATCGCGCTGTCCGACGGCCGCACGACCACCGCGAAGGTGATCGGCATCGACCCGGAAACCGATCTCGCGGTGCTGAAGATCAACCTGCCGAACCTGCCGGCGATCACGCTCGGCCGGATGGACCAGACCCGCGTCGGCGACGTCGTGCTCGCGATCGGCAACCCGTTCGGCGTCGGCCAGACGGTCACGATGGGCATCATCAGCGCGCTCGGCCGCAACCACCTCGGCATCAACACCTTCGAGAACTTCATCCAGACCGACGCGCCGATCAATCCGGGCAACTCCGGCGGCGCGCTCGTCGACGTGAACGGCAACCTGCTCGGCATCAACACCGCGATCTATTCGCGCTCGGGCGGCTCGCTCGGCATCGGCTTCGCGATCCCGGTGTCCACCGCGCGCAGCGTGCTCGAAAGCATCATCACGACCGGCACCGTCACGCGCGGCTGGATCGGCGTCGAGCCGCAGGACGTGACGCCGGAGATCGCCGAGTCGTTCGGGTTGAACCAGAAATCGGGCGCGATCGTCGCGGGCGTGCTACAGGGCGGCCCGGCGGACAAGGCCGGCATCAAGCCGGGCGACATCCTCGTCAGCGTGAACGGCGAGGACATCACCGACACGACGCGCCTGCTGAACGTGATCGCGCAGATCAAGCCGGGCACCGACGCGAAGGTCCACCTCGTGCGCAAGAACAAGGACATGGACCTCGACGTGATGATCGGCAAGCGCCCGCCGCCGCCGAAGCAGCCGGCCGACGACGACAACAACGACAGCGACGGGAACGACGACGGGGGTTGAGCGGCGAACGCCGTGCGGCGGCTTCCCCGGCCGCGATGGCGCTCGCTGCACGGCGCTCTCGGCCTCTTGCAGGACCGCGAAAGACGAAGGGCCGCAAATACTTGCGGCCCTTTCCGTTTCTGCCCTGCTGCGACGAGGCGTGGCGAGCAACCCGCGCGCCGCCTCTGTGTCCCGCTGCGCGGCGAGCAACTCGCCTGCGATCACGCCGCTTCAACTCGCCGCGTGGCTCTCGTCCACCGCCTTTTTCTCGCCGGTGCCGATGAAGATCCGCGCGGCGATGATGCCCGCCTCGTACAGCACGATCAGCGGCAGCGCGAGGATCAGTTGCGAGAACACGTCCGGCGGCGTGACGACCGCCGACACGATGAACGCGCCGACGATCACGTAAGGCCGGATCTCCCTCAGCTTCTTCACCGTCAGCACGCCCATCCGGACCAGCAGCACGACGACGATCGGCACCTCGAACGTGACGCCGAACGCAAGGAACATCGTCAGCACGAAGCTCAGGTAGTTGTCGATGTCGGTTGTCATCTCCGCGCCGAGCGGCGCGTTGTAGTGCGCCATCACGCGGAAGATGGTCGGGAACACGACGAAATACGCGAACGCCATCCCGCACAGGAACAGCAGGTAGCTGCTCGACACGAGCGGCAGCACCAGTTTCTTCTCGTGCTGGTACAGGCCCGGCGCGACGAACGCCCAGATCTGGTACAGCACGATCGGCAGCGCGATCACGAATGCGACGAGCATCGTCACCTTCATCGGCACGAAAAACGAGCCGGTGACGTCGGTGACGATCATCTTGCCGTCCCGCGGCAGGTTCTGCATCAGCGGCCGCGCGAGCAGCCGGAAGATGTCGGGCGCCCAGTAGACGAGCGCGACGAACACGACGATCACCGAAATGCCCGCCCGCATGATCCGGTTGCGCAGTTCGACGAGATGGGAGATGAAGGTCTCTTCGGCGCCTTCGTCCGATTTTTGCTGGGGGTCGCTCACGCCGGCCCTCGGTTGGAGATGATCGTGCGGGACATCAGAAGAAGCGCGCCGGCCGCCGCAAGTTGTCCGGCGTGTGCTGCGCGACGCGCGCCGCGCCGGACTGCACGCGGGTGCGGCGCTGCGTCGTCCGCTTGTACCAGGTCGGCAGCGCCGCCTGCTTCGTGCGCCAGTTGCGGCGCTTGCCGGCCGCCGCCGCGGACGGGCCGGCGCTGCCGCCGCGCCAGGACGGCGCGGTGTCGACCGGCGCTGCCGTGTCGGCCAGATACGACGACGCATCGCCGCCCAGCGCCGCCGGGTCCGCGCCGCCCGCGATGCTCGGAGACACCGACGTGCCGGCATTCCACGCGTCGTTCAGTTCCGTCTCGTGCTTGTGCAGGTTGTCGTGGACGGTGTTCTCGACGTTGTGCGCCGCCTGCTCGAAATCGGTCTTCATGCGGCGCAGTTCGTCGAGTTCGATTTCGCGCGTGACTTCCGCCTTGACGTCGTTGATATAACGCTGCGCGCGGCCGAACAGCGCGCCGGCGGTGCGCGCGACGCGCGGCAGCCGCTCTGGCCCGAGGACGACCAGCGCGACGACGCCGATCAGCGCCATCTTCGTGATACCGAGATCCAGCATGGATAGCGTGTTCCGTCAGACTGGGGCGGAGGGAGCGGCGGTCAGCGTGCGTCGCCCGAGCGCGTCGCCTTTTCCTTGGCGTCGACGTCCACCGTCTCGCCAGCGGGCAGTTCGCGCTTTTGCGCGTCGGCCGCGGGCGTCTCGGCGTCGCGCATGCCTTCCTTGAAGCCCTTCACCGCCCCACCGAGATCACCGCCGATGTTGCGCAGCTTCTTCGTGCCGAACACGAGCGCCACGATCAACAGGACAATCAGCCAATGCCAGATGCTCAACGAACCCATGATCCAAATTCTCCTTAACCCGATTGCCGCGCGTCGGCGCGGCGGGAAAACGTTCGCCTTGCGGCTCATCCGGAACGCGTGTGCGCTCCGGGCTGTCGGCGCCGCCCGCCCGGCCTGCGGCGGCGCGCGTTAATGGTGCCCGGCCGTTGTTAAGTCAGCGTGGCAGTCAGCCCATCCGCTGCCACGGACGCGGCCCCGCGAGCAGATGGGCATGCAGGTGATACACCTCCTGCCCGCCGCCCGGACCGGTGTTGACGACGGTGCGGTAACCGGTGTCGCCGCCGGTGTACGAAACGCCGAGATCCTTCGCAATCCGACCGACCAGCACGAGCATTCTACCAAGCAGCGGCGCATCGCTTTCCGCGCAGTCCGCGAGCGTCGCGATGTGCTGGCGCGGGATCACCAGCACGTGCGTTTCGGCGGCCGGACGGATGTCGCGGAATGCGACGAACTCGTCGTCCTCGTAGACCCGCGTGCTCGGAATCTCGCCGTCGGCGATCTTGCAGAAGAGACAGGTGCTGCGGTCGTGACTCATGATGCTTATCGTGCTCCCGGTGAGCGAAGCCTGCAATGGACGCGCGGAACGCGGCTCAGAACCATCCGCGCGGATTCAGCAGCGGCTTGCTGTCGTACAGGTACAGCCAGCCTTTGATGATACGGTACAACGTCCAGATCGCGACAGCCCACAAAATGGGGATGCCGATCACGACGATGAACAGCGCGACGCCGATCAGATGGCCCGCGAGTCCGAGCCAGAAGGTGCGGATCTGCCACGTGAAGTGCGCTTCGTACGGCGTGCCGGCCGCCTCGTCGCGCTTCAGGTAATTGATGATGATCGCAACCAGCACCGAAATGCCGCCGGTCAGCCAGTACACCGCGTAGAGCGCATATAGCACGTGCGTCAGCGTGCGCAGGCTGCGCAGACGGTCCGCGTCGAGCGAGTGCCGGTACGACGACGGGGGCGGGTAGCCGCTGGGTTCGGACATGGTGGCGTCTTCCGTGTTCGATGTCGCGGCGCGCGGGCCTCGCGTGGCAGCCCTTGTGCCGACGGTCTATGCGATGGGGATGGATGCCGGAAGCACGGCTCAGTCGCCGTCGCGCTCGCGTTCGCGGCTCTTGCGCAGCGCCTTCTCCTCCAGCCCCGACAGGCCTTCGCGGCGCTCCAGCTCGGCCAGCACGTCGGCCGGGCTCAGCCCGAAGTGCGACAGCGCGACGAGGCAATGGAACCACAGGTCCGCGACCTCGCCAACGAGACTCGCCGGCGCGCCGCCCTGCCGCACGTCCTTCGCGGCCAGCACGACCTCGGTCGCCTCTTCGCCGATCTTCTTCAGCACCGCGTCGTCGCCCTTGTGAAAAAGGCGCGCGACGTAGGAAGCGTCCGGATCGCCGCCCTTGCGGCTGTCGATGACCGCCGCGAGGCGCAGCAGCGTGTCTTGCGTGGTTTGCGTCATTTGTAGATGTGTTCGGGGTCTTTCAGCACCGGATCGACCGCGGCCCACTGGCCGTCGTCGACGGTGCCTTCGAATTTCTGGAAGAAGCACGAGTGGCGGCCGGTGTGGCACGCGATGCCGGACACCTGCTCGACCTTCAGCAGCACGACGTCCTCGTCGCAGTCGAGCCGGATCTCGTGCACGTGCTGCACGTGGCCGGACTCCTCGCCCTTGAACCACAGCCGCTGCCGCGAGCGCGAGAAATACACCGCGCGGCCCGTTTCGACGGTCTTCGCGAGCGCATCGCGGTTCATCCACGCGAACATCAGCACGTCGCCGCTCGCCGCTTCCTGCGCGATCACCGGCACGAGGCCGTTCGCGTCCCAGTTCACCTTGTCGAGCCACGCCGCCTGCGCGGCGCCGTCCTGCTGGATATTCGTCACGTCACAACCTCACCGAAATGCCCTGCGCGGCCATGAAACGCTTCGCCTCGCCGACCGTGTGTTCGCCGTAGTGGAAGATGCTCGCCGCGAGCACCGCGTCCGCGCGCCCTTCGACGACGCCGTCCGCCAGATGCTGAAGCCCGCCGACGCCGCCCGACGCGATCACCGGCACCGGCACCGCGTCCGACACCGCGCGCGTCAGCGCGAGGTCGAAGCCGCTCTTCGTGCCGTCGCGGTCCATGCTGGTCAAAAGGATTTCGCCCGCGCCCAGTTCGGCCATCTTGCGCGCCCATTCGACCGCGTCGATGCCGGTCGGCTTGCGCCCGCCGTGCGTGAACACTTCCCAGCGGGGCGCGGCGCTGGCGTCGCCGGCGTCCGGCACGCGCTTCGCGTCGATCGCGACGACGATGCACTGCGAACCGTATTTGTCCGCCGCGTCGCGCACCAGTTGCGGGTTCGCGACCGCCGACGAGTTCATGCTGATCTTGTCCGCGCCCGCGTTCAGCAGGCGTCGCACGTCCTCGACCGCGCGCACGCCGCCGCCGACCGTCAGCGGAATGAAGACCTGCGACGCGACCGCCTCGATGATCGGCAGGATCAGGTCGCGCTGGTCGGACGTCGCGGTGATGTCGAGAAACGTGAGTTCGTCCGCGCCCTGGTCGTCGTAGCGGCGCGCGATTTCGACCGGATCGCCGGCGTCGCGCAGTTCGACGAAGTTGACGCCCTTGACGACCCGGCCCGCGGTCACGTCGAGACAGGGGATGATGCGTTTAGGTAGAGCCATGATCTTGCCGATGTTGCCTGTGGTAGCGTCGCCGCCCGACGGCGGTCGAAGTGGCCGGAAAGCGGCGGCCGGTTGCGGTGTGCTGCGCGGTTCGGCTTCGCCGCCCTGCGCGTGATGCCTTGCCGTTTCTCTGTCAGACGTCGATGGGCCACCTGCCTGCCCGCTTCGCATCCCGCCGCGCACCGCCCGGGTCGCGCGCCCTCAGCCGGAACGATACCGCGCCGTCACGACTGCCGCGCATTCGCGCGCGGCGTCCGGACCGCGCGCCGGGTCACGCGCTCACGCGTCGTCGGATTCGCGCAGGCTGTCCGCGCGCGTCTGCGCCGCCGCGAAGTCCAGATCGCCCGAGTAGATCGCGCGGCCGCAGATCACGCCTTCGATCCCTTCGGTCTCGACTTCGCACAGCGCGTCGATGTCCGCGAGGTTCGACAGCCCGCCGCTCGCGATCACCGGAATCTTCACCGCGCGCGCGAGGCGCACCGTCGCCTCGATGTTGATGCCTTGCAGCATGCCGTCGCGGCCGATGTCCGTATAGATGATCGACTCGACGCCGTAGTCCTCGAACTTGCGCGCGAGATCGACCACTTCGTGGCCGGTCAGCTTGCTCCAGCCGTCGGTCGCGACCTTGCCGTCCTTCGCGTCGAGCCCGACGATGATGTGGCCGCCGAACGCCGTGCAGGCTTCCTGAAGGAAGCCGGGGTTCTTCACCGCCGCGGTGCCGATGATCACGTAGGACAGGCCGTCGTCCAGGTAACGCTCGATCGTGTCGAGGTCGCGGATGCCGCCGCCCAGCTGCACCGGAATCACGTCGCCGACTTCCGCGATGATCTCGCGGATCGCCTCTTCGTTTTTCGGCTTGCCGGCGAACGCGCCGTTCAGGTCGACGAGGTGCAGCCGGCGCGCGCCCCGCTCGACCCAATGGCGGGCCATCGCTGCCGGTTCCTCGGAGAAAATCGTCGCCTGGTCCATATCGCCCTGCTTCAGGCGTACGCAGTGACCGTCTTTGAGATCGATGGCCGGAATCAGCAGCATAGCAATCGGATGTTATCTGGGAAGAAAGTGGGAATTTCGCCGGCGCGGTGGCGGAAAAAAGCCGGATCCGGCGCCGTTTCGCTAGTTTAGTACAACTCTTTCGGCGGGCTTGCTGACGCAAATCGGAATCGGAACGGCCTGCCGGAACAGGCCGCGGACTCCGGAGCGCCAGCGGGTGCGCGCACTTCAGGGATTCGGATCAGGGATTCCAGTGAACGAAGTTGCGGTACAGCCGCAACCCGGCTGCTGCGCTCTTTTCCGGGTGGAATTGGGTGGCGAAGATGTTATCCCGCGCCACAGCCGAGGTAAAGGGCGCGCCGTACGGCGTCTCGCCGACCGTGTGCTCCGGGTTGTCCGGCACGACGTAGTAGCTGTGCACGAAATAGAAGTAGCTGCCGTCCGGCACGCCGTCCCACAACGCGTGCGGCCGCACTTCGCGCACCACGTTCCAGCCCATCTGCGGCACCTTGAAGCGCGAGCCGTCGTCCTGCAGCCGGCCCGCCAGCTCGAAGCGCACGACCTTGCCCGGCAGCAGGCCGAGGCCCTTCGTGTCGCCCTCGGCGCTCCAGTCGAACAGCATCTGCTCGCCGACGCACACGCCCATCAGCGGCTTCGTGCGCGACGCTTCGATCACCGCTTCCTGCAACCCCGACTCCGCGAGGCAGCGCATGCAGTCGGGCATCGCGCCCTGGCCCGGCAGCACGACGCGGTCTGCCGCGCGGATCGCTTCCGGCCGCTCGACGATCGCCACGTCCGCCTCGGGCGCAGCCTTCTTCAGCGCCTGGGCAACCGAACGCAGATTGCCCATCCCATAATCCACAATCGCAATTGAAGTCTTCATCTCGATTCAGGCCGCGTGGCCCTGCCGTTGCCGGTCCGCACGCGGGTTTGCCCCGCCGTGAGCCGTCCAGTGTCGTATCCGTCAGTCGTGCGCCGGTTCAGGGCCCTGTCCGCAGGCGGCGGCCCGCATGCCGGTCGCCGTCATCGCATCGGGCGGCGGCCGCGCATCGCTGCGGCGGAACCCGCCGGCCGGTCATCGCGATGCACGGCGCGGCCAGTGCCGAGCCGGCGCCCGCGCGTCAGAGGCTGCCCTTCGTCGAAGGAATCGTGCCCGCGGCGCGTCCGTCGAGTTCGGCGGCCATCCGCAGCGCGCGGCCGAACGCCTTGAACACGGTTTCCATCTGGTGATGCGCGTTCAGCCCGCGCAGGTTGTCGATGTGCAGCGTCACGCCCGCATGATTGACGAACCCGCGGAAAAACTCGATCGACAGATCGACGTCGAACGTGCCGATCCGCGCGCGCGTGAACGGCACATGGAATTCGAGACCGGGCCGGCCGGAGAAGTCGATCACCACGCGCGACAGCGCCTCGTCGAGCGGCACGTAAGCGTGACCATAGCGGCGGATGCCCTTGCGGTCGCCGATCGCCTGCGCGACCGCCTGGCCGAGCGTGATGCCGACGTCCTCGACCGTATGGTGGTCGTCGATATGCAGGTCGCCATGCGCCTCGATGTCGAGATCGATCAGACCATGCCGCGCGATCTGGTCGAGCATGTGGTCGAGGAACGGCACGCCGGTCGCGAGCTTCTGCTCGCCGGTGCCGTCGAGATTGATCTTCACGCGGATTTGCGTTTCGCTGGTGTTGCGAACGACTTGCGCGACGCGCATGGTAATTCCTTGAATCAGCCCTTGGCAGGAAGGTGGGTTGGGGACGACGCTCAGTTCAGCACGAGTTTCAGTGCCGCGACGAGCCGCGCGTTCTCGTCGGGCGCGCCGACGGTCAGACGCACGCAGTTCGCGAGCAATGGGTGCATTTTACTCACGTTTTTGATCAGCACCCGCGCGGACAAAAGCGTTTCGAACACCGCCGACGCGTCGGGCACCCTCACCAGCAGGAAATTGCCGGCGCTGTCGAACACCTGCGCGCCCGGCAGCGCGGCCACCTCGGCGGCCAGCTTCCCGCGCTCGACGCGCAGTTGCGCGGCCTGCGCGTCGAGCACGTCGACGTGGTCGAGCAGGAACGTCGCGGCGGCCTGGGTCAGCACGTTGATGTTGTACGGCGGCCGCACCTTGTCGAACTCGTTCAGCCACGTCGGCCGTCCGGCCAGGTAACCGAGCCGGATGCCCGCGAGTCCGAGCTTCGACACCGTGCGCATCACGACGACGTTGTCGAACTCGCCCGCGCGCGGCATCCACGAATGCTGCGCGAACGGCTGGTACGCCTCGTCGATCACGACGAGGCTCTTCGATGCGGCCGCAATGATCCGCTCGATCGCGCCGTCGTCGAACAGCGTGCCGGTCGGGTTGTTCGGGTACGCGAGCCAGATCACCGCCGGCTCGTGCTCGGCGATCGCCGCGAGCATCGCGTCGGCGTCGAGCGTGAAGTCCGCGCGCAGCGGCACGCCGACGAACCCGACGTGCGCGAATTTCGCGGACATCGCGTACATCACGAAACCCGGCTCCGGCGCGAGCACCTTCGCGCCCGGCTTCGCGCACGCGACGGTAATCATGCTGATGATCTCGTCGGAGCCGTTGCCGAGCAGCACGTCGCAGTCGGGCGGCACGCCCATGGTCCGCTTGATCTTGTCGATCAGCGCATCCGGACGCGGCGCCGGATAGCGGTTCAGCGCGACGCCGGCCAGATGCTCGCCGAGCTTCGCGGCGAGATCGGGCGGCAGCGCAAACGGGTTTTCCATCGCGTCGAGCTTCACGAACCCGCTGGCGTCCGGCACCGGGTAGCTCGTCATCGCCAGTACTTCGGGGCGAACGATCTGTTGTGGTCTGGTCATGTGGGGCGGGCCGGCCCGCGCGGGCAAGCCTGACACGGGCGGCTTCGAGGCCGCCCTGGTTATCGTCGTCTGCTGATAGCGTGTGTTGCCGTCGTGCGGCCGGCCGCGCAGGCTGCGAATCGCAGTCGCCTGGCGCGGACCCCGGCGCGCTGCGTCAGAGCTGCTTCATCCGGTATTCGGCGCTGCGCGCATGCGCCTGCAAACCCTCGCCATAGGCGAGTTCCGCGGCGATCTCGCCGAGCGTCTGCGCGCCCTCCGCGCTCACCTCGATGACGCTCGACCGCTTGATGAAATCGTAGACGCCGAGCGGCGACGAAAAACGCGCGGTGCGCGACGTCGGCAGCACGTGGTTCGGTCCCGCGCAGTAGTCGCCGAGGCTCTCGCTCGTGTAGCGGCCGAGGAAGATCGCGCCCGCGTGGCGGATCTCGTTCGCCCACTGCTGCGGCTCCAGCGCGGAGATTTCGAGGTGCTCCGGCGCGATGTCGTTCGCGATCGCGCACGCCTGCTCCATGTCGCGCACCTTCACCAGCGCGCCGCGGTTCGTCAGCGACGTGCCGATCACGTCGGCGCGCGGCATCGCCGGCAACAGCTCGTGGATCGCCTCTTCGACGCGCGCAATGAACGCGGCGTCCGGACACAGCAGGATCGACTGCGCGAGTTCGTCGTGCTCGGCCTGCGAGAACAGGTCCATCGCGACCCAGCGCGGATCGGTCGTGCCGTCGCACAGCACGAGAATCTCGGACGGCCCGGCGATCATGTCGATGCCGACCGTGCCGAACACGCGGCGCTTCGCGGACGCGACGTACGCGTTGCCCGGCCCGCAGATCTTGTCGACCGCCGGAATCGTCGCGGTGCCGTACGCGAGCGCGGCCACCGCCTGCGCGCCGCCGATCGTGAACACGCGATCGACGCCGCCGAGCAGCGCCGCCGCGAGCACGAGCGGGTTCTTCACGCCGTCCGGCGTCGGCACGACCATCACGATCTCGCGCACGCCGGCGACCCGCGCCGGAATCGCGTTCATCAGCACCGACGACGGATACGCGGCCTTGCCGCCCGGCACGTACAGGCCGACGCGGTCGAGCGGCGTCACCTTCTGGCCGAGCACCGTGCCGTCCGCTTCCGTGTATTGCCAGCTATGGCTGCCGCATTCGATCCGCTGCTTCTCGTGATAACCGCGCACGCGCGCCGCGGCCGCTTCGAGCGCCGCGCGCTGTTTCGGTTCGAGGCTTTCGAGCGCCGCTTCCAGCTCCGCGAACGGCAGTTCCAGCGCGGCGACGCTCTGCGCGCCGAGCCGGTCGAAGCGGTTCGTGTAGTCGAGCACGGCGGCGTCGCCGCGCGCCTTCACGTCGGCCAGAATCTGCGCGACCGCGCGTTCGATCGCTTCGTCCTCGCTCGCCTCGAACGCGAGCACCGCGTGCAGCGCCTTCTTGAACCCGTCGGCGCTGGAGTCGAGTTTGCGAATCCTGATAGCCATGCTGATATCCATCCGTTTCAGTAATGCGCGCGATCGTCGTGGGCTCGCGCGCGGCGGCGGCCGGTGCAGGCCGCCCCGTCAGCCCGCCGCCTGCTTCGCGACGGCGCCGCGCCGCGACGCGCGCTCGAACGCGTCGATGAACGGCCGCAGCGCGGTCCGCTTCAGCTTCAGCGCCGCCTGGTTCACGACGAGGCGCGACGAGATCTGCATGACCTCCTCCACCTCGACCAGGTTGTTCGCGCGCAGCGTGCCGCCCGAGCTGACGAGATCGACGATCGCGTCCGCGAGGCCGACGAGCGGCGCCAGTTCCATCGAGCCATACAGCTTGATCAGATCGACGTGCACGCCCTTCGCGGCGAAATGCTCGCGCGCGGTCTCCACGTACTTCGTCGCGACGCGCAGCCGCGCGCCCTGCCGCACCGCGGTCGCGTAGTCAAAGCCGGCCGCGACCGCGACCGACATCCGGCAGCGCGCGATGTCGAGATCGATCGGCTGGTACAGCCCGCCGCCGCCGTGTTCGAGCAGCACGTCCTTGCCCGCGACGCCGAAGTCGGCCGCGCCGTATTCGACGTAGGTCGGCACGTCGGTCGCGCGCACGATGATGACGCGCAGGTTCGGGTCGGTCGTCGGCAGGATCAGCTTGCGCGAGGTCTCCGGGTCTTCCGCGACGTGCACGCCGGCCGCCGCGAGGAGCGGCATCGTTTCCTCGAAGATACGCCCCTTCGACAGCGCGAGCGTCAGCGGTGCGCCCGGGGCCGCAGCCGGCGTCGGTGCGACTGCGCTCATGCTGCGCTCCCCTTGATGCGCTTCGCCTGCGCGCCGATCGCGGTCAGCTTCGCTTCCATCCGGTCGTAGCCGCGATCGAGGTGGTAGATCCGGTCGATCAGCGTTTCGCCTTCCGCGCACAGGCCCGCGATCACGAGGCTCGCGGACGCGCGCAGGTCGGTCGCCATCACCTTCGCGCCGGACAGCGCGGGGACGCCGGTCACGAGCGCGGTGTTGCCGTCGGTCGTGATGTGCGCGCCGAGGCGGTTCAGCTCCTGCACGTGCATGAAGCGGTTCTCGAAGATCGTCTCGACGACCTGCGACGTACCGTCCGCGAGCGCGTTCAGCGCCATGAACTGCGCCTGCATGTCGGTCGGGAACGCCGGGTATTCGGACGTGCGCAGGTTGACCGCGCGCGGGCGCTGGCTCATCCGCACGCGCATCCAGTCGTCGCCTTCCTCGATCGTGACGCCCGCTTCGCGCAGCTTGTCGGTCACCGCGTCGAGGATGCGCGGCCGCACGTGCCGCAGCGTCACGTCGCCGCCCGCCGCCGCGACCGCGCACAGGAACGTGCCGGCCTCGATGCGGTCGGGAATCACCGTGTGGCGCGCGCCGTGCAGCCGCTCGACGCCCTGGATCACGAGACGGTCGGTGCCGATCCCGTCGATCTTCGCGCCCATCGCGACCAGCAGGTTCGCGAGGTCGCCGACTTCCGGCTCGCGCGCGGCGTTTTCGATCACCGTCTCGCCGTCCGCGAGCACCGCCGCCATCAGCAGGTTCTCGGTGCCGGTCACGGTAATCATGTCGGTGACGATGCGCGCGCCCTTCAGACGCTTCGCGCGCACCTCGATGAAGCCGTGCTCGATGTTGATCTCGGCGCCCATCGCCTGCAGGCCCTTGATGTGCTGGTCGACCGGCCGCGCGCCGATCGCGCAGCCGCCCGGCAGCGACACCTTCGCCTCGCCGAAGCGCGCGACGAGCGGCCCGAGCACGAGGATCGACGCGCGCATCGTCTTCACGAGTTCGTACGGCGCGACGAGGTTGTCGACCTTCGACGCGTCGAGCTGCACGCGGTTGCCCGACTGTTCGGTGCGCACGCCCATCTGCGCGAGCAGCTTCAGCGTGGTGCGCACGTCCTGCAGGTCGGGCACGTTGTCCAGATGAACCGGCTCCGCGCTCAAGAGGCTTGCGCAAAGGATCGGCAGCGCCGCGTTCTTCGCGCCCGACACCGCGACTTCTCCTGCGAGCCTGCGCCCGCCGACGATCACGAGTTTGTCCATGCCTGTCGTTTCCTGATCGGCGCGGCCTTGCAGCGCCGCCGCCTGTTTTGCGTGGTGCGCGCCGCTCGCCGCGGCGCCGTTGTCCTGGGTGGTTCGCACTGATGTTCCAGAGATTAGCCGTTCTGCCATTCGGCGGGCGTCAGGGTTTTCATGCTGAACGCGTGGATTTCCTCGCGCATGCGCTCGCCGAGCGCCGCGTATACGAGCTGGTGCCGCTGGATCAGCCGCTTGCCTTCGAAGCTCGGCGACACGATCGTCGCGAAGAAATGCTGGCCGTCGTCGCCCTCGACTTCGAGGTGCAGGCATTCCAGCCCGGCCGAGATGTATTGCTTGACCTGTTCGGAAGTAGGCCCGGACATGTGTTTGCTCCTAGTGGCGCAGCTTGTAGCCGGATGCGAGCATGCGCATCGCGAGCACGGCCAGCACCACGAAAAATCCGGAAACGATCGCGAAGCTCACGAGCGGGTCGATGTCCGACACGCCGAAGAAGCCATAGCGAAAGCCGTCGATCATGTAGAAAAACGGGTTGAGCTTCGACACCGCGCGCCACACCGGCGGCAGCGTGTGCGTCGAATAGAACACGCCGGACAGGAACGTCAGCGGCATGATCAGGAAGTTCTGGAACGCGGCGAGCTGGTCGAACTTCTCGGCCCAGATGCCGGCGATCAGCCCGAGCGTGCCGAGAATCGCGGAGCCGAGAATCGCGAACGCGATGATGTAGAACGGCGCGGCGAAGCTCATCGGCACGAACCACACCGTCACGACGAACACGCCGGCGCCGACCGCGAGGCCGCGCACGATCGACGCGAGCACGTATGCGCCGTACATCTCCCACGCCGCGAGCGGCGGCAGCAGCACGAACACGAGGTTGCCGGTGATCTTCGACTGGATCAGCGACGACGAGCTGTTCGCGAACGCGTTCTGCAGCACGCTCATCATCACGAGGCCCGGCACCAGAAAACTCGTGTACTCGACGCCCGCATACACCTGCACGTGGTCGCGCAGCGCGTGGCCGAAGATCGTCAGATACAGCAGCGCGGTGACGACCGGCGCGAGCACGGTCTGGAACGACACCTTCCAGAACCGCAGCACTTCCTTGTAGAACAACGTGCTGAAACCGCCATAGCCGCTCATGCCAGCCCCTCGACCACTTCCGGACCGTTCATCACCTGCACGAATACATCCTCCAGATCGGCCTTGCGGACCTCGATTTCCTCGAACCGGCAGCCCGCCGCGCGGCACTGCGCGAGAATCCGCTCGACGTCGTCGTAGCTCGCGAGCCGCAGCAGATGCTGACGGCCGCCCGCGTTCGCCGGATCGACTTCGAGCGCGCGCAGCTCGGCCGGCAGCACGCCCTCCGCGAAGCGCAGGAACAGTTGCGTGCCCGCGAAGCGCTGCAGCAGCGCGCTCGTGCGTTCGAGCGCGACCACTTCGCCGCGGCGCAGCATCGCGATGCGGTCGCACAGCGATTCCGCCTCTTCCAGATAATGGGTGGTCAGCACGATCGTGTGGCCTTCGCGGTTCAGGCGCGAGATGAACTTCCACAGCGTCTGCCGCAGTTCCACGTCGACGCCGGCGGTCGGCTCATCGAGCACGATCACCGGCGGCCGGTGCACGAGCGCCTGCGCGACCAGCACGCGGCGCTTCATCCCGCCGGACAGCGCGCGCATGTTCACGTCGGCTTTTTCGGTGAGGTCGAGGTTCTCCATCACCTCGTCGATCCACGCGTCGTTGTCGCGCAGCCCGTAGTAGCCGGACTGGATGCGCAGCGTTTCGCGGACCGTGAAGAACGGATCGAACACCAGCTCCTGCGGCACCACGCCGAGCGCGCGGCGCGCGTTGCGGTAGTCGGCGACGACGTCGTGGCCGCGCACGGCGATCGTGCCTTCGTCGGCGCGCGCGAGGCCCGCGAGAATGCTGATGAGCGTCGTCTTGCCCGCGCCGTTCGGGCCGAGCAGCCCGAAAAACTCCCCTTCTTCGACCGTGAAGCTGACGCCCTTGAGCGCCTGCAGCTCCTTGTAGCGCTTCTTGACGTTGCGGATTTCTATGGCTGGCATGACTCTGCGCCGCCCCGCCAGCAAACTGGTGGCGACGGCTGAAATGTGCGTAAAACTGCGGGGGATACCGGAATGAGGGACGGCTCGCGCCGCGTCGGTGCTCTGACGCAAAGCCCCAAAAAACGGTTGATTATAGGGCAAAGTCGGTAGGACCGATTCGCCCCGGGGGCGGGAGAAGGCAGCGGCGTCGCCCGATGGGCGACCGCCGCCGCGGGTCAATGTCGCTCGCCGAGGAGCGGATCGACGCCGTATGCGTGCGCGAGGCTCGCGAGCGCGGGAGGCAGGTTCACGACGTCGAGCGACTGGCCGCGTGCGCGCGCCGCGCGCTGCCACGCGATCAGCACCGCGAGCGCCGACGAGTCGAACTGCTTGAGCGGCATGCAATCGACGCCGGTCGCGCCCGCCGCGATGCGTGCGAGACCGGCCGCGAGCGCGGCCTTCGCGCTCGCGTGGGTCAGCGTGGCGCCGGTTTCGAAGCGGCTCACGACGCCTTGCCCGCCGCCAGTTGCTGGTTGCGCTGCGTGAGGAACTGGAGCAGCCCGTCCACGCCGCCCTGCTGGATCTTTTCCTGGAACTGCTGCTGGTATGCCTGGATCAGCCACGCACCGAGCACGTTGATGTCATACACGCGCCAGCCTTGCGGGGTCTTGTACAGACGGTAGTCCAGCTCGATCGGCTGGCCGTTGTTCAGCACCGTCGAGCGGACCACGACGTCGGTGTCGTCCGGGCTCGTGCGGAACGGCTTGTACTGGATCTGCTGGTCGCGGACCTGCGCGAGCGCGCCCGAATACGTGCGGATCAGCAGCGTCTTGAACTGCTCGACGATCTGCTCCTGCTGCGCCGGCGTCGCGCTGCGCCAGTTGCGGCCCATCGCCAGTTGCGTCGTGCGGCGGAAGTCGGTGTACGGCAGGATCCGCTCGTTCACGAGTTCGGTGATCCGCGTGAGGTCGCCGGACTGGATCGACTTATCGCCGCGAATCTGGTCCATCACCTGCTGGGTCACGGTCTTGACCAGCGTGTCGGGGTTGCTCGTGTCCACCGTCTGCGCGGAAGCCGCGCCGGCGAACGCAAAAAACATGGCAAAAAACGGAATAAGGAAGAATCTTTTCATATCAATTCCTGCGGACGGGGAAGGAAGCGCCCCACGGGAGCCAACGATACCATGCGCGTTTGACCGCGCTCCATCCGAAAACTGCGAACAAACTGCGACAAGCGTTTCCGGGTGTTACGCGGCCGGCGCCGGTCAGTGCAGACGCATCGCCGGATAGCCGAAGCGCGCCGGCGGCACCATCTGGCCGGCCGGCACGTTCGTTTCGCCGGGGCCGGAGGCGCCCTGCGGCGCGGCCGGCGCCTCGCTCGCGCCGGCCTGCCCGGGAGCAGCCGCGCCGGGTGCCGCAACCGGCGCGCCCGAGGCCGGCCCGGTGATGCCGTCTTCGTCGTACTTCGGCGGCGGCGCGCCGTCGCCGTAGTCGGGCAGGCCCGATGCGCCGCCCGTCAGCAGATAACGCCGCCGTTGCAGATAGGTGTTGCGCACGAACGAGTACCGGTCGAGCGCCGCGCCTTCGATCAGGTCGGTCGCGCCGAGCAGGTTCGCGCGGGTGCTGACGATGTTGAGCCCGTACAGCCCCCAGCTCACCCCGGCCGGATCGACGTAGGTGAGCGGGTTGACGAAGTAGTTCGCGCCGGTGCCGATCGCGTCGCGCACCGTGCTCGGGCCGAACAGCGGCAACACCAGATACGGGCCGGCCGGCATTCCGTAATGGCCGAGCGTGAGCCCGAAGTCCTGGCTGTGCTTCGGCAGCTTCGCGAGCGTCGCGACGTCGAACAGGCCGCCGACGCCGAACACCGTGTTGATCACGATCCGCATCAGGTCGCTGACGCCGTCCGCGATCTTCAGTTGCAGCAGGTTGTTCGCGACGTTGTACACGTCGCCGATGTTCGAGAAGAAGTTTGTCACGCTGTCCTGCACCGGCTGCGGCGTCACCTTCTTGTAGCCCTGCGCGACCGGCTTCAGCGCGTATTGGTCGACCTTGTCGTTGAACGTGAAGACCGTGCGGTTGAAGCCTTCCCACGGATCTTCCTTCACCGGCGTCTGCACCGTCGCACAGCCGGACAAGGCGAGCGCCGCCACGGCGAGCGATGCGATGCGCATGTGGTTGGTCTGCATTGTTGTTCTCCTTTTACTTGCCTGCCGCGCCCGCTGCGGGCGCCGTCGGCGGGGCGGCCGCGGGCTCGCCGCCGGCGGGTTTCGCCGCGCCGGAGTCCGCTGCCTTGCTGTACAGAAACTGCCCGATCAGGTTTTCGAGCACGATCGCCGACTGGGTCATCGTGATCGTGTCGCCGGCCTTCAGCATCTCGGTGTCGCCGCCCGGCTCAAGCCCGATGTACTGCTCGCCGAGCAGGCCCGACGTCAGGATCTTCGCGGACGTGTCCCTCGGAAACGGGTACTGCTGGTCGAGGTTGATCGTCACCAGCGCCTGGTACGTGTTCGGGTCGAAGCCGATCGTCGCGACCCGGCCGACCGTCACGCCCGCGCTCTTCACCGGCGCGCGCGGCTTCAGCCCGCCGATGTTGTCGAACTTGAGCTTCACCGGGTAGGTGGGCTGGAACGACAGCGAACTCATGTTGCCGGCCTTCAGCGCGAGAAACAGCAGCGCAATGACGCCCAGCACCACGAACAGGCCGACCCAGAAGTCGAGAGCATTCTTTTTCATCGTCATCCCAATCAGAATCCGTTGCGACGGCGGCGTGCGACGCGCCGCCGTGCCGCTGCATCGCGCACGGCAGCCGTGCGCGTGCGCCGGCCATCAACTGAACATCAGCGCGGTCAGCAGAAAGTCGAGGCCGAGCACCGCGAGCGACGCGTACACGACGGTCTTCGTCGTCGCGCGCGACACGCCTTCCGGCGTCGGCTTCGCCTCGTAACCCTGGTACAGCGCGGTAAACGTCACCGCAAAGCCGAACACGATGCTCTTGAGGACACCGTTGCCGACGTCCGCCCACACATCGACGCCGCTCTGCATCTGCGACCAGAACGCGCCGGGATCGACGCCGATCAGCACCACGCCGACCACGTAACCGCCGAGCACGCCGACCGCGCTGAAGATCGCCGCGAGGATCGGCATCGCGATCACGCCGGCCCACATCCGCGGCGCGACGACGACGCGCACCGGATCGACGGCCATCATCTCCATCGCGGTCAGTTGCTCGCCGGCCTTCATCAGCCCGATCTCGGCCGTCAGCGACGTGCCCGCGCGGCCAGCGAACAGGAGCGCGGT
The DNA here is from genome assembly GCF_900104845.1 of Paraburkholderia caballeronis. Lineage (NCBI taxonomy): Bacteria > Pseudomonadati > Pseudomonadota > Betaproteobacteria > Burkholderiales > Burkholderiaceae > Paraburkholderia > Paraburkholderia caballeronis. Next base: position 661,363 of record NZ_FNSR01000001.1, on the reverse strand, counting down.
GACGACCGGCCCGAGTTCGCGCACGAGCGACAGCGCGACGAGCAGGCCGAGCGCCTGCTCGGAACCGTAGCGATTCAGCGTGTAATAACCCTGCAAGCCGAGCACGAAGCCGACGAACAGGCCCGACACCGCGATGATCAGCAGTGAATAATTGCCGACGAAGTGGATCTGCTTCGTGACAAGCCGCGGCCGGCGCAGCAGCGGGAAAAATTCGAGCAGGAGCCGCACGAACAGGCGCGCCGCATAACCGGCGCGCGTCAGTCCGTCGATCACGCCGCGTCCGATCGCGCTGATCATGACTGCCCTCCGCCGATGCCGAAGTCCGCTGCGAGCGGCTGCTGCGCGGGATAGTGGAAGCGGAACGGGCCGTCCGGCGCGCCGTCGATGAACTGGCGCACGGTCGGGTCCGTCGATTCGCGCAGTTCGGCCGGCGTGCCTTGCGCGTGCACGCCGCCGTTCGCGAGGAAGTACACGTAGTCGGCGATCGCGAACGACTCCGGCACGTCGTGCGTGACGAGGATCGACGTCGCGCCGAGCGCGTCGTTCAGCGTGCGGATCAGGTTCGCGGTGATGCCGAGCGAAATCGGGTCGAGGCCGGCGAACGGCTCGTCGTACATCATCAGTTGCGGGTCGAGCGCGATCGCGCGCGCGAGCGCGACGCGGCGCGCCATCCCGCCGGAAATCTCCGACGGCGCGAGGTCGCGCGCGCCGCGCAGGCCGACGGCGTTCAGCTTCATCAGCACGAGATCGCGGATCAGTTCTTCGGGGAGGTCGGTGTGCTCGCGCAGCGCGAACGCGACGTTCTCGAATACCGACATGTCGGTGAACAGCGCGCCGAACTGGAACAGCATGCCCATCTTGCGGCGCAGCGCGTAGAGGCCGTCGCGCGTCTGCGCGCCGACGTCCTGGCCGTCGAACAGCACCTGGCCGCGGCTTGCGCGCACGAGGCCGCCGATCAGCCGCAGCACCGTGGTCTTGCCGCCGCCCGAGCCACCCATGACCGCCACCACCCGACCGCGCGGGAAGCGCATGTTCAGCCCGGACAGGACGAGCCGGTCGCTATAGCCGAAATCGACGTCGCGCAGCTCCAGAAGGGTCTCAGTGGAAGAGGGCACCAGGCTGACAGTCCATTTACACGAAGGCGGAATTATAGGGCCATCATGAAAACACTGCCGTGACGCGCCCGGTCCCGAACACAACTCCCGCACCGGACGCCGCCTGGCGCCGATGCGGGGCGGACCATTATTGCGTAAACGCGCGCTGCAGCGCAGCAACGGCCGCGGCCGGATCGGCGGCTTCCGTGACCGCCCGCACGACCGCGGCGCAGCCGACACCGGTCGCGAGCACGTCGGGCAGCACGCCGCCGTCGACGCCGCCGATCGCGACCAGCGGCACCACGCCGTCGAGCAGCTTCACGTAGCGCGCGAGCCGCGCGAGCCCTTGCGGCTCGGTCGGCATCACCTTCGTCGTCGTCGCGAACACCGCGCCGAGCGCGAGATAACTCGGGCGGAAGTGCAGCGCGACCAGCATCTCGTAATAGCCGTGCGTGGACAACCCGAGCCGCACGCCGGCTGCGGCGATCGCGCCGAGGTCGGCGTCGCGCACGTCCTCCTGGCCGAGGTGCACGCCGTATGCGCCCGCGTCGATCGCCTCGCGCCAGTGGTCGTTGATGAACACCTGCGCGTCGTGCCGGCGCCCCGCCGCAACACAGCGTTCTATTTCCCGCGCCAATGCCGGCGACTTCGGCTGCTTGCTGCGCAACTGCACCGTCTTCACGCCGTAGTCGAGCACCCGTTCGACCCAGTCCGCCGTCGGCAGCACCGGATACAGGCCGAGCCTCGGCGGACACGGCGCGAACGGCTGCGCGGGCGCGTCCGGCAGGCCGGCTGCGCGCGGAAAGCGCGCGAAATCGACCGGCCACGCGTCGGCGGTGCGCGTCTCGTCGCCGTCGCGCCATGCGAGCGCGAGCACCAGCGCGTCGTGCGGCGCGAATCCACAGTCGAGGAACGCGGCGAGCGCCGCGACCCAGTCCTCCGCCAGTTGGCCTTCGAGCGCGTAACGCTCGCCGCCGAGATGCAGCGTCGCGCGGCCCCCTCCAGCGTCGTCGGCGGCCTCGATCACGCCCGCGCCCGCCGTCATCCAGCGCGCGATGTTCGCGAGATGCGGACCGGCGTCGGTCACGACGATCAGGTCGCCGCCGTTCGGCTCGTCGGGCGGGGTCAGGCACAGGCGCCACGGCGCGTGCGTCGGCGGCCAGTCGCCGAGCCGCGCGCGGATGCGCTCCGCCGCCTCGGTCAGTTCGTCCGCGGGCGGCCAGAACAGCTCGCGGTTCTTCAGCGTCAGCTTGCCGGTCATGCGTTGCCTCCATCCTGATGCCAGAACGGCATGCCGACGACCGGCGTGCTCGCGTGCGCGGTCTCGCGCTCCATCATCGGCCCGGCGAGATACGCCGCGCGCCCCGCCTCGACGCCGAGCGCGAACGCGCGCGCCATCGCGTCCGGATGCGTCGCCTGCGACACCGCCGTGTTCAGCAGCACGCCGTCGTAGCCCCACTCCATCACCTGGCACGCGTGCGACGGCACGCCGAGCCCCGCGTCGACGATCAGCGGCACGTCCGGCAGGCGCTCGCGCAGCACGCGCAGGCCGTACGGGTTCACGACGCCCTTGCCGGTGCCGATCGGCGCGCCCCACGGCATCAGCGCCTCGCAGCCCGCGTCGAGCAGACGCCGGCCGACCACCAGATCCTCGGTGCAGTACGGCAGCACCTTGAAGCCGTCCTTCACGAGCCGCGCGGCCGCCTCGATCAGCCCGACCGGATCGGGTTGCAGCGTGTAGTCGTCGCCGATCAGTTCGAGCTTGATCCAGTCGGTCTCGAACACTTCGCGCGCCATGTGCGCGGTGGTCACCGCCTCGTTGATCGTCAGGCAGCCGGCGGTGTTCGGCAGCAGCGGCACGCCGTGGCGCTTCAGCAGATCGAAGAAGCCGGCTTCGGCGCCGCCCTCGCTCATCTGCCGGCGCAGCGCGACGGTGACCATGCCGGGACGCGCGGCGGCGATCGCGTCGGACAGCGACTGCAGCGACGGATAACGCGACGTGCCGAGCAGCACGCGGCTCGCGAAGGTTTCGCCGTACAGCGTGAGCACGTCGGCGGTGGGGGTGGGGGTGGGAGTCATGACGAAGAATCCTTGCTGATCGCGTTGAAGAGGCGTGGTCGGCTCAAGGCGAGTAGAGCGGGCGGGCGAACGGCCGTTCAGCCGCCGGCGACCGGGCTCACGACGTCGAGCCGGTCGCCGGCGTGCAGCGCGCGCGCCGCATGCTGCGCGCGCGCGACGAAATCGCCGTTCAGCGCGACCGCGTACGGCGGACGCGCGCCGTACGCGGCGAGCGCGTCGGCGACGGTCGCGCCGTCGGGCAGCGACAGCGGCTTCTGGTTGATCTGGATGTCCATGTAAATCGGTTTGCTACCTGCAACGGGTAAGTTCGTTTTCGCATCGGGCGTGCCGCCAACGCACTGCCGCCCGCGCCGCTTTACGCGGGCTGTCGCGTGTCGTCGAGCCGCAGCATCTCGCCCCAGCGCGAGCGTTCGCGCAGCGCGCCGAACGCGTCGGCGTCCGCGACGCGGCCGTCGAGCAGCGCCTGCGCGACGCGCACCGTCTCGTCCGCCACTTCGGGCGCGATCATGTAGCCGTGCCGGTACAGGCCGTTCACGCGCAGCGTCCGCGCGCCGTCCCAGACGAGCGCGGGCCGGTGGTCGGGCAGCGTCGGCCGGCACTGCGAATTGAGTTCGAGGATCCGCGCCTCGCCGAACGCCGGGTGCACCGCGAACGCCGCGCTCAGCAGTTCGAGCGCCGAGCGCACGCTGACCGGCGACATATCCTCGCCCTCGATCTCGGTCGCGCCGATCACGTACACGTCGTGTTCCTTCGGCGCGATGTAGAGCGGATAACGCGGATGCAGCAGCCGCACCGGCCGCGTGAGGCCGATGCCGGGCGCGTGCACGCGCGCGACCTCGCCGCGGATGCCCCGCAGCGTCGGCAGCACCGGCTTCGCGCCGAGCCCGCGGCAGTCGATCGTCACGCGGGCCTCGGGCAGATGCGCATCGTCGACCGCGGTGTTCCAGTGCGTTTCGACGCGTCGCAGCGCGAGGGCGGCCGCCAGCGCGCGCAGCGCCTGGCGGTTGTCCAGTTGCCCTTCGCCGGCGAGCAGCCAGCCGCGCGCGAAGCGGCCGGCGAGCGCCGGCTCGGCCGCGTCGATCTGCGGGCCGGCGAGCGCGACGAACCCTTCGTCGGCCAGCGCGTGCGGCGCGTTCGCGCGCACGCGGCGCTCGAACAGCGGCGCCTCGGTGCGGTCCGCGTGATGCCAGACGACGAGCGTGCCGTTGCGCTGGAAGAACACCGGCTCGGGCAATTCCGCGAGGATGCGCGGCCACGTGTCGAGCGACGCGACGCCGAGTTCGGTGATCAGCAGTTCGGCGACCGCCGCCTCGGCGAGCGGCGCAAGCATCGCGGCGGCGACCCACGCGGCCGCCTGCGAACCGTCGGCGGGGCCGCGCTCGTACAGCGCGACGCGGTGGCCCGCGCCCGCGAGCCGCCATGCGACGAGCCGGCCGCACAGGCCGCCGCCGAGCACCGCGAAGTCGGGTTGCTGCGTGGTCGCGCTCATGATCGGACTCCGGCCTGCGCGAGCAGGCAAGCGGCCGGACACGCGGACAGACGCACGAACACGCCGGCGGTCAGCGCAGGAATGGGAAAATCGACTGAAGAAGCGGAATAAGCGGTCATCGTATCCTTTCCGTACGGTAAGAAGCACACGTACCCAAGGACGAAACCGGCTGGCAAGGCCGGCCGCGCAGGCGTGCAGCAATGCATGAAGCAATGGCCGCGCACGCTGCCCGGCGGGAATCTGGACGCCGTCATAAACCAATGCGCCCAGCAAGACTTTCCGGAAACTTCCCGCGCCGGTATTACCCGGATCGGGTGCGAAGGGTCTCTCTCAGCCTCGCCGCGGTACGCCCGGCATACCCGCGAAGCACCCCTGTTTCGTCAGCGGCCATTAGACCACAAAAGACAACGCCGCCGCAAACCGCGCCGCCGCATCGTCCGGGGCGCTGCCGCGCGCGATCGGCCGAACGGAATGTCGCGGTCGGCGCCGGCTCTGGCACAATGCCCCGCAGGGCGCCGCCACGCGGTTTGCCGGCATCCGGCCAGCGTCAGCGACAGGTCGGCGCCGGCAAGCCGCGCGAAAGCCGCCGCCGCGCACGGGCTCGATCCGCTCCGCCGCGCGACGGCAGGCCGCGCCATTAAGCTTCGTTTAAGCGGTCACGGCCAGAATCCGGCGGTCGCCGCGCCGCCCCGCGCACCGTTCGGGCAGGCGCCGCGCCCCCGCCAGGCCGCCGGCCGCACGTGCACCTATCAGGACGCTCATGACCAACCTCTCTTCCCGTCCCACGCCCGAGCAGGACCAACAGATCTCGGCCTGGAGCCTGATCAAGCCGTACTGGGTCTCCGAGGAACGCCTGATCGCATGGGGGCTGCTGATCGCGATCATCGTGATGAACCTGCTCGTCGTGTGGATCAACGTACGCCTGAACTCGTGGAGCGCCGACTTCTACAACGCGCTGCAAACGAAAAACGTAAAGCAGTTCCCCCATCTGCTGATGATCTTCAGCGGGCTCGCGTTCGGCTTCATCATCCTCGCGGTGTACGGGCGTTATCTGCGGCAGATGCTCGGCTTCCGCTGGCGTCAGTGGCTGACGACCCGCTTCCTGTCCGACTGGCTCGGCAAGGGCGCGTTCTACCGGATCGAGCGCGACCGCCTCGCGGACAACCCCGACCAGCGGATCAGCGACGACCTGCAGTCGTTCGCGACCACGACGCTGTCGCTGACGCTCGATCTGTTGTCGACGGTCGTCACGCTGGTGTCGTTCATCACGATCCTGTGGACGCTCGCTGGCGCGCTGACGATCACGCTCGGCAGCCAGCCCCTCGCGATTCCGGGCTACATGGTGTGGGCCGCGGCGCTCTACGCCGTGTTCGGCTCGATCATCATCCAGAAGGTCGGCCATCCGCTCGTGTCGATCAACTACCAGCAGCAGCGCGTCGAGGCGGACTTCCGTTTCGGCCTGATCCGGCTGCGCGAGAACGCCGAGCAGATCGCGTTCTACGACGGCATGGATACCGAACGCTCGAACGCGCAGGGGCTGTTCGCGCACATCCGCGACAACTGGTGGCGCGTGATGAAGTACACGAAGCGCCTGACATTCGTGCTGAGCTTCTACGGGCAGATCGCGATCATCTTCCCGCTCGTCGTCGCCGCGCCGCGCTATTTCGCGGGCGCGTTCAGCTTCGGCGTGCTGATGCAGATCTCGCAGGCGTTCGGCACGGTCAGCGACTCGTTCTCGTGGTTCATCAACAGTTATTCGACGCTGGTCGAATGGCGCGCCACGGTGAACCGGCTGCGCGAATTCCGCCGCGTCGTGAAGGCGCCGCGTCTGAAGGAAACGGTGTCGCCCGCGACCGAGCACGGCGGCATCAACCTGCACTTCGTCGATGCGAACCGCCTGACGACGCATCACCTGAAGCTCGCGCTGCCGAACGGCGCGCCGCTGTCCGACGTGCGCGACATCGCGATCGAACCCGGCTCGCGCTGGCTCGTGCGCGGCCCGTCCGGTTCCGGCAAGAGCACGCTGATGCGCGCGCTCGCCGGCCTGTGGCCGTTCGGCGAAGGCTCGATCGACGCGCCGGTCGATGCGCGGATGATGTTCATCCCGCAGCAGAGCTATCTGCCGATCGGCACGCTGAAGGCGGCGCTCACCTATCCGTCGCCGCAGGACGCGTACAGCGACGACGAATGCCGCGACGCGCTGCGCGCGTGCCGGCTCGAAGAATACGCGAACCGTCTCGCCGATTCCGGCCACTGGACCCGCATCCTGTCGCCGGGCGAACAGCAGCGGCTCGCCGGCGCGCGCGTGCTGCTGCACAAGCCCGACTTCCTGTTCCTCGACGAAGCGACGAGCGCGCTCGATCCGGACAACGAAGCGCGCCTCTACCGGCTCTTCAACGAACGGCTGCCGAAGGCGGCGATCGTCAGCGTCGCGCATCGCGAATCGCTCGCGCCGTTCCACGAAGAGACGCTCGACGTCGAGCGCACGCCCGAGGTCCGGGTCGCCGCATGAGCGCGCCGACGCCGCGCGTCGTCCTGATCACCGGCGCCGGGTCGGGAATCGGCGCCGCGCTCGCGCGCCGGCTCGCGGCGCCCGACACCGCGTTGATGCTGCACGCGCGCGGCGCCGATGAAGACTCGCGCGAACGCCTCGCGCGCGTCGCCGACGCCTGCGCGCAACGCGGCGCGGCGCATTGCGCGACGGTCTATGCGGACCTTGCCGAACCGGACGCGGCCGCGCGCATCGTCGAAGCCACGCTCGCGTTATTCGGCACGCTCGATCAACTGGTCGCGAACGCGGGACACGCGCAACGCCAGACGCTGTCGTCGCTCGACCCCGCCATGCTCGTCGGCGCGTTCGCGTCGATGCCCGCGTCGTTCGCGGCGCTCGTGCGGCGCGCGGCGGAACCGCTGCGCCGCTCGACGCGCGGGCGGATCGTCGCGCTGAGTTCGTTCGTCGCGCATCGCTATCGCGCGGACGCGCCGTTCGCGGCCACCGCCGCCGCGAAAGCCGCGCTCGAATCGCTCGCGAAAACGGCGGCCGCCGAGTTCGCGCCGCACGGCATCACGGTGAACTGCGTCGCGCCCGGCTACACGCGCAAGGAGCGCGGACCGAGCGCCGACAACGCGCCCGCATGGGCGCGCGCCGCGGACGCGACGCCGCTCGGCCGCGTCGCCGAGCCCGACGACATCGCCGAACTGATTGCATTCCTGCTGTCCGACGCCGCGCGTCATATCACCGGCCAGGTGATCCACGTCGACGGCGGCCTGACGCTCGGCTGACCCGCCCCACTCCGCTCCTTCATCGTTTGCCGTCGCGGCAAACCCGCCGCATTTTTGCCACGTTGGCCCGCGCGCGAGATCGCACCGTAAAATACCGCGACTCGCGCCCCACGCAGGACCGCCGACCACGCGCGCCAGTCACACCCGTCATACAACGAACAAAGGGGATGGACACGCGATGCGATCGTTCCAGTGGTTCACCGAGCTGACGCCGCGCGAGCGCCGCACGCTGTATGCGGGTTTCGGCGGTTATGCGGTCGACGCGTTCGACTTCATGATCTATTCGTTCCTGATTCCGACGCTGATCGCCGCATGGGGAATGTCGAAGAACGAGGCCGGGATGATCGCGACGAGTTCGCTGATCTCGTCCGCGATCGGCGGCTGGCTCGCCGGCATCCTCGCGGACCGCCTCGGCCGCGTGCGCGTGCTGCAATGGACGATCGCGACGTTCGCGGTGTTCACGTTCCTGTCCGGTTTCACGCAGTCGTTCTGGCAGTTGCTCGCGACGCGCACGCTGCAAGGCATCGGCTTCGGCGGCGAATGGTCGGTCGTCACGATCATGATGGCCGAGACGATCCGCTCGCCGCAGCATCGCGCGAAGGCGGTCGGCACCGTGCAAAGCAGCTGGTCGTTCGGCTGGGCCGCCGCCGCGCTGCTGTACTGGGCGTTCTTCGCCCTGCTGCCGGACGAATGGGCGTGGCGCGCGTGCTTCTGGATCGGCATCGTGCCCGCGCTGTGGATCCTGTACGTGCGCCGCAACGTCAGCGACCCGGACGTGTTCGTCGCGACCCGCCGCGCGCAGCGCGACGACGCGGCCACTCGCGCGCAGTTCCTGCGGATCTTCGACCGCGACCACCTGAAAACGACGCTGCTCGGCAGCGCGCTGTGCACCGGGATGCTCGGCGGCTATTACGCGATCACCACGTGGCTGCCGACCTATCTGAAGACGGTCCGCCACCTGTCGGTGTTCAACACGAGCGGCTACCTGATCGTGCTGATCGTCGGCTCGTTCGCGGGCTACATCGTCGGCGCGATCCTGAGCGACCGGATCGGCCGGCGCGCGTCGTTCGTGCTGTTCGCGGTCGGCTCGTTCGTGCTCGGGATGGCGTACACGATGCTGCCCGTCACCGACAACGCGATGCTGCTGCTCGGCTTCCCGCTCGGCATCGTCGTGCAGGGCATCTTCGCGGGCATCGGCGCGTACCTGTCCGAACTGTATCCGAGCGCGATCCGCGGCTCCGGCCAGGGGTTCTGCTACAACCTCGGGCGCGGGCTCGGATCGTTTTTCCCGATCCTCGTCGGCACGCTCGCGCAGTCGATGACGCTCGTGAAAGCGATCGGCGCGGTCGCCGGCGCGGGTTATCTGCTGGTGATCGTCGCCGCGCTGTGCCTGCCGGAAACGAAGGGCAAGCCGCTGACTGCGGGGCCCGCTGCACGATGACCGATTACATGCTGCAATACCGTCCGTTCTCCCCAATGCGAGCGGCATGAAAACGATCGTCCTCGGCGCCGGCGTGATCGGCGTGGCCACCGCGTATTACCTGAGCGAGCGCGGCTGCGACGTCACCGTGATCGAGCGCGAACCCGGCGTCGCGCTCGGCACGAGCTTCGGCAACGCGGGCGTGATCGCACCCGGCTACGTGACGCCGTGGGCCGCGCCGGGCATGCCGCTCAAGCTAGTCAAATACCTGCTGAAACCCGCGTCGCCGCTGATCTTCCGGCCGACGCTCGACCCCGCGCAATGGCGCTGGATCGCGCGCTGGCTGCGCGAATGCGACCTCGCGCGCTTCCGCGTGAACAAGCAGCGGATGCAGCGCATCGCGCACTACAGCCGCGAATGCCTGCACGCGTTCCTTGCCGCCCATGCATTCGACTACGGCCGCAGCCAGGGTTACCTGCAACTGTTCCGCAGCGGCTACGACGTCGAACTGGCGCAGCCGGCGCTCGCGGTGCTGCGCGACGCGGGCGTCGTCTATCGCGAAATGGACGCCGACGAATGCGCGCGGATCGAGCCGGGCCTGCAATGGTCGCGCGTGAAGCCGGTCGCGGGCGTCTATCTGCCGGACGACGAAGCGGGCGACTGCGCGCGCTTCACGCGCGAACTGCGCTCGGTGTGCGAAGCGAACGGCGTGCAGTTCCTGTTCGACACGGACGTCGCCGGCCTCGACGTCGAGCAGGGCCGCGTGCGCGGCGTGCGCATCCGCGCGCTGCCGGAGCGGCGCGGACGGCGCGAGCCGAAACAGGCGTCGGACGCGACCGGGCCTCGGGCCCCGGCGCCGCCGTCACGCGATCCATCGCCGCGCACGCTCGCCGCCGACGCGGTGGTCGTCGCGCTCGGCGTCGAAAGCGCGGCGCTGGTCGCGCCGTTCGGCGTGCGCGTGCCGCTTTATCCGGTGAAGGGGTATTCGGCGACGCTGCCGGTCGTCGACGACCAGAAGGCGCCGCGCGCCGCGCTGATGGACGAATCGCTGAAGACCGCGATCACGCGCTTCGACACGCACCTGCGCGTCGCCGGCACCGCGGAACTCGGCAACCGGCACGCGACGCTGCGCGAGCAGGCGTTGCAGACGCTGATGAAGGTGCTCGACGACTGGTTCCCGCACGCGGCGACGCCGTCGTCCGCGCAGTTCTGGGTCGGCCGCAGGCCGATGGTGCCGGACGGGCCGCCGCTGCTCGGGCCGTCGGGCGTCGACGGTCTGTGGCTGAACGTCGGTCACGGCTCGACCGGCTGGGCGATGTCGATGGGATCGGGGCGCGTGGTCGCCGATCTCGTCACGCAGCGCACGCCGGACATCGACCTCGACGGGCTCACGCTTGCGCGTTATCGGCGCTGATCCGGGCATCCAGGCGCAAGCGCGCAAACGGCGACATCACGCACACGTCGCTCATCGGCAGCGCAGTTCCCGATTCAATCGAGCGGCACGCTCGCCAGCGCCTCATAACGCGCGCCCTGCTTCGCGAGCGTGCTCGAATAGAGCACGAGCGACGTGAAGCGCATCGGCGGCAGCGCGGCGAAATCGCACAACGGCGCGACCGCCGATGCGTCGCGCGCGAACCGCGCGAGCGTGATGTGCGGACGAAACGCGCGCGCATCGACCGGCAGGCCGGTTTCGATCATCGACGAACGCACGTGCCAGTCGAGCGCGACGAACGCATCGGACAGCGCGAGCACCGCCACCATCAACCTCGGATGCGCGCCAGCGGGCCAGCATTCGATGCGCTCGACCGGCGCGGGCGGGATCGGCAACGCGCGCCCGCGCAACCTGCTCGCCAACCTGTCGCCCTGTTCGAACGGCAATGCGCCGATGAACGCGACCGTCAGATGAAGCTGCGCATACGGCACGCGCCGCGCCGGATCGGGCAGCGTCAGCGCGGACGACGTTAGCGCATCGCGCGACGCGTCGTCGGGCGCGAGCGCGACGAAACAGCGTTGCCACGCATCGGATCGCGGCGGATTGCGCATGACCGGAGCCCATCGGATATCGGCACGAGCCGCCATGTTAGCGCGCCTCGCACGTGAAAAAGCCGGGTCGCCCTTACGGGCGCCCGGCTTCCGGCGGTACTGCTCGATCGTCTCCTGCCTGTCTCCGCTCTAAACGTGTCAGGCAGAGGTTGGGGCTATGGGACCAGCGCAGGCGCTGAAGCACCTGCTCCGGTCCCCCATCAGCGCGGCAACTCCGAGCTGCCCATCAGGTACGCATCGACGGAACGCGCACACTGGCGGCCTTCGCGGATCGCCCAAACGACGAGCGACTGCCCGCGGCGCATGTCGCCAGCGGTGAACACCTTGTCGACCGACGTGTAATACGCCTTGTCGCCGTCGGTCGATGCGCGCACGTTGCCGCGCGCGTCCTTGTCGACGCCGAACGCTTCGAGCACCGGCGACACCGGCTGCGTGAAGCCCATCGCGAGCAGCACGAGGTCGGCCTTCATCTCGAACTCGGAGCCCGGCACCTCGACCATCTTGCCGTCCTTCCACTCGACGCGCGCGGCGATCAGCTTCTCGACCTTGCCGTTCTTGCCTTCGAGGCGCTTCGTCGCGACCGCCCAGTCGCGCTCGCAGCCTTCGTCGTGCGACGACGACGTGCGCAGCTTGACCGGCCAGTACGGCCATACGAGCGGCTTGTTCTCCACTTCCGGCGGCTGCGGCAGCAGTTCGAACTGCGTGACGCTCTTCGCGCCGTGACGGTTCGACGTGCCGACGCAGTCGGAGCCGGTATCGCCGCCGCCGATGACGATCACATGCTTGGCCTTGGCGAGCAGTTGGTCCGCGACCTTGTCGCCCGCGTTCACCTTGTTCTGCTGCGGCAGGAACTCCATCGCGAAATGGATGCCCGCGAGTTCGCGGCCCGGCACCGGCAGGTCGCGCGGCGTTTCGGAACCGCCCGCGATCACGACCGCGTCGAACTGTTCCTTCAGTTCGTCCGGCGAGATCGTTTCCTTCGCCGTGTTGCCGATGTACGCGGGCAGCTCGCCCTTGCCGACGAACACGCTCGTGCGGAACGTCACGCCTTCGGCTTCCATCTGGCGCATCCGGCGGTCGATCAGCCACTTTTCGAGCTTGAAGTCGGGGATGCCGTAACGCAGCAGACCGCCGATGCGGTCGTTCTTCTCGAACACCGTCACGTCGTGGCCGGCGCGCGCCAGTTGCTGCGCGGTGGCGAGGCCCGCGGGACCCGAGCCGACCACCGCGACCTTCTTGCCGGTCTTGTGCGTCGGCGGCTGCGGCGCGACCCAGCCTTCGGCCCACGCCTTGTCGATGATCGCGTGCTCGATCGACTTGATGCCGACCGGATCGTTGTTGATGCCGAGCGTGCACGCCGCTTCGCACGGCGCCGGGCAGATGCGGCCCGTGAACTCGGGGAAGTTGTTCGTCGAGTGCAGCACCTCGATCGCGCTCTTCCAGTCCTGGCGGAACACCAGGTCGTTGAAGTCCGGAATGATGTTGTTCACCGGGCAGCCGTTGTTGCAGAACGGAATGCCGCAGTCCATGCAACGTGCGCCCTGGATCTTCGCGTCGTCGTCGGACAGCGCCGCGACGAACTCCTTGTAGTGCTTGACCCGCGTGAGCGGAGCTTCGTACGCCTCGTGGCGGCGTTCGAACTCCAGAAAACCGGTTGCCTTACCCATGTGGCTCTCGTCTATCTGTGTATTCGGTGAGGGGATCGGCGCCCGCCGTCGCGCGCATGGCGGCGCGCGGCGGGCGCTCTCGTCGTCTGGTCGTCGGCGGGCGGGTTAAGCGGCCAGCTCTTCCTGGTTCGGCTTCTTCGCACCCAGCTCGGCCAATGCGCGCCTGTATTCCGTCGGGAACACCTTCACGAACTGGCGGCGCGCCGCATCCCAGTTTTCCAGCAGCGCCTTCGCACGCGGCGAACCGGTGAACTGGAAGTGACGCTCGACGAGCCCCTTCAGCAGCGCCTCGTCGGTCTGGCCGGCGTGCCACAGCGTGCGGTCGACCGTGCGTTCCTGCTCGGCCTGCTGCAGCACCGGTTCGAGCGTGACCATCGACTTGTTGCACTTGTTCGCGAACGAGCTGTCCGGGTCGTACACGAACGCGACGCCGCCCGACATGCCGGCCGCGAAGTTGCGGCCCGTCTCGCCGAGCACGACGACCGTGCCGCCCGTCATGTACTCGCAGCCGTGGTCGCCGGTGCCTTCGACGACCGCCGTCGCGCCCGAGTTGCGCACGCAGAAGCGTTCGCCCGCGACGCCGCGGAAGAACGACTCGCCTTCGATCGCGCCGTACATCACCGTGTTGCCGCAGATGATGTTTTCCTCGGACTTGCCGCGGAAGTCGTTGGTCGGACGGATGATGATCCGGCCGCCCGACAGACCCTTGCCGACGTAGTCGTTGCCGTCGCCGACCAGGTCGAGCGTGATGCCCTTCGCGAGGAACGCGCCGAAGCTCTGGCCGGCGGTGCCCTTCAGCTGGATGTGGATCGCGTCGTCGGGCAGGCCGTCATGGCCGTACTTCTTCGCGACCACGCCGGACAGCATCGCGCCGACCGTGCGGTTCACGTTGCGCACCGGCTGGATGAACGACACGTGCTCGCCGTTCTCGATCGCGGCCTTCGCCTTCTCGATCAGCGTGTGGTCGAGCGCGCGGTCGAGGCCGTGGTCCTGCGACTCGACGTGCAGATGCGCGACGTCCGCTTCGACCTGCGGCTGGTAGAACACCCGCGAGAAGTCGAGGCCCTTCGCCTTCCAGTGCTCGATGCCCTTCTTCGTGTCGAGCAGGTCCGCGCGGCCGATCAGGTCGTCGAACTTGCGGATGCCCAGTTGCGCCATGATCTCGCGCACTTCCTCGGCGATGAAGAAGAAGAAGTTCACGACGTGCTCCGGCTGGCCGGAGAACTTCGCGCGCAGCACCGGGTCCTGCGTCGCGACGCCGACCGGGCACGTGTTCAGATGGCACTTGCGCATCATGATGCAGCCTTCGACGACGAGCGGCGCCGTCGCGAAGCCGAACTCGTCCGCGCCGAGCAGCGCGCCGATCACGACGTCGCGGCCGGTCTTCATCTGGCCGTCCGCCTGCACGCGGATGCGGCCGCGCAGCTTGTTCAGCACCAGCGTCTGCTGCGTTTCCGCGAGGCCCAGTTCCCACGGCGTGCCCGCGTGCTTGAGCGACGACAGCGGCGACGCGCCGGTGCCGCCGTCATGGCCGGCGATCACGACGTGATCGGCCTTCGCCTTCGCGACACCCGCGGCGACCGTGCCGACGCCCACTTCGGACACCAGCTTCACCGAGATGCTCGACGCCGGGTTCACGTTCTTCAGATCGTGAATCAGTTGCGCGAGGTCTTCGATCGAGTAGATGTCGTGGTGCGGCGGCGGCGAGATCAGGCCGACGCCCGGCACCGAGTAACGCAGCTTGCCGATGTACTCGGACACCTTGTGGCCCGGCAACTGGCCGCCTTCGCCCGGCTTCGCGCCCTGCGCCATCTTGATCTGGATCTGGTCCGCCGATGCGAGGTACTCGGCCGTCACGCCGAACCGGCCCGATGCGACCTGCTTGATCTTCGAGCGCAGCGAGTCGCCGTCCTTCAGCGGGATGTCGCGCACGATTTCGTTGCCGATCACCGAGGCGAGCGTGTCGCCGTTCTTGATCGGAATGCCGCGCAGCTCGTTGCGGTAGCGGTTCTTGTCCTCGCCGCCTTCGCCGGTGTTCGACTTGCCGCCGATCCGGTTCATCGCGATCGCGAGCGTCGCGTGCGCTTCCGTGCTGATCGAGCCGAGCGACATCGCGCCGGTCGCGAAACGCTTCACGATGTCCTTCGCCGGCTCGACGTCGTCGATCGAGATCGCACGCGACGGATCGAAGCGGAACTCGAACAGGCCGCGGAACGTCATGTGGCGCTTCGTCTGATCGTTGATCAGATGCGCGTATTCCTTGTACGTCTGGTACGAGTTGCTGCGCGCCGAATGCTGGAGCTTCGCGATCGCGTCGGGCGTCCACATGTGGTCTTCGCCGCGCACGCGGTACGCGTACTCGCCGCCCGCGTCGAGCATGTTCGCGAGCACCGGGTTGTCGCCGAACGCGTCGCGGTGCAGGCGGATCGCCTCTTCCGCGACCTCGAACAGGCCGATGCCGCCGACCTTCGACGCCGTGCCCTTGAAGTACTTGCCGACCAGCTCTTCGGACAGGCCGACCGCTTCGAAGATCTGCGCGCCCGTGTACGACATGTACGTCGAGATGCCCATCTTCGACATGACCTTCAACAGGCCCTTGCCGACCGCCTTCGTGAAGTTGTAGATCGCCTTGTCGGCCGACAGGTCGCCCTTCAGGCCCGACGCCATCTGCGCGAGCGTTTCCATCGCGAGGTACGGGTGAATGGCTTCCGCGCCGTAGCCCGCGAGCAGCGCGAAGTGGTGCGTCTCGCGTGCGGAGCCGGTTTCGACGACGAGGCCCGTGCTCGTGCGCAGGCCCTGCTGCACGAGATGCGTGTGGATCGCCGAGGTCGCGAGCAGCGCCGGAATCGCGACGTTGTCGCGGTCCGCGCGGCGGTCCGACACGATCAGGATGTTGTAGCCCGAGCGCACCGCATCGACCGCTTCCGCGCACAGCGACGCGAGGCGCGCTTCTATGCCTTCCTTGCCCCACGCGACCGGATAGCAGATGTTCAGTTCGTACGAGCTGAACTTGCCGCCGGTGTATTGCTCGATCGCGCGGATCTTCGCGATGTCCTTGAAGTCGAGCACCGGCTGCGACACTTCGAGCCGCATCGGCGGGTTGATGTTGTTCGTGTCGAGCAGGTTCGGCTTCGGGCCGATGAACGACACGAGCGACATCACCATGTTCTCGCGGATCGGGTCGATCGGCGGGTTCGTGACCTGCGCGAACAGTTGCTTGAAGTAGTGATACAGCGTCTTGTTCTTGTTCGACATCACCGCGAGCGGCGAGTCGTTGCCCATCGAGCCGATGGCTTCCTCGCCCGACGCCGCCATCGGCGCCATCAGGAACTTCAGGTCTTCCTGCGTGTAGCCGAACGCCTGCTGACGGTCGAGCAGCGCCGCGCCTTCCGCACGCGCGGTCGCGACGTCCTCGGCCTTCGGCTCGATCTCGTCGAGCTTGATGCGCACCGCGTCGATCCAGCTCTTGTACGGCTTCGCGTTCGCGAGGTTGTCCTTCAGTTCCTTGTCGTCGATGATGCGGCCGTGCTCCATGTCGATCAGGAACATCTTGCCCGGCTGCAGACGCCACTTCTTCACGATCTTCGACTCGGGGATCGACAGCGTGCCGGCCTCCGACGCCATGATTACGAGGTCGTCGTCGGTGACGATGTAGCGCGCCGGACGCAGACCGTTACGGTCGAGCGTCGCGCCGATCTGGCGGCCGTCGGTGAACGCGATCGCGGCGGGGCCGTCCCACGGCTCCATCATCGCGGCGTGGTACTCGTAGAACGCGCGGCGGTTGTCGTCCATCAGCGTGTGCTGTTCCCACGCTTCCGGGATCATCATCATCACCGCGTGCACGAGCGGGTAACCGGCCATCACGAGCAGTTCGAGGCAGTTGTCGAACGACGCGGTGTCCGACTGGCCCGGATAGATCAGCGGCCACAGCTTCGGCAGATCGTCGCCCAGCACGTGCGACGCGATCGCGCCGGTGCGCGCGTTCAGCCAGTTCACGTTGCCCTTCACGGTGTTGATCTCGCCGTTGTGCGCGATCATCCGGTACGGGTGAGCGAGTTCCCACGCGGGGAACGTGTTGGTCGAGAAGCGCTGGTGCACGAGCGCGAGCGCCGACACGACGCGCTCGTCCTGCAGGTCGCGGTAGTACACGCCGACCTGGCCCGCGAGCAGCAGCCCCTTGTAGACCACCGTGCGCGCCGACATCGACGGCACGAAGTATTCCTTGCCGTGCTTGAGCTTCAACGCCTGGATGCGGTGGCTCGCGGTCTTGCGGATCACGTACAGCTTGCGCTCCAGCGCATCGGTGACCATCACGTCCTTGCCGCGGCCGATGAAGATCTGGCGGATCAGCGGCTCGCTCGCCTTGACGGTCGGCGAGATCGGCATCGCGTGGTCGACCGGCACGTCGCGCCAGCCGAGCACGACCTGGCCTTCGGCGCGCACCGTGCGCTCCAGTTCCTGTTCGCACGCGAGGCGCGACGCGTGTTCTTTCGGCAGGAAGATCATGCCGACGCCGTATTCGCCGTTCGGCGGCAGCGTCACGCCCTGCTTCGCCATTTCCTCGCGATAAAACGCATCGGGAATCTGGATCAGGATGCCCGCGCCGTCGCCCATCAGCGGATCGGCGCCGACGGCGCCCCGGTGGTCGAGGTTTTCGAGAATTTTCAGCCCTTGCTGAATGATCTCGTGGCTCTTCTTGCCCTTGATGTGGGCGACGAAGCCGACGCCGCAGGCGTCGTGCTCGTTTTGCGGGTCATACAGACCTTGCGCGGCGGGGATCGCGGCGCGGTGCGGGTGATCGTTCATGGGGACACCGTCTGAGAAGGGCCGTTGCCAGCCGTTTTAAACCATGTTTTTTTGTTTCCCGCCGCTTGCATGACCGCTGTACGGCGTTGCGCGGGCGATCCGAGCTTCCCGCGTCGTGCGTCAAGGAGAGCCGAACAGCGAATATACGCGACGAATCAAGGGGATGGCAAATAAAACCGCATGATAGAACCCCTATTATCGGAGTGGTGCAATTCTGCCCGTTTTAATTGGTTCCACATCAAAACAGGGCAAAAGAAAGGCGGCGTGGATACACGCCGCCTTCCATCAACCAATTGAATTTAAACCGGTTTTATCAATGCGAACCCGGCCCGGGCTTGCCGGCGTCGTGACCCGATGCGGGCGCCTGCGGCGCACCGGGCGAAGGCGTCTGCGGCGTCGGCTGGGCCGGCGGCGGCGCTGACGGCGCCTCGCGCACCTTGCGCGGACGGCCGCGCGGCAACGGCGACACCCGCCGGTTCGCGGTCCGCGCCGCCCACTCGCGATACGAATCGCTGCCGAGCACCCAGCCCTTCAGCGTCGCCTGCATCAACTGGCTGGTTTCGCGTTCGTCGAGCGGCTGCTCGCACAGTTCGCGATACGCGCGCTGCCGCTCGAACGGCGTGTTGCCGAGCGCCCAGTACAGCGGATGATCGGTGATCAGGCTGTCGACGGTGAGACCGATGTGATGCCGGTAGCTCGACCACCGGTAGTCCTCCGGCGCGGACACCTGATGGTTGCGGACCGGCGCCATTTCGACGACGCGGCTCGCGAGCAGGAAGTAGCGGTCGCCCTCGATCACCGTCGCGCGATAGCGGCCCTCCCACAACGTGCCGCGCCGCGAATAACGCCGGTTGAAGTGCGCGACGTAGCGCCTGCCGACCGCCTGCATCGCCTTCGGCAGGCTCGACTCGTCGGACGGCGTGGCGAGCAGTTGCACCGCGCCGGGCATCAGCACCCACGCATGCACCGCAAGATGATGATCGCGCGCCGCCGCCTTCAGGCAATCGATGAAAAGCTCGTAGTCCTGGTCGTCGACGAATGCGGGTTGCTGGTCGAGCCCACGCAGGATCACGTGCTGAGGCTGATCGGGGACATAAAGACGTGCAAGCCGTGCCATGCTCGATTTTCCATTAGTCCGTTGGTGAATACCCGCAGACCCGCCAAGCCCCGCCAGCGCTGCTTTCGCGCCGGCGCGGCTTTGACGGAAGCCTCGCGGCGCTTAGGGAGAAAGCTCTAACCGTCGCGTATGGTTTGTTGCAAACGTTCTGTTCATAATGAGCGGGCCTTTCAAGGAGGAGCACATATATGAAATATAAACAGGCGCTGGCGGGGCTCGCCGCACTCGCCAGTCTGTCTTCGGCGCATGCACAATCGGCCAATACGCTGTACTTCACCACCGGCTGGTTTCGCTTCATGCCCCAGGACAGCAGCAAACCACTGAAGCTGGACAGCGCGGGCGGCACGCCCATCAACGCCGAAATTCCCAACACAGGAGCCGGCGTCGACTCTTCCGATACGGCGGGCCTCAGTGTCGGCTACTTCATCACGGACCACATCGCCACCGAATTCGAAGGCGGCATCCCGCCGAAGTTCAACCTCAATGGCGAAGGCCTGCTCGGCCAGTTCGGCAAGGTCGGCTCCGCGCGACTGTGGGCACCGGCGCTGCTGTTCAAGTACTACTTCAACAAGCCCGAAGCGAAGTTCCGCCCGTATCTCGGCCTCGGCGTCACGTACGTCTGGTTCTCGGATGCGAAGATCACGAACGGCGCCTTCGAACAGGGGGCCTTGGGGGGTCCGACCAGCGTTTCGACGGATCGTTCCTGGGCGCCCGTCATCAATGCCGGTTTCAACTACTCGTTCACCAAACACTGGTTCGCAGGTTTTTCGCTGTCCTATATCCCGGTCAGCGTCCTCGCCACGCTTCATACCCAGACGCAATCGCAGATCCCCATCACGCGCCAGTACGAAGCGAAGATCCACCTGAACCCGCTCGTCACGTATGTGAAGATCGGCTACATGTTCTGACTTCGGCGCCGCGTTGCCGTTGCGCCGTCCGCATCGCATGCAGCCCATGACGCGATGCGGACGGCGCGTCCCGCGCGAAGCCCGACGTCTGCCCGACGCGCCGCGCGGTTTTCCTGATTCTATGCTTCCGGGGAAAACGGTGCTGTCCCCGTAATCATCTGATCGAGCGAGAGCGGCGCAATGCCCCGCAGCGCCTCGCATGCGACGATACGGCCGCACCCAGGCCGACGCGCCGGGTACCGAAATTGCGCAATACTGCCACTCACGGGTGCTGCGTCGCCGATCGACGCAGCACGCAGACGTCTTTCCTGTTTCTCAACAACGGAGCGATCATGAGCGCATTTCCGAACACCCGCGAAGCCCTTGGAGACTCCTGGACGAAGACGGGCCGCCACGCGAAGCGTATTGCACGGCACAGCCGGCACGCGGCCGAAGACATCGCCGGCGAATTGAGGGATCTGCTCGCCGAACTCGAAGCGTCGCTCGGCGACGGCACCCACGCCGACGCGGCGGCGCTGCGCGAGAACGTCCGCCAGCGGCTCGACGCCGCCCGCGCGCGGCTCGACGAAACGCGCGTGGCCGCGCGCGAGCGCGCCGGCGAGGCGCTGTCGAACGCCGACGACTACGTGCACGCGAATCCGTGGCAGGCGATTGCGATCGTCGGCGGCGCCGCGCTAATCGCGGGCGCGTTGATCGCGCGCTGCCGCTAACCGCCGGAGCGGGCCACCGCGACGAATGACGGGCGGCGGTGGCGCGTCGTTGCGCGTTGGCGTGCGCCACCGTACGTCACCTCCTGGGCTCGACGGCCGTTTGTGAAACGTTGGCCTTCAGCCGTCGAGTGCGGGCGGCCCGATCAGGTCGAGGCGGTCGGTGCAGACCGTAGCCGCGCACGCTCCAGATCGTTCACCGTGTACGCGAGCATGAACAGTCCCGCCGCCTTGATCCGCGCGACGAGCGTTGCGTCGAGATGGCGATGGCTCGCGTGCAGCGAAACGCAGCCGGGCGCCGCCGCCTGCTCGCGCCAGTCCGCCGGCACCCGCCCGAACAGCAGCCCGCGTCGCACGCCTGGCGCGACGTCGCGCGCGGCGGCCAGCGCGCCGAACGAGAACGACGACAGCAGCGGCGGTGGTGCCGCGCCGGACCACAGCCGCGCCGTTTCTTCGACAACCAGCCGCCCGATTTCGATGTCGCGGCCGGGACAGGGCTTGATATCGACGTTTGCCGCAATCGACAGTTCGATGCAGCGTCCGGCCGCCTGCGCGAGCGTCGGCATGCGCTCACCCGCGAAACGCGGAGCGCGCCACATACCGGCATCGAGCACGGCCAGCGCGTCTAACGCATCCGCGCGGCGCGTCCGCGCCCGTTCGACGTGCGGCCCACCGTGTCGTCGTGCAGCAGGAACGCGACGTTGTCGACGGACAGCTTCGCGTCGAACTCCACCATCGTGTGCCCGAAACGTGCGCCGGTAGCGATCGCTGCGAGCGTGTTCTCCGGCGCGAGCGTTCCGCCGCCGCGATGCGCGGATACAGCCAGGCATTCATCCGGCAAACCCCTTCGGTGAGCAAAACGGAGCGACAGCGGCCGGTCAGTCGTCGTCGACGACGAACAGCCGCCGATATTCCTTCTGCGCGTAACGGTCGGTCATGCCGGCGATGTAATGCGCGATCAGCCGCGGCTGCATGCCCCCGTCCGACGACTGATACGCGGGCGGCAACAGCCGCGGATCGCTGCTGAACGCGTCGAACAGCCCCTTCACGACGCGCCGCGCCTTGTTCGCCATTCGCATCACACGGTAGTGGCGATACAGGTTGCGATACAGGAACCGCTTCAGCACCGCCGCCTGGGCCGCCACCTGCTCGCTGTGCGCGACGAGCGGAGGCGCCGCGCGCACGTCGTCGAGCGACGACGGCGCATATTTCGCGAGATTGCGGTTCGTGGTCTCGATCAGATCGACGATCAGCGTGTTGATGATGCGCCGCACCGTTTCGTGAACCGCCCGGCGGCCTTCGATCGCCGGGAAGTCGCGGCGTGCCGCGTCGTAATGGCTCTGCCACAGTTCGACTTCGGCAAGCTGCCCGATCGTCAGCAGACCGGAGCGCAGACCGTCGTCGACATCGTGATTGTTGTACGCAATCTCGTCCGCGACGTTCGCGATCTGCGCCTCGATCGACGGCTGGCGGCCGGTCAGGAAACGCTCGCCGAGTTCGCCAAGACGGCGCGCGTGTTCGCGCGAACAGTGCTTCAGGATGCCCTCGCGCGTCTCGAAACACAGGTTCAGCCCGTCGAACGCGCCGTAGTGCTCTTCGAGTTCGTCGACCACCGCGAGGCTTTGCAGGTTGTGCTCGAAGCCGCCGTGCTCGCGCATGCATTCGTTCAGCGCGTCCTGGCCCGCATGGCCGAACGGCGTATGGCCGAGATCGTGCGCGAGCGAGATCGCCTCGACGAGGTCCTCGTTCACGCGCAGGTTGCGCGCGACCGACCGCGCGATCTGCGCGACTTCGAGGCTGTGCGTGAGCCGCGTGCGAAACAGGTCGCCCTCGTGGTTCACGAACACCTGGGTCTTGTATTCGAGCCGGCGGAACGCGGTCGAATGGACGATGCGGTCGCGGTCGCGCTGGAATTCGGTGCGCGCGGCCGGCAGCGGCTCCGGATGGCGACGGCCGCGCGAGCGCGACGAATGCGCCGCATACGGCGCGAGCCCCGCCTCCTGCCACGCGGCCGGCGACATCGCTTCGCGCGACGCGCCGCCTGCAAAATCAGCCGGGCCGGCTGCCATTCCGGGATCGCTGCGCCTGTCGCTCACGGCTTCCTCCAGTCGTGTGTCGCGCGAGCCGCCGGCTGCGCTTTACGGTTGCGTCGTCGCCGCGAGCGTGGCCAACACGGCTTCGTCGGACGCACGGGTGATCAGCGTATCGCCGAAGCGCTTCAACAGGATGAACTTGATCGCGCCGCCTTCCGCCTTCTTGTCCACCTGCATCAGTTCGACATAGCGGTCCGCGCCGAGCGCCGGCGCACGCACCGGCAGCTTCGCGGCGGCGACCACGTCGACCAGACGCCGGCGCGACGCGTCGTCCAGATGACCGACGCGCACGGATAGATCCGCCGCCATCACCATCCCGCAGCCGACCGCCTCGCCGTGCAGCCACTCGCCGTAACCTAGCCCGGCCTCGATCGCGTGGCCGAACGTGTGGCCGAAATTGAGGATCGCGCGCAGGCCGCCTTCACGCTCGTCGGCGGCGACCACCGACGCCTTGATCTCGCACGAACGCTTCACCGCATGGGCGAGCGCATCGGGATCGCAGCGGTTCAGCGCATCGACGTTCGCCTCGATCCAGTCGAAAAACGCGACGTCCGCGATCGCGCCGGTCTTGATGACCTCGGCGACGCCGGCCGCCAGCTCGCGCGGCGGCAGCGTGCGCAGCGTGGCGATGTCCGCGATCACCGCCTGCGGCTGGTAAAACGCGCCGATCATGTTCTTGCCGAGCGGATGGTTGATGCCGGTCTTGCCGCCGACCGAAGAATCGACCTGCGACAGCAGCGTCGTCGGCACCTGGATGAACGGCACGCCGCGCATGTAGCAGGCCGCCGCAAAACCGGTCATGTCGCCGGTCACGCCGCCGCCCAGCGCGATCAGCGTGGTCTTGCGGTCCGCGCGCGCGGTGAGCAGCGCGTCGAAGATCCGGTTCAGCGTTTCCCAGTTCTTGTGCGCCTCGCCGTCAGGCAGCACGACGGTGTGGACGTCCTTGCCGAGCGGCGCGAGCGCCGCGCGCAGCGCGTCGCCGTACAGCGGCTCGACGACGGTATTCGTGACGATGGTGACCGACTTGCCGGCGATGTGCGGCGCGAACAGCGCCGTCTGACCGATCAGGCCGGTGCCGATGTGGATGGGATAGGCGCGATCGCCCAGTTCGACGTTGACGGTAATCATGCCCGGCATTATGACTGACTTGAAGTTCAACGCGCCGCGGCCCGCGCGACGCCGGCCATGTCGAGCTGCATCAGCACCATGTTGACGAGCCCGTTGACCGAAGGCCTTCCGGTTTCGATGATGAAGTCCGCGATCTCGCGATACAGCGGATCGCGCTCCGCGTACAGCGCTTCGAGGCGCGCTTTCGGGTCTTCGATCTGCAGGAGCGGCCGGTTCTTGTCGCGCCGCGTGCGCAGCCACAGGTCGTGCGGATTCGCGCGCAGATAAACGACGACGCCGCGCTCCTTCAGCGCCGCGCGGTTCTCGGGCCGCAGCACCGCGCCGCCGCCGGTCGCGAGCACGATCCCGTCGCGCGCGGTCAGTTCGTCGATGGCCTGCGCCTCGCGGTCGCGAAAACCCGCCTCGCCTTCGAGTTCGAAGATCACCGGGATGCGCGCGCCGGTGCGCTCCTCGATCTCGTGGTCCGAATCGAAGAACGGGCGCTCAAGCCGGCGCGCGACCGCCCGGCCCACGGTCGTCTTGCCGGCGCCCATGAGCCCTACGAAAAAAACATTGGCGTTTGCGTCCCGCACCTGCTGCATTTCCTGTGAATAAATCGGCTGTCGTTCGTGCCGCAGCTTACTGGCAAAGCGGCGCGCTTGTCGAGCGCGCGGGCCGGCCCGGACGGTCTGCGCGGTCCGCGCGGCGGACCGGCGCGCGACATGCCGGGGGTTGGGGTCAATTCGCGGCCACCACGCGCGGCGTGATGAACACGACGAGTTCGGTGCGCTGGTCCCGATGCGTGCGATGCGAAAACAGCGCGCCCAAAACCGGTATTTTGCCCAGGAGCGGCACGCGCGTCACATCGTCGCGATCGTCGGTCGCGTCGATGCCGCCGATCGACACCGTGCCGCCGTCCTCGATCTCGACGCGCGTCTGCACGTGTTTCGTGTTGATCGCCGGCCCCGCCTCGGTCTGCTGGCCGACGCTGTCCTTCGCGACGTCGAGGTCGAGGATCACGCAGCCGTCCGGCGTGATCTGCGGCTCCACCTCCAGTTTCAGGCTCGCGCGGCGGAACTGCACGCCCGACACGCCCTGCGCGACCTTCGCCTGATACGGCAGTTCGGTCCCCTGCTCGACGATCGCCTTCGTGCGGTCGGCGGTTACGACGCGCGGACTCGACACGACCCGCCCGCGCCCCTCGGCCTCCAGCGCGCTCAGTTCGACGTCGAGCAGCCGCGTCGCGCGCGCGGCGAGCAGCGTGAGCCCGAGTTGCGCCGCGCCGAAACCGGACAGCGGGCCGGCCGACAGGTCGTACGCGGTGCCGTCCGTGCCGCCGTGCACGCCGCGCGCCGTGCCGTCGCCGGTCGGCGACACGCCGAGCCGCACGCCGAGTTCCTGCGACAACCCGCGATCGCCCTCAACGATGCGCGCCTCGATGAGCACCTGTCGCGCCGGCTGGTCGAGCAGCTCGACGAGGCGCGCGATCTCGTCGAGCCGCGCGGGCAGATCGGTGACGAACAGCAGATTCGTGCGCGCGTCCGCGACCGCGCCGCCGCGTTTCGATAGCGCGCGCTGGTTGCCGGAGCCGGTCAGCAGCTTGCGCAAATCCTCGGCGCGCGCGTAATGCAACTGGAAACTGCGGCTCGCGAGCGGTTCGAGTTCCGCGGCGCGCGCGTGCGCCTCGAACCGCTGACGCTCGCGCGCCGCCAGTTCGGCGGCCGGCGTCACCCAGATCACGTCGCCGTGCCGCTCCATCGCGAGGCCGTTCACCTCCAGCAGCAGATCGAACGCGGTGCGCCACGGCACGCGGTCGAGCCGCAGCGTCACCTGCCCGCGCACGCGCTCGCTCGCGACGATGTTCAGCTTCGTGAACTGCGCGAACGCATGCAGCACGGCGGTCAAATCCGCGCGCTGGAAGTTCAGCGTGATCGGACGGTCGGGCGGCAGGCCGGCGGCGTCCGCGGACGCGCCGTCGCCGCTGGACAGACGCGGCGGCGCGCGAAGCGGCACCGGCGGCCCTTCGAGCGGTTCGCTCGCGCTCGCCGGCGGCGGTTTCGACGCGGACGCGCCGGTTTCCGGGCGTTCCGTGGATACCGCGTTGCGCGCCGCCGCGTCGTCGCCCGGCTCCGGCAGCGACAGGCCCGGCGAGCCGGGCTGGCCGGCCGTTGCGTCGTCGGTCGCGGGCCGATCCGCCAGCGGCGTCGCACCGCCGCTATCGAACGGATTCGCGGCCCAGCCGTTCGTCGCCGCCGGAACGCCGCCGTCCGGCAACGGCGGCGCGCTGTAGCCCGCATCCGCGCCGCCGCTTGCGATCGACCACGCGGGAAGCGGCGGCGGAACGGCGGCATCGGCCATGCGGGCAAGCGCCGCGCAGCAGAGCGCGATCGCGGCCGCCGTGTATCGTCGGGCCGCCGTCATCGCGCGACCTCCGTCCAGTTCAGCTCGCGGGCCGCGCCGCCGTTGCTCGCGAGCGTCACGCCGGTCGCAGCGATGCGCGTGACCCGCCCGCCTTCGATCCGCCCGCCGGCCGTCACGGCGTCGGTGCCGTCCGGCGTTTCGATCAACGCGATCGCATGGGCGCGATCCTGCATCAGTCCCACGAGGCGCAGCGCGTCATCTGGGGCAACCGGTCCGCCGGCGTGGATCGCCGCGAACGGATCGGACGGCGACGGCTCACCTGGCTCACCTGGCTCACCTGGACGCCGGCCGATATCCGCCAGCGCGGGCAGCGAGTCGAACACCGACAACGTCATGGCAATCGACAGCCCCGAACCGCTGCGCTTCACCGCGATCTCGGCCGGAACGATCAGCGTGGGCGCGCTCGCCAGCGCGAGCAGGAACCCGCGCAACCGCGCGAAGTCGCCCTGCGCGACCAGCTTCAGCGCGCGGAACGATTCGTCGCCGTGGGCGGCCGCCGCGCCGGGTTCGACCGACATCAGCGAAATTCCGCTCGCCGCCGCCAGTTCCGACACGCGGCGCGTATCGTCCGCGGAACTGCCGCCGATGGGCTTGCCACCGGGAACTGCGGACGCGGCGGCCCGCCGCGTCAAGGCGGGAAGCTCGCGCTGCGCCTGTTGCGCGTCGGCAAGGCTGTGCCGCGCGTCGGCCAGCGCGGCTTCGGCATGAGCGAGACCCGCAACGTCGGTCGTTACGCATTCGACGGCGGCCAGCACGCACGAAGCTGTCGCGATCGCGGCCGCAACGGCCATGCGACGGCGTGCGCTCCACGCGTATAGCGGCATCCAGCCTCGTAGCCAGCTACCCGCCGAAAACCGCGGCCCCATCCCGCCAACACGCCTGATCATCGCGTCGCTCATTGGACGCTCCTTCGGCCGGCCGCCCCGGCCTTCGCCGCCGGAACCGCTGCCCGGGCAGCGTCGGCAGACGCACCGGCCCACACGACGCGCGCCGTCAACTGCAACGGCTCCTCCGGCCGCGCGTCCCCACGCGTTCCGCCGCCAGCCGGCCCCCGCTTCAGTTCGCTCACCGACACGGCCTCGACGTCCGGCAACGCGCGCAGCCACGCGAGCCATGCGGCGGTCGCCGCCTCGTCGCGCGCGCTCGCCTGCAATCCGGTTTCATGCGCGCGGTGGACGACCTGATGCAGCGAAACGCCATCGATGTTCGCCGCGCCGAGTCCGTCGAGCAGCGCGAACACGCGCGCGAGCGGCTTCGCCTGTTCGCGCGCCGCCGCGGCCCGCGCGTCGCGCTCGCGGGCCTCGCGGACCAGCGCCCGACGCGCGGCGAGCATCGGGCGAAGCGGCGCAAGCGACCGCTCGATAGCCTGCCGTTCGCCGTCGATCCGCATCCGCTGCCACAGATGCCAGCCCGCGAGCGGCGCGGCGCACGCGCAGCCGAGCAGCGCCGCAATGAACCATTCGAGCGCGCGCCGCCGGCGCAGTCGTCGCATTTCGTCGCGCCGCCACGGCAGCAGATTGAAGCCGCTGATCCCGCGACGGACCGGCCATGAAGTCCGCGTCATTCGCTCACCCCGCGCAGCGCAAGACCGAACGCCACCGCGCAGGCCGGCTCGTGCAGCAGATTCGCGGCCAGCGTCTGCCCTTTTTCCGCGAACGTCGCGCACTCGAACGGCAACACCTGGCAACCGAGCACGCGGCCGATGTCCGCCATCGACACGCGCGCGCCGCTCAGCATCCGCAGGTCCCCCGCGATCAACGCGCAGCCCGCCTGCTGACCGTTCAGCAGATCGCGCAACGCCTCGACGAGGTCCGCGTGTTCGAGCGCCGGATAACGGATCTCGCGTGCCACGAGGTCGTCCGCGAGATACCAGCCGTGCACGCCGTCCGGCCCGACCCACAACGCGACATACGCGTCGTCCGGCGACAGTTCGAGCGACGCCGCATAGCGCATCGCACGCAGCGCCGCGTGCGCGTCGCCGTCCATCGCGCAGAGCGTGATGCCGGCCATCGCCGCGCATTCGATCCGCGCTTCGAGATGCTGGCGCGGCGCGGACGTGATCGTCACGCGGCACGCGCGCGCGTCGCGTGCGTCGGCACCCTCGGCTGCACCGCGCAGCGGATCGATGCACCAGTCCACCGCCAGTTCGTGCCGCTCGACGCCGGCGATCCGCTCCGCCTCGGCGAGCACGGCCGGTTCGAGCGCAGCCAGGAGCCGCATCTCGCCGTCCGCGCATTCCAGCGGCGCAGCCGGCTGAAAGTGCGCGAACGGCAGCGACGCGACCACCGTAGCGCCGGCCGGCAGCGCCATCGCGCAACGCAGCAGCGCCGCGTCGCACGCGCGCGGCAACTGGCCGAACACGTCGCGCAACGCGGCGACGAGCGCCACGCGATCGACGATCTCCGCGCCGGCCATCGCGTCGCGCGGCAACGGCGCATGCGCGAGCCATTCGATCCGCACCGGCGCACGCGCGTGCGCGCGCCGGCTCAACACCACGAGCGTGACGCCGCTCGCGCTCACATCGGCGCCGGCCGCAAAGCGGCGCATGCCCGGCCATAGCGGGCTTCGAAGCTCCATCGCGTTTCTCCCTTTCGCACGCCGCGCGCCGAACCGTTCGGGCGCGTTCATCGGGAGTCATTGTGCGAATCGGCGCGGGCCGCGAACACTCGGCCGGACGGCCGATCCGCGCGGCGTCCGCTATGCCGGCGCGGTCCGCGCGGCTACAGTTCCGGTATGCGCGGCGGTGCGCGGGCAGACACGCGGCCGATCCGCCGCACCGTAAGCGTTGCGAAAGCCATGAAACCGGGCGGCTATAATCGCGGGACTGTTTTTCTGGTGTTCGTATGCAAGCATCCTCCCCAACGTCCGTGCCGCCGTCCCCTCCGCCGAAGCGCAAAACGCCGTGGTGGATCAAGCTGCTGCTCGGCCTCGTCGGGCTGATCGTCGCAGGCCTCCTCGCCGTCGCGCTGGTGCTCGGCTACGCGCTGATCGTCGCGACGCCGAACCTGCCGTCGCTCGACGCGCTCACCGACTACCGGCCGAAGGTGCCGCTGCGCATCTACACGCGCGACCACGTGCTGATCGGCGAATTCGGCGAGGAGCGGCGCGACGTCGTGCACATCCGCGACGTGCCGGACAACCTGAAAAAAGCGGTGCTCGCGATCGAGGACGCGCGCTTCTACGATCACGGCGGCGTCGACCTGACCGGCATCGCGCGCGCCGGCTTCGTCGCGCTGACGAACGGCCACGCGACGCAGGGCGCGAGCACGATCACGATGCAGGTCGCGCGCAACTTCTTCCTGTCGAGCGAAAAGACCTACACGCGCAAGATCTACGAGATGCTGCTTGCGTACAAGATCGAATCAAAGCTGAGCAAGGACCAGATTCTGGAGGTGTACATGAACCAGATCTATCTGGGCCAGCGCGCATACGGCTTCGCGAGCGCGGCGCGCGTGTACTTCGGCAAGGACCTGCAGAACCTGACGCTCGCCGAATGCGCGATGCTCGCCGGCCTGCCGAAAGCGCCGTCCGCGTACAACCCGATCGTGAACCCGCGGCGCGCGAAGGTGCGTCAGGCGTACATCCTCGAACGGATGCTCGAACTCGGCTACATCACGCAGGCGCAGTACGACGAAGCCGTGCGCCAGCCGCTCGTCGTGAAGGGCTCCGGCAAGGAGTTCAGCGTGCACGCGGAGTACGTCGCGGAAATGGTCCGGCAGATGATGTACGCGCAGTACCGCGAGGAGGCGTACACGCTCGGCCTGAACGTCGTCACGACGATCGACTCCGCGGACCAGGGCGTCGCGTACCGCGCGCTGCGCAAGGGGCTGATGGACTACGAGCGGCGCCACGGCTACCGCGGGCCGGAGGCGTTCATCGACCTGCCGGCGGACGCGGACGACCGCGAGCAGGCGATCGACGACGCGCTGCTCGAACATCCGGACAACGGCGAGATCGTCGCGGCGGTCGTCACGTCCGCGAATCCGAAGGAAGTGCAGGCGGCGTTCATCGACGGCAACGTCGCGACCGTGCAGGGCAGCGGTCTGCGTTTCGCGCAGTTCGCGCTCGGTCCGCGCGCGCAGCCGAACCAGCGGATCCGGCCCGGCGCGATCATCCGGCTTGCGCGCGACGACGACGGCGACTGGCAGATCACGCAACTGCCGCAGATCGAAGGCGCGTTCATCTCGGTGGTGCCGCAGGACGGCTCGATCCGCGCGCTGGTCGGCGGCTTCGACTTCAACAAGAACAAGTTCAACCACGTGACGCAGGCCTGGCGTCAACCGGGATCGAGCTTCAAGCCGTTCATCTATTCGGCGTCGCTCGAAAAGGGCCTCGGGCCGGCGACGATCATCAACGACGCGCCGCTCTTCTTCAGCGCGGCCGAAACGGGCGGCCAGCCGTGGGAGCCGAAGAACTACGGCGGCGGCTTCGACGGCCCGATGACGATGCGCACCGCGTTGCAGAAGTCGAAGAACCTCGTGTCGATCCGCATCCTGAGCCAGATCGGCACGAAGTACGCGCAGCAGTACATCACGCGCTTCGGCTTCGACGCGGACCGGCATCCCGCGTATCTGCCGATGGCGCTCGGCGCGGGCCTCGTCACGCCGTTGCAGATGGCCGGCGCGTATTCGGTGTTCGCCAACGGCGGCTACCGGATCAATCCGTATCTGATCGCGGAAGTCACCGACCAGCGCGGGATCGTCGTCGCGCAGGCGCATCCGCTCGTCGCCGGCGAGAACGCGCCGCATGCGATCGACCCGCGCAACGCGTACGTGATGAACAGCCTGTTGCAGAGCGTCGCGCAGCGCGGCACCGGCGCGAAGTCGAACGTGCTGAAGCGCACCGACCTGGCGGGCAAGACCGGCACGACGAACGATTCGCGCGACGCGTGGTTCGCCGGCTATCAGCACACGCTCACCGCGATCGCATGGATGGGCTACGACAATCCGCGCAGCCTCGGCGACCGCGAGACCGGCGGCGGCCTCGCGCTGCCGGTGTGGATCGACTACATGGCAAAGGCGCTGAACGGCGTGCCCGACTACAAGCCGGCGATGGCGGACGGCATCGTGTCGCTCGGCGACGAGCTGTATTTCGCGAACCTCACGCCGGGCCACGGTTTCGTCGCGACGGTCGGCGTGAGCCAGGCGGCGCTCGACGCGAACGGCGCATCGGACACGCCGCCCGCGGAAGTCAATGCGCAGGAGAAGGAGGACATCATGAATCTCTTCCGCGGCGGACACTGACGCCGCACGAAGAGAGGGGAACGGCGGCCGGGCTCAGGGTGCGAACGTCACCGGCTCGCCGGCCTGCTCGGTCGCGTAGCGCGACAGCGACGCGAAAAACTCGGTGCCGCCGCGCGTGTCGCGCCATTCGCCGTCCACGTAGCGGTAGTGGAAACCGCCCGCCTTCGCGGCGATCCAGATCTCGCTCATCGGCGGTTGAAGATTCACGATGATCTTCGTGCCGTTCTCGAATTCGAGCGTCAGCACATTGCCGCTGCGCTCCAGTTCAATGTCCGCGTCCGCGTCGTCGACGGCGCGCTCGACCGCCGCCAGCACGGCCTCCGCGCGGGCCAGGTAGTCACTGTCGCTCATGCTAAACTCCACCGGTTAATCATTCAGGGACAATCATGCGTGTCAGTTTCAGGATGAGCGCGATTGTAGCGGCTTTAGCGATTGTCGCTGCCGGCACGCTCGCGGGCTGCGGCCAGCGCGGCCCGCTGTACATGCCGACCGTTCCGCCGCTGCCGCCGAAACCCAACTTCCCGGCCCAGCCGCAACCCGGCAACGTGAAGCCGACGCCCGAGACCGCGTCGGAGCCGGTCGGCTCGGTGCCGGACACGTCCGGCACGCCGCTGTCACTGTCGCCGGACGACGAACTGACCACGACGCCTTCGTCCACTGCCCAGCCGCAACCGGCGTCGGGCACGAAGCCAACCGAATAAGACCTTCGCATGACCCAACCCGCATTTCACCGCATCGACGGCGTACTGCACGTCGAAAACGTGTCCGCCGTCGATCTCGCCACGCAGTTCGGCACCCCGCTGTACGTGTATTCGCGCGCGGCGCTCACCGCCGCATGGCGCGCGTATGCCGGCGCGTGCGCGGGCCGCCGCGCGTCGGTCCATGTCGCGGTCAAGGCGAACAGCAACCTCGCGGTGCTGAACCTGTTCGCGCGCCTCGGCGCGGGCTTCGACATCGTGTCGGGCGGCGAGCTGGCGCGCGTGCTCGCGGCGGGCGGCAAAGCGGAGAACGTCGTGTTTTCGGGTGTCGGCAAGAGCGCGGAAGAAATGCGCGTCGCGCTCGAAGCGGGCGTGAAGTGCTTCAACGTCGAGTCGATTCCCGAACTGGACCGGCTGAACGCCGTCGCGGGCGAAGTCGGCCGCAAGGCGCCGGTGTCGCTGCGCGTGAACCCGGACGTCGATCCGAAGACGCATCCGTACATCTCGACCGGGCTGAAGGCGAACAAGTTCGGCGTCGCGTTCGACGACGCGCGCGCCGCTTATCGCGCGGCCGCCGCGATGCCGAACCTCGCGGTGGTCGGCATCGACTGCCACATCGGCTCGCAGATCACCGACATCGCGCCGTACCTCGACGCGATCGACAAGCTGCTCGAACTCGTCGTGCAGATCGAAGCGGACGGCACGCAGATCCACCACATCGACGTCGGCGGCGGCCTCGGCATCAGCTACCACGACGAAACGCCGCCGGACATCGGCGACTTCGTGCGCACCGTGCTCGACCGGATCGCGGAGCGCGGCCACGGACAACGCGAAGTGTTCTTCGAGCCGGGCCGCTCGCTGGTCGGCAACGCGGGCGTGCTGCTTACGCGCGTCGAGTTTCTGAAGCCCGGCGCGGAGAAGAACTTCGCGATCGTCGACGCGGCGATGAACGACCTCGCGCGTCCGGCGATGTACAACGCGTATCACGCGATCGAGCCGGTGGTCGAACGCACGGACGCGCCGCAGGTGTACGACGTCGTCGGCCCGGTGTGCGAAAGCGGCGACTGGCTCGGCCGCGCGCGCTCGCTCGCGATCGAGCCGGGCGATCTGCTCGCGATCCGCTCAGCGGGCGCGTACAGCTTTGCGATGAGTTCGAACTACAACACGCGTCCGCGCGCGGCGGAAGTGATGGTCGACGGCGCGCGCGTGCACGTCGCGCGCGAGCGCGAGACGGTCGCGCAACTGTTCGCCGGCGAACGGCTGCTGCCGGACTGATCCGCGCAACGCCGGCGACTCGCGGCGTCGGAACGAAAAAGCGGCGCTTCTTGCGGGAGCGCCGCTTTTTTTATCGCGCGCGTCGCGGCGGCGTCACGCACGCCGTGGCGACGCGTTCGCGCGAGAGCGCGCGACGAGCCACGCCACGAGCCGCCAGCCGAGCAGCACGACCATGATCGCGCCGTACAGCTTCGGCAGCACGAGGTCATGCTTGCCGGCCTTCATCCACCAGAAATGCAGGATCGCGAGCACGCCGATCGCGTAGATCGCGCGATGCAGCATCTGCCAGCGGCGACCGAGCCGGCGCGCCATCGCGCGCGTCGACGTGACCGCGAGCGGAATCAGCAGCACGAACGCCGCGAAACCGACCGTGATGAACGGCCGCTTGCCGATGTCCTTCAGCATCCCGGCGACGTCGAACCACTTGTCGAACCACACGTAGGTCGTGAAGTGCAGCGCCGCGTAGAAGAACGCATAGAGGCCGAGCATCCGGCGAAAGCGGATCAGCGCGTTCCAGCCGGTCAGCCGGCGCAGCGGCGTGACCGCGAGCGTGATGCACAGGAACACGAGCGTCCACAGGCCGGTCGAGCGCGTGATGAACTCGATCGGATTCGCGCCGAGTTGCCCAGTCGCGCCGAACAGCACGATCCGCGCAAGCGGATACCATGCGGCGACGAACACCGCCGCCTTCGCCCACGGCAGCCAGCGGCCGCCGGCCGCGGACGGCGCGGCGCCGCGAGGCGTCGCCGCCGCGGGCCGTGTGCCCGGACGCGTCGTGGTCGGCGTTGTCGGTTCCATGCGTCGCTCCTTCGTTGCTCGCGCTCAAAAATTCTTGCGTAGATCCATGCCCTGGTACATCGACGCGACCAGATCGCCGTAACCGTTGAACATCAGCGTCTTGCGCTTCGGCGTGAAGAAACCGTCCTCGCCGATGCGCCGCTCGGTCGCCTGGCTCCAGCGCGGGTGATCGACGTTCGGGTTCACGTTCGAATAAAAGCCGTATTCGTTCGGCGCATACGTGTTCCAGCTGGTCGGCGGCTGCCTGTCGACGAAGCGGATCTTCACCAGCGACTTCGCGCTCTTGAAGCCGTATTTCCACGGCACGACGAGGCGCACCGGCGCGCCGTTCTGGTTCGGCAGCACCTGGCCGTACACGCCGAGCGCCAGCAGCGTCAGCGGGTTCATCGCCTCGTCCATCCGCAGCCCTTCCGAATACGGCCAGTCGAGGATCGGCTGCGCGAGCCCCGGCATCTGCGACGGGTCCGCAAGCGTGATGAACTGCACGTAGCGCGCATTGCCGGTCGGCTCCGCGCGGCGAATCAGTTCGGACAACGGCATGCCGACCCACGGAATCACCATCGACCAGCCTTCGACGCAGCGATGCCGATACACGCGCTCTTCGAGCGGCGCGAGCTTCAGGATCTCGTCGATGTCGTACACCTTCGGATGCTTGACCTCGCCTTCGACGCTCACGCGCCACGGCCGCGAACGCAGCGTGTGCGCGTTCTGCGCCGGATCGCCCTTGTCGGTGCCGAACTCGTAGAAGTTGTTGTACGTGGTGATGTCCTTGTACGGCGTGACCTTGTCGGCCGCGACGAACTTCGGATCGGTCTTCGCCGCGAGCTTCTGCGCTTTCGGGTCCGGCGACGCATACGTCGCGAACGCATCACTGATGCCAAACGGCCCGGCGATGCCGCCGAGCGCCGCCGCGCCGGCCGCCTGAAGAATGCGCCTGCGCTGCTCGAAGAACCGTTGCGGCGTGATCTCGGATGCGGCGATGTCGTCGCCGTAGAGCCCGCTTTTGCCGCTTTGCCTGATTCTCATGATCTGCCGCTCCTGACTGCTTCGTGACTGATTGCGCAACTGCTGCGTGACCGCGTGCCGGTGCCGCGCCGCGATGATGGAATTCCGCCCCGCATCGGCGCTGACACGGTCGACGCAGCCCACCAGACGGCAAACGCGCGTCGGGTGCAAACCTTCCGTCAACGCGAAAAAAAACCGTCGGTGCGAAGGCATCCGACGGTTATTTCGTTCGCGGGACAGCGAAGGTTACAGCTTGCCGTAACTATGCAGCCCGGACAGGAACATGTTCACGCCGAGGAACGCGAAAGTCGTCACGAGCAGGCCGGTCAGCGCCCACCAGGCGGCGACCGTGCCGCGCAGCCCCTTCATCAGCCGCATGTGCAGCCACGCCGCGTAGTTCAGCCACACGATCAGCGCCCACGTTTCCTTCGGGTCCCAGCTCCAGTAGCCGCCCCATGCTTCGGCGGCCCACAGCGCGCCGAGAATCGTCGCGATCGTGAAAAACGCGAAGCCGACCGCGATCGACTTGTACATCACGTCGTCGAGCACGTCGAGTTCCGGCAGGCGGTCCGCCAGCACGCCGCGCTCCTTCATCAGATACGCGACGCCGACCATCGCGGACAGCGCGAAGCTGCCGTAACCGATGAAGTTCGCCGGCACGTGGATCTTCATCCACCAGCTTTGCAGCGCGGGCACGAGCGGCTGGATCTGCTGCGCGTCGCGCGAGATCGAGTACCACATCAGGAAGCCGACCGCCGCGCTGATGACGAGCAGCACGAACGCGCCGAGCGCGCGCGTGCCGTAGTGCTTCTCGTAGTACAGGTAGAACAGCGCGGTGATCAGGCTGAACAGCACGAACACTTCGTACAGGTTCGAGATCGGAATGTGGCCGACGTCCGCGCCGATCAGGTACGACTCGTACCAGCGCACCATCAGCCCGACGAAGCCCATCAGCACCGCCGCCCACGTGAGCCGCGAGCCGATCGAACCGCCGGACGGCGAGCGCGACAAGAGGCCGATCCAGTAGAACAGTGTCGCGAGCACGAACAGCGCGCTCATCCACAGGATCGCGGACTGGCTCGACAGGAAATACTTGAGCAGGAACGCGGAGTCGGCGCGCGCGAGGTCGCCCTGATAGATCTGGATCGCGAGCAGCGCGAGCGCCGCGATGCCGATCGCGAGCAGCCGCGCCGGCTTCCAGCGCCAGCCGAGCACGACGAGCGCCGGCACCGTGCCGCACAGCACCAGCTTGTCGTAGTAGTTCATGTGCGCGTGGTAGCGCGACAGCGCGAAACCCGCGCCGCCGACGACCATCAGCGCGAACAGCCAGTCGAACGCCTTCAGGCGCCGCAGGAACGGCCGTTCGTCGGGCAGCGCCGCCGCGCCTTCGGCGGCCGCCGTCGCGCGCGCGGCCCGTTCGGCACGGCGCGCATTCGCGGAAGAGGAAACCTGGGTCAAGTCCATGTGCTTACCGGTTCGAATCGTCAGAGTCCGTGGGGTGCAGCTGCGTTGCACGGTCCGTGCCAGCGTCGCCGGCCGCGGGCTTCGCGCCCAGCGCGCGCGCCACCGCTTCGCGGGTGCGCACGAATTCCTTTTCGAAGTCGAGGGTCCGGCGCGCGGTGGACATCGCCATCAGCACGTCCACGCCGCGCTCGCCGTTGTCCTTCAGCCAGAACCACAGGCGCCGCTCGCGCACGTAGAACATCGAGAAGATGCCGGCGACGAGCAACAGGCTGCCAAGATACACGACTTTTTTGCCAGGTGCCCGCGTCAACTGGAACACCGACGCCTGCACCTGGCGGAACGAATCGAGCTGCAGATACACCGGAGATCCATACAGGAAGCTGTCGGATACCGCATTGATCGAGTCCTGCACGAAACGCGCGGCCTGCGCGTCGGGCGTCAGTTCCGGCTCGCCGGCCTGCGCGCGCGCAAGCTGCCACAGGTCCCATGTCGCGCCTTCGAGCATCCGCATCAGCAGTCCGGCCGCCTTCTCCTGCTCGGCTTTCGGCACCGATTTGTCGATGAAGCCGGCGACCGCCTGGAAGCCAGCCGCCGTCTGCGGATCGACCGGCTGGCCGGCCGGCGCGTCCGCGCCCGCAAACAGGGCCAGCACGCGCGACGCGCTCTCCTGCAGATGCTGCCGCAGTTCACTGTTGCCATCGGGGACGGAACGCGCGGCAAACCGCTGCGCCGCCTCCGTCCGCAGCTTCGGGTCCTCGAACGCGGCGCGCAGCAGCATCCACTCGCGCGGCGTACCGCCGCTGTCGGCCGGAATCCGCAGGTAGCGGAACGGATCGTCCGGATTCACGCGCATGCCGGCGAGGAACATCTTCGAGCCGCCGACGTCGACCGGCAACATGTAGTTGTTGTACTCGCGCGCCTGGCCGTCCTTGTCGCGGACCTTGTACTGCACCGACGGGCCGACGTTGCGCAGGTCGAGCGGCTTCGACGTCTTCGCGCCGGAGCCGAGCCGCTCGTCGAACGCCTCCTTCAGCGACTGGTGCGCGACGCCGCGAGTGTCGGTGGCGCCGCTGCCGTTCGAGATGTTTTCGACGTTGATCGCGCGGAAATCGGCGAATTCGATAGTCTGCCCGTCCGCGCCCGGCGCCGATGCGCCGAGCGGCGCCGACGCGCCGATCGCACCGCCGAACGCGAAGCTCTTCGCGCTCGCGCCGGTCATCGGCCAGCCGGTCATCTGCATCTGCGAGCCGCCGTCCTGAAAGCTCGACTGGTAGATCGACACGCCCGCGTACTGGAACGGCTGGTTCACCTCGACGCGCGCCGGAATCCGCTGGCCGGTGCGGTGATCGATCACGACGATGTCGCTCGCGAACAGCTTCGGCATGCCGGTCGAGTAATAATCGACGATGAATTTCTTCAGCTCGATCGAGAACGGCAGATCCTGGATCAGCGAGCCGTCCGGCTGGTTCAGTATCGCGGTTGACACATACTGTCCCTCCGGCACCCACGCGTAACCGCGAAACGTCGGATTCGTCACGGGCAGCCGGTGCTCGGCGGCGATGTCGTTGATCACCGCGTTGCTGCGGATCGGCGTCTTGTCGAACAGCCACATCTGCAGCTTGATCGGCAGGTTGCTGTCGAGCAGGCCGCCGATGCAGATCACGACGATCGCGAGGTGCGCGAAGATGTAGCCGATCTTCGTCAGCGCGCCGCGCTTGCCGGCGATCAGCGTCGCGCCGTCGGCCTCGCGCGTGACGAAGCGGTAGCCGAGCCTGCCCGCGAGCTTCGCGAGCGTGTCGGCGGTCTGCGCGCGCGTGCCGCCTTCGACCGTGAATTCGCCCTTGTGATGAAACGCGCGCAGGCTGCCTTCGCGGACCTTGTCCTTCCAGCTGCGCAGGTCCGCGATCATCTTCGGGCCGTTGCGGATCACGCACAGCGAGACCGACACCACGAGGAAACCGAGGATCAGCATGAACCACCACGCGCTGTACACGGTGTACAGACTGAGCGACCGGAAGATGTCGGCCCAGAACGGGCCGAACTGGTTCACGTAGTTCGGATACGGATCGTCCTGCGTGAGCACGGTGCCGATCACGCTCGCGATCGCGAGGATCACGAGCAACGAGATCGCGAAGCGCATCGAACTGAGCAGCTCGACGGCGCTGCGCACGGCCCGCTGGCGAATGTTCAACTGCAGACCCGACGTGGTGACGCTCATTCAGACTCCAACTGGACAGCAAAAAAGGGTGCAGGCCCGTCGCCCGCGGACGACGCCCTCACCCTTTCGTTGTTGTTCTTTCCGACCTCGCAGCACGCACGATGCGTGCCGGCGGTCAATGCAGGCCCGCGACGTAATCCGCGACGGCCTTGATTTCATCGTTCGACAGCCGGTGCGCGATCTGCCGCATCGGGTCGTTGTTGTTGCGCGTGCCGTCCTGGAACGCGGTCAACTGCGCGGCCACGTATTCCGCCCACTGCCCGGACAGCCGCGGGTACTGGATCGGAATGCCCTGGCCGGTCGGACCGTGACAGGCCGCGCAGGCGGGCACGCCCCGATCCGCGACGCCCGCGCGCCAGATCGACTGGCCGAGCGGCACCGTGGCGGCATTGCGAGCGTAACCGGGCTTCGGGGTTTGCGACGAGAAATACGCAGCGACGTTGATCATATCCTGGTCGGACAACGCGCTGGCGAAGCCGGCCATGATCGGGTTGGCGCGCAATGCGGGCTTGCCGCCGGGCTGCGGCCTGAAATCCTTCAGTTGCTTGACGAGATATTCGGCGTGCTGGCCCGCGAGCTTCGGATACGCGCCGCCGGTGCTGTTGCCGTCGGCGCCGTGACAGGCCGCGCACACCTGGGTGGCGATCGCCTGGCCCCGAGCGAGATCGGGTTTGGCGGGATCCGCCGCCTGTGCCGCCATCATCGAAAGACCTGCCGTCAAACCCACCGCCGCAATTGCAATCTCGAGCACCTTGAGGGATTTGCCCAGTCGATTCATTCGCACACCCGGTTTCGTCTTGTGGGAATAGGTTCTGCAAAACGACGATGGCAACCGACGTGCCGGTATGGCCTGCGCGCTGGCTTGACCGGTATTCAGTAAACCGTCGCATTGTACAATAACGCGCTATACGCAACCGCGCCAGCCGGGCTCGCCCCGATAGTCGCGCTATTCCCCCGGCCCACGGCCGGCCGCTGCGGCCACGCCGCCGCCGTGTCTCACATTCTGGTTTCCCCCATGGCCTTCCTGCTGCATCAAGCCCGCTTCTTCACGACGGTCAACCACCTGCGCGATCTGCCAGCGACCGCCCGCCCCGAAGTCGCGTTCGCGGGCCGGTCCAACGCGGGCAAGTCCACCGCGATCAATCTGCTCTGCAACCAGAAGCGGCTCGCGTTCGCGTCGAAGACGCCTGGCCGCACGCAGCACATCAACTATTTTTCGGTCGGTCCCGACGACGATCCGGTCGGCTACCTGGTCGACCTGCCGGGATACGGTTACGCCGAAGTGCCGGAGGCGTCGAAGGCGCACTGGGAAGCGCTGCTGTCCGCATACCTGCGCACGCGCTCGCAGCTGTGCGGCCTGATCCTGATGATGGACGCGCGCCGCCCGCTGACCGACCTCGACCGGCGGATGATCGAGTGGTTCGCGCCGACCGGCAGGCCGATCCACGCGCTGCTGACCAAGTGCGACAAATTGACACGCCAGGAGAGCGTCGTCGCGCTGCGCACGGCGCAGAAGGGCTTCGACGAATATCGGAAGCAGGGTTATGAAAGCGAACTGAGCGCGCAGCTATTCTCGGCGCTCAAGCGGATCGGCCTCGACGAAGCCCACGAGCGCATCGAAAGCTGGATCGCCCCGAAAACAGGGGACGCGGCGGACGACAGCGCGGAGGCGTGAAGTCGGTCGTGACCCGCGGCGCGGCCCGCATGAGCGGCGACTGCACGACAGCGCCCAGGCGCCGCGCATAAAAAAACCCGCCGCAATTGCCGGCGGGTTAAACAGCCTGATCGATGAACGACAGGCACCCGCTCAGGGAGGAGAAGCGGGGAGTCCGGCGCAGCGCGCCTCGCTCGACCGGTATGATATACCATTGTCCCGGAATTATTCCGGTCCCCCAGAAAGCCTTCATCTGGCTTCAAGATACCCGCTGATATGAGCTTTTATCCGCATCATCGTCCGCGCCGCATGCGCCGCGACGACTTCTCGCGCCGCCTGATGCGCGAAAACCTCCTCACCACCAACGACCTGATCTACCCGGTATTCGTCATCGAAGGCGAGAACGTGCGCGAAGCGGTGCCATCGATGCCGGGCGTCGAGCGCGTGTCGGTCGACCTGCTGATGGGCGTCGCCGAACAGTGCGTCGAACTCGGCGTGCCGGTGATCTCGCTGTTCCCGGCAGTCGATCCCGCGCTAAAGACGCCGGACGGCATCGAGGCAACGAATCCGGACGGTGTGATCCCGCGCGCAGTGCGCGAGCTGAAGAAACGCTTCCCGGACCTCGGCGTGCTGACCGACGTCGCGCTCGACCCGTACACGAGCCACGGTCAGGACGGCGTGCTCGACGAAGCCGGCTACGTGATCAACGACCAGACGATCGAGATTCTCGTCGCGCAGGCGCGCGCGCAGGCCGAGGCGGGCGTCGACATCGTCGCGCCGTCGGACATGATGGACGGCCGCATCGGCGCGATCCGCGAGATGCTGGAGAGCGAGGACTTCATCCACACGCGGATCATGGCCTATTCGGCTAAGTACGCATCGGCGTTCTACGGTCCGTTCCGCGACGCGGTCGGCTCCGCGTCGAATCTGGGCAAGAGCAACAAGATGACTTACCAGATGGACCCGGCGAACACCGACGAGGCGCTGCGCGAAGTGCGCCTCGACATCGAGGAAGGCGCGGACATGGTGATGGTGAAGCCCGGTATGCCGTACCTCGATATCGTGCGCCGCGTGAAGGACGAGTTCCGCTTCCCGACCTACGTGTATCAGGTGAGCGGCGAGTACGCGATGCTGAAGGCCGCCGCGCAGAACGGCTGGCTCGACCACGACAAGGCGATGATGGAATCGCTGCTCGCGTTCAAGCGCGCGGGCGCGGACGGCATCCTTACGTATTTCGCGCTCGACGCCGCGCGGCTGCTGCGCGCGCAGAAGTAGGCGTTCGTTGCGGCGCGCCGCAGATGAAGCGCTGAAATGAAAAAGCGCATCGGCCGATGGTCGATGCGCTTTTTTACTGGCTGGGTTGCGTTAGTCGCCGGCGGGCGTATGCGTTCCGCCGCGCTCAGGACTGCGGCGGCGCGGGCAGACGGTTCAGGCGGCCGAGAAAACGGTCCGCCGACTCGTAGCCGACGACGCGCAACACCTCGCGGCCGTTGCCGTCGAAGAAGATGATTCCCGGCGGCCCGAACAGGCCGAAACGCTTCAGCAGCGCCTGGTCGTCGGGGTTGTTCGCGGTCACGTCCGCGCGCAGCAGATCGAGTTGCTGGAGCCGCGCATGCACACGCGGATCGCTGAACGTCAGTGCCTCCATCTCCTTGCAGCTCACGCACCAGTCCGCATAGAAGTCGAGCATCGACGGCTTGCCCGACGCACCGAGCGCCGCATCGAGTTGCGCCGGCGAACTCACCGGCGCGAACGTCAGCGTCGGTGCGCCGGTCGCCGCGCCGCCCGCTGACGGATCTTCACGCGACGCCAGCACGGCGAGCGGCCGCAGCGGATCGCCGGACCCCGCCGCCACGCCAACGAGCAGCGTCGCCGCCCAGATCGCAAACGCAGCGCCGACGCCGCGCCCGAGCCGTCGCCAAACGGTTGCGGCGCCCGCGTTCGGCGTGAAAAGGCCGAGCGCCGCGGCCGCGAGCAGCAGCCACAACGCGGCGAACAGCATCCGAACCGTCTCGCCAAGCACCGGCCAGACGATCCACAGCGCGGCCGCGAGCAGCACGATGCCGAAGAACACCTTCACGCCGTCCATCCACCCGCCCGCGCGCGGCAGCAGCGTGCCCGCGCCGAGGCCGATGATCATCAGCGGCACGCCGAGCCCGATTCCCATCGCGAACAGTGCCGCGCCGCCGAGCGCCGCATTGCCGGTGTGCGCGATGAACGCGAGCACCGCGAACAGCGGCGCGGTCATGCACGCGCCGACCACCAGCGCGGACAACGCGCCCATCGCGGCGACCGCCACGAACTTGCCGCCCGGCCGTCCCCGCGACGCACGCGATGCGCCGTCCTGCCAGCGCTGCGGCAACGCAATGTCGAAACCCGCGATCAGCGACACCGCGAACGCGGTCAGCAGCAGCGCGAACGCGCCGAGCACCCACGGATTCTGCAGCCACGCGCCGAGGCTCTGCCCGACGAGCGCCGCTGCAACGCCGAGCACGGTATAGACCAGCGCCATTCCGAGCACGTACACGAACGACAGCGTGAAGCCGCGCGCCCGCGTGACCCGCGCGCCCTCGCCGATGATGATCGCGGAGAGGATCGGGATCATCGGATACGAGCACGGCAG